>NZ_JBRKTB010000010.1:0-149832 GCF_053005425.1 Aeromonas sp. 25-248 | reverse complement strand
GCCCCCTACGGGGCTCCCTGCTGCTGCGCAGACTAGCAGGGAGGCAGCGCTAAACATAACCACAGGACATTATGCGCGGTCGCACAGGCCACTAGACCAGGGGGGCGCTGCGGCGTTCGCTTCCCTCAGACTCGGAAAGCCTCAAAAGCCGGTTTTGCAGGGAAAGGAGTTGACCCAGCCTCACAGAAGGATCTCAAAGAAGTTTCGGCGGGCCCACCTACGTCACGACACTTGGCCGCAGTGGGCCGCCTTATAGGGGCTAAAGCCCCTGAAAGACAGGAGGCTCAACGGGAAGCGAATAACGCCAGGCGGTAATCTTTTTCACCCAATGAGCTCGGGAACGCGGCTGGCTGTCTTGGATGAACATGTCAGAGCTGATCTCGTAGCAGCACCAGCCCTTACCATCCTCCACACACCAGATATCAATGCGGCGGCCATGGTCTGGCATGATTGAGACAGGAAACCAGGGTTGCGCAGCGGGCTCGACGGTTTGATTGTTGTAACAGGAAATCAAACGTTGAATACGAGGAAGCAGAGGTTCGGGCACTCGGACTTGAACCTTGGGGATAGCCTTAGGGCGGCCAGCACCTTCTCTGTAACCACCGCGCATGATTACTTCCCCCCCTTGAGGACGTCACCGCCACAAGCATGATCAAGGGCAGCAATAAGGCGCTGAACCGACTTAGCGTCCAGGTCTACCCCAATACGGGGACCGTAGAACTTGGCGGCCGTCAGCAACGAGCTGAGCGTGGTTACGTCATCCCGACTTAACGTAACGGTGATGTTCTTCTGGTGCTGGCGCTCACGGTAGCGGCGTTGCTTCTCTGCTGGGGTCAAAGGTGCATCCCCAATACAAGGACGCCCGGGGGCGCGACTGACGGCGAGTTCGAGCTGCACTTCCTTTTGCTTGGCCATGTTCATCACTCCATTTAGTAACTGTTACTTAACTATAGTTCAGGCCGAGAAATGTGCAAGTTAAAGTAACAGTTACTTAATGCCGATAAATGGGGTTATCGGCATCATGAGAGATGACAATCAGGATTCTTTGGTCAGCTGGTCAACTGGTACCTGAATTTGGGAGCTGCTTGGCTTAGGTTGTTCATTGTAAGGATCGTAAACCCCGCCACCATCCAGGCGTTCGCGACACTGGGCATCAGTCATCTGAATGACAGTCATCTGTTCCGTATAGCAAGAACACTTATCCTCAGTCGCAAGACAAGCAACAACCTTGGGCATGTTACGCACTACCCTCACGCCATCATAGGCCGGTGCTGTCCAGGGCTCGCCATAAATGCGAGGAATGAATTGCTCGCGTATATCGACCTCCTTAACCGGTGCGGTTGCTGTCGAAGGAGCAGATGACGAAGTTTGAGGAGTCAGGCTCCCACCGGTAAGGACACTCCCCTGCCCCGTCGACTGGCTGGCCGCGGCGGTTTGACCAGGCACAGAGATGGTCGCAAGCGGCTTGGACAAAATCGAATAGATCCCCCACAGGAGGAATGGCAGAACTGCCAGGCCGAAACCAACCAGGTAAACCACTTTTGGGATGCGGAAAGAAACCTTGGTATGGAGACTGGCGGATTTGTAGAGGCCGAAACTGCGCTTAGGATGCGGGAACTTAACCTTGGCAACTGCCGACTTCCAGGCAGAGTCCGGCGCGTTTTTACACTCTGGCCACTCATACGCATAGACCCCGAGGGCGGTACGACGGATATGAATATGACGACCAACAAGACGGCGAACGTTGGCATGCACCAGGGTGGGCCCCTGGGTAAGAATGGTAAAGTCGAGACCACGGTGGCGATGGGTTTCAAGCTCGGCAATGGCAGGAGGAACAGCCTTGCCAGCAGCTTCAGGACGCCAATGGCGTTGAACTTCATCAATGACGATATGGGCCCCTTCAGGTGCCCAGGAATGCCAGTCGTTGATGTCACCGGCAACCTCATGAGGGATTTGCAAATCCGGGATGCCATCGACAAACAACTGGCGACCTTTGGCAGATTCGGCACGCAATATTTGGTCAACGCAGTACAGGGTTTTTCCGGCCCCTGGAACACCAGTTATCAAAGTAATCATTTTATTTGGAACCTCTTAAAGACCGAGTAAGTAAGTCGGGCAGCAATAGCTCCGGCAATAATACCAAGGGCGGTATTAATACCGGCCAAGGCGAAGAACTGGGCAATGATGGGTATCATGCCTGAATAACTGGCTTTAGCGCTATTAATGGCGGAAGTGACAAGGCCAGCGACAGCGGCATAACTAACGATACCTATACCGAGCTGGGCCAATAAACGTGAAACAATGGGCCAGCTTATTGAAGCGAGCCAAACGGCGATATTCATGATGCACCCTCACTTTGTTTTCTGATGCCAAGAAGGATGTATATCGCCCCAATCCAAGCAACGGCGATAATAATGGGTCGTAATATCGACATGTATTCGCAAACAGGCTGATAACTGATTTGAACCGTCTTGCCCATGTGGTCGGTAAAGGAGGTAGGCGCAGGGCATTGTGCGTTGTCACTGCCCCAGGCGGGCGTGTTCATGTTGATAGGGAGTTCGGTGGTATCGAGCTTCTCGGGTTCAAGCTCGCCCATCTCTACACACGCGATTGACATTGGGTTGTCATCGCAAAACTTGGTCTGTTCTTTGGGTTGTGTGTTGCCGTCAGCGGGACCAGTATCGGGTGTGGTTGTTGGGTCTGTCTGGCCTTCTAGTTTTACTGGACCGTAATCGACGCGAACACGAGTTGGTTGGCTTGGTGTGGGCGCTGGAGAAACATCCATACGATCACGCCACCAATTGCCATCCTTGAAATAGGGGTCAGACTTCCACTCAGAATAAGGGGTGAAAGTAGCCTCAGTAAAAGGAATGCCCTTACCCTTGAGTGAGGGGATATTATTCCAGCCAGAGGCAAGGATGGGCAACGGAGGAATTCCAGTTTTGAGGTTGAAATAATCCTCGCCAGCGTAAACGGCATCTTTGCATGAGGCAACATTTTGGTTGGTGCAGGTATATTTGTTTGCGTTAATTGGAAAGACGGCGGCAGGGTTATAAGTTGGGTATACCTGACAATAATACTGCTGATTTGGTATAGAAACAGTGCAGGGCTTGGTGCCATATTTGCCAGCGCCGTATAAAGCAACGCCAGTGCAATCAGCAACGGCTTGTGGATTAGATGCAATGCATGAAGTGGCAGAGCGACCCCAGTATGAGCCGACAGCCCAAACGTCAGGATTCTCCTCAATCCACTGGTTACCGGAAGCCTGTATTCCAGTATCGGTTGTAACCCACTGGTAGACATCATATGCGGCAGCGGCAAGAGCGACAGGGCCAGCAAGGCGGGCGGCAGATTTCATTATTGCGCTTGCGGCAACTCGGTCGGCGGTCATTGTGACGGGGAGATTTCGGGTTACGCCGGATACGGTAACGGCACCGGTCGTTCTGACAAATCCCTGTGTATCCATTACGCCAGCGGTGGTCCAAACGCCATTTGATTGCTTAACGCCTTCAATGACCATTTCGGTATAAGCAGCAGAGACAGCGAAGGGAACGAGGGCGGCCAGGAACGGCAGAGCGCGAATGAACATAGATCACCTCAACTAAAGAGAATCCAGAACGCGCCCAATATGGCGAGCGTCACCAGGACGGCAAGCGGGGTCATTGGCCAGACTCCATATCCATAGACCTGCTCAAAGTGCGATAGCCCCAAGCACAAGCCCAGATAAGGGCGATGATTAGACAGATGGCTGTAGTTTGCGGCCAGTCAAGGAGCTGGCAGGGTTGGAGCTGGGGGGACATCACCTGGACAGTGCCGTTGGTGCTGATGGTCTTGAGGGATAACTCCTCAACAACCGTGTGATAAGGGACGGGACTACCATTGGCGTCAATGCCAACGCCCGTCATGGTTGAAGCCATAGCGGAAAGGGTAGATTCGGGGCTGGTATAACACACGCCATCAAACTGATAGGATGCCATGCCAGCCCCCTCCCCTTAAAACGCGGCCTTGATAACCTTGTAGCCCTTGGCGACCGCGTAGATGGTCAGCAGGGTAGTACCGACGAGGGCAACGGCCGCCAGTACCAGTTGCAGCATCGCGATCAGCGAACTGACATCGAAGTCAGCGTCGGCAGCAAAGGCCGGTACAGAGAGCAGGGCCACAGAAGTGACGCCAGCAATACGGCAAAGCAGTTTTTGTGCAGCAGTCATGGTGAGTCTCCTTACGGTTGGTTGGGCTCCCTGCCCTTCACCTTGAGCAGGGGCGTTAGAAAATTGGCACGTTAAGTAACAGTTACCAATTAGGCCTTGACCGACGCGGCCGAGGCGTTGCTCACCGGTTTCCAGCCGGTGACGAGCAATTTGGTCTGCTTGAGGGAGATCTGCGGCGAGAAGGTCAGCTCGATAAGACCAGGAAGAACGCCACCGGCACGGGCCGCTGCATGGAGATCCTTGGCCAGCTTGTTACCATCAGCGGTATCGACGGGGAACTTGCCGATATCGACCCCAGCGAACCCGTTATCGAACTGAACTTCATCCTCTACTACGTGGACATTTGCCCAGTCGAAGGACTCTTTACCTGGCTCATCCATGCGACCGAAGCGCACCTGGAGCACGTGGAAAACCTTGCTCATTCCTGACATATCTCTTCCTCTCTGCTGATGTTGCGGCCCCGAGAGTCGGTGGCCTTATGTGCCCAGTACCAAAGCCGGTCTAAACGCTGCTTGGTAAGGCTGATGCGTCCGCGAAGGCCAACGGCCTTGGCGATTTGGTCGGGGTCTTGCTCGGCGTCATACAGCTCGGCCCGCAGGGCATCGAGGATGATGGAGAGCTTGCGGTGCTCTGCATCGGCGTATGAACGGGCGTCGAATTCAGGATTGGGGGCGGCCCCCAGGTAGTCGGCGAAGTCAGCCAGCAATTCGTCATCGTCGTACTGCGGGCGCTGTTCAGGTTCGGGGAGGTTGTGCTCTTGCCGGTACTCATTGACGTTGCCGCGCACCAGCTCCCAGGTACCATCATCGAACACAGCCAGATGGATTTGCTCACCCCCTGCCCCGCCCAGTTCGCCATTGAGGCGGATGGGACGACCGGCGACGAGGTGGGAGACGCAGTAACGGGCCACATCAAGCGGCTGGCCGGAGACCTTGGCCACCTCGGCGGCAATGAGCTGTTCACGGGACTGGCCGAGCTTCTGCACGAAGTCCTTGCCACACACATCGCCCAGGCTGCTCAGGTCACCCTTGCTATGCAGCACAGTACCAATGGGCTCGACGTAACCGACTGGACGCTGGTCGGTAAAGTCCATCTTGATGAGGTGCAGGAGCTTGGCGGTCTTCTTGTTGCGCAGGTTCTGAAGCTGGGCCTTGGTCAGGCCAATGGCCAGAAGCGCATTAACGGCGTCATAGAAGGTCGAGCGGGCGGTCAGACGCTTGGTCTTGTCCCAGCCTTCGGTTGCCAGCAGGCGGTAGAACTGCATCAGGCGATCGGCGCGGGTGTAGTTCCAGGTGGTGGTGATCGTGTCGTCAGGGTTGACGGTTTCCTTGCAGCGACCGAACACCTCACGCAAGCGGGCCTGCACGGCGCGGTCTTGAGTCAGGTGAACCTTGCTCTGACCAAGAGCTGCCATCATGTCGCTGAACATGTCACGCCATGCCCACTCGCAGAACGTCATCCCTTCCCGCTTCTCGAAGTCAGCCACCCAGGCGAGGAACTGCCACACGTTGCGCGGTATCTGCTTCTGCTCAAACCAACGGGTCAGGCCACGGCCTTCAAAGCGCAACCGGTTGGTGGCGAACTGCTGGAGTTCTGGAGAGGAGAGCGCGGTTATCACGGAGTTGTAACGGCTGGTCTTCTCTTTGCGGGCGGCGGTTTGCAGGCGCTCCAGTTGGTGAAGCATCTCGTTGTGCTTGGCGTAGACAACCAGCACCTTGCTACGACCGGCGTCTTGCTGGTCCTGACTGCGGCGGTTGAAGTAGATGGTCGATTCGTAATCCGCCTCTTTGGCCGCACGCAGGTGACGGTGCGAGAGTTGACCGATGGCAGCCAGACAGTTGGCCATGGTCTCTGCATCGGGGAGCTGGATAGAGTAGGTAACGTCTACGCGGCGAATGTGAGCATTGGCAAAGTCGAGCATGTCGGCAACATCGGGCAAGGCTCGACGAAAAGCCGCGATAAGTTCGAGGAGGCCAGTAGCAGCACAGTCTGGCCCGTACACGTTGTGACCCTGGAGCAGCTTAGCCGGTGATGCCTTGATAGCAATGCAAGGCCAACTGCGCTTGAGGTGAGCTTGGTGGAGCTTACAGGCAATGTCTGTGAAGCTTGAAGGGAGAGACTCCCAGGGATGATAGAGGTCATGCAGCGTCCCCTCTCCGTCTATCGCAAATTCGACTCTACGCGAGCCCAGCTGTAGTCCACGGCGCCCGCATTCTTCCAGGTCAACCATTCCCACGATATCAGATGCACCAACGCCAACGCGCTGCACGGTGCAGAACTGAGTCTTGAAGGGGATGTGAGTTTCCCAGAAGTCGTACATTATGGCGTCCCGTGCCTGTTTATATATCGGATGCGCGCATGCGCTCGAAAAAATCATAGGGGTAACGCATGCGATATGCAAGCGTGGGAACAATAAAACACACGCATAAGGTAGACTTGCGTGAAAGCAGTCAACTGAGTGGAAACCAATGAAAAAACAGCGTGAGGACACAACAGTCAGGATTAGCGGCCCCCGACGGTTGAAGTTGGAGCGGAAGGCGATCGAGACCAGCATGAAGTGCGGACGCATCATCAAGATGTCCGATATCGTGAACTGGCTACTGGACAATCGGATGGAGGAAGCTGCAAGCGCCATTGAGCGCGAGCACAAGGATAGCAGCCAGTGAAAAAGGCCCCTGCCCCGTTTTAACCTTCCTTTATGCGCTAACCCTCTGAAAAACCTCAAAGAATGGCCCGCTGCTGCGTCCGGCTCTCGGAGTCAAAGCCACAGTTAGAGTTCGTGGCTTCGCCGACTCGGGGGGCCTGGGCCCCCGCCCGGTCGCGCCTCCGGCATCATCCCAGGCGGGGGCCCCTGCCCCCTCCAGAAAGGCGAACAGAACTCAAACAGCAGGCTTTGGGGGGATTAGGTAACGGTTACCAAAGGGGGGATTTCTGCGGTCGCGCACAATGCGGGTTATATTCAACGCCCCCTACGGGGCTCCCTGCTGCTGCGCAGACTAGCAGGGAGGCAGCGCTAAACATAACCACAGGACATTATGCGCAGTGTTATATTTATGAGTCCCAGGGCATGGTCAATCAAGGATTGCCTTTAGGTCCAACATCTTGGTTATGAGTGCAGCTTTATTTGTTCACCATTGGTTATCAATCATATGTTCGGTCCTGGTCGAGCAAGTGGTCCAGCGGCTTGCGGCTGGCACTCTCGTGACGTTCCCGGTTGCCGGTGTGCAGGTACTTGGAGGTGGTGTCGATGCTGTCGTGTCCCGCATCGGCTTGTACGTGGGATAAAGGCCGGCCGTGCAGATTGATGTCATGGGTGATACCGGTGTGGCGAATGGAGTGCGGCGTCAGGGTTCGCATTTCAGCGGCATCTTGATCAAAACCGTCTTGTTCGGCAAGGCTTGCGGCCTGTTCAAATACCGCCATTACCAGGTCTCGTAGCTGGCGGATACCCAGATTGGCATTGAGTTCGCCTTGTTCGCGGCCATGGGCCGCCGCCTTGTGGCGTACGAACAGCGGTGTCTGCTCTCCGGGGGCCGGCAGTGGCGAAAGTCCAAGAAAGGTACGATAGCGAGCCAGGGCTTCGAGCAGAGCCTGAGAAACGGCCACGGTGCGACGTTTACCGCCTTTGCTGCGGGGAATGTCATAACCCCAGACGCCCGTTTTGGCGTCACGTCGAAACTGGCCCATGACGGGGCTGAAACCCGGCCTGGCCGCCACCTCGGAAATCCGCAGATAGCAGGCATACATCAAACAGATGAGAAAGCGGCTGCGCTCATGTTGGGCCGGGCATTCGGCAGCGAGCTGTTCGGCGGCTTGCATCACATAGGACCATTGCAGCTCGGTGAAGGATTGCGCATCTTCACCAGCCTCCTGGGGGCCCGCACGTTTAACCCGCTGCAGCAGGAGAGCCGGATTGCGATCCATGTACTCCTCCTGGATGAGAAACTGGAAGAAGGCGGACAAAATGGCGAGTTTTGTCTTCATCGCCTGCTCACTCAGTCGATACGGCAGCTCCCGGCCCAGTTCCCGCTTGCCAAGAAACGGACGCCACAGGGGGTTTGGCAACCGTTCCCCCCACTCCTTGTCGAGCACGAACTGGGCGACGTTGCGGTAGGCAATCAGTCCGGACGGTGGCGCCAGGCAATAGTCGAGATAGCGCATCATGATGCGCCTGGTGAGATCCCTGGGGCTGATGGCCACCTCGCAAAAACACCAGTGCAAAAAAGTGGTCAGCTCACTGCGATAGGTCTTGTAGTTGTTTTCGCTGTGGCGCTGCTCCAGCAGCCAGTCGACGGCCAGCTCATAGACGATCCCCGCGTCGGGGACCTTGCCAAGACTCAGGGTGGCGAGGTACTGGTTGACCTGGGGATTGCCCGCCTCAAGGTGGTCCACGCTATCGAACAGCGGCATGGCGGGTGGAAGTGCTGGCTGAGTCATGATGGTGTGTGATGTCGGTTGAA
Organism: Aeromonas sp. 25-248; assembly: GCF_053005425.1. Lineage (NCBI taxonomy): Bacteria > Pseudomonadati > Pseudomonadota > Gammaproteobacteria > Aeromonadales > Aeromonadaceae > Aeromonas > Aeromonas sp. 25-248. Next base: position 141,164 of record NZ_JBRKTB010000010.1, on the reverse strand, counting down.
TGTTTTGAACGGGGCCGCACCCCCCTGATGCCGATAAATGGGGTTATCGGCATCAGGGCTTGCAGTGCGCCTTGGGGGCAACGACCTGAGGCATCTTGCTGTGATACCCCATGATGACGAGCAATCGGCATATTCAATAAATATGCGGTGTGGTTGGAAAATTTTCGGGGAAAATAGTCGTGACAATGACTTAAGTTGCACTTTTCATGAATGAGAGAGCGGCTTCTGCCTCACATCCCCTTCCCCGCCCTTTCGTCTCAAGCCACGCTCTTCAGGGGCTTCCCCTTTGGCAGTTCAGTATCCAGCTTGTCTTCTTTGGGGGGATTCCCCTGCCCTTTTCCACCGCGAAATACCTGCTGCAACTGATCCCGCTGCTCGGCCAGATAAAAGGCCAGACTCTCCTGCTGCTCCGGTGCAAGCGCGACCGGCGCACCCGCCAGCAGTGTCATCAGCTCATCGGCGGTGTCCAGCAGTTTGTCATAGGCATCCGCCTCTTTCTTGCTGGCAAAGGTCATCTTCTCCACTCCCCCACGTACCACAACATACTTGATCTCAACGGCCATCGCGGCGCCCTCCTGATGATAGTGATTGCAAGTATATGTACGTATATACAGTATTGCAAATACCCTCAGCATGTCGGCATGCATCGCCAGCCCCTGCTTGGCTGGCGGCGGCCAGTTCGCAGCGGAAAACACATCTTTTCAAAGGGGGGTGTGCAGCGCGGCAAGACAGGGCAGGCGTTTTAAGGTAAATTTCATCAATTCCTTCAACAGGTTGAATCGTATGTCGGATCCGCACTCGGTGATTGTCTGTCCGGCCTGTGACTTGCTGATCGAACGCAAGTTGCTGCCGCTGCGCCGTCACGCCCATTGCCCCCGCTGTCATCAGCATCTGTATGGGCGCTATGCCTTTCGCCCTTCCCAGTTGATGGCGCTGACCATCACCGGATTCCTGTTGCTGCCTTCCGCGTTTTTTGAGCCTTTGATCTATCTTCGTCTGGCGGGCGTGAGCTCGGACGCCAACCTGATCAAGGGAATTATGATGCTGTATGCCGAGAGCGAGCTCTGGGTGGCAACACTGGTGCTCTGGTGCGCCGTGCTGGCGCCGACAGGGCTGCTGCTCGGGATCTTTGCCCTCGCCTCCGGCCTGGCCAAGCGCTGGCATCTGCTGGCGTGGACCCTCAAAGCGGTCGAGGTATTTCGCCACTGGGCCATGCTGGAGGTGTACATCGTCAGCCTGCTGGTCGCCCTGTTCAAGCTTATCGACATCGCCGACGTGCGCCTGGGAGGCGGTCTGTTGAGCCTGGGTTGTCTGATGCTGCTCAACATGACGCTGCTGATCCTCTTTGATCCTGCCCCTTACTGGGAGCGGATTCCGCTGCAACACGCCTCCCGGGAGCCGGACCATGTCCCCGATCAGCGCCCGTGAACTGGGGCTTTGCCGCTGCCATACCTGCGGGTTGCTGGTGCGCCATCAACACGGCATGAGCTGCCCTCGTTGTCACACTCCCTTGCAGATGCGCATCCCCCATTCCCTCGCCTGGTCATGGGGCCTGCTGGCGCTGGCCACCTTCATGTTGTTGCCTGCGAACCTGTTGCCCATCACCCACTTTTACAACAAGGGATTATTGCAGTCCGATACCATTTTCAGCGGTATCATGGCGCTCTATCGCAGCAAGATGTCCGGCATCGCCACCATAGTACTGACCGCGAGCATCATCGTGCCCATCGGCAAGATCCTGGGCCTTGGCTGGATCTGCTGGCAGTTGCAGCGCAGCAAGCCGGTGCGCCGAAAACGCCAGCTTGTCATGTACCGCATCATCGATTTCATCGGACGCTGGTCCATGCTGGACCTGTTCGTCATCTCGCTGATGGTGGCTCTGGTGGATCGCGGCGTGCTGCTCAACGTGCGTGCCGGCCCCGGGGCGACGGCATTCGCCGGCGTGGTGGTGCTCACCATGATGTCGGCCAGGATGCTCGATACCCGCCTGTTGTGGGACAAGGCGGCCCGTTAATGTTTTTTGTGTCGAACGCGCTGTGCATCACAGCCAATGTAAGGAGTCGGTATGGTCGGGGCTGAGCCCGTCATTGAGAAGCACCGCTGGTTATCCCCGGTCTGGTTGCTGCCCTTCATCGCCCTCTTGCTGGCGGGAGGCTTTCTCTACCAGCAGTGGACGAGCAGTGGTCAACTCATTCGCATCAACTTTGCCCAGGGCAACGGTATCTTGCCGGGCAAGACCCAGTTGCGCTATCAGGGGGTCGCCATCGGCGTGGTCCAGGAGCTGGAACTGGCACAGGATGGTCGCAAGATTGCGGTGCTGGCCAAGGTGGACAGCCGTGCCCGCTCCCTCATACGCAAGGGCTCCGACTTCTGGCTGGTGAGTCCGAAGGCGTCACTGACCGAGATCTCCGGCCTGGACACCCTGGTGTCCGGCAACTACATCAACCTGCAACCCGGACGGGAGAACAACCCGCTGGAGGATGAGTTCGATGCCCTGGATGGCCCTCCCCCCGGTTATCAGGCCCAGGGGCGAACCCTGCACCTGACAGCCGATTCTCTGGGGTCGGTGGGCATCGGCGCCAAGATCTATTTCCGCGGGCTGGAGGTGGGCAGTGTCATCAACACCCGTCTTGGGGAAGAGAACCAGAACGTGATCCTGGATCTGGTGATCGAGCCGCGCTTCGAGCACCTCGTCAAGGCGGATACCCGCTTCTGGAACATCAGCGGCATCAAGGGCTCCTTCAGCCTGGCTGGCGTCAGTGTGGAGGCGGGCAGTCTCACCTCCATCCTGAGCGGCGGCATTGCGTTTGACTCCCCCAAAGATTCTCCCGTGGCGCAAAAGGGGGTCAATTTCATCCTCTACAAGGGGCTGGCCGAGGCCGCCCGGGGTGAGCGCATCACCATCCAGGCGGGGACTCTGCCCATCAAGGAAGGGATGCCCATCCTCTATGAGGGCATCGAGATTGGACGAGTCGACCCTATTCGCCTCACCGAACAGGGGCGGAGCGTGACGGCCCTCATCAACCCCGAACAGGCGTTCCGGGTGACCGGCAAGAGTCGTCTGGTGTGGGAGACGGTCTCTCTCTCCCCTGCCGGGATCAAGCACGCGGATCGCCTGCTGGCCGGGCCCGCCATTCGTCTGGACTATGAACCCGGTAAACGGGTCAACACCATGATCCTGGAGAGCCAGGCACAGCGCGGCGGCATCAAGCTGACCCTGCAGGCAGAGGATCTCGCCGGTTTGAGCGAAGGGGCTCCGCTCTGGTTCAAGGGGTTGCAGATAGGTCAGCTCGGGGCACTGACCCTGGATGCCGGCGGCAATGCCAGTGTCGAGTTGCTGGTGAACGAGCGTTATCGCCATCTGCTGCAACGGGCTCGCTTCTATCGCGCCGCCCCCTTGCAGGTGGAGGCGGACCTCAGCGGTATCAAGGTGGAGACCAGCCCGGCCAGTGCCTGGTTGGCGGGGGGCATCAAGCTGGTTCAGGCTGCGAAGGGTGACAGGATTGACCGCCTCTACCCCAGCCAGGAGCTGGCCCTGCTTGGGAGCCGCCATGCCAAAGCGGTCAGCTGGACGCTGCGTGCCGCTCAGGCTGATGGTATCGGTGTGGGCTCCCCCGTCCTCTACCTGGGACTGGAAGCGGGCAAGGTCAAGGCGCTGGATGCCGATGATCGCGGTGTGGCCATCACCCTGGAGATCGATGCCATCTATGCTCCTTTGCTCAAGCAGCAACCCCAGTTCTGGAAGAAGGCCGCCATCGACGGCAAGATCCGGCTCGATGGCGTGCAGGTCAAGATGGGGAACCTCGCCACCCTGCTGCGTGGTGCCATCGAATTCGACAAGCTGGGGACAGGTCGCAGCAGTCATCAGCTCTTTGACAGCAAGGAGCAGGCAAGCTCCCAGGTGCGCACCCTCACCCTCACGGCGGATCACAACCCGGGTCTCGGGGTCGGCAGCCCCATCCGCTATCGCGGAGTGGACATCGGCAAGGTGGAGCAGGTGGAACTGGACCCGACCCTGGGCCAGGTAAGCTTCAAGGCCGAGCTGAATGAGCAATATGCCGCGCGCTTCCTGCAATCCGGGGCGCGCTATGCCCTGGTGCAGGCCAAGGTCGGGCTAGGAGGCGTTGCCCACCTCGATACCCTGATCAAGGGGGCCTTTGTGGAGGCGACACCGGGCCGGGGGGCTGGCAAGGAGACCTTCCCCTTGAGCCAGAGTGGCCCCGCCGGTCTTGCCCTGACCCTCAAGAGCCCCTCCGTCGATGGCATCAGCGTGGGCAGCCCCCTGCTGTTTCGCAAGATGGTGGTGGGCAGCGTCACCGGCGTGACCCTGGCCCGGGATGGCAGCGAGGTGCTGATCGATGTGAATGTGGATGGACAGTACGCCCATCTGATACGCGCCAACAGCCGCTTCTGGAATGTCTCCGGGGTCAAGGCCGATATCGGGCTGACCGGTGGCACCATCGAAGTCGAAACGGTGCAAAGCCTGCTGGCGGGCGGGATTGCCTTCAATACGCCGGAGCGGGAGATGGGCGCGACCGTCAAGGCGGGTCATCGTTATCCGCTTCATGCCAAGGCGGAAAAAGAGTGGCTGGAGTGGAGCCCCCGCATCTTGCCCTGAGTTATTCCCCTGCTCGTCAAAAACCGGCCTTGTGCCGGTTTTTTTATGGTCTCATGGACTCCCCCATCAAGAAGGGCCGCGCACTGTGGTAATATGTCGCCCCTCATTTTGGGTCAGCGAGATTGCGCCGTGCACGACAACACCTACCTCCCCGATCACTTCCTGCGTCACATTGCGGAGTTCATGCCATCCCATCTCTCCATGGAGGCATTCGTGGCGAGTTGCCGGCAGCCGCTGCGGCGCAGCATCCGGGTCAACACCCTCAAGATCACGGTATCCGAGTTTGTCGCCCGCATGGCGCCGCTTGGCTGGCAGCTGGATCCCGTGCCCTGGTGTGAAACCGGCTTCTGGCTCACCCGCAGTGATGAGAGCGTTCCCCTTGGCAACACGGCCGAGCATCTGTGCGGCCTCTTCTATATTCAGGAAGCGAGCTCCATGTTGCCGGTGACGGCGCTCTTTGCCAGTGAGCAAACCAGAGGGGATGGCATGTTGCTGGACGCGGCCGCCGCCCCTGGCTCCAAGACTACCCAGATCGCGGCGCTCATGGAGAATCGCGGCATGCTGATCGCCAACGAGTTTTCCAGCAGCAGGCTGAAAGTGCTGAGCGCCAATATCCAGCGCTGCGGTGTGACCAACGTCGGCATGACCCATTTCGATGCCAAGGTCTTTGGCCAATGGCTGCCGGAAACCTTCGACGCCATCCTGCTCGACGCCCCCTGCTCCGGGGAGGGGACGGTGCGAAAAGATGAAGACGCACTGCGCAACTGGAGCCTGGAGAGCATCGAGGAGATCGCCACGGTGCAGCGTGGCTTGCTGGAGAGTGCTTTTCACGCCCTCAAACCCGGCGGCGTACTGGTCTACTCCACCTGCACCCTGAGCCTGCAAGAGAACCAGGACGTCTGTCAGTCACTGCAAGAGAAGTTCGGCGATGCCTTCAGCTTTGACTCGTTGGCCGATCTCTTTCCGGGGGCGGAGAAAGCCTGTACGCCGGAGGGATACCTGCATGTGTGGCCCCAGATCTTCGACAGTGAGGGCTTTTTCGTTGCCCGGTTGCACAAGCATCACTCCGTGCCCAACACCATGTTCAAACCTGGCAAGCTCGGCAAGTTCCCCTTCTCACCGCTGCCAGAGAAAGAGGCCGGCCCCATGCTGCGGGAGATTGAAGGGAATTTTGGCATCGTGCCCCATGGCCAACTGTTTGGCCGCAATGACGAGATCTGGCTCTTCCCTCACGCCTTCGAGCAGGTACAGGGGAAGCTGCGCTTCGATCGCATCGGCATCAAGCTGGCTGAAACCTTCAAGAAGGGATATCGATTGACCCATGAATGGGCTCTGGCTTATGGCCATGAGGCGAGCAAGGGATGCGTCGAGCTGGATGCCGCCAATGCCCGTGAATTCATGATGGGACGAGATGTCTGGCCAGAGCAGGATGCCGGGACTGGGGAAGTGATCGTTCGTTATCAGGGGCACCCGCTCGGCATGGGGAAATGGGTGGGGAGTCGCATCAAGAATGCCCTGCCCCGGGAGCTGGTACGGGACAACAACCTGTTCAATGCGTGAGAGTGGGGTCGCTCGAGCAAAAACAGCGCCTGTTCGAGTCTGAAAAACCCCCACTCTGGTTGAACTTTTATCCGGTTCTTGAAATGCCTAGAGCCTTGTCTAAGCTTAAGGCTATCCGCATACCAGTTAGCGCACGGCTCTGCAAGGAGCCAATTCCCCTATGCCAGGTACAAGGAATTCGTACCTGGCTTTTTTTGTCTTCCTTTTTCAACCATGCCGGCACGATACCATCGTCTATTCGAGCATGTCTGCCGACTCGGGAATATCGCTCTGCTGCGCGTTGGTCGTTTGTTGCAGTTCGTGCTGATAGAGCAGGTCGATCGCCTGCTCGATGATGGAGGCCTGACTGTCTTCCAGTTGTTGCCCCAGCATAGCCAACCGCTCTGCATGACGATTGCTTATCCAGCATTGCAACCGGCAGTGGGTTTCCTGCTTGCGCTTCACGTGCTGGCGCTGCCGTTCGGCGTTCTCTTGCGCGGCGCTTTTCTTCAATTCCTGGCTGCCATGACCCTCTGACACATCATTGTCGCGAATGTTATCTCTCATTTTTCGTTGGCATCTTCTACGAAAGTAAATCGGATTACGACTCCCCCACCGTCATGATGTCTGTGGAGGACGGATTGAATATACCATCAGATCAACAGGATATCATTTAACATAAAAAAGGCAGGGGCGCGGTTTGCTATAACAACCCATCCAGGGCGTGATCGGAGAACTTGTGTGCATCATCGAAATATTCCTGCAAGGTGCGCATGTCCTTGTGTCGGGTCACCTCGATGATCTTGTTCATCGGTTTGCCCGCCGTTACCGCCGAGGTGATGAATCCCCGCCGCAAACTGTGGCCACTGACGTGGAGATCGTCGATGGCCTGGCCGGTTCGCCGCTTGATCATCAGGTTGATACCTTGCGGCCCCAGGGGGTCTGTCATCAGCTGTCCCCAGCGATTCATCCGGCGAAACAGGGGGCCCTCAGCAATCCGGCTTTTTTTCAGCCATTGTTGCAGTGCAGAGACCGGGCAATACCGAGTACCTGGAATGAGTGCTATCTCCGATTCATGGAGCTGATGTTTGCTTGGTTTGAGACGAAGGCGTATCCCCTGCCCCACAAACTGCACGTCATTCACCTCGATCCTGGCTGCTTCCGACCGGCGCAAGGCGCCACTGAACATCAGGAGCAACAGGGTGTAATCCCGAAGTCCCGCCAGGTTGCTGGTATCTATCTCGTCCAGCACGCAGGCCAATGGTTTCAGGGTCAGCGCCCCCGTTTTGCGTTTGCGGTTATCACCGAGCCGTACTATGCCCCGCATCATCTCCTTTATCTCCGCATGCTCGGTCGGCATGGGGTGGATCCCCTTCTGCTTGAAGGCATAGCGAATGCCGGCAAGCCGTCTTACCAGGGTGGCCGGTTTACGAGGTTCCCCGTTGCGAAGCTCCCCCTTCCCTTCTTCTTTGTCCAGCCAGACCCAGTTGGCCAGGATGCCGTCGGCCTGATCCGCCAAAAAATTCATGATGTCGTGGTGTGTCGTCTGCAAGGGATCCAGCCCGTGGAGTTGGCACCAGGAGACAAAGATGCGGGTATCTGCCTGATAGGCATTGAGGGTGGAGTCGGCTTTGGCGCTGCGCAGAAAGCGTCTTGCCCGGCTGTTCAACTGAGGATCGAAGACGTTCTGCAAGGATTGCTGAACTGGGTTTTGAAGGCGTGGGTAGTTCACTTAACTCTATGATTTAAAGCGGAGTTTCGGTGGATCTTACAGGATCGTCCAGATCTATCAAGTATCGATAATGAATATTATCGATACTTATGAAGAGTGCTTTTAACCCATTTCAGCCTCCTCATCTATTCCTCAGGCATTCCGTCATCCCTGCTCCGTTTTATCAGGTGCTGGCGATTTGATCTCGTCAGCACCCACCACATAAAGTGAGAGATAACAACTTGGAATGATTGTTTTTGGATGGATCATGGATAGTGCAGATTGTCATAGTAAAACGCCCCGCATAGCGGGGCGTTTTCTGTTATCGCTTTGCCAACTTGAACAATTCGAAGAAATTGTGGCTGGTGGCATCTGCCAATTCAGCGAGCGGTATCTGGCGAAGATCCGCGATAAATTGGGCGACGTCGCGAACAAAGGCCGGCTCGTTCTCCCTCCCCCGGTGCGGAACCGGTGCCAGATAGGGAGAGTCGGTTTCAACCAGCAGTCGCTCCAGGGGCAACGCCTTGACCACTGCCTGCAGGGCTGAGGCATTCTTGAAAGTGGCTATCCCCGAGATGGAAATATAGAACCCCATTGCCATCGCGGCCTCGGCCATTTCGAGGGACTCGGTGAAGCAGTGCAGCACTCCGCCCACCTGTTCGGCCCCCTCCTCTCGCATGATCCGCAGCGTGTCTTCCTGGGCATCCCGGGTGTGGATGATGAGCGGTTTGTTCAGTGCCCGGGCTACCCGGATATGTTCGCGGAAAGAGGCTTGCTGTACATCCTTGTTTTCCGGTGAATAGAAGTAGTCGAGCCCGGTTTCGCCGATGGCCACCACTCTCTCATCGGCCGCCTGAGTCAGCAGCAAGGCAGCATCCACCCCGGGATCCTGATTGAGCGGGTGAACACCGCAGGAGGCAAACACCTGGGGATGGGGGGCGATGGCCTCCATCATGGTCGGGAACTGGGCCTGGGTCACACTCACGCAGAGAAAATATCCCACGCTCTGCTGCGCCGCCTTGGCCAGTACATCGGCCATGTCGGTCTGCTTGGAGCCATAACTCAAGCGATCGAGATGGCAATGGGAATCAACGAGTAACATAGACAACCTTGTTTATAACCAGCGATTGAGCCAGTTCATCAAATGGATGGTGGGATTGGAAAGCTGCCCTGGCTGACAAGCTTCTTTCAGCACAACCAGCTGCTGTTCAGCTTCCAGGAGCCGTTCGCTGGAGTGTCTTTCTGCCAGTTGCTGGCTGAGTGATGCAAGATCCGGCATTGCCAGTTGATGATGGCCGCAGCCAGCCTGAAGCTTGAGGGCATCACACAGGAAGAGCTGCAACCAGTGCAGCCGGACCTGAGTATCCTCGGCCAACTGGGCACAGACATTCGCCGCACGGGTGGGGGCCGATGCCAGCGAGACAAATCCGTCGAGCAATGCCCGTCTGGCATCATCTTGCTGTGCTTCGATGTAGCTCAGCACCCGCAGCGGCGCACCCTGGCAGATCCGCACCTGGGCCTGGGTGGCCTGATGGCCCTGCTCGGTGAGCCAGGCAAGGGTCTCCCCCTCAGAGGGGAGCTGGCAGACATGCTTGTGACAACGGCTCAAGATGGTGGGGAGCAGGCGAGATACCCGGGATGCGATGAGCAGCAACAGACTGTCGCCAGCCGGCTCTTCCAGCGTCTTCAGCAAAGCATTGGCGGCAGACTCCGTCATGCGCTCCGCCTCCTGAATGATCACCACCTTGCCGCGACCGAGCTGGGATGTGCTCTGGAGGCGGCTGCAAATCTCCCGGATGGCTTCGACACCTATGGTCTTGCCCTCGGGCCCCAGAGTCCCAAGATCCGGGTGATGCCCCTTCTCAAAAAGCTGGCAGGAGTGGCACTGACCGCAGGGCTCACCTCGTTGTGGATGCTGACACAGGTGCAGTCGCGCCAGTCGCTCTGCAAGCTGCTCCTTGCCAAGGCCGGGATCGCCTAGCAGCAACCAGGCGTGGCCGAGCCGTCCGGCCCGGGCCGTCTCGCTCAGGGCATGCCAATCCGGGATCAGCCAGGGATACATAGCCCCTCGCTTGCCAGATAATGCTCAAGGGCTGCCTCGATGGCGGCTTTGACTTGCGCCGGGGGCAACCCGGCATCGATGACCTGGATGGAATCATCGGCGGCCGCCAACTCGAGGTAACGCTGGCGGGTACGTTCAAAGAAACCGATCTGCTCCAGCTCAATCCTGTCCAGCTCGCCGCGATGGCGGGCCCGCTGCAGGCCGATGGCAGGATCAATGTCCAGATAGAGCGTCAGATCCGGCTTGAAATCCCCGAGGACCGCCCGTTTGATGGCGCCGATGAGGTTCGCATCGATGCCGCGGCCACCCCCCTGATAGGCCTGGGAGGAGAGATCGTGGCGATCGCCCACTACCCAGATGCCGTCTGCCAAGGCAGGCTTGATCCGGGTCTCCACCAGTTGTACCCGGGAGGCGTACATCAACAGCAGCTCGGCCTCGACGGTCAGGCGCTCGTCGTGCACTTCCTTGACGATGGCCCGCATGCGTTCCGCCAGCGGCGTGCCGCCCGGCTCCCGGGTGCACTCGATCCGCGCCACTCCGTGGGCTTGCAGATAGTCGGTGACATAGCGCACCGCAGAACTCTTCCCTGCCCCTTCCAATCCTTCAATCACGATAAATTTAGACATTAGGGTTTCTTCAATATGTATTCACGTACCGCCCGATTGTGTTCATCGAGGGTCTTGGAGAAGTAGTGGGCACCGCCCCCCTTGGCAACGAAGTAGAGATAGTCGGTCGATTTGGGGTTGAGCGCCGCTTCGATAGAGGCCTTGCCCGGCATGGCGATGGGCGTCGGAGGCAGACCGTCGATCACATAGGTGTTGTAGGGGTTCACGTCGGTCAAATCGCTGCGGCGAATGTTACCATCGTACCTCTCCTTCACCCCGTAGATGACGGTAGGGTCGGTCTGCAACTTCATGCCAAGGCGTAGACGGTTGACGAACACAGAAGCAATCTGGGCTCGTTCATCCGGTTGGCCCGTCTCTTTTTCGATGATGGAGGCCATGATGAGCGCTTCATAGGGAGTCTTGTAGGGCAGATTGGCCTGACGCTTCTCCCAGGAAGCCTCCAGGAACGTTTTCATGTCCTGATAGGCGCGACGCAGGATCGAAAGATCGCTGGCATGAGTGGTATAGGCGTAGGTTTCCGGCAGGAACCACCCCTCCAGCTTGCCATTTTCGATGCCGAGTTCCTGAGCCAGCTCGGTTTCGCTCTGCTCCAGAGTCAGGCGCTCCAGATAGGGGGCGCTGGAAAGTTGCTTCAGCCAATCCTCAAATCGGGACCCTTCGACAAAGGTCAGGCTGAAGTGAAACTCCTTGCCGGAAGCAAAGAGAGAGAGAGTCTCCTTGAGCGGCGCCCCTTCCTTGATTTCATAGGTGCCGGACTTGATGGCCACCAGTTCGGGATGACCGCGCAACCAGAGGCGCACCGCCCAGGGGCTGGTTTCCCCCTCCCCCAGTTCGGCAATCAGGCGCGCCGCATGGGCGCCTTTTTCGACGGTAAAGAGGCGGGTTGGCCCCTTGTTGGTGAGCGTCTCCACCTGTTGCCACTTGTGATACACGTACCCTCCGGCAACGGCGACAGAGAGTGCCGCCCCCGCGAGCAGGGTGTAAAGCCGATTAAACTTCAATGACCAAGCGCTCCTGTAAACGGCGGATCAATACCGGACTGGGATAGTGCATATCCCCGATGCTGGTGACCGGGACAATCCCCATCAGGGTATTGGTCAGCCAGACCTCTTCCGCCTGCCAGAGTGACTCTAATGGAGCCTCTACGACACGCAGTTCAATGCCCATCTGTTTAAGCATCGTCATCACGCGCTTGCGCATGATGCCATCGATCCCGGCGCGGGTGAGATCCGGTGTGAACACCGTCCTGCCACGACGCCAAAACAGATTCGCGCTGACCCCTTCTACCAGAAATCCCCGGCTGTTCAAGACTATACCTTCGACCCCGCCACGCGCAGCAAGTTCGCGCTTCAGCATCACTTGTTCGAGGCGCCCCAGCGTCTTGAGACCGGCGAGCATGGGACTGTCCCCAAGCTGCTGCTGGCATACCAGGGCATTGATGCCGGTTTGCTGCCAATCATGATAATGCTCAGGATAAGGTGCCAAAGAGACGATGCGAGTGGGCGTGTCACAGTCTGCGCCGTCATATCCCCGCCCACCGGCGCCCCGGGTCAGCATTATCTTGACGACAGCCTGTGTCTGCCCAGAAGCAAGCTGCGCCGCCTCGTCGGCAAGCAGGTCCCAGGAGTGCTCGCCAAAACCAAGCCGGGCGTTGGCATGTTGCAGCCGGGCCAGATGGTCCTGCCACCAGAGTACCTTCCCTTCCCTCACCAGCATGGTGGTGAAATGACCATCACCGTATGCCAGTCCACGATCCCTGGCTGACAGTGTTTCTGTGGGTATTCCATTAATCAGCAAGGGGATCCCTCCGATAAAAAAGGCCCGATACTACCGTATCGGGCCTTATCATTCGCCCAGAGCGAATTATACGCGTTTGAAGATCAGGGAGCCATTGGTGCCGCCAAAACCGAAGGAATTGGAGAGGGCATATTCGAAGCTGCCGGCCTTGGCAACGTGCGGCACCAGATCCAGGTCGCACTCATCATCCGGGTTGTCCAGGTTGATGGTAGGAGGCACCATCTGGTCACGCAGAGAGAGCACGGTGATGATCGCCTCGATGGCGCCAGCCGCCCCCAACAGGTGGCCTGTCATGGACTTGGTGGAACTGACCATCAGGGCGCTGGCATGTTCACCAAACACCTTCTTCATGCCGCGCAGCTCTGCCACATCCCCAAGGGGGGTAGAGGTACCGTGGGCATTGATGTAACCGATCTGCTCGGGTGCGATGCCAGCATCCTTGATGGCGTTCTTCATGGCGCGTGCGCCACCATCGCCGTCCGAGGGAGGGGCCGTCATGTGATAGGCATCCCCACTCATGCCAAAGCCGACCAGCTCGGCATAGATCTTGGCGCCGCGGGCCTTGGCATGTTCATACTCTTCCAGCACCAGCACGCCGGCACCGTCGCCCAGCACGAAACCGTCGCGATCCTTGTCCCAGGGGCGGCTCGCCTTCTGCGGTTCGTCATTGCGGGTGGAGAGCGCCTTGGCAGCGGCAAAGCCGCCCATGCCCATGGGGGTGGAGGCTTTCTCGGCACCACCGGCGACCATCACGTCCGCATCGCCATAGGCGATCATCCGGCCAGCCATGCCGATGGCATGGGTACCCGTGGTACAGGCGGTTGTCACGGCGATGTTCGGGCCCTGCATGCCTTTCATGATGGAAAGATGACCGGACACCATATTGATGATGGTGGACGGAACGAAGAAAGGGCTCAGTTTGCGGGGGCCGCCATTGATGAGGCTGCTGTGGTTCTGCTCAATCAGACCCAGACCGCCGATACCAGAGCCGATGGCAACGCCTACCCGCTCCGCGTTCTCTTCGTTGATGATCAGGCCGGAATCTTCCAGGGCCTGAACCCCCGCCGCCACGCCATACTGGATGAAGAGATCCATCTTGCGGGCTTCTTTGCGGTTGATGCCGAACTCTTCGGGGTCGAAATCCTTGACCAGGCCTGCGAAACGGGTTGCGAACTCGCTTGCATCAAAGTGGTCGATGAGGGAAATGCCGCTCTGCCCGTTGAGCAGGGCTTGCCAGCTGGATTCGGCAGTGTTGCCTACCGGGGAAAGCATCCCCAAGCCGGTCACCACGACTCTGCGTTTTGACACTGAGGTAGTCTCCGAGAGGTGTTTTGAAAGGGGTAAACATAAAAGAAGCGGCCCTTGGGCCGCTTCTTTCAGAACAGGAACTTATTCCTGATTAGCGGTGATGTAGTCGATAGCCGCTTGAACAGTGGTGATCTTCTCGGCTTCTTCATCAGGAATTTCGGTATCGAATTCTTCTTCCAGCGCCATTACCAGTTCAACGGTATCCAAAGAGTCAGCGCCCAGGTCGTCGACGAAGGAGGCAGCGTTCTTCACGTCTTCTTCTTTAACACCCAGTTGTTCGATGATGATTTTCTTTACGCGTTCTTCGATGTTGCTCATGACCTGAATTTTCCTTTAAAAATACGCTATTGCGTCTGGTTGGGGTAGTGTATTCAATTGACGTGAGTTTGCAAGTGACTTGCCGCTGGTCAAACCACGAAATGTGCCAAACTTCGGCGTATTATCGCAAATTTGAACAGAACTCACGACAAATTGATTACACCATGTACATCCCGCCATTAACATGCAGGGTTTCGCCGGTAATATAGGCGGCATCATCCGATGCCAAGAATACCACAGCGGCAGCAATTTCTTTCGGATCGCCCAAACGGGCGGCAGGCACCTGATTCATGATGCCGGCGCGCTGCTCTTCATTGAGCGCCTTGGTCATGTCGGTCTCGATGAAACCGGGAGCAACCGCATTCACCGTGATGCCACGGGATGCCACTTCACGGGCCAGCGACTTGGTAAAGCCAACCAGACCAGCCTTGGCAGCAGCATAGTTGACCTGACCGGCGTTGCCCATGGTGCCGACCACGGAACCGATGCTGATGATGCGACCGTTGCGCTTCTTCATCATGGCACGCAATACCGGCTTGCTCAGACGGTACAGGGAGGTGAGATTGGTGTCGATGATCTCGTTCCACTCGTCATCCTTCATCCGCATCAGCAGGTTGTCGCGGGTGATGCCGGCGTTGTTGATCAGGATGTCGATGTCGCCAAAACGCGCCTTGATGGCGGCGAAGACGGTTTCGATGGATTCCTGACTGGTCACGTTCAGTGCCATGCCGCAGCCTTGCTCACCCAGGTAAGCACTGATCGCTTCGGCGCCGCTCTCGCTGGTCGCGGTCCCCACGACCTTGGCACCACGAGCAGCAAACGTCTCCGCAATCGCACGACCAATGCCACGGCTGGCGCCAGTGACCAACACAACCTTATCGGTAAAACTCATGACTTGCTCCTGTTTACTTGATCTGGGCCAGCGCCTGCTCGAACGAGGCGACGTCGTTGGCGTGAATACCTTCCACTCGCGCATCGATACGCTTGGCCAGGCCGCTCAACACCTTGCCCGGGCCCATCTCGATTTCGAGGGTAACACCGTCGTTTGCCATGCGCTCTACCGTTTCAGTCCAGCGAACCGGGCTGAACAGCTGACGCACCAGGGCTTGCTTGATGGCGGCCGGATCCTGCTCACAGGAAACGTCGACATTATTGATGACGGCGATGGCAGGAACCTTGATCTCGATCCCATCCAGGGCGGCGGCCAGCTTTTCTGCGGCCGGTTTCATCAGGGCGCAGTGGGAGGGCACGGAGACCGGCAGCGGCAGAGCACGTTTGGCACCTGACTCTTTCATCAGCACGTTGGCACGCTCGACCGCCTCTTTGTGACCGGCGATGACCACCTGGCCCGGAGAGTTGAAGTTGACCGGAGAGACCACCTGCCCCTGGGCCGCTTTCTCACAGTTGGCAGCGATGCTTTCGTTGTCCAGACCGATGATGGCAGCCATGGCGCCAGTCCCTTCCGGTACGGCTTCCTGCATGGCCAGACCACGCAGCTCGACCAGTTTGACGGCATCAGCAAACGCCAGCGCGCCGCTGCACACCAGGGCGGAGTATTCCCCCAGGCTGTGCCCTGCCATCACGACAGGGGTTGCCCCGCCTTGTTGTTGCCACAGGCGCCACAGCGCGACGGAGGCGGTCAACAGCGCTGGCTGGGTACGCCAGGTCTTGTTCAGATCCTCGGCCGGGCCTGCCATCACCAGGGCAAACAGGTCATAACCCAGCACCTGGCTCGCCTCGGCGAAGGTCTCTTTAATCACGGCGTGTTGCTCGGCCAGCTCGGCCAGCATGCCGACGCTCTGGGAGCCTTGTCCCGGGAAGGCAATGGCAAATCGGGTCATCATTGATTCCTTTAAGGTAAGACGAATTCGGTAAGCGGGCGCCCGAGGACCGGGCACCGCTCGGTATCAGAGGCGAACCAGCGCAGAGCCCCAGGCAAAACCGCCGCCGAAGGCTTCCAGCAGGACCAGTTGGCCGGGTTTGATGCGACCATCACGCACCCCTTCATCAAAGGCGATGGGCACGGAGGCCGCGGAGGTATTGCCATGACGATCCAGGGTCAGGATCACCTTGTCGAGCCCCATGCCGAGTTTCTTCGCGGTGGCATTGATGATGCGGAAGTTGGCTTGATGGGGCACCAGCCAGTCCAGCTCGCTCGGCTCGACGTTGGCCGCAGCCAGGGTTTCGGTCACGATCTCGCTAAGGCGTGTCACCGCCACCTTGAAGACATCGTTGCCCTTCATGTACATGTAGGCTTCGAGCTCGGCACCCGGCATGCCGCGACGGGGCTGCGGCAGTTTGAGCAGCTCGCCATAACGGCCATCGGCATGCAGATGGGTGGAGAGGATGCCAGGAGTGTCGCTGGCACCGATGACCACGGCCCCTGCCCCATCCCCGAACAGGATAATGGTGCCGCGATCCTCGGGATCGCACATGCGTGACAGCACGTCCGCACCAACGACCAGCACGTGGCGAGCCGCGCCGGATTTGACGAACTGATCGGCGATGGCGAGAGCATATGTAAAGCCGGCACAGGCGGCGGCTACGTCAAACGCCGGGATCCCCGGTACGTCAAGCAGCCCCTGCAGTTCACAGGCAGCGGCTGGGAAGGCATTCTCTGCGCTGGTGGTGGCCAGCACTATCATGTCCAGATCGGCGGCAGTCAGACCTGCCGCATCAAGCGCACGCAAGGCCGCCTGATGAGAAAGGGTCGCGACGGTTTCGTCGGCTCCGGCGATACGGCGTTCACGGATCCCGGTGCGTTCCACGATCCATTCGTCACTGGTTTCAACCATCTGTTCAAGATCGGCGTTGGTACGAACCGAACTCGGCAGATAACTGCCAGTACCCAGAATTTTGCTATGCATAGAGTTTTATAAATCCCTGTCGGAAAAGACAGATTCAAGGCGATCTGCAATTTGCAATGGAAGTTGATGTCTGGCTTCTTGTGCGGCCAGCAGAATCGCATGACACAGAGCGCGGCGCTCGGCCCGCCCATGGCTTTTTACCACAATGCCGCGCAATCCTAACAGACTCGCGCCATTATACTGGTCGGGGTTCAGGTAAGAGAAACGCCGTTTGAACATAAATCCGGCGAGTCGACCAAGAAAACTGCGTTTTTTACGCGGATATCCGGCCAGTTCAGCCATCATCCGCACCACCCCCTCCGCGGTCTTGAGCGCCACGTTGCCCACGAAACCGTCGCAGACGATCACGTCGCACTCGCCGCTGAAAATCCGGTCCCCTTCGACAAAACCGACGAAGTTGAGCGCCTGGCACTGGCGCAGCAGCTCGGCACTGTGGCGCACCAGGTCGTTGCCCTTGATCTCCTCCTCCCCCACGTTGAGCAGCGCCACTCTGGGTGAAGGTATCCCCTCGACCTTCTCTGCAACCACAGCGCCCATCACGGCAAATTGCAGCAGGGTGTCGGCATCGCAGCTCACGTTCGCTCCCAGATCCAGCATCACGGTCCGTTTTCCACCCAATGTGGGCAGCGCCTTGATGAGGGCTGGCCGGTCAACACCGGGCAAGGATTTGAGCACGCACTTGGCCATGGCCATCAAGGCACCGGTGTTGCCTGCACTGACACAGGCATCGGCAGCGCCGCTCTTGACCAGATCCAGGGTCACGCGCATGGAGGAGTCTTTCAGGGTACGCAGCGCCACGATAGGCTTTTCGCCCATGCCCACGACCTGGGAGGTATGCACGAGACGAACGCGAGGGTGATTGAGCAGGCCATGTTGCTGCAGAAGAGGGGCAGTCTGGTGTTGATCACCGACCAGAACAAGTTTTAGCTGGGGTAGAAGAGACAGTGCCTGCACGGCGGCAGGCACTGTTTCCGAGGGGCCGATATCTCCCCCCATTATGTCTAGCGCGACAGTTTGCGTAGACAAAGGCAATCCTTAAGCGATTACCTTTTTACCGCGGTAGAAACCATCGGCAGTCACGTGGTGACGACGATGAATTTCGCCACTGGTCTGATCAACAGTCAGGGCAGCGGTGGTCAGCGCATCGTGGGAACGACGCATGCCACGCTTGGCGCGGGTTTTACGGTTCTGTTGTACGGCCATGGTAGGCTAACTCCTAAAATTCACTTACGTTTGAGCGCTTCAAGAACTGCAAAGGGATTCGGCCGCTCATCAGCAGGTTCGATTTCACCCCAGGTCATCTCCATGTTTCCTCTGGGACACACATCCACCGGATGCATGGCTACCTGAGGCAACGAGAGGATGAGTTCATCCTCCAGGATTTGATGAAGATCTATCTCGCCGTTTTCGTCCAACTCAATGGGCTCATAAGCTTCCGGCAGTTCTTCCTCGTTTGTTCTTTCGAACAGCGGAGTGTAAATAAAACTAGCTTCACAAAGGTGTTCAAATGTCTCACCACAACGCTGGCAAACCAGGTCGACCTTGGCATGGGCAGTGCCTTTCATAACGGTCAACTTCTGGACATCTTTGCCAAAGTGCAGTGTGACATCCACATCACTTCGCAAGCCTTCGGTTGATTCCTCCAGCCTGGGCATCTGCGACTTTTCCACTATCCCGACATAATCGAGTAGCTTCAAGGCATTACGGACTGGATCAACCTTAACGGGCAACTTCACCTTTTGCATAGGGCGCGAATATTATAGGTCCAACAAGGGATAGTCAAAGGAAAAAGTCCTTACCGCCGATGATTTTACCTTCACAGGCCCCTGCAAGAGGAACTTGTGCTCATCGGTGGCCGATTATGCCATATCGTGCAGGATCTGGCACAGGATCCTGTTCCCCTCCCCTGTCTGTCCACCGGATGTGCTCCTTGGTGTCTCATCAGGTGGCAGAACAGCGCGGGTCGCTCCCCAGCAGGCCTGGTGTCGCAGCCACTCTGGGCTCGGCTTCCATCAGTCGGCGTATGGCTTTGAAACTGCCCACGGCAGCCTTGATAGCAATGGGATTGACCAGCCAGCCCGGCAAGTTGTTGCCCGGGTTGGTATAGGTTTCGAGCCGAACGAGTGTGCTGCCATCCCGTTGGGGGAGCGCCTCCCACCGTCCGGCGCTTTCCTGGATCCGGAACAGCCCTGCATGCAATGGCAGGGCATTCGGCTCTGCCCACACCTCGAGAGTCAGGCTGCAATCAATGCGTCGACTCAGATGGGAGCGGGTGATGAGCTCCCTGTCTTGCACCGGCTAGGGAGATGCCAGGCGGGTATAGACCAGATCATCGTCGGGACCCGATCTGGCCAGCACCCTGACTTCACGGCTCTGGGGCAACCACTCTTCATGGCGCGCCGTGTTCCGCAGCACCGTGATCAGCGCGCCAGGATCGGCATTCACCCGCATCTCCAGACGTAAGGCCTGAAAAGAGGTCGGAGGATGTGGCTGGGTCCAAAGCATCACCCCCTCATCCCCCTGGCGAAGTTGCCATGTCCCTGCCCAGCTGGCGAAGGAGATCAGTGCCATGACCAAGGCCGCATATCGTGTCATCACGCTCAATTCCGATCTCTTGTGTTTGTGCTGTGGTTTCCTCAGCATGCATGCTTCCCGCTAATTAGGCGAGTCCCGCTGTAGACATCTCCTGTTTGCGTGGCCCCATCTGCACAGATAGAATCAACCAATTGATTTATAAATGGATATCATCAAAACATGCAGCCTTCCTTGATCCTCGCGTCCACCTCGTCCTACCGCAAGACCTTGCTGGAAAAACTCGGTCAGCCATTTCACTGTGCTGCGCCTCAAGTCGATGAGACGGCGCGACACGGGGAGACCGCGGGAGCCCTGGTCAGCAGATTGGCGTTTGCCAAGGCGAGTGCGGTTGCTGCTGATCGTGATCAAGGATTGATCATCGGTTCAGATCAGGTGTGCGTCTGTGACGGGCAGATCCTCGGCAAACCAGGCACGTTGGAGAAGGCGGTCGAGCAGTTGCGGCGGGCACAAGGCAAGCGCGTCATCTTTTACACCGGGCTCTGTGTGATCAATGCTGCAAATGGCCATGCCGAGCAGCTCGTCGAGCCTTTCACCGTGCATTTTCGCTCGCTCGACGAAGCCGCCATCCGTCGCTATGTGGAGGCCGAACGTCCTCTGGATTGTGCCGGCAGCTTCAAGTGCGAGGGAATGGGCATCGTCTTGTTCAAGGCGCTGGAGGGGCGCGATCCCAACGCCCTTGTCGGTCTTCCCCTGATAGGCTTGGTTGATCTCCTGGGTCGCCACGGCCTGGCTCTGCCATAACAAGAACTCTGCCATGAAAAACGGGAGCCTTGGCTCCCGTTTTTCATGGCTGTCAGCGTGGCAGCTTGGCGAGGAACGCCTCAAGCTCCGGTGACAATGGCGCTTCCACCTGCATCTCCCGCTCATCTACCGGATGAGTAAAGGTGAGCTTCCAGGCGTGCAGGAACAAACGCTTTAGCCCCTGCCCTCGCATCTTTTCATCAAACCCGGCCTCACCATATTTGTCATCGCAGGCGATGGGATGGCCGGCGTGCTGGGTGTGGACACGGATCTGGTGAGTACGGCCAGTGATGGGACTGCACTCGACCAGTGTGGCCTCAGCAAACTGACGGGCAATCCGGAACCGGGTCTCGGAAGGTTTGCCATCGCTGCTGACCCGCACCACCCGCTCGCCGGATTGCAGATCATTTTTGCGAAGTGGCGCATTGACTACCTTGACGTGGGGTTGCCACTGGCCGCGCACCAGCGCCAGATACTGCTTGCGCATGGTCTTGACCCGCAACTGCTCGTGCAGGCTGCGCAGGGCACTGCGCTTCTTGGCAACCAGCAGCACGCCGGAGGTGTCGCGATCCAGCCGGTGCACCAGTTCGAGGAAACGGGCTTCGGGGCGCAGGGCACGCAGCCCTTCGATGACGCCAAAGCTGAGGCCGCTGCCGCCGTGCACTGCCATGCCGGACGGCTTGTTGAGCACTATCATGGCATCGTCTTCAAACAGGATCTGGCTCTCCAGACGCTGGATGCTGCCGAGGTTGGCAGAAGGCAACTCATTCTTCTCGGCCACACGCACGGGGGGCACCCGCACCTCGTCACCGGCACAAAGCTTGTATTCCGGTTTGATGCGCTTCTTGTTGACCCGCACCTCCCCTTTTCGAAGGATGCGATAAATCAGGCTCTTGGGGACGCCCTTTAACTGAGTCTTGAGAAAATTGTCGATGCGCTGCCCGTCATGCTCAGCTTCGATGGTGAGCAGCTGCACTTGTTGATGTATCTGTGTCATGGCGCGGATTTTAACACCGCTGACAGCCCTTGGCTCCATGCTTTGTTAAAAAATGGCGTCTTGCTATAAAAGTGGTTTAAATGGGATAATAAACAAGGTTTTGTCATTGTGTTCAAGCCTTGTACTAAGTGGCCAAAATGTATGCCACCCAATCCCGAAACACCGTGTATACAAGAACATGACGGTTCCCGGGTGCGAGGTACAACGCATGGAGAACACAAACAAAGCCGACGTAAATTGTCTCCACATCGGTATCCTTAATTCACGCCCTCTCGAGAAGGCTGAACCAGAGTGCCCTTAGTTTGCGCCTCATGCATACCCCAACCGGGAGGTTGCCCCAGCATGCTGAAGACCCGAGGCCGGCGCCGGCAGGACCCAGTGGAGGAATCAAAATGACAAAATAATGAGAACTCAATGAAAAGAATGCTAATCAACGCGACTCAGGAAGAGGAGTTGCGCGTAGCGCTGGTTGACGGACAACAGCTCTACGATTTGGATATTGAAAGTCCGGGACACGAGCAGAAAAAAGCGAACATTTACAAGGGCAAAATCACCCGAGTAGAACCCAGTCTCGAAGCTGCTTTTGTTGACTATGGCGCCGAACGCCACGGTTTCCTGCCGTTAAAGGAAATCGCCCGCAATTACTTCCCCTCCGGTTACTCCTATCAGGGTCGTCCCAACATCAAAGAAGTGGTCCGCGAAGGCCAGGAAGTGATTGTCCAGATCGACAAGGAAGAGCGTGGTACCAAGGGTGCAGCCCTCACCACCTTCATCAGTCTGGCTGGCAGCTACCTGGTGCTGATGCCGAACAACCCCCGTGCCGGCGGCATCTCCCGTCGCATCGAGGGTGACGAGCGGACCGAGCTGAAGGAAGCCCTGAGCGGACTGACCGTGCCGGACGGCATGGGCCTCATCGTGCGCACCGCCGGTGTGGGCAAGTCCCCGGAAGAGCTGGAGTGGGATCTGAACGTTCTGCTCAATCACTGGGACTCCATCCACAAGGCGTCACAACAACGTTCCGCTCCGGTGCTCATTCACCAGGAGAGCAACGTCATCGTGCGCGCCATCCGTGACTATCTGCGTCGCGATGTGGGTGAGATCCTGATCGACAACCCGGTCATCTTCGAGCGCGCCAAGTCACATATCGAGCTGGTCCGCCCCGATTTCCTCAATCGCGTGAAGCTCTACAAGGGCGATGTCGCCCTGTTCAACCACTTCCAGATCGAGAGCCAGATCGAATCGGCCTTCCAGCGCGAAGTGCGCCTGCCCTCCGGCGGCAGCATCGTCATCGATCCGACCGAAGCACTGACCTCCATCGATATCAACTCCTCCCGCGCCACCAAGGGCGGCGATATCGAAGAGACCGCCCTGCAGACCAACCTGGAAGCAGCCGACGAGATCGCCCGCCAGCTGCGCCTGCGTGACCTGGGTGGCCTGATTGTCATCGACTTCATCGACATGACCCCGGTTCGTCATCAGCGCGAAGTGGAAAACCGTCTGCGTGAAGCGGTGCATCAGGATCGTGCTCGTATCCAGCTGGGCCGTATCTCCCGTTTCGGTCTGCTGGAGATGTCTCGCCAGCGTCTGCGTCCCTCCCTCAACGAGTCCAGCAGCCATATCTGCCCCCGTTGCCAGGGTCAGGGGGTCATCCGTGACAACGAATCCCTCGCCCTGTCCATCCTGCGTCTCATCGAAGAAGAGGCCATGAAGGACAACACCGAGCAGGTGCATGCCCAGGTGCCGGTCGATGTGGCCGCCTATCTGCTCAACGAGAAGCGTACCTCCATCGCCAATCTGGAACAGCGCAATGATGTGCGTGTCTACATCATTCCGAACCAGCATCTGGAAACCCCGCACTACGAAGTGACCCGCATCCGTCAGAACGAGATCCCAGAAGCGGCCAGCTACGAGCTCAAAACCGAGATTGCCAAGCCGGTCTACCAGCCGCGCCAAGCTCAGGTAGTCGAGCGTGAACAACCGCTGCTGCAAGGGTTTGCCCCGGCTCCTCAGCCGGTTGCGCCCGCCGCCCCGGCTCCTGTTGCGACTCCCGCTCCGGTTGCAGAACAAGTCGGCTTCTTTGGCAAGCTGGCCAAGGCCTTCTCCGGCCTGTTCGGTGCCGCCTCCGATGCGGCTCCGGCCGAGGTGAAGGCGCCTGCCGACAAACCGGCCGCCCAGCGCGAAGCTCGCAAGGATGACGGGCATCGTCACCAGCGCGATGAATCCCGCAGCCGTGGTCAACGTGGTCGTCGCGACGACAACCGCGGCAGTCGCAATGCCGAGGCCGGCGAGAAGCGTGAAGGCGCAGCCAGCCGCGAGAGCAGTGATCGCAATCGTCGCCCGCGCAAAGAGCGTGAGCCTCGTCAAGAGCGGGAACCGCGCCAGGAACGGGAACCCCGTGGCGAAGTGCGCACCGAACAGCGCATGGAGCGTGAGCCTCGCGAACCCCGCCAGGAGCGCGAACCTCGTGCCCCGCGTCCGGCTCGTGAACCTCGCGCCCCCCGCGAACCCCGTGCCGAGGTGATCGTCGAGGCGGTTGATACCGTTGATACTGCGGTCGCCAGCGCTGAACCGCGTCAGGAAAAAGAGCAAAAAGTGGCCGAGCGCCGCGAACGTCGCCAACTGCGCAAGCAGATCCGTGTCGATGTCGCCGCGACCGACACCCCTGCCCTGCCGACTGACGAGCAAATCATCGATGTCGCCGACGTGCAAGCCGCCGCTGAGCAGCAAGAAGAGCAAGGCGAAGGTCAGCGTCGTTCCCGCCGTACCCCGCGCAATCAGCGCATCGAAGGGCAACGTCGCAAGCGCATCAACGAAGAGGCTCGTGGCCAGCGTGAAGACGAAGCACAAGGTGAAGTGCAGCTGACTACCGCGGCCCAGGCCGATGCGGCTCAGGTGAAGGTGGAAGAACCGGTTGTGCCTGTCATCACCATTCCGAGCGCAGAAGCGGTTGCAGCAGCCCTGCAGGCCTCCGCCGCTCTGACCGAGCACGTGGTGGCTGAAGCCGTTGCTGAGGAAGCGGCAGAGCAAGCACTGGCAGCCCAGGCAGTGGACGCGCCCTCCACTGACGAAGTTGAACAGGCTGCGCAAGCAGACGCTGAACCCGCCGCCGAAGTGGCAGTTGTCGAACCCGAGATGGTCGAACCTATCGTCGACACCGCCTCTCATGACGAACCTGTAGCCTTGATCGACGCTGTCGAGCAGACCCAGCAAGTGGAGGCCATCCCAGAAGAGGTTGCACCGGTTGCTGAAGCGGCACCTGTCGTGATCGCTGAGGAGACGGCCACCGCCGAGGCGAAGGTCGTCGAGATGCCGGCTGCAGTGGTGCAAACCGAGCCAGCAACCAGCCCCGAAGTGAAGGTCAGCAAGGGTGCCGGTGTATTGGCCCGTGCCCGCAAGGCTTATGCCCCCATGGCAACGCCGGCTGCGGCTCCTGCCCCGACACCCCGTGAACCCGTGGAGTACGCTCCCCTGGTACGCAGCGAAGTCGTGACCTCCGGTCGCCACGGTGGCAGCACCGCTGCCAGCAACGTGGCAACCAGCCCGGCCGGTCGCCCCTGAGCAGACTCGCTAGTCTGAATAAAGAGCCACACATCGTGTGGCTCTTTTTTTATCTCTTTTTTTGGGCTGACATCGCCTTGCTCTCCCCCCTGCCCATTCTTCGATATCCGCCGCTTTCCCGATGTTCAGCGACCACACACAGTCCAAACAAGACGTGAATAACACACCAGACAGAGAATTCATCTCTGTCAAAGCATCACGACATGCTCTGCCTTGTCGACAGGGTCCGTGCATTGACAGCATATGAAGCCATTGGCAAACAGTCTGGCAGCGTTCCCCTTTGGTAGCACAGTCGGTGTGTTCACTGGTGGCTGAGACAACCCAGGTTGAACGGGAATGCCAGACATAGGGCAACCTGTGGCGCTCTTCACTCTCATCATTTCTGGTGAGGAACATAGGCACGTTGCACACCCTCCCTTCTGCTTTACGTGCAAGCATCGGCTTGTAACAAGGCATCACACAGACAGGTCCCCTCAATGTGCACAACGAGTGGCTCAGGGATGTAGAGAAGCAAAAGAGGTGATAGATAATGTCATTCAACTTCTTGTCTGATGGCATACAGCTATCACTCATTGAACTATTGCCGCATGACGTGACATTCACCGGGCAACAAAAAAGGGCCCGAAGGCCCTTATTTCATTTCCAATGACTGTCGCGCTTACCCGCCAAAGAGATGGTTGTTCAGCAGGAACAGGCCGCCGGAGAGCAGCATGGTGAGCGGCAATGTCAGCACCCAGGCCAGCAGAATGGTCTTGATGGTCTGGCTCTGCAGGCCGGACTTGTTGGCCACCATGGTCCCCGCCACCGCAGAGGAGAGAATGTGGGTGGTGGACACCGGCATCCCGGTCAGACTCGCAATCCCGATGGACGCGGCGGCCGTGATCTGGGCTGCAATGCCCTGGCTGTAGGTCATGCCGGAGGAACCGATCTTCTCCCCTACCGTGTAGACGATACGACGCCAGCCCACCATGGTGCCGCAACCGAGCGCCAGGGCGATGGACACGATGACCCAGGTCGGCGCATATTCGGCCGTGGCGGTCAGATCCTTGCGCCATTTGGCAAGATCGGTCAGCTCCTTGGCCGGCAGCGGCAATTTGGAGACCTTGCGGGCAGTGTCGTCGATGCACAGCAGCAGACGACGCACCTCGCGGCGATCCACCAGGTTCATCTCCTCGTAGGTGCGCACCTGGCCCAGACGCTTGTCGAGGGTCGCCATGGCCTGCAGGGCCTCCCCTGCCGCACAGTGACTCATCAGCTCTTCCTGGGCTTTGGCAGGGACACTGAAGTTCACCAGATGGGAAACCTGTTCCTGGTTACGCTGGTAGATCTCCATGATGCGCTGGTTGGCATCCTGGGTTCTGTCCAGATCATAGGAGCGGCTGTTCATGTCCAGCGCAAAATAGGCAGGCGCCATGCAGATCAGCACCAGCATCACCAGACCGATGCCTTTCTGACCATCGTTGGAGCCGTGCACGAAGCTCACCCCCATTGCGGAACAAATCAGAGTGACACGTGCCCAGAACGGTGGATGCTTCTTGCCGTCCACCAGCAGGCGCTCTTCCGGGGTCTTGTGGATCTTGCTGCCAAGCCATACGCGCTTCATTGCGAACAGCAGCAGGGCGGCAATGATGAAGCCCACGGTGGGAGAGATGATGAGAGAGAGCATGATGTCGATGGCTTTGCCGACGTTGATACCCTCTTTCAGGGGTTGATGGCTGATCAGGGCATAGGCGCCGCCTACCCCCAGGATGGAACCGATCAGGGTGTGGGAGCTGGATGCCGGAATACCGAAGTACCAGGTTCCCAGGTTCCAGACGATGGCCGAGAACAGCAGGGAGAACACCATGATCAGACCCTGGGTAGAGTCCATGCCAAGCAGCAGATCGATGGGCAGCAGGTGAACGATGGCATAGGCCACCCCCAATCCACCCAGCATGACACCGGCGAAATTGAACAGACCGGAAGCCACCACCGCCATATGAGCCGGCATCGCCTTGGTATAGATAACCGTTGCTACCGCGTTGGCGGTATCGTGAAAGCCGTTGATGAATTCATAGGCCAGCACAAAAAAAACGGCCAATACCAAACCGATTGACCACCACAAACCCAAACCACTAAACATTTCAAACATAAAAACGAACCTGTTTATGAGTTGCGGCGGATTATGCCAGAAGGCTCGATGCGCCATACCCGTTGTTGAAATATTTCAGCAAAAAAAAAAAAGGGCATTCCGTCAGAAAATGTCTTAGGGCCTGTAGGAACGGGGCTTGTCGAGGATTAATTTAAGTCCATTCCATTGCTGTGGATAGGCGCCAATCAAAGCCGAAGCATAGCTCGATGTCCCGAAAAAGGCCGTTTTCAACCCGCTCGGCACGTCCGTTTCCTTTTGTCAGATATAAAAGAGGGTGCCCTGGCACCCTCCTCGATAGACAAGCCGCACGGTGCGCAGATCAATCTTGGTTGATCCGGCTGGCCACAGCCCCTTGCTGACTCTTGTATTTGGCATTTTCCCGTTTGTTGTACGGGCGAGCCGCGGTACCTGACAGCATCTCGAAGTTCAGGGCACCGATCTTCATCTTGGGACGCAGGGCCAGAGGCAACTTGCCGCCGTTGTAAAACTCCAGCACGATGCGACCGGACCAGCCCGGATCGATGCGGTGGGCGGTGACGTGCACCATGAGGCCCAGGCGCGCCAGGGAGGAGCGACCATCCAGCCAGCCGACGATATCGGCGGGCAAGGTAACCGATTCATAGGTCACCGCCAGCGCCAGCTGACCCGGGTGCAGATAGAAGGCTTCGCCGTCCGGCACGTGGATCTCCTCGCTCATCACCCGCTCGATGGCATCGGCCATCTCGGCACTGGTACCGCCAAGGTCGATATAAGGCGCGGTATGATCGCGAAACACCCGAAACTCGTTGCCCAGCAGCACATCGACGCTGACGCCGCTGATCCGCTCAACACCGGGCCGCGGCTCGATGACGATCTTGCCTTCATCCAGGTGCCGTTCGATATCGGTATCACAAAGACGCATTCTGCGACTCTCCTGACAAAAGATTCATTAAAAAAAGCCGGGCATCACCCGGCTTGTTTTCTCTCAACCAATCAACATATGGCGGATACGCGCCTTGAGCATGTCGATGGCGATGCGGTTCTTGCCGCCACGGGGCACGATCACGTCGGCATACTGCTTGGACGGGTCGATGAACTGCATGAACATGGGACGCACAGTCTTCTGATACTGCTTGAGTACGGAGTCCATGGTACGACCGCGCTCCTGCACATCGCGCACCAGACGGCGCAGCAAACAGATGTCGAGCGGGGTATCCATGAAGATGGAGGCGTCCATCAGTTCGCGCAGGCGGCTGTCGGTCAACAGCAGTATCCCTTCGAGGATGATGACACGGCGCGGTGCAAAGGTGGTGACCTCGCTCATGCGCGTGTGCTCGGTATAGGAGTACTGGGGGATGTTGACCGCCTCCCCTTGCGTCAGCTGGGTCAGATGCTGCACCAGCAGATCGTGATCCAGGGCATTGGGGTGGTCATAGTTGGTCTTGACCCGCTCTTCCATGGTCAGGTGGGTCTGATCACGGTAGTAGCAATCCTCGGTGATCACACCAATCTGACCCGCTCCCAGCTCGGCCACCAGCTCTTCATAGATGGTTTGGGCGATAAGACTCTTGCCGGACGCGGATGCACCAGCAATACCGATGATCACGCAGGAATGTTGAGTATCAGACATTGAAAATACCTAAAGAGAAGAGCACTGGGGATTGTTTAAACCGATCCATTATATGAAAAAGGGGTGGCCATGCCCACCCCAAATCCGTCCCTCTTGGCCGAACGCCGATTATTCGTCCAGCGCCACCGTGTAGAGCGGGGTCGCAATCGGTTTTGCGCTGAAATAGAGCTCGGCCCCTACCCGGCGAGCCAGTTTCAGGTAAGTCTGTGACAGCTCGCCATCCGGCGCACCGAACACGGTGGGGCAGCCGTCATCCATGTGCTGGCGAATGTCGATATGCAGCGGCAACTGACCAAGCAGCGCCACGTGATACTGCTCCGCCATCTTCTGGCCACCGCCGGTACCGAACAACGGCTCGTGATGCCCGCAGGCACTGCAGACGTGGTAACTCATGTTCTCGACGATGCCAAGCACAGGCACATTGACCTTGTTGAACATGGCAATCCCCTTGCGGGCATCTGCCAGCGCCACATCCTGGGGCGTCGTGACGATCACCGCCGCCGTGGTGGGCACCTGCTGGGCCAGCGTCAGCTGGATATCGCCGGTGCCCGGTGGCATGTCCACCACCAGGTAGTCCACCTCGCCCCAGCGGGTCTCGTGCAGGATCTGCCCGAGTGCCTTGCTCGCCATGGGACCGCGCCAGATGGTGGCATCCTGCTCGGCCACCAGATAACCGATGCTGTTGCTCTTGATGCCGCAGGCCATCACCGGCTCCATCAGCTTGCCATCAAAGCTGACAGGGCGCTCCTTGAGGGTCCCCGTCATGGTCGGGATGGAGGGGCCATAGATGTCCGCATCCAGTAGGGCGACCCGCGCCCCCTCTTTTTGCAACGCCAACGCCAGGTTGACCGCGGTAGTGGACTTGCCCACCCCTCCCTTGCCGGAGGCAACCACCAGGATATTGCGGATCCCCTGCACCGCCGCCAGTTGCTGCGCGCGGGGCATGCTGGCCACGTCTATCTCCCCCGTCCAGTCGATGCGGGTCGCACCGGTGACGCTGCGCAGCCGGGAATCGAACTCCTCTTTGATCTGTTCAAACAGGGACTGGCCGGCAAAGGGCAGCACCAGCGTGATAGCCAGGGTCTGTTCGTGCCGCTCGACGGTACGCACAAAACCGGCCGCGACCAGATCCTTGCCCCATCCTGCCGGCTTAAATTCGGCCAGGATCTGTTTTACTGAATCAATCACCATTAACTCCCCATTATGTTGTCGTTATGCTGAGGTGAACGGTTACCGCACATAAATCAGTGGCTTGCCGACGTCATCGTGATGCCGCCAGTCAGGGCACCGGGGGCCACAACCCTAGGCAGGCCGCCCCCAATTCGGGTAACATGCACGGCACTGTATCATCCCAACAGGCACATAAAGAACGTATTATGGCAACTGATCCTCGTAGAATGCTGGTAACCTGCGCCCTCCCCTATGCCAACGGCTCCATCCATCTCGGCCACATGCTGGAACACATCCAGGCCGATATCTGGGTTCGTTATCAGCGAATGCGTGGCCATCAGGTGCATTTCGTCTGTGCCGACGATGCCCACGGTACGCCCATCATGCTCAAGGCACAGCAGATGGGGATCTCGCCGGAAGAGATGATTGCCGCCGTCTCCCAGGAGCACCAGGGGGATTTTGCCGGTTTCAACATCAGCTTCGACAACTACCACTCCACCCACAGCGACGAGAACCGCGAGCTGGCGGGCGTGATCTATGGCCGCCTGAAAGAGTCCGGCAAAATCAAGATCCGTACCATCTCCCAACTGTTCGATCCGGAAAAATCCATGTTCCTGCCGGATCGCTTCGTCAAGGGCACCTGCCCCAAGTGCAAGTCCCCCGATCAGTACGGTGACAACTGCGACGCTTGCGGCGCCACCTACAGCCCGACCGAGCTGATTGATCCGAAATCCGCCGTCTCCGGTGCGACCCCGGTGATGAAGGACTCCGAGCACTACTTCTTCGACCTGCCTCAGTTCGAAGCCTGGCTCGCCGACTGGGTACGCGGCTCCGGCGCCATCCAGGAAGAGATGGCCAACAAGATGCAAGAGTGGTTCGAAAGCGGCCTGCAGCAGTGGGACATCACCCGTGATGCCCCCTACTTCGGCTTCGAAATTCCCGGTGCCCCCGGCAAGTACTTCTATGTCTGGCTGGACGCCCCCATCGGCTACATGGCGTCGTTCAAGAACCTGTGCAACAAGCGCGGCGACATCGACTTCGACAGCTACTGGAAAGCGGACTCCGACGCCGAGCTCTATCACTTCATCGGCAAGGACATCGCCTACTTCCACTGCCTGTTCTGGCCGGCCATGCTGGAAGGCGCGAACTTCCGCAAGCCGACCAAGGTCAACGTACACGGCTATGTGACCGTCAACGGCGCCAAGATGTCCAAGTCCAAGGGCACCTTCATCAAGGCGTCCACCTATCTCAAGCACCTGGATCCGGAGTGCCTGCGTTACTACTACGCCGCCAAGCTCAACAGCCGCATCGACGATCTGGACTTGAACCTCGAAGACTTCGTCTCCCGCGTCAACGCCGACGTGGTCAACAAGCTGGTCAACCTGGCCTCTCGCAACGCCGGCTTTATCGCCAAGCGTTTTGACGGCAAGCTGGCCGCCACCTGCGCCGAGCCCGCACTCTACGCCGAGTTTGCCAACGCCAGCGCCAGCATCGCCGAAGCCTATGAAGCGCGCGAATTCAGCCGCGCCATCCGCGAGATCATGGCCCTGGCCGACAAGGCCAACCGCTATGTGGACGACAAGGCTCCCTGGGTCATCGCCAAGCAGGAAGGGGCGGATGCCGAGCTGCAAGCCGTCTGCTCCGTCGGCATCAACCTGTTCCGCGTGCTGATGGCCTACTTGAAGCCCGTCATGCCGCAACTGGCCGAGCGCGCCGAAGCCTTCCTTGGCGAGACCCTGACCTGGGACGGCATCGCCGCCCCTCTGGTCGACCACGGCGTCGCCCCCTTCAAGGCGCTCTTCTCCCGCATCGAGTCCGCCAAGGTGGATGCCATGGTGGAAGCGTCCAAGGAAGACCTCGCCAAGGAGCAGAGCAAGAAGCCGGCAGGCCCCCTGGTGGACGATCCCATCAGCGAGACCATCACCTACGACGACTTTGCCAAGATTGACCTGCGGGTGGCGCTGATCAAGAAAGCCGAAGCGGTGCCGGAAGCCGAGAAGCTGCTGAAGTTGCAGCTGGACATCGGCGGCGAAACCCGTCAGGTCTTTGCCGGTATCAAGTCCGCCTACAACCCGGAAGATCTGGAAGGCAAGCTGACCGTGATGGTGGCCAACCTGGCCCCGCGCAAGATGCGCTTTGGCATGTCCGAAGGCATGGTGCTGGCGGCAGGTCCGGGTGGCAAGGATCTCTGGATCCTGGAGCCCCAGGAAGGTGCCCAGCCGGGCATGCGCGTGAAGTAAGCGCTGCCGCAGCCGTTAGCAACGAGGGAGGCCTCTGGCCTCCCTTTTATTTTCTCTCTTTCCTCCTCTTCTCCTGCTGATTGCGCCGTTTTGTGCTTTTCATCCCCCCTTGGGCGCTTGTTGCTCTCGATCAATTTACCTAGACTGGCGATTCACTTCGGGCCAATGGCCCCATTCATCAGGCAAGGAGCAAGCATGATCACCTTATACGGCACCCCCATCAGCCGTGCCCTGCGCGTATCCTGGTTACTGGAAGAGCTGAACGTGGCATGGCAGTTCCAGTTTCTCGACTTCGCCAAGGGCGAGAACCGCAGCGACTGGTTCTTGACCCTCAACCCGAGCGGCAAGATGCCGGTGCTCAAGGACGGGGAGTACGTGTTGACCGAGTCCGCCGCCATCATGCAGTACCTGGCCGAGGTGTATGGCCCGAACTGGCTGCCGGCCAGAGGGACCCAGGCCTCGGCGCTGCACGCCCAGTGGATCAGTTTCATCACCTGTGAGCTGGAGCAGCCACTGTGGACCATCGGCAAGCACCGCTTCGCCCTGCCCGAGGCCCAGCGTCTGCCGGCCATCTTCCCCACCGCCAAGTGGGAGTTCGACAAGGCAGCGGCCATCGCCGAATCCTGGGTACCCGAGCAGGGTTACCTGCTGGGTGAGCAGGTCACCATCGCGGATCTGCTGCTGGCTCATACCCTGATGTGGGCCACCCGCTTCGAGCAGAGCATTCCTCCCAAACTCGCCGCCTATCGGGATCGCCTAGCCAAACGCCCAGCCCTGCAAACAGTGCTCGCCAAGACCCAGGCCATCGCCGACGCCGCCCAGGCAGGCTGACCCGCAGACAAGAGATCATCAATGCAAACGGGAGCCCGCAATGCTCCCGTTATTGTGTGCAGGCGATGACCCTTGCCGCCTCCTCAGTTGGTGTGAAAACCGCTCCCCTTGGGCGGTAGCGCCACCTCATATTCCATTCGGGTCACCTCGGCGGTACGCGGGCCGTGCTCAAGCCAGCCCAGCATCATCTGTACCTTCTGTTCGGGACCGGCAATCAGGATCTCCACCGAGCCATCTTCCAGGTTGTAGGCATGCCCCCGAAGCCCCAGTTGCAGCGCCCGCTCCCGGGTGAAGTAGCGAAACCCCACCCCCTGAACCTGACCCCACACCCGCACGACAAACGATTGCTCTCCCATTTATCACACCTTTCCCTTAAGTAATTTTTCCCCGGGGCGATAATGAGCGCGACACTCTCTTCCCCTTGCAGGACGCAATACCATTATGAAAGAAGTAAAGTTTCGGTGGGTTGACCGTTATCTCATTCACCTCACGATCAGCGAGAAATTTCTTATCACCTTCTGGTGCCCCCTGGTGTTCATCGCCTTCCTCACCTGGTATCTGCTGGCCGACGGCCATGATCAGGCGATGCAGCTCAGAGTGGATCAGCTAAAAGGGCGGGTCGAGACCACGGCCCAGCTGGTGAGCCAGCAGCCGACCCTTACCCTGCCCGCGGATCTCGTACTCACGCCTGGCGCCGCCACCGGCCTTAGCCAGCAGGGAGACATCTATCGCTATGGCGCCAGCGCAGGTCAGGCGGGCGTCGTCTCCGGCACCCTGGATACGAGTCACTACGCCCTCTGGGATGGCCAGGGCACTACCCTGACCATCATCGCGGTGCTGGCCGCCCTGCTGGCCCTCATCACCCACTATCTGATGACCTTTGTCTCGGGGGCCCTCTACTCCACCAACAAGGCATTGCAGACGGTGGCGAACGGCGATCTCACCTTCCGGCTCAACTTCTTCCCGGTACGGGATGAGTTCTCCATTCTGGCGGGCAGCATCGACACCTTCACCGACCGCCAGCACAAGATAGTGCAACTGGTGGAAGAGTCCGCCGATGCCCTTACCCTGGCCGCAGACGAATTTCGCGAGCATGCCAGCGACGGCGAGCAGCTTGCCCGCGCCCAGCGACAGCACATGGACTCCCTGGCCGCCGCCATGGAGCAGATGTCCGCCGCCATCCGGGAAGTGGCCCGCAACGCCAATGACACCCTGCTGCAAACCCGCCAGTCCAGCGACGAGGCGACTCACGGGGCACAGCGGGTGGCACGTACCATTACCGCCATCCGCACCCTGGCGGACGAGATTGGCAATGCCTCGGGCGCGGTCGAGCGGCTGACTCACAACGCCAATCGCATCAACGAAGTGGTCAACGTCATCAACGCCATCTCCCAGCAAACCAACCTGCTGGCCCTCAACGCCGCCATCGAGGCGGCCCGGGCTGGTGAACAGGGACGCGGCTTTGCGGTGGTGGCCGACGAGGTGCGCACCCTCGCCAGCCGCACCCAGCAGGCGACCGTGGAGATCCAGCAGATGATCGAGGAGCTCCAGGCCGGTACCGGGGCGCTGAACGACATCATGGAGAAGACGGTGGGGCGCGCGGCCGACAGCCAGCAGCTCATCACCGAAGTGGGCATGGACATCGAGCGGCTCAGCAACCACAGCGATGCGGTGCTGGAGATGAGCACCCAGATCGCCACCTCCAGCGAAGAGCAGAGTTCGGTGGCAGAGGAGATCACCCGCAACCTCGACAAGGTGCGCCACGAGGCAAGCCGGGTGGAGGAGTCCGCCAGCGCGGCGGTCGCCGGCACCACCGGCCTCAAGGGAACCGCCAGCGAACTCGGTCAGGCGCTCACCGGCCTGCGGATCTGACCACTCCGGCAGGCCATCGTCCAGATGGCCTGCCATGTCTGGGCCAGGCGCTGGGGACGCGCGAAACAGCCCGTTCGACCCTGACCGCGTGTGGATGCACGGATCCCGGTAGACGCGGCTTGCGTGCCTACCCTCACAGCCCCTACTATATGCCCCCTTCTTTTCTACCATCGGCAACTACCCATGAGCGCTTCCATCTATCTCGTCAAAGGCCGCGAAAAATCCCTGCTGCGTCGCCACCCCTGGATCTTCTCCAAGGGCATTGAGCGGGTGCAGGGCAACCCCGTTGACGGCGATACCGTCGAGATCTTCACCCATGACGGCAAATGGCTCGCCCGTGGCGCCTGGTCCGGCAGCTCCCAGATCCGTGCCCGGGTCTGGACCTTCGACAAGGATGAGAGCGTCGATCTCGACTTCTTCATCCGTCGCCTCAAATACGCGCAGGAGTCCCGCGACGGGCTCATCAAGCGTCAGGGCCTCACCGGCTATCGCCTGTGCGCCGCCGAATCCGACGGTCTGCCGGGCCTCACCATCGACCGCTACGCCGACTTCCTGGTGTGCCAGATCCTCTCCGCCGGTGCCGAGTTCCAGCGCGAGCTGATCACGCAAGCCCTGCGTACCCTCTACCCCGAGTGCAGCATCTATGAGCGCTCCGACGTGGCCGTGCGCAAGAAGGAAGGGCTGAAGGAGCGCACCGGCGTCATCCATGGCGAGACCCCGACCGACCCCGTGGTGATCGAGGAGAACGGCGGCGTCAAGATCCTGGTAGATATTCGTAACGGTCACAAGACGGGTTTCTATCTGGATCAGCGGGACAACCGCCTTGCCGCAGCGAAATACACTGAAGGCAAGCGGGTGCTCAACTGCTTCTGCTACACCGGCGGTTTCGGGGTCTATGCCCTCCAGGGCGGTGCCAAGGAGGTAGTCAACGTCGATCTCTCCCAGAATGCGCTGGACATCGCCCGCCAGAACGCCGAACTGAACGGTCTCGATACCAGCAACACCCAGTTCGTGCGTCACGACGTCTTCAAGCTCTTGCGCGAATATCGCGAAAAGGGCGAGAAGTTCGATGTCATCGTGCTGGATCCGCCCAAGTTTGCCGAGAGCAAGGCCCAGCTGCTGGGCGCCTGCCGCGGCTACAAGGACATCAACATGCTGGCCTTCCAGCTGCTGGCGCCGGGTGGCGTGCTCTTGACCTACTCCTGCTCCGGCCTGATGGAGCAGAGCCTGTTCCAGAAGATAGTGGCCGATGCAGCCCTCGATGCCGGCCGCGACGCCCAGATCCTGGAGCTCTTGTCCCAAGCATCCGATCACCCCATCGGCACCGCCTATCCGGAAGGCTTCTACCTCAAGGGACTGGTGGTGCGTGCCCGCTAAGCCGAGCAGACCAGCGCAGCCCCCTTGTTCCCGGTGCCAGATCCGGGCCAGGACTGGGTCTGGCAAGCCATCAAAAAGCCCGCGATCAAAGCGGGCTTTTTTTGATGCGGCTGCCAAAGAGACAACCTCCCCCCGACTTTGCCACCAACAGCGATTGCTGCCCCCATCCCTCCTCTTCGACTGACGACAGCCATCCTCAATCAAGAGTTGCCGCATCGTTAACCCGATTCTCATCTCTCTTTCACTACACAACCCACCAACAGAGACATTCCCGGCATTTGCTTTATGCAAAATCATGAAATATTACGCATCAACATTAAAAAATTCTCGGGGAAATATCAGCCATAAACGCATACCCACTCATCCGAATGAATATTGCTGTTTTTTCTCTGCTGTTGATAACGCCATATCCTGTCCGCCTCGTACATTGTCTGGGCGGCAGTGCCCCGCCCACCACAAATCATCCCGCTCAATCACGCGCCGGCGCGCCCAGCGGGAAGTAGTGTCGAAATGGCCTCGCCTCCTCCACCACCCGCACGATGGAGGGATGATTGAGCAGACGGGCGCGATAGGCACGCAGACGGCCATAGCCAGCCGGGATCTCGTGGGCCCAGTCGGCGTAGAAGAGCGAGGGGGCGGCGGCGCAATCGGCCAGGGTGAACGCCTCCCCCGCCGCCCAGGTGCGCCCGGCGAGGTGCTGATCCAGCCAGGGGTAGATCTTGTCCAGCATCTCCCGGGCCTCCGCTACACCATAGCGGTCGCGATCAGCGGCCGGGCGCAGCGCATCCAGCACCACTTTTTGCATCGGCGTCATCACATAGTTGTCGAAGACGCGATCCAGCATATGCACCTCCAGACCCGCATCGCCGGGCGGGATCAGGCTGACGGGACCCGGATGGTGCGCCTGCAGATGGGCGACGATGGTGCTGCTCTCGAGGATGCAGCGACCATCATCCAGCAACACCGGGAAGCGCTTGAGTGGCCAGAGGGCGGCAAGTTCGGCGCTGGCCGCCGGCTCTTCGAGGTTCCGGTACTCGAACAGGGTGGCATTCTCGTAAAGGGCGATCAGCACTTTCTGGCTGTAGGACGAAAAGGGGTGGGCATAGAGTTTCATGGGGATGTTCCTGACGCTCAGAGGGATGACTTCCCTAGTCTAGATCCCCTCTCTATTTTCGATGCGTCCCTATCCCATGCTGGTTTTGGGATGATAAACGCCCATTCATGACGGCAATCACACCCGTATGGCTCTCTTTTAGGTAGGGTGATCCCGCCTGTGGCCGCCAAGCCGGGGCAGCCGACTCATCAGGGTTGATGAGCGGCACCACAACAAAAATTGATGTCAGGCCAAGCTGAACATCATCAAGGATCCCGTCATGAATCAATCATTGCCGCTGTTGACGCCGCTGCGGGGCATCGCTGCCCTGATGGTGGTGCTGTTCCATGCCCGCTTGCTGCTCTTTCCCCAGTGGATGGAGTCGATCGCCGGCCACACCCGACTCATCGAGAACGGCTACCTCTGGGTCGATCTCTTCTTTATCTTGAGCGGGCTGGTGCTGGCCCATGTCTATGGGGAGGCCTTCGCCCGCACGCCCCGCACCATTGGTTATGGCCGCTTCCTCTGGCTGCGGCTGACCCGGGTTTATCCCCTCTACCTGGTGACCCTGCTGCTGCTGGTTGGCTGGGAGCTCTACAAGGCCCACCACGGGATTGGCTTCTACGCCGGCCCCCTGTTCAAGATGTGGGAGTGGGAGGGGATGCCTCCTTTTGGTTCCCCCTTCACCCCCGCCGAGGCACTGCCAAGCGCCTTCCTGCTGCTGCAGGTGGTAACGGATCACGGATTGACCTGGAACTTCGCTGCCTGGTCGCTCAGCGTGGAGTGGATAAGTTATCTGCTGTTTCCATTGCTCATTCCCCTCGCCGTCACCCGCAGCCGCTGGAGCAACCTCGCCCCCTTGCTGGCCTTGACGGTTCTGGCCTATATCGTGCACAGCCGGGGTACCCTGGATGTCACCAGCGGCGCGCTGGCCATCGGGCGCGGGGTGAGTGAATTCGTGCTCGGCCTCTGGCTGCTGCCCAAGGTGAAGGCTGCCCGCCAGTGGCCCATGATGCAGCAAGATCTGCCGCTGCTGCTCGCCTTTCTGCTCCCCTTCGCACTGATGCAGTTCACCATGACGCCGTTGTTGACCCTGCTGCTGATCAGCGCCTACGTCTTGCTGATCTGGATTGCCGCTGCCCAGGGTGATCGCCAGAGCCCGCTGCTGCGCCTCCTGGACAACCGCTTCACCAACTGGCTGGGGGATCTCTCCTACTCCATCTACCTGCTCCACGCCCTGGTGTTGCTCACCGGCTGCGAGCTTGTCCACTCTCTGGCGCCGGGGCTCACCGCGTGGTGGTACGCCCAGACCAACCCCTTGCTGGGGGTGCTGGCCACCCTGTTGATGCTCGCCGTGCTGATCGGGCTCTCGGCGCTGAGCTACACCCTGCTGGAGCGGCCGCTGCAATGGCGACTGCGCCGGCTAGGCAAGGCGCCCCAACCAGTGATGGAGCAAGCTGGCTAGTTTCCGTCGCCACATGCTGCCCCAATGCAAGACCGGCACGCCGTCGGGGCGGCTCAAAGTGGGACTAGCCTGAGCAAGGCGAAGAGTACGGCTCTTTTTGAACCCGACAATCCCCTGCGCTTTGTGTGAATTCCAGTTCGAATCAAGAGGGCCGTCTGTGGCATAATGGCCCGTCCTGTGGTCCTAGGCGGGGCTTCGCCGGCGCATCCTTGCCCTCCTCCCGTCCTGCCAGGCAGCCTGACATCACTGTGTTCACAGGCCGCCAGGGCCACCCTATTTTTGCGCGCACATTTGACGGTGCCACAGCAGTTATTGGCACACGCAAGTCTGCCCACACAAGGGGAAAGCATGTCTTCCATTCGTCTGACCCAATACAGCCACGGCGCTGGCTGCGGTTGCAAAATCTCCCCCAAGGTGCTCGACACCATCTTGAAGAGCCAGATCCCGGGCTTTGACGACCCCACCCTGGTGGTCGGCAACAGCAGCAAAGATGACGCCGCCGTGGTCGACATCGGCAACGGCCAGGGCATCGTCTCCACCACCGACTTCTTCATGCCCATCGTCGACGATCCCTTCACCTTCGGTCGCATCGCCGCCACCAACGCCATCAGCGACATCTACGCCATGGGCGGCAAACCCATCGTCGCCATCGCCATCCTCGGCTGGCCCGTCAACATACTCGCACCTGAAGTGGCCCAGCAGGTGATCGACGGGGGTCGCCAGGTGTGTCACGAGGCGGGCATTTCTCTGGCAGGCGGTCATAGCATCGACGCCCCCGAGCCCATCTTCGGCCTCGCGGTGACCGGTATCGTGCCACTCGACGCCATCAAGCAGAATGACACCGCCCAGGCGGGCGACACCCTCTATCTGACCAAGCCCCTTGGCATCGGCATCCTCACCACAGCCCAGAAGAAGGGCAAGCTCAAGCCCGAGCATGAGCAACTGGCCCCGGATGCCATGTGCACCCTCAACAAGATTGGTCAGCAGTTTGCGGCCCTGCCCGGCGTGCACGCCATGACCGACGTGACCGGTTTTGGGCTGGCAGGCCACCTGCTGGAGATGTGCGAAGGTTCCGGCGTCAGTGCCCGTCTGGACTTCAAGGCGCTGCCGCTGCTGGACGAGGTGGATTACTACCTGAGTGAGGGCTGCGTACCGGGCGGTACCCTGCGCAACTTCGACTCCTATGGTGACAAGCTGGGCGCCATGGATGATCGCACCCGCAACATCCTGTGCGACCCGCAGACCAGCGGCGGCCTGCTGGTAGCCGTCGGTAAAGAAAGTGAAGCCGAGCTCCTTGCCATTGCCGCACAGGCAGGGCTGACCCTCTCTCCCATCGGCCAGTTGCAGGCCCGCACCGGCAACCAGTTCATCGAGGTTGTCCGATGAGTGCCCTGCCACTGGCCACGGATTACGCCCGGATCTTTC
Source organism: Aeromonas sp. 25-248 (assembly GCF_053005425.1). Lineage (NCBI taxonomy): Bacteria > Pseudomonadati > Pseudomonadota > Gammaproteobacteria > Aeromonadales > Aeromonadaceae > Aeromonas > Aeromonas sp. 25-248. The sequence goes on along the minus strand of NZ_JBRKTB010000010.1, from coordinate 101,214 downwards.
TGGATGAGGTTCCACTCATCGATCTGCGTGCCCCCGTCGAGTTCAAGGAAGGGGCCTTTCCCACCGCCGTCAGCCTGCCGCTGATGACTGACGAGGAGCGCGCCCGGGTCGGTACCTGTTACAAGCAGGAGGGACAGGCCGCAGCCATCACCCTGGGCCATCAACTGGTAGGTGGCGCGGTGCGCGCCGCGCGCATGGAAGGCTGGCTGGCCAGGTTGCGCCAGCAACCCGACGCCCTGCTCTACTGTTTTCGCGGCGGCCTGCGCTCGCAAACCGTACAACAGTGGCTGGCCGAGGCCGGCGTCACCCGCCCCCGGGTCGCGGGCGGCTACAAGGCGCTGCGCCACTTTCTCATCGACACCCAGGCGAAGGCCAGTGCAGAGTGCGACTGGACCGTGCTGACCGGCATGACCGGCTCCGGCAAGACCCACATGCTGGCGCACATCACCCAGGCGGTGGATCTGGAAGGGCACGCCCGTCACAGGGGGTCGTCGTTTGGCCAACTGCCGGGTGGGCAACCCGGCAACATCGACTTCGAAAATCGGCTTGCCATCGAGCTGCTTCAGCGTCGCAACCGGGGAGAGTCACAGTTTGTCCTGGAAGACGAGAGCCGTCTCATCGGTCGCTGCGCCCTGCCACTCAACCTCTATGAGGCCATGTGCCGGGCTCCTCTGGTGGTGGTGGAGGTGCCGCAGGAGGCACGGGCCGAGCAGATCCGCACCGATTACGTGCAGGATCTCTGGCTGCGCTATCTGGAGTTCCATGGGCCAGATGCAGGCTGGCCGCTGTTTGCCGGCTACCTCACCGACGCCATGGCCAGGCTCAAGCGCCGACTCGGTGACAAGGATTATCGCGAACTCGATGGGCTGTTGCAGGCCGCCCTCAGGGAACAGGCCCAGAGCGGGGACACCCGCGCCCATCTGGTCTGGATCAGACTGCTGCTGACTCGCTACTATGACCCCATGTACCGCTATCAGCTGGACAACAAGCGCGAGCGGATCCTGTTTCGTGGTGACAAGGAGGCCTGCCTCGCCTTCTTCGCCAAACGCTCCCCCCTTCAGACCCCTCAGGAGAGTCCCACATGTTGAAGTTCGAGGTGATCCCGGTCACCCAGTTCGCCCAGAATTGTTCCCTTATCTGGTGTGACGAGACCCGCCAGGCTGCCCTCGTCGATCCCGGCGGCGAGGCGGACAAGCTGCTGGCCGCCATAGCCAAACGGGGGCTGACCCTGACCCATATTCTGCTAACCCACGGCCATCTGGATCACGTGGGCGCTGCCGCCGAGCTGCGCGAGAGAACCGGTATCGCCATTACCGGCCCCCACAAGGAGGATGCCTTCTGGCTCGATATCCTGCCCCAGCAGAGCCAGATGTTCGGCTTTGCCCATACTCCGGCCTTTACACCGGATAGCTGGCTCGAACAGGGTGACAAGGTACAGGTTGGCAAATGCGAGCTGGAGGTCTATTTCTGCCCGGGCCACACTCCGGGCCACATCGTGCTGCTCTGCCAGGCAGAACGCCTCGCCTGGGTGGGGGATGTGCTCTTTGCCGGCAGCATAGGCCGCACCGATTTCCCGCGCGGGGATCACGGGACGCTGATCAAATCGATCACCGAGACCCTGCTGCCGCTCGGGGATGAGATCGTCTTTATTCCGGGCCATGGCCCGAGCTCCACCTTTGGTCACGAACGGGCCAGCAATCCCTATCTGACCCAGCCCATCTGGTAATCCCCCCGCTCCTCGCGGGCATCCCATTGCGCCTTGAGGCGCAAGATCTCCGGCATGATCTCGAGAAAACGGGAGAGCAGCCGGGGATCGAAGTGCTGGCCGGAGCCATCGCGCATGGTAGCCAGCACCCGGTCCAGGGGCCAGGGCTCCTTGTAGGGACGACGCACGCTCAGGGCGTCAAAGACGTCGGCGATGGCCACTATCCGCGACGCCTCGGGGATCCCCTCACCGGTCTCGCCAGCGGGATAGCCCGAGCCGTCCCATTTCTCGTGGTGGTGCAGGGCAATCTCCGCCGCCATGCGAAAAATGGGGGCATCGGATCGCCTCAGGATCTCGTAACCGATACGCGGGTGACTTCGCATGATGACCCACTCCTCCTCGGTGAGGGGGCCAGGCTTCTTGAGGATGTGATCGGGGATACCAATCTTGCCCATGTCGTGCATGGGGGCCGCCAGCTCCAGCAGATCCGACTGCTCCGGGCTCCAGCCCGCCGCATCAGCCAGGGCCCGGGCGTATGCGGCCATGCGCCAGATATGCACCCCGGTGTCGGTGTCGTTGTAGTGGCCCGCCTCGCTCAGCATGACGATGGCAGTGCGATAGCTGCACTCGAGCTGATCGAGGCGCACCAGGGAGAGATGATTGCGCACCCGGGCACGCACCGTGCTCGGACAGACCGGCTTGTAGATATAATCCACTCCGCCCGCCTCGAACCCCTGGCTCTCGCTGTCTGCGTTGTCGCTCGCGGTGATAAAGAGCACCGGGATCCCGGCATGAGCCGGATCGGCCTTGAGCCGACGGCACACCTCGTAACCATCCATGTCGGGCATGCGCACGTCCAGCAGGATAAGTGCCGGCTCGTGACGCCCCACGGCGGCCAACCCCTCCTCTCCCCCTTTGGCAAAGAAGAGGTTGTACTCCTCCTTGAGGATTTGCCGCAGCAACCCGAGGTTGCTCGGCTCGTCGTCGATGATCAGCACGCGCGGTCGACTCATGGCGCAGGTTCCTCCCGATCCTCCAGATATTCCTCCAGCTTGCGGGTGGCGAACGGGATATCGAACAGCTCCAGGGCTGCGCTTATCTCGCTCACCAGCTCGCAAGGCAAGTGACTCCTTGCCTGGCTCAGTGCCGGCTCAATCAGATCCAGATCCTCGCTCACCAGGGCCTGATGCAGGGCGTGCAGGCAGACCTCCCGCGCCTCCCCCTGGGCCAGCGGGGAGCTGACCGCGCCCGGCTCGCGCCCGGCATAGGTATCGATGGAGTGTTGCGCCCGCTCCAGGGCCTCGAGGAAGGGCGCGATAAGCTGGCTGGTGTCGCCACCCTGCTCGATGGCCTCGTTCAACTCGGCACTGATACGCGCCACATCGGTGAGCGACAGGCTGCCCGCCACCCCCTTGAGCTTGTGGGTCAGGCTCGCGGCCGCATCGGTCTCGTGCTGGGCGATGTAACCCGGCAACACGGTACCGACCGTCATGTAGTCATCGCGAAAACGCCGCAGGTATTTAAGATAGACCGAGGCTTCACCCCAGTTGCGCAGTCCGGTATCGATATCGATGCCGGCCACCGGCTCGTGGGGGAGTAGTTCGTCGTTCACGGTGAGCGGCAGGACAACGTCCGGCAGATAACGCAACAAGGTCGCGATGAGCTGCTCCACATCGAGCGGCTTGGCGATGAAGTCGTTCATGCCAGAGGCCAATGCCGCCTCCCGCTGATCCTTGAATACCCCGGCGGTGAGAGCCAGCACGGGAGTCTCCTCCCGCCCCGGCAGCAGGCGCAGGCGACGGGTCGCCTCGTAGCCATCCATCACCGGCATCTGCACATCCATGAGCACCAGATCGATGCGCCGGGCCGGATCTGCCAGGCAGGCCAGGGCTCGCTCCCCGTCGATGGCGGTGATCACCTCGGCCCCCTCCCGTTGCAGCAAGCGGGTCGCCACCTCAAGGTTGATGTCGCTGTCATCCACCAGCAGTATGTGCACGCCCGGCAGGCGCAGACGGCGCTGGCCACTCTCAAGGGGCTCCACATGCTCGCGCTTCTCGTGGATGAGACGCGCCACCGCATTGTAAAGACTGGAGCCGGTGACCGGTTTGTGCAGTACCAGATCCACCTGATCCGAGCCGGGGCGGTGCATCAGTTCATCCTGGGAATAGGCGGTCGCCATGATGATGATGGGTGAACGCTCCTGCTGCTCGAAGGCGCGGCGAATGGCCAGGCAGGTCTCGAGCCCGTCCATGCCCGGCATGATCCAGTCGAGCAGGATCACGTCGAAACGCTCCCCCTGGCGCAGCAGATGGTGCAGCGCCTGCTCACCGGACTCCACCACCCGCGACTGCCATCCGAGGGAACCCACCGTCATCGACAGGGCGTCGCGGGTCACCTGATTGTCGTCGGCGATGAGCAGCGAGATGTGCTGCAGGCGCTCGTTCAAGGCCTCGGGCCGCTCCACCTGCTCCAGCCGGACGCGGAACCAGAATTCGCTCCCCTTGCCAAGCTCGCTGGTGACGCCGATATCCCCCCCCATCAGATTCACCAGGCGGCGACTGATGGTCAGACCAAGCCCGGTGCCCCCGAAGCGGCGACTGGTGGAGGAGTCTGCCTGGGAGAAGGCATTGAAAATGTTGGCCTGCTGCTCGGGGGGAATGCCGATCCCGGTGTCGCGCACCCGAAACAGCAAGGTGGCCATGCCGTCTTGCTCTGCTTCCAGCAAGACCTTGACCTCCACCTCGCCGCGTTCGGTAAACTTGATGGCATTGCCGGTCAGGTTGAGCAGCACCTGCTCGAGGCGCAGGGCGTCCCCAATCAGATGGGAAACCGGCTCGGGGGCACTGCTCACCACCAGTTCGAGGTGCTTCTGGCCAACGCAGGTGGACATGATGGCCGCCACGTGATCGAGCACCTCTTCGAGACTGAATGGCACCCGCTCAAGCTCGAGCCGACCCGACTCAATCTTGGAGAAATCAAGGATGTCGTTGATGATCCCGAGCAGCGCCTGCCCGGCCTGGTGGATTTTGCGCACCAGGGCATGCTGACCATCGTCGAGCCCTCCCTGTTCGAGCAGGTAGGTCAGCCCCATGATGGCGTTCATGGGGGTGCGGATCTCGTGGCTCATATTGGCGATGAAATCACCTTTGACCTGTGCCAACCTGGCCGCTTCCTGCTGGGCCAGTTGCTCCTTGTGCCTGCTGCGCACCAGTGCAGCCACACCGGCACCAAACAACAGCAGCAGCACGGCGCTGGCGGCCAATATGATCCCCCAGATGTGGGTGCGAATGGCCTGCAGCTCGCTGTGCGGCACCAGGGACGCGGCTTTCCAGATCAGCTGATCATGATTCTGTGCCGGGTACAGGGTGGTCCAGCTCCAGAGCCCGTCGGCAGACTCCATCTGGCCGTTTGATGCGTCCCAGAACGCCTGCCAGGCCTGGGGGGAAGTGTGCTTCAGGGTGAGATCCGGGCGCTCGAGCATGAAGCCCCACTCCCGGGATGGGTCCGGGCTGCGCAGCCAGTATCCGTCCTGGTTGAACAGCATGGTGTGATCGGCTGCCTTGCCGCTGCTGTCGGCAAACTCCTTGAGCATGCGGGCGGCCTGGACGTTGATAAGCAGCAAACCAAGATCACGCCCCCCAAGGCGCAGACGCTTGGCAATGCGGATCATGGGGTTGAAGGGGCGATCGATCACCCCGTGTTCAACGTTGAGATCGAGCGGCGAGACGTAGACCCGCTCCCAGGGCAGCGCCATGGCATCGCGAAAGTAGTAACGCTCCCCCTTGTTCTGCAACTGGTCGTCCGTCACACGCCACAGACGCGGGCCCTGGCGATCGATGCGCACCCGCTCCATGCCATCCGGGGCAAGCCAACGCACCTGGGCATAGTCGGGATTGCGGTTCAGCAGGATGGTGAACTGGACGGCCAGGGTCTCACGGTCATTGCGAGCCGCCGCTTCGAGCAGGATGGGTTCTTCCGACATGCTGCGCACATGGCGCAGCGGCACCGCCAGCTCGCCGTCAAGGCGGCCGCTGGCGAGCGCCAGGAAGGTGTTCTCATCGCTGCGAACGCGATAGAGCTCGCGCTCGATCAGTGCATTGCCCAGCAGATAACCACCCGCCAGGACCAGCAGCAGAATAGGTGAAAACAGCAGGATATATGTCCGTACGATTCCTTTCATAACGGTCAACATCGCCCCGAAAAATGGACTTACCCGAGTACCTTTTGGACATCAGAGCACCACAACACGTGTCCTGCTGTCAATCATGCCTACAAGTAAAGACCAATAGTGCTGTTTGAGTATTTTATTTTCCCGGAAAAAATGCTGTAAAAACAAAGAGGCCACCCGATTGGGTGGCCTCTTCACAGGAAAGTTCGTTGTCGATTAGACGCGAACGAAATCCAGGTGAACCAGCTTGTAGCGAACCGGGTGACGCTGGATAGCCTTCACGTTCACTTTGACTTCTTCACCGTTGATGACCAGGGTCAGCTCGGAGGAGTAGAACTCCGGCTTCTCTTGGGCCAGGATCAGCTTTTTGTGGTCCAGGGTAACGGACACGGCTTCTTTGCCTGCACCGTAAACGATGGCAGGAACCAGGTCAGCATGACGCAGGCGGCGGCTCGCACCTTTCCCCAGGTCAGAACGGACTTCAGCTTGGAATACGAAAGACATAGTGATTATCTCTTTTAAGATGAATGTATGGTGTTGACTGCGACCGGTCAGCACCTCGCAAAACGAGCGCGAATACTAGCACGGGCCCGGAGGGGATACAAGGAAAGAACCCGCGTCACTCCTCTTTGGCCAAGAGGCACTCCACCACGCCTCTCGCCATCCCCTAACGCCCCTGCTCCAGACGGGCAAACTGCTGCTGTCGCTGGGCCGGGCTCAGGGCATCAAATTGCGCCAGGGTCTGCGCTTTGGGGCAATAGAGGCGCTGCCCGGCCTGCACCCGGATCCCTTTGACCATCCTGTCTCGATTTTCCTGCACCAGCGCCAGCAGATAACTGTAAGTATCCGAGCCGCCGGCCTCCTTTGACTGCAGCTGGCTTGCAATACGCCACAGGGTCTCTCCCGCCGCCACCTGGTGACAAACCCGCGATGCCTCCCCTGCCGCCGTGGCGGAAAGAGTCAGGGTCGTCGGCTCAGGGGCAGAATCTGCGGTGGCCATGGGCTGTGCATCTCCCTGTCTTGCCAAGGCCTGGATGGGGACTCCCTGCCCCCCCAGCCGTGCGAGCAAGGGCTCCCCCAGGGGCATCCGCGCCTTCCTCTCCCGGGGCAGGGAGAACTCGGCGACAAAGGCGACAGCGCCCGGGACTTCGAACGAGGGGGCCGAGGAGGCGGCTTGCTGTACTGATTGGTGGGGCGCCATGCCATAGGCCATCTCATCGATGCGCTTTAGCCTGGCCAGGTAAGCCTTGGAGAGCTGGGCCTCCCCTTCGAACAGATCGAAGGGGGGCACCAGCCGGGCAGGAAAGAGGATCTGCCAGCGGCCATTCTTCTTTCTCTGTTCAAGAGGGGGAAACTGATTGCCCCGCCAGGCCGCAAAAATGGGCGGCACGGGGCGCTGCACCGGATAGAACTCCGGGTTGAGCTGCACCCAGGTTTGTTCCGCAATGGGTTGATACCCGCTGATGTTGACCAGTGCCACCCCCAACCAGATCCCCAGCATATGACGGCCTCCCTTCCCTTTGGCGTCCCGTTGCTTTCACACTATGGCTCAGAAAACAGATAGATAGCAGCTTAGCACTGGGCAATGGCGCTCTGCACCCGTTTATCCGAGATGGGGTATGGCGTCCCCAGTTGCTGGGCGAAGAAGGAGACTCGCAGCTCCTCGATCATCCAGCGAATATTGGCCACCTCGGTGGGAATAAGCTGGGATTTGGGGATCTTGGCGAGCAGCGCCTTGTACTCCGACTCCACGCTGTGCACCTTGAGCATGTAGACCCGATCCCGGTTAGGATCGATGGCGAGCTTCTCGAGACGACGCTCGATGGCCCGCAGGTAGCGCAGCAAGTCAGGCAGCCGCTGCCAACCGGTCTCGGTGACAAAGCCCTTGTGGATGAGGTTGCCGAGCTGCTGCTGGATGTCCGACATGGCAAAGGCGGTGTCGAGCTGCATCTTGCCCTTGAGCCGTTTCTTGATCTCATGGGAGAGGGTCAGCACGGCTTCCACCTGTTTGGCCACCTCCACCACGGCGTCGTTGAGCTCGGCGCGGACATACTCCTTGAGCGCCTCGAAGCCGGCCTCGTCCCAGGCCATGCCGCCGTGCTGCTCGATGAGCTTGTCGCAGCCGCAGGCGATGCAGTCGTCAATCAACTCGGCCACCTTGCCAAAGGGGTTGAAATAGAGGCCCAGCTTGGCCTTGTTGGGCAGCTTCTCCTGCAGATACTTGATGGGGGACGGCACGTTGAGCAGCACCAGCCGGCGCTGGCCCGCCCACATCAGCTGCTGTTGCACCACCGGACTCTCCACCAGCTGGATGGCCACCGAATCCTTCTGATCCACCAGGGCCGGATAGGCTTTCACCTCGAAGCCGCCGCGCTTCTGGCTGTACTCCTGGGGCAGCTCGCCAAAGCTCCACAGGGTGAGGCCGGACTGCTCGATGTCGTCGTCCGCCACCTGGGACAGGGTTTCCTGCACCTTGCCACGCAGGGACTCTTTCAATGCCTCCAGGTCCTTGCCTTCCGCCACCTTCTTGTGTTTATCGTCCACCACCCGGAAGGTGAGTTTCAGGTGATCGGGCACCGCAGCCCAGTCCCAGGATTCGCGGGGTACGGTCACGCCGGTCATGCGGCGCAGCTGGCGCTCCATCTCGTCCAAGAGCGGCCCCTGTTCGGGATTGATGCTGGCAAGCAGCGCATCGGCGTAGTTGGGGGCCGGCACGAAGTTCTTGCGCATCGGCTTGGGCATCGACTTGATGAGGGCCACCAAGAGCTCGTGACGCAGCCCCGGGATCAGCCACTCGAACCCTTTCACTTCCACCTGATTCAGGAGCGGCAGCGGGATATGCAGGGTCACGCCGTCCGCCGCCTCCCCCGGCTCGAACTGGTAGGTCAACTTGAGCTTGAGACGCCCCTGCTGCCAGAAGTTGGGGTAGTCGAGATCGCTGATGTGGGCCGCGTCCCCCTTCATCAGCATCTCTTTCTCGAAGTTGAGCAGCTCGAGATCCTGCTTCTGCGCCTCCTTCCACCACTTGTCAAAATGCCGGGCGGAGATGACCTCCTCCGGCAGACGGGCGTCGTAGAAGCGGAACAAGTCCTCGTCATCCACCAGGATGTCGCGGCGCCGCGACTTGTGCTCCAGCGCCTCCACCTCGGCCAGGAGCTTGCGGTTATCGCTGAAGAAACGGTGGCGGGTCTCGAAATCCCCCTCCACCAGGGCGCGGCGGATGAAGAGCTCGCGGCACAGCGCCGGATCGATGCGGCTGAAGTTGATGATGCGCTCGTTGACCAGAGTCAGGCCATAAAGCGTCACCTTCTCCTTGGCCATCACGGCGCCATTTTTCTTCGACCAGTGGGGGTCGCTGTGGTGTAGCTTGATGAGGTGACCTGCCAGCGGCTCCACCCACTCCGGTTCAATCTTGGCGTTGATGCGGGCGTAGAGGCGCGAGGTCTCCACCAATTCTGCGGCCATCACCCACTTGGGGGGCTTCTTGAACAGACCCGAGGCCGGGAAGAGGTGGAAGCGGCCATTGCGGGCCCCGAGGAATTCGGGCTTCTCCAGATCCTTGTTGCCGATATGGCTCAAAAGACCGGTCAAGAGCGCACAGTGCACCGTCTTGAAATCCGCCGGTTCATGGTTGGCTTTAAAACCCAGTTCTTTGACCGTCTGGCGCAGTTGGAAGTGAATGTCCTGCCACTCGCGCACCCGCAGGTAGGAGAGAAACTCCTTCTGGCACATGCGGCGAAACGGGTTGCTGCCAAGGGCATCCTGCTGCTCTTTCAGGTAGTTCCACAGATTGACGAAGGCGAGGAAGTCAGACTCCTTGTCTTCAAAGCGTCTGTGCTGCTCGTCGGCGGCCTGCTTCTTCTCCATGGGCCGCTCGCGGGGATCCTGAATGCTGAGGGCGGCGGTGATCACCATCACCTCGCTCAAACAGCCGGTTTGCGCTGCGCTGATCACCATCTTGGCCAGACGCGGATCAAGGGGGATGCGCGAGAGCTGGCGACCGATCTCGGTCAGTTGCAGTTTGGCTTCGCGATCGCCGGTGGCGGGCAGCTCGCGCACCGCCTCCAGCTCTTTCAAGAGGGTCAGGCCGTCCTTGATATGGCGCGACTCGGGTGGCTCGACGAAGGGGAACGCCTCCATATTGCCAAGGCCGAGCGCCAGCATCTGCAGGATGACCGATGCCAGGTTGGTACGCAGGATCTCGGGGTCGGTAAAGGCCGGACGGCCGTTGAAATCCTCCTCAGAGTAGAGGCGGATACAGATACCGTCCGCCACCCGGCCACAGCGCCCTTTACGCTGGTTGGCGCTGGCCTGGGAGACCGGCTCGATGGGCAGGCGCTGCACCTTGGTGCGCCAGGAGTAGCGGCTGATGCGGGCGGTGCCCGGATCGATGACGTAGCGAATGCCCGGCACCGTCAGCGAGGTCTCCGCCACGTTGGTGGCCAGCACGATGCGCCGCCCGGCATGTTGCTGGAACACCTTGTTCTGCTCGGCGTTGGAGAGGCGGGCGTAGAGCGGCAGTACCTCGGTATCCCGCAGGTTGAGCTTGCGCAGGGCATCGGCGGTATCGCGGATCTCCCGCTCGCCGTTCATGAAGATGAGGATATCCCCCAACCCTTCGCGTGCCAGCTCTTCCACCGCATCGAAGATCCCCTGCAGTTCGTCGCGCTCCTCCAGCCCTTCGCTTTTATCACTGACGAGCGGGCGGTAGCGCACCTCCACCGGGTAGGTGCGGCCAGAGACCTCGATCACCGGCGCCTTGTTGAAATGGCGGGAGAAACGTTGCGGGTCGATGGTGGCCGAGGTGATGATCACCTTCAGATCCGGGCGCTTGGGCAGCAGTTGCTTGAGATAGCCCAGAATGAAGTCGATGTTGAGGCTGCGCTCGTGGGCCTCATCGATGATGATGGTGTCGTACTGGGTGAGCATCCGGTCATTCTGGATCTCCGCCAGCAGGATACCGTCGGTCATCAGCTTGATGTGGGTCTGCTCGCTCACCTGATCGGTAAAGCGCACCTTGTAACCCACGTAGTGGCCAAGCTCGGACTCCATCTCCTCGGCAATACGGGCCGCGACGGTACGGGCCGCCAGACGGCGTGGCTGGGTGTGGCCGATGAAGCCCTTGACCCCACGCCCGAGCGCCAGACAGATCTTGGGGATCTGGGTGGTTTTGCCAGAGCCGGTTTCGCCGGCGATGATCACCACTTGATGCTCTTCAATGGCTTTGGCGATCTCCCCCTGCTTCTGGCTGACTGGCAGATTGTCCGGATAGGTGACCTTGGGCACGCCCGCCAGACGGGACTGGTAGCGCGCCTGTGCCACATCCAGGTCAGCGGCGATGGTCTCGAGCACGGCAGCCTGCTTGGCTTCCGGCAGCTTCTTGACCCCGTGCAGTCGACTGGAGAGACGGCGGGCGTCGAGATTCATGCAGGCGGTAAGACGGCGGCGCAGCGCCTCGATAGAGAGAGACAAGGTACGAATTCCTTAAAAAAGTGCCCATCAAGGGCCATATCGATAGCTGAGGAAGATCCTAAAGAGCGAGGCTGGGCGGTGCAAGCCTTAAAGCGCCGCGCCAGCACATCAAGCCGGTGGCGTCATGACCGCCACGGATGGAAAGAGCAGGCCGGGGCCTGCTCTTTGAAAACAACCAGACAACACCGCTCAGACTCTGGCCTGATGCACGAAACAGGTGCCAAGCTGGGCGTGGATGGCCTGCATCACATTGTGGCGGTTGATGACCCCGAGCAGGCGCCCCTCCTCCACCACAGGATAGATCTTGGGCTTTTGACCCATCATCATCTCCGCCAGATCCAGGATGCTGGTGTCGGGGCCGACTGCCAGCACCTCCTTGCGCATCACATCCCTGACCTGGGCCACCTGTTCACAGTGGTAGGCCTCCTTGAGCATGACGGCGATGCAATCCTGCTCGGAGACCCAGCCAATCAGATGTCCCTGGCTGTCCACTACGGGGCCGCCCAACTGATGACTGTTGAGAAATTTTTCCACCGCCGCCTGTACCATCATCTCTGCGCTGAAGGTGATGGGCTTGGTCTGCATGTAGTCCTTTGCCTTGAGTGATTCCATGACGCTTTCCCCCAACGAGCCTCCCGAGGGGAGGCAAGAGCCGGGCACTATGTCCGGCTCACTCCAAGCATAGTCCGCATGGATCAGGAGATGGATTGCAGCAAGAGCAAGAGCTCGTTCTGGCTGTGGCAGTCGGTCTTCTTGAACACCCCTTTCAGGGTGGAGCGCACGGTTTCCACCTTGACACCGCGCAGCTCCGCAATGTCGTTGCTGCTGTAACCCTTGCTCATCAGCACCAGCAACTCCTTCTCGCCGATGGTGAGGGGATAGAGGCTGGCCAGCGCTTCGATGTCGGGGTTGAAGGCGTGCTCGGGGTCACGCAGCACCACTTCCACATAGCGTTCAAAGCGGCTGAGTCCGCTCATCAGGGTGCATTGGACCAGCAGCGGGCGCAGGTTAGGCTGACGGGGAATGGACATATAGGCGCTGGCGCCGGGCAGCAAATAGGCAAAGCCATTGAGGATCTCCTTGAGCTGGCGTTGCTGCTCCTTATTCTGCAAAGAGAAAATGCCATTGATGGCCCGCAATTCCACATTTTCATCGGCGATACGGTTGAAGGCCACATTGGAATAATGAATATGCCCCTTGTCGTCTATGATGGCGCTGGGCTTATTATGGTTTTTCACCAGCTGTTGCAACTGATAGTTCTGGGTTTCCAGGGCCAGCAAGTTCCAATAATGGTGACTCCAAGCCGCCAGTCCGGAATAGATTTCGGAGAGCGAGGTGAGGTCGCGACTGCTGAAATCATCTTGCGCTGCACCACGGTAACTGCACAGGCTGCTCAGCCCACGCCCTTTGACCTGGCAGACGCCGCCGGCGGCGAATTGGGCGCCGAAACTTGCCAGCAGGCCGACCGAGCTTGAAATGCTGTTGGCGCTGACGATCCCCTTGCACCCTTTATCCAGATAATGGTTGAACCACACATCCTGGCGATGATGTTGCAGGTAAAACTGCTGCTGGGCCTCGGTCAGACCGCTGGAAAAAAGCTTTATTCCGTCGCTCTTGTCATCATCCCGCAATAAAAACAGGGATGAACTACAGGAAACGTCGGCGCGAAATTGGTCCACGACGAGCTTAATGTCAGAATCATTAATACCGCACTCGTATAACTGGCTGATATAGGGCGATATCCTTTCTTTCTCTAATGCCTTCACACCCGAACTCCTAATTCTTATTTTTATTGAAGAGGCATCTTACTCTGCAATGGGATAGCCGAAAAGTAGTCAAATGAACAAAGGGTTTATGATTTATTCATAAATAGTCATGAATATAGGCCCATGAATGAATATGACCAGAAAGGGTAAATAGCCGCTCATGTTTTTCCTGGCGCTGGTCGCTTTCCTCCCTGTTTTGCCTCTTGATGCCTCACCACCCACTCGCCATCCCGGCCCCTCTTCCCCCCAAGATCACGCTTTTCAACCTTGGGGTCATCTGCATCCACACCGATTCACATGTTGCATTTTGGTGACTTTGGTGTTTCCATTTTGAGCTTTGGACGATATTGTATATACAAATCATCCCCTCAACGGAATTGAACCATGCGGATCACAAGGAGAGAAAATGGAACCTGAACACACGCTCACTGCACCGGCAGGATCAGGGGCCGGCATCAAGCTGCTGCTGGCCAGTCTGCTTGGCATCGCCATCTTTTTTGTTCCCTTCGAGCTTGGCGGGCGCAGCACCATAGTGGTGGATCACCTGGCCGGCTTCCTGATTGCCCAGCGTCCCCTTGCCCTGACCCTCATTCTCTTGCTCATCGCCTATGGCGCCATCACCCCCTTGCTGGATGGCCGCTGGCGCGCCCGTCCCATCGACAGGGTACTGAGCCTGTTCAAGCTGCTCGGGCTGGCCCTGGCCATTTTGTATGTCACAGACTGGGGCCCTGCCTGGTTGATGACCCCGGATCGCCTCCCCTTCCTGTTCGACAAACTGGCCATGTCTGTGGGCCTCATCGTGCCTATCGGCGCCATGGCCCTGACCTTCCTGCTCGGTTTCGGCCTGCTGGAATTCATCGGGGTGCTGATGCAACCCGTGATGCGCCCCCTGTGGCGCACGCCGGGTCACTCCGCCATCGATGCGGTCGCCTCTTTCGTCGGCAGCTACTCGGTGGGCCTGCTCATCACCAACCGGGTCTTCCTCGCGGGCAAGTACACGGTGCGAGAAGCCGTCATCATCGCCACCGGCTTCTCCACCGTCTCGGCCGCTTTCATGATCATCGTGGCCAAGACCCTCAACCTGATGGGACACTGGAACTTCTACTTCTGGTCCACCCTGGTGATCACTTTCGTCATCACCGCCATCCTGGCGCGTGTTCCTCCCATCAGTCGCCTGGCTCACCATGGGGAGACCGACGAGCCGCTACCGGCTGGCATGAGCCGCTGGCAGGCGGCCCTAACCTGCGGCCTGACCCAGTCCCACCAGGCCGATCCCCTGTTGCGGCAATTGAAGGACAACCTCAGGGACGGTCTTCACATGGCCGCTGCCGTGGTGCCCACCATACTGTCCGTCGGTCTGCTGGGCCTGCTGCTGGCAAAGCACACTCCCCTGTTCGATCTGCTGGGCTGGCTGCTCTGGCCACTGACCTGGCTGCTGGATCTCGGCGAGCCGCTCGCCACCGCCAAGGCCCTCTCGGCCGGTCTGGCCGAGATGTTCCTGCCCGCCATCCTGCTCAAGGATGCCGACCTGCTGGTGCGCTATGTCGCGGCCGTGGTTTCGGTCAGCTCGGTGCTCTTCTTCTCTGCCTCCATCCCCTGCATCCTGGCCACCCGGATCCCGGTGAGCGTGGGACAGCTGGTGGTGATCTGGCTGCTGCGCACCCTGCTTGGCATCCTGCTGGCCGCCTTGTGCGGCAGGCTGGCGCTGGCCCTAGGCTGGCTCGGTTGACCAGGGCTCACAAAAAAACAAAGCGCCGTCAGGCGCTTTGTTTTTATCGGGATTGTCTCAGGGGGCGATGACGGCGAACCGGCCGCTGTTGAAATCATCTATCGCCTGATGGATCTCTGCCTCGCTGTTCATGACAAAGGGACCATAACCCACGATGGGTTCATCGATGGGTTCGCCACTCAGCAGCAACAAGCTGGCCTCGCCCTCCGCCTCCAGCATGAACTCCTCCCCGTTGGGATCGAGCAGCACCAGTTGTGCTTCGCCCGCGCGCTCCTGACCGTTGATCAAGAGAGAGCCCTTGAGCACCACCAAGGCGCTGTTCCATCCCGCTACCGCCGGCAGCACCACGCTGGCCCCGCCCTTGAGCCGCAGATCCCAGATGTTCATGGGCGAGAAGGTGCGGGCGGGCCCCGCTACCTCGCCTTGTTGCAACCCGGCATCGTTCCCGGCGATGATGCGCACCCGCACATCGCCCTCCTTGAGGCTCAGTTGCGGGATGGTGTCGCTAGTGATGCCCTGATAACCGGGCGTCGACATCTTGTGTTTGGCGGGCAGGTTGACCCAGAGCTGCACCATGTCGAGGGTACCACCACGACGGGTGAACCCCTGGGAGTGGAACTCGTCGTGCATGATGCCGGCGGCGGCCGTCATCCACTGCACGTCTCCCGGACCGATGATCCCCCCCTGGCCGGTCGAGTCGCGATGGGCGACCTCCCCTTCATAGACGATGGTGACCGTCTCAAAACCACGGTGCGGGTGTTCCCCCACGCCCCTGGCATGATCGGCGGGCTCGAAATGTGCCGGGCCAGCCCTGTCCAGCATCAGGAAAGGGCTCAAGGCGCGGCCATGGGTCTGATACGAGAACAGCGAGCGAACCGGGAATCCGTCGCCGACCCAGTGTTGTCGAGGGGCGCTGTAAATACCGATGACTCTTTTCATGATGCTCTCCTGGGTGATCGTCACGGGATGTGTCGTTGCTCGCATTGTGAGTCTGGAACGCTGCGTCCGGTAGACGTAAAATTTGCCATCAGCGTCCTATTTTGTGAACGATAACCCCATGCAACAGGATCTCAACGACCTCTATTTCTATGTCCAAGTGGTGGATCACGGGGGCTTTGCCCAGGCCGGCAGGGCCCTCGGCATGCCCAAATCCAGGCTCAGCCGCCGCATCGCCATGCTGGAGGAGCGACTCGGGGTGCGTCTTATCCAGCGTTCCACCCGCAGCTTCACCGTCACCGAACTCGGGCAGGCTTATTACACCCGTTGCCGGGCCATGCTGGTGGAAGCCGATGCGGCGCAGGATCTCATCGCCGCGACCCAGAGCGAGCCTTGCGGTCTGGTGCGCATCGCCTGCCCCATCGATCTGCTGCACGCCCACGTAGGGAGGATGCTGGTCTCTTTCGCCCTGGCCCATCCCAGCGTCAAGGTGCAGCTCGTCGGGGTCAACCGGGCGGTGGATCTGGTCGCGGAGGGGTTGGACATGGCGCTCAGGGTGCGACCACTGCCCCTGGAGGACAGCGATCTCGCCATGCGGGTGCTGGGTTATGCGACCCAGTGTCTGGTGGCAAGCCCGGCCCTTGTCGCGTCACTCGGCATGCCCCGGGCCCCCGCAGATCTGCTGTCATGGCCGAGCCTCGGTCATGGCGCCAGCCTGGAAGGCCATCACTGGACCCTGCTGGGCCCCGATGGGGCCCGAGTCAAACAGCACCACAGCCCCCGCTTTGCCACCACCGACATGCAGACATTGCGTCAGGGGGCGATCGACGGGCTCGGGGTCGTGCAACTGCCCACCATGATGATGAATGAGCCCCTGGCGGATGGCCGGCTGGTGCGTCTGCTCCCCAACTGGGCACCGCGCCAGGAGGTGATCCACGCGGTCTTCCCCTCACGCCGCGGTCTGCTGCCTGCCATCCGCGCCCTCATCGATCATCTGGTCGAGGGCTTCTCCCCCCTGGGGCAGGCAAGTGCGCCGCCCCCGCCATGATCTGTGCATGGCCATTCCCGGGGGAGCCGACATGCAAAAGGCCAGAGCTTGGCTCTGGCCTTTTCATTTTTCCCCTTCCCAGAGGAGGGGAAACGGATACGGGCAGTATCCTCAGAAAGGCATCTTGAAGCCCGGGGGCAGTTGCATGCCGCCGGTCAGCTCGCCCATCTTGGCCTTGTTCTGCTCTTCCACGCGGCGCACGGCGTCATTGACGGCGGCGGCGACCAGATCTTCCAGCATCTCCTTGTCATCTTCCATCAGGCTAGGATCGATCTCGATACGACGCACGCTGTGGCTGCCGGCCATGGTCACCTTGACCATGCCTGCGCCCGCCTCGCCGACCACTTCCATCTGGGCCAGCTGCTCTTGCATCTTCTGCATGCGCTCTTGCATCTGTTGGGCCTGTTTCATCAGGTTACCCATTCCACCTTTACCAAACATAGATCGTCTCTCGTCTTGAAATCCGGCATCCAGCGCCGGGCTGTGGGTTCATCTGCCCTAAGTGGGGGCAGCCAAAGGTCTTTTCAACCGGGGGCAAGCCCCGGCACGGTTTTTTCAGCGCAACTCAGCGACTCAGGGGTTCGATGCTCTCGGGATGGAGCACGGCGCCGAAACGCTGCTGCAAGAATTGTACGTTGGGATCCGCCGCCAGATCCCGGCTCACCTGTTCACGCACCCCGAGATAGAGACGATGCTCTATCTCGAGCGGCGTCTCCCGCGCGGGATCCGAGCCCAGGGTCACATCGATGTGAACCGGGCCGCCCAGCTCGGGACCGATGATCTCGGCCAGATCGGCGCGGGCCTTGTCGCTCACCAGATGGCGCTGCTCGGGTTTGAGCAGCAGGGTGACCCGATTGCCTTCCCGGGTCATCACCGCGTTGATGGCCAGTTGACGCAGCCGCCCCCCCACCCCGGTGCGGGCGATGAGCTCGGCCCAGGCGTCCCCGCAATTGACCAACAAGGACGAGGGGATCAGACGGGCGACCTCCCCCTCCTCCTCGGGTTGTTCGTCGCTTTCCAGCGCATCCCAGTCGATGGTCTCCATCAACGCAATGGCGGGCTGAGGCTCGCTGGCGACCACTGGAGGCGCGGCAGGCACCATAGCGACAATCGCAGGTGCCGCCGCATCCGCGCTGCCGGCGTCAGCGCTCAGATCCCAGGGCGGCAGATCTTCCTGCGAAGGAGGAGCCATGGTGGCGGGAGCTGGCTGGGCGGAAGTCACTGCCCGCGTGGGCAACGGGGCACTGGCAAACCCCTCGTCAAACCCCTGATTCAGATACTCTTCGTAGTCACTGGCCCCCTCTTCATAGGCATCCAGAGGGGGCAGGTCGTCATACCCCGTTTGCATGGCAGACCCCTGCCCCGGCATCTCGGACCGCGCCGCTGGTTGCACCTCGGCTTG
This sequence comes from Aeromonas sp. 25-248, assembly GCF_053005425.1. Lineage (NCBI taxonomy): Bacteria > Pseudomonadati > Pseudomonadota > Gammaproteobacteria > Aeromonadales > Aeromonadaceae > Aeromonas > Aeromonas sp. 25-248. The sequence goes on along the minus strand of NZ_JBRKTB010000010.1, from coordinate 82,988 downwards.
GGGCGAAGTCGCGACGGCAGGCATCGCAGGGGCCGGTTTGGTCGCGGCCACCGGTTTGACGGGAGTGACCCGGGCGGGCGCGGCGTTTGCACTCTGCTCGCCACGCAGGCGGCTTCGCAGCAGATTTCGCTTGCCAAGCAGGCTCTGCATGCTGGAGGTCGAAGAGATGGCGACGTCTTCCCCTTGGACCTCAACCTGCTGCGTCTGCCCGGCGTCATCAGCCGCCAACGGCGCAGAGGCAGGCTCTGCAGGCGGACTGGCAGGCACCACGGCCTCGTAGCCCATCCGTTCGGCCTCGCGCAGCAGCTCATCCTGCTCGGCAAAGAGCGGATCCAGCACTGCGCCCTCCTCCGCCTTGGGTGCGGGGGCGACGTGCTCGGCCTCAAGGACCGATGCTGGCGCGGCGGGAGCCTGTGGTGCTGCGCTGGCAGCCGGGGCCGGCTCAGCCCCCTGGGGCTTTCCCGGCAGGAGCGGCGCGCTTTCCCTCGCTGCCGCCATCACGCCGGAGTGCCCTGTCATGAGAGGTTGGACCGCCAGGTTGGCGGGATGGACCACCTCGCGCCGGGGAGAGAAGGCCAGCATCCGCAGACAGGTCATCTCCAGTGCGGTGCGCCCGTCAGGGGCCCAGGGCAGATCCTTGCGCCCCCCCAGCACGATTTGATAGCAGAGCTGCACCTCTTCCGGGCTCATGGCTCCGGCGAGCTGCAGCAAGGCATCGGCATCCGCCCCCTGCTCCTGCACGCTCGCAGGCAGCAGTTGCGCCATGGCCACCCGATGGAGCAAGGCTTCCAGCTCGGCGTGAAGCTGGTCGAAATCCGGCCCCAGGGTAGCAATCTCGGTGATCTTGGCCATGGTGGCCGGGGCATCCTGGCGCAGCACCGCCTCCAACAACTGGTGCAGGTGGTGATGATCGAGGGTCCCCAGCATAGTGAGCACGCTCTCCAGGCGCACGCTACCGTTGCCGTGGGCCAGCGCCTGATCGGTGAGGCTCAGGGCATCGCGCATGCTGCCATCGGCCGCCTTGGCCAGGGCCAGCAGGGCGCGAGGCTCGAAGGGTTGCCCCTCCTGGTCCAGTACCCATTCGAGCTGCCTGGCGATCTGGGTCTGATCCAGGCTCTTCAGATGAAACTGCAGGCAGCGCGACAGTATGGTGATGGGGAGCTTCTGCGGATCCGTGGTGGCCAGCAGGAATTTCACATAGGGGGGCGGCTCTTCCAGGGTTTTGAGCAGCGCATTGAAGCTGTGGCGCGACAGCATGTGCACTTCATCGATGAGGTACACCTTGAAACGACCACGGGCCGGACGGTACTGCACGTTGTCGAGCAGCTCTCGGGTGTCTTCCACCTTGGTGCGGGACGCCGCATCGATTTCCAGCAGATCGACGAAATTGCCCTGATCGATCTCGCGGCAGGTATCGCACACACCGCACGGATGGCTGCTGATCCCCTGCTCGCAGTTGAGGCTCTTGGCCAGAATGCGGGCGATGGTGGTCTTGCCCACCCCGCGGGTCCCGCTCAGCAGGTAGGCATGATGAAGCCGTCCCTGATCCAGGGCATTGGTCAGGGCCGTCAGCACATGTTGCTGGCCGACCACTTGTTCAAACGTATGGGGGCGCCATTTGCGCGCCAAAACCTGATAGCTCATAGATCTCGATGCTGGGAAACGAGGCATTGAGGCTGGATGCTAACACAAATGGAGGGCTGGCTGTATGGGGGATGCGCCGCCTTGGGAGGGATCGCTTGAATTTCAAACCGGTGCCCGTTCAGGCACCGGTTTGCGGCAGAAAGCAGGGTGACGAGGCCTGCCGCGCGAAGGGGCGATTTACGCCCCCGCGAGTTCCACCAGAGAGACCACCTTGACGCCAGCGGCGGTCAGGCGGGCATCACCGCCCAGGGACGGCAGGGAGATGATGAAGGCAGCATCTGCTACCTCACCGCCGGCGCGGCGGATGAGCTTGACGGTGGCATCGACGGTGCCGCCGGTGGCCAGCAGATCGTCCACCACCAGCACCTTGTCACCGGGCACGATGGCATCGGTGTGCAGTTGCAGGGTGTCGGTGCCGTACTCCAGGGCGTAGGACTCCTCGATGACGGCGCGGGGCAGCTTGCCCGGCTTGCGCACCGGCACGAACCCCAGCCCCATGGCGTAGGCAACCGGGGCGCCGAAGATGAAGCCACGGGCCTCGGTGCCGACAATCTTGGTGATGCCTTGATCACGGTAATGATCGGCCAGCAGATCGATGGTGGCCTTGAAGGCCTCGGCATTCTCGATCAGGCTGGTGATGTCGCGAAACAGAATGCCCGGCTTCGGATAGTCGGGAATGGTCTTGATGCTCGCTTCGATAAACTTCAGGGTTTCCGGATTCATTATTTGACCGCTTATTTTTTGAGCCCTGCCATGGCGGCGCACGGGGTCTCCGCCTGGGGGCAATAAAAAGGCCCGTCACGCAAAAATGACGAGCCGACTCCATAGCATTATTGCCGCGATAGCTTAGGGATTTCACTTCTTCATTGCAACCGGCTCCAGCACCGGCAGACGCATCAACCAGGTGAGCAGGATCACCATTATGACAACCAGCAGCCACCTCACCCAGGGCAACGGCACCACCAGCAGCGATACCGAGAACGAGATCAGGATGAAGATGATGGCGCGGCGTCTCGCGTGACGGCGAATGCCGCGATACTGCTGCCAGTCGAGGATGGGGGGGCCAAACCAGGGATGCGCCAGCAACCAGCCATGAAAGCGGGGGGAGGAGCGCGCAAACAGCGCCGCCGCCAGCAACATGAAGGGGGTGGTCGGCAGCAGGGGCAGGACTATCCCGACTATCCCGGTGGCGAAGGCAAGCCAGCCCAGGGCCATCAGACACCAGCGTTTCATGGGTACTCCTCTGCATGTATCTCTGCCTTTAGCCTAACAGAGTTGGCCCGGAAGCTGACAGCCTGGCCCAGTCGGCGGCCGTCGATGGGGGTCATCGAGTGGGCAGACGGCTGACAATCCCGGCCATTGCCACTACAATCTGCGCTCTTTTTTCTCCCCTTGTCTTCGGAAGCAGCTATGCGCGTTATTTTGGCCCCCATGCAGGGGGTGCTGGATCACCTGATGCGGGAGGTCCTCACCTCCGTCAATGATTACGACCTCTGCGTCAGTGAATTCATCCGGGTGGTCGATCAACTGCTGCCGGCCAAGGTCTTCCATCGCCTCTGCCCCGAGCTGAAACAGGATGGCAAGACCCGTGCGGGGACCCCGGTACGGGTGCAACTGCTGGGACAGCATCCGGAGTGGCTGGCAGAAAATGCCATCCGCGCCATCGAGCTCGGCTCTCCCGGGGTCGATCTCAACTTCGGCTGCCCTGCCCCCACGGTCAACAAGAGCAAGGGGGGCGCCGTGCTGCTCAAGGAACCCGAGACCGTCTATCGCATCGTCAAGGCGGTGCGGGAGGCCGTGCCTGCCCACCTGCCGGTGAGCGCCAAGATCCGCCTGGGATACGATGACAAGGATCTCTATCTGGACAACGCCCAGGCCGTCTATCAGGGGGGCGCCAACGAGCTGGCGGTGCATGCCCGCACCAAGCGCGAAGGCTACAAGGCGCCGGCCCACTGGGAGTACGTGGACGCCATCCGCCGCGCCCTGCCCATCCCCGTCACCGCCAACGGCGAGATCTGGAACCATGCCGATGCCCTGACCTGTGCCCGGGTGTCCGGTTGCGATGCCCTCATGGTGGGCCGGGGCGCAATTTCCCTCCCCAACCTCGCCAACGTGATGAAGACGGGGTGTGCCCACATGAGCTGGGCCGAGGTACTGCAACTGATGGTGACCTACACCGAGCAGGATCTGGCGAGCGACAAGGCCGACTACTACCCGAGTCGCATCAAGCAGTGGTTCTCCTACATAGTGCGGGAATACCCCCAGGCCGACGAGCTGTTTCGCCGCATCCGCACCATCAAGACCGCAGAGGAGATCCGCACCGCCCTCGAGCGCGAGTGCGCCTCACAGGCCTAGACTTGGCCGCCGCCCCGCGGCGCCCTATGATGAAGGCTCATTGACAGGAGGTCAGGATGCAGGGAGTGCCGGTCAACTTTACCCATCAGCACGACAGGGCCGATTTTCGCGCCCTGCCGGGGCAGCCTGCGACCGAGCTCTATCGCGCCCACATCCAGCACCACATCTTCGATCCCCATAGTCACGAGGGGTTTGGCCTCGGTGTCATCGAGTGCGGTGCCGAGCGCTTTCGCTATCGCGGCAGCCAGCTCCTGGCCGGTCCCGGCAGCCTGGTGCTGATGAACCCCGATGAGCTGCACACGGGCGAGTCAGCCTGCGAGCAAGGGTGGCGCTATCGCATGCTCTACCTGCCCGCCGATCGGCTCGAGGCCATCAGCGGCGAGCGCGACTGGTATTTCACCGATGCCGTGCGAAGCGATCCGCGCACTGCCCCCGTCCTGCAGGCGACCCTGGATGCCCTCTGGCACTGTGACAGCGAGCTCGCCGCCGACGGCCTGCTGCTAAGGGTGTGCGAGACCCTGCGCCCCCATGCCCGGGCCCTGGCGGCCCCGCGCGAAGCGGCCCACCCTCTGGGCCGCGCTATCGACTATATGCAGGCCTGTTTCGCCCGCCCCATTACCCTGGCCGAGCTGGCCGGTTCGGTGAACCTCAGCCCCTACCACTTCCAGCGCAGCTTCAAGGCCCGCTTTCACGTCACCCCCCAGCAGATGTTGATGGCAATCCGCCTGCAGCGCGCCAAGGGGTGGCTGGCCGCCGGCCTGCCCGCAGCCGAGGTGGCCGCCGCCTGTGGTCTGGCCGATCAGTCCCACCTCAACCGTGCCTTCCTGCGCCGCTATGGCACCACCCCGGTCCGCTACCAGAAACAGGTGCAGGCTGGCCGCTAAAGCGCAATCTGGTTCAATACGCCCCCCTTCCCCCCTGCTAGGCTGGCCTCCTTCTTCTTTACCGGATATGAAACATGTTGATCGGAGTCCTGTTTGCCCTGCTGGCCGGCCTGATGTGGGGGCTCATCTTCGTCGCCCCCCTCTTGGTGGACGGCTATCCCCCCGCCCTGCTCGCGAGCGGCCGCTACCTCGCCTTCGGCCTCATCGTGCTGCCGCTCGCCTGGCAGGCCCGCAAGCACCTGGCGGCCCTCTCAGCCAGCGACTGGCGAGAGGCCCTCGCCCTCACTCTGGTGGGGAACCTCCTCTACTACTTCTGCCTGTCGGGGGCCATCTTGCGCATCGGCTCGCCCCTGGCAGCCATGTTTATCGGCACCCTGCCGGTGGTGACGGCCCTGGCCGCCAACCGCCTCTATGGCGCACGGGACGGTCGCCTCTCCCGCACCCGGCTCTACCCGTCCCTGGTGCTGATGGGGGCCGGTCTCTATCTGGTCAACAGCACCGAGCTCACCTGGCACACCGAGGCGCGCACCGAACAACTGCTTGGGCTCGCCCTGGCGGTGGGCGCCGTGCTGTGCTGGACCTGGTATCCCCTGCGCAACGCCCGTTGGCTGCGCGAGCACCCGGGCCGCAGTCCGGCCGTCTGGGCCACCGCCCAGGGGCTGGTGACCCTGCCGGTGGCGCTCATTGCCTATCTCGGCAGCCTCGGCCATCTTGCCCTGAGTGCACCGGACTTTCCCCTGCCCTTCGGGCCGACGCCCCTGCGCTTCGTGTTGCTGATGGGGGCAGTGGGGCTCCTCTGCTCCTGGCTCGGCACCCTGTGCTGGAACGAGGCGAGCCAGCGCCTGCCGACCGTGCTGGTCGGGCCGCTCATCGTGTTCGAGACTCTGGCGGGGCTCTTGTACGCCTTTATGCTGCGCGGGATCATGCCCCCCATGAGTACCCTGGTGGGTGTCGTCTGTCTGGTGGCGGGAGTGCTCTACGTCATCACCGGCAAGCCGCAGCACCTGCCGGAAAAACCCGTCAAAGCACGGTTAACTTGACTCATGTCATCTTGATAAACCGCGGGTTTCCCTATACTGGTCGAGTTTTATCACTCGTTTTTGGGGGCTGCTGTGTGTGAAGTGACGCAAGCCCGGTTGGCCGAATGGCATCAGCGCCTTCTGACCGACTGGGCGCAAACAAGAGAGGAGCTGATCCGTCAGCTCAAGGCCTGTCGACAAGATGACTGGGCACAGAAGGTGGAGCGCTGCGAGCGAGATCAACTGGTTGATCTGACCAGCCGTCTCGATCTGCCCGGGGTGGAACACAGCGTGGCACGCCTCAAGCGGCTCGACGCGGCGCTCTGCCAGATGGATCTGGGGCTCTATGGCTTCTGCTCCGATTGTGAGGAGCCGCTGCTCCCTGAACAGCTGGAACAGGATCCGACCCTGCAACGCTGCCCGCGCTGCGAGGCCCGCTACCGCAAGGGATTCCACGCTCACGAACTCTGATGGGGGGCACCCTTTGTGCCCGCCATTTTCCTCCTCCACCCCTTCTCACTTCCCATCATGACCAACCCCCTGGCGCGACGATCCCGGCAACCCCCGGGGGCAGCCGCACAGGCATGAAAAAGGGGAGTCATGGACTCCCCTTCTCGTACTGCGTACTCGTCACTGGGCCAGCAGGTGGCCTACCAGCTCATGACGCCACCCTTGCAGCAGCATGGGCTTGTCCGCCCTGGCCCGCTCCTCGGCACTCATGCGCCAGCTCCAGGTGAAGTACTGGTGGATGATCTTCTTGCTCGCCACCAGCTCCGGCGGAATGTTGCTGGCCTTGGCCTTCTCCTCCACCATGGCCTTGATGCGCTTGAGCTCGGCCTTGTACTGGGGGAAGTCCACCAGACGGCGGATGGGATCGGGCCAGCTAGCAGGGTCGCTCTGCTGGGCGGCGGCGACGATGTCCAGCATCCGCTTGCCGTGGATCTTGATCTCGATGGGCGAGAGGCCCAGCTCGTTGAGATCCCGAAGGGAAGCGGGACGACGCTCCGCCACCTTGAACAGGTGCAGCTCTTTCACAACGAAGTTGAGGGCGAGATCCCGGCGTACCGCTTCCTGCTGGCGCCAGGCGGCCAGCTCGCGCAGGATGGCCAGCTCGCGGCGACCCAGTTGCCAGGCGTTGACTATCTCGAGGTAGGCCTGACGGGGATCGCTGCCCTGGGTCTTGCGGGCGGAGTGGTTCTGGCACTCCTGTTCGAACCAGGGGAACTTGCCGCTCTCGCGCAGTCTGGCCATCACCTTCTCGTAGAGGGGCATGAGGTAGAAGACATCCGCCGCGGCATATTCCAGCTGACGAGGGGTAAGGGGGCGCGCCAGCCAGTCGGTACGGGCCTGATCCTTCTCAAGCTCGACCCCGAGGAATTCGTTGACCAGGGCGCCAAACCCCACCGACACGCCATGACCCAGGAAGGCTGCCGCCAGCTGGGTATCGTGCATCTGGTTGGGCAGGTGACCCGCCTGATGCTGGATGAGTTCCAGATCCTCACCGGAGGCGTGCAGGATGGCAATCTGTCCGGCCCGACCGAGGCGTTGCCACAAACCGGAGAGATCCAGGGTCAGGGGATCGAGCAGGGCAAGCTGCTTGCCATCGTAGATCTGGAACAGACCGAGCTGGGGATAGTAGGTACGGGTGCGAACGAATTCGGTATCGATGGCCAGGGGAACGTCGGCCAGAGAAGCGAGATACTGATCCAGTTCGGCTTGCTGTGAAATGAGTTGATATTGCATCGTTGCCTGCACGTTGGTCGGATCCAGAAAGAAAAAACCGTGGATGTCCCACGGTTTTGCATAACGACAGCGCTGGACTGCAAAGCAGTGCATGCCGGTTACTGCTTGGCAATCTCCTCGTCGCGCAGCACGCGGCGCAGGATCTTGCCCACGTTGGTCTTGGGAAGTTCGTCGCGAAATTCTACCAGTTTCGGCACCTTATAGGCAGTCAGATGTTTGCGGCAGTGGGCAATTATCTCCTCTTCCGCCAGCTTTGCATCTTTCTTGACCACGAAGATCTTCACCTGCTCGCCGGACACCGGGTTGGGTACGCCGACGGCGGCTACCTCCAGCACCTTGGGATGCAGGGCCACCACGTCTTCTATCTCGTTCGGGTAGACGTTGAAGCCGGAGACCAGGATCATGTCCTTCTTGCGATCGACAATCTTGAAGAAACCCTGCTCGTCGCATACCGCGATGTCGCCGGTGCAGAGCCAGCCATCCTGCATCACCTCGGCGGTCGCCTCCGGGCGCTGCCAGTAGCCGGTCATCACCTGAGGACCGCGCACCTGCATCTCGCCGGGGGCACCCCGTTCGGTGACCTGGTTACCCTCGTCATCCACCAGACGGATCTCGGTGGAGCAGACCGGCAGACCGATGGAGCCGTTGTAATCCACCAGATCATAGGGGCAGACGCTCACCAGGGGCGAGCACTCGGTCAGGCCATAGCCCTCCAGCAGCGGGGTGCCGGTCAGCCCCTTCCACTGCTCGGCCACCGCCCGTTGCACCGCCATGCCGCCACCGATGGTGAGCTTGAGCTTGGCAAAATCCATGCCCTTGAACTCGTCGTTGTTGACCAGGGCGTTGAACAGGGTGTTCACCCCTGTGATGCAGGTGAAAGGATACTTCTTGATCTCTTTGACAAAACCCGGGATGTCGCGAGGGTTGCTGATGAGCAGGTTGTAGCCCCCCAGACGCATGAACAGCAGGCAGTTCACCGTCAGGGCGAAGACGTGATAGAGCGGCAGCGCCGTGACCACAAACTCCTTGCCGCGCTCCAGCACGGGGCCATAGACACCGAGGCACTGCTCGACGTTGGCGATCATGTTGCGATGAGTCAGCATGGCCCCCTTGGAGAGGCCGGTGGTCCCGCCGGTGTATTGCAGGAAGGCGATGTCCTGGTTGCTGATCTCGGGTTTGATGTACTGCAGGTAGCGCCCCTTGGCGAGGGCCTGGCGCATGGTGCTGGCATGGGGCAGGTTGTACTTGGGCACCAGCTTCTTGACGTATTTGACCACGAAGTTGACCAGGGTCCCCTTGGCCAGCCCCAGGTTGTCCCCCATCCGGGTCAGGATCACGTGCTTGACCGGGGTGTCATACACGACTTTTTCCAGGGTGTGGGCGAAGTTGGAAACGATGACGATGGCCTTGGCGCCAGAGTCTTTCAACTGATGCTCCAGCTCGCGCGGGGTATAGAGGGGGTTGACGTTCACCACCGTCATGCCGGCCCGCAGGATGCCGAATACCGCGATGGGGTATTGCAGCAGGTTAGGCATCATCACGGCCACCCTGTCCCCCTTGCCGAGCTTGAGCTCGTTTTGCAGGTAGGCGGCGAAGGCTCGGGACTGCTCCTCCAGCCGGCGGTAGGTAATGGTCTGCCCCATGTTGACGAAGGCGGGCTGATCGGCGAACTGGTTCACCGACTCTTCAAACATCTCGACCAGAGAGCCGTATTGGTCTGGATTGATCTCGGCGGGCACCCCTTCTGGATAACGCTTCAGCCAGACTCTTTCCACGAACTTCTCCTGCATAACTCGCACCTGTGCGCTCACTGTGTTGCCTCCGTCCCTGTCACATCCATTTCAATCAATTGTTTTAAGTTCATGCTCTAATGCCGCACATATTTACATAAGGCAACATCAATTAACAGTGAATTAACAACGGGAAATGTGAGGGAGAAAGCAAACCTGACATGATTCAAAGCCGCCGATCCTACCGGATTTGAGCGAAGTTTTCGATATAAACGGCGGTTTCTGATGAATTTTCCATATGAAAATGATGGCCTCCTGCCACTGTCACCCGTTCAATGTGGCCAAAGGCCGCCTCCCGCAACTGCCACTGTGCCAGGAGCCCGGGGAAGCCCTGCTCTCCCCGGATAAAGAGCACCGGACAGACGATGGCCCGGATCAGGGCCTGGGCCTGCCCCTCGCTCATGCGCAGGGGCGAGAGATCGCGAAGACGGGGATCACTGCGCCAATACCAGCGCCCTGTCCGCGCCTCCAGTTGTCGCTCGCAGATAAGGCGTGCCGCACTCGGGGGGATGTCCGCCACCTTGCAGCGGGCAGCCACCGCCTCCTCGAGGGTGGCAAATCCACTGGTTGCACGCTCACGGGTACGAGTGCGGTTGAGGATGGCGCGGCGCAGCTGCCCCGGTACCTCCTCGTCGGGCTGGCTCAAGGGGCCGAGCCCCTCCAGCAGAATGAGCCGCTCGATTTGTTCGGGAAAAACGCCGGCATAGGCAGAGGCAATCAGCGCCCCCAGGGAGTGACCAAGCAGGATGAAACGCTGCCAGCCCGCGGCCTGGGTGATCTGGTAGAGATCATCCAGCCAGTCCACGAAGACATAGGGAGTCGACTTGTGATCGGAGTGACCATGGCCCGGCAGATCGACGCAGACCAGATGAAACGCTCCCAGCCAGGGGGCCAGAGGCAAAAAGCTGGCACCGTTGTCGAGCCAGCCATGGAGGGCCACCAGCAGCGGTCTGCCCTCCTGACCATTGTCCAGCAGGGCGATGTGCCGCCCGTCCGCCAGGCGCAGCCTGCGCTCCTGCAATGTCGCCGTCATCCGGGCTCCTCAGCGGCGCAGGGGCCGTCTGGGCCAGAAGGGATCATAGAAAGGATCGTAAAAGTAGGGATCCATGTAGCGGATCTCCACCTCCTTCACCGGTGGCCACAGCTTGCTCCCCGTCACCTTGAGTACCGAGAAGCGATACTTGTGCTCGCCAATCTGGCTGTCCACCGGCTTGTCGAGGGTGCCGAGCACCGTCAGGCTGCGACCCTTGGCATAGAGGGTCGGGTCGACAAACCCCTGCATGATGGCGAGAAAACGACCGGGGCTCTGCTCGGTCTGCTCCGGCACCCCATTGGACTTGAGGGGCAGATAGACCACCTCGATGACACTCTGATCCGCCTTGTTGTGGACCGCCGAGATGACACCGCTCCAGCGGGCCGGCTTGCCTTCCATCCCCTGCAGAGCGGGTTGATAGGCCACCAGCTGATCCGCAGGCTCATAGGCAAGCTCTTTGGGCACCGTGCTGCAACCGCCCAGCAGCAGCCCCACCAATCCCAGCATGATCACGGATTTTCTCATTCGTCTCTCCTTCATCGTCCGACAAAGCAGCCCGGGGCAGCCGCTGCCGTTTATTCGCGACCCGGCAGTTTCTTCCAGGTCACCTTGTCACGCAGATAGACAGGGGTGGCTTGCTCAACCGGCACCGCCTCACCCGCAAACCAGGCCTGGCGTGCCAGAGGCAGCATGTCGGCGGCCGCCGGGAAACGCACCTGGCTTGGCATCAGCACATCTGCCAGGCCGCCCAGAGTCTCGCCATAGGTTTCAAAACCGGTGCCAACGCAGCTCACCGCGCCAGTCAGCTTGTCACGGGCCTGCACCAGTGCGGCTGGCTCGCTCACCACCTCCTCGCCCACCAGCGTCATCACTCCGTCCACCAGGGCGTAGTGGCCGAAATAGACCTCGTCCATGCGCGCATCGATGGCGGCAAGCACCTGCTCGGCCCCTTCCAGCTTATGGGCCCCCTGGGCCATGGCCGCCAGGGTGGAGACACCGATCATCGGCACGCCGACACCAAAGGCGAGCCCCTGAGCCACGCTGATCCCGATCCGTACCCCGGTGAAGGAGCCAGGCCCACGACCGAAGGCGATGGCGTCGAGCTCATCCAACGATAGACCGGCTTCATCCAACAGAGCCTGAACCATGGGCAGGATCTTGCGGGTATGGTCACGGGGCGCCTCTTCCCAGCGGGAGTAGAGGGTATCGCCCACCAAGAGGGCTGCGGAGCAGGCTTCGGTGGCGGTATCCACGGCCAGGATCTTCAACTCATCCATTCTTTTTATTCTCTTCACATCAGTCAGTTAAATCGTCAGCATGGCCAAGGCCTGCCGTCATGCATGGCCGGGGGCAATCAGCCCCGGCGCGGCGGACTCACTCCCGTGGTCCGAAAAATTCTCCCAGGGTCGCCAGCTCCCGGGTCCGTGGAATGGCAGGCAGGCTCTTGATGAAGGTGGCGCCATAGGGCTTGTTGACCACCCGGGGATCACAAATAACCAGTACGCCGTGATCACTGCGATCACGGATGAGCCGCCCCACCCCCTGCTTGAGGGCAATCACCGCCTTGGGCAACTGCAGCTCGGCAAAGGGATCCCCCCCCTTGAGCTTGCAATCCTCCACCCGTGCCTTGAGCTGGGGATCGTCCGGGCTCGCAAAGGGCAGCTTGTCGATGATAACACAGGACAATGCCGCCCCCCGCACGTCTATCCCCTCCCAGAAACTGCTGGTGGCCACCAGCACGGCCCGACCGTTTTCCACGAAGGTCTTGAGCAGCCGCTGCTTGTTGTCTTCCCCTTGCAGCAGGACGGTGCGGCCGATTTCCCGGCGCAGCACCTCAGCCACCTGGCGCATCACCTGATGGCTGGTGCAGAGGAAGAAGCACCCCCCTGGCGTCTTGTTGATGAGGGGGATCATCAGGGTCGCCAGCTGCTCCCCGCGCCCGAAGGCATTGGGCTCTGGCAAGAAACGGGGTACGCACAGGCGCGCCTGCTCGGCGTAATCGAACGGACTGTCGAGAATGAGTTCGGCGCTGCCGGCCAGCCCCATCTCGGCGACGAAGTGGGCGAAGCGATTGTCCACCGTCAAGGTGGCCGAGGTGAAGACCCAGGCCACCTCGGGGCGCTGCACCTCGGCACCGAAGCGCTCGGCGACCGACAGCGGCGTCAGATTGAGGGTAAAGTGCAGACGCGAACAGTCATACCAGTAGGAGAAACCGGTCTGGTTGACCGCCAGCACCTCCCCAAGGCGGGTGCGCAGCTCGCTGATGCGCTCGAAACAGTGATCCAGCTGCTCCCCTCGCCCGAGCGCCAGTTTCAGCACTTCATAACAGAGCCCGATGGCATCGTTGAGGCGGGCCAGCGCCTGTGCCCAGAGGGATTGTCTCAGCAGATCCCGGGTGTTGCCGCGCCCCCCCTCCACGCCGAAGGCAAGGCGCAGATCCTGACTGGCAATGGCGAGCCTGTCCGCCGCCTTGCCAAGCTGGGCCATGTCATGAGCCTCTGCCCGGTAGGCGAGCTGGATATCCTGCGCCAAATCCTGGATGGTGCGGCTGCCCACGGACTTGCCGAAGTAGTGGCTGGCGATCTCGGGCAGCTGGTGCGCCTCGTCGAATACATAGACCTGCGCCTCGGGCACCAGCTCGCCAAAGCCGGTGTCTTTGACCGCCATGTCGGCGAAAAAGAGGTGGTGGTTGATCACCACCACCTGGGCGTCCATGGCACGGCGCCGGGCGATGACCAAGTGACAATCATCGTAATAGGGGCAGTCGCGACCCAGGCAGTTGTCGTTGGTGCTGGTGACGTGGGCAAGGATCTCGGCGTTCTCCTGTAGCCCCGGGATATCCCCCACATCGCCGTTGTCGGTGGCGGTCGACCAGGATTTGACCTTCACGAGATCGCTCAGGATCTCGGGCTTTTGCAGATGGGATTCACTCAACAGCCGGTTCATCCGCTCGATGCAGAGGTAATTGCTGCGCCCCTTGAGCAGTGCCACCGGCGGGGTGTAGTGAAGCGCCCCCGTGATGGTGGGCAGATCCCGATAGAAGAGCTGCTCTTGCAGATTCTTGGACCCGGTGCTGATCACCACCCGCTTGCCGGATTCCAGCGCAGGCACCAGATAGGCATAGGTTTTGCCAGTGCCCGTTCCAGCCTCCACCAGCAAGCGGCCACCTTGCTTGATGGCGCGCGACACCGCCTCGGCCATCTCCAGTTGCGGGGCACGGGCCTTGAAGCCGTCGATATGGCGGGCCAGGGGGCCGTCTGGCTTGAACAGGGTCTGGATGATGGTCAAAGGCATGTCCCGCTGCAAAAGCGGGCATTATGCCAAAAGCGCGGAAAAAGCGGGACTGATAATGCGTTCAGACGAACAGATCAATCCGGTGGTCCGGATCCGGTTTGTGATTATCATCCTGCACCGCTGGTTGATCAGGCCTTGGCGGCTGCTCCCTCTGCTGGTGATGCTGGCCACCGCCGTCATTGTCGGTGCCTATCTTGCGCAGCTGATGTTTCTGGCTGATCTGAGTCACCTCCCGCTTGATGTCATCCGGGCTCGGTGTCGAGGGTGCGCGGGGCAGGATGGGAAATAACAGGTCCTGGCTGGGCATGATGTCGCCTCCTTTGGCATCTCATTGTCTAGTTATCGACCAGAAAACCGTTTTCTCAACTTTAATCGTCCGGATCACATTTTTCGGTTGCATTTTCTGTCAAGGCAGGTAGTTTAAATCGGGCGTCAACAACGGCATCTGATTTGTAAAGGATTGATTACATCATGAAGTTCACCACCCTGAAGACTCATCATCACCATCATCATCCCGAATAGTCTTTCAGGAGGTTGACTGCTGGAAGACACTTAACTGGTGACTTCCAAAAGGACCGCAAGATTCATGAACCCTCGGAAGCACATACTTCCGAGGGTTTTTTCGTTTTTGACTAAAAGGAAATCGAGCAATGGAAACACAACGTCTGCGCATCGCCATGCAAAAATCCGGTCGTCTGAGCCAGGATTCCCAGGCCCTCTTCAAGAGCTGCGGCCTCAAGATCAACCTGCGGGAACAGCGCCTCATCGCCCATGTCGAGAACATGCCCATCGACATTCTGCGGGTGCGTGATGACGACATCCCGGGTCTGGTGATGGAAGGGGTGGTCGATCTTGGCATCATCGGCGAGAACGTTCTCGAAGAGGTGCAGCTCATCCGCGCAGCCCAGGGGCAGCCCTTTGCGGTGAAGACCCTCAAGCAGCTCGACTTCGGCGGCTGCCGCCTCTCTCTGGCGGTGCCGGACGATGTCAACTACACAGGACCCGAGAGCCTTGCCGGCAAACGCATCGCCACCTCCTACCCAGGTCTGCTCAAGCGCTTCTTCGACGAGAAGGGCCTGGGCTTCAAGAGCGTGATGCTGGGCGGCTCGGTGGAAGTGGCCCCCCGCGCGGGTCTGGCCGATGCCATCTGCGATCTGGTCTCCACCGGCGCAACCCTGGAAGCCAACGGCCTGAAAGAGGTCGAGGTAATCTACCGCTCCAAGGCAGTACTGGTGCAGGCCCCCAACCCCCTGAACGATGCCAAGCAGAAACTCATCGACAAGCTGCTGCCCCGCATCCAGGGGATGCAGCAGGCGCGCGAAAGCAAATACATCATGCTGCACGCCCCCAAAGACAAGCTCGATGCCATCACCGATCTGCTGCCGGGGGCGGAGCGTCCCACCATCATGCAGCTCGCCGGTGACACCAACCAGGTGGCCCTGCACGTCGTCTCCAGCGAAACCCTCTTCTGGGAGACCATGGAACAGCTCAAGGCCCTGGGTGCCAGCTCCATCCTGGTGCTGCCCATTGAAAAGATGATGGAATAAGCCGAGATGATGGAATAAGGAAGACACATCATGCAGACCCTGATCTGGAAGACCCTCTCCCCCGCCCGGCAAGCCGAGGTCCTGACCCGGCCCGCCCTTGGCGACGAAGCCGACATCGGTACCGTGGTGCGAGACATCATTGCCGCGGTACGCAGCCGGGGCGATGAGGCCCTGCGCGAGCTGAGCCAGCGTTTCGAACGCGCGCCCCGGGAACAGCTTCGGGTGAGCGACGCGGAAGTGGATGCCGCCTGCGCTCGACTCGGTGATGACATCAAGGGTGCCATCGAGGCCGCCATCGCCAATATCCGTACCTTCCACGCCGCCCAGGTGCAGCCCGTCGTCCGAGTCGAGACCCAGCCCGGGGTGCTGTGCGAGCTGCGCACCCAACCCATCAGCCGGGTCGGTCTCTATGTCCCGGGAGGCAGCGCGCCGCTCCCCTCCACCGTGATGATGCTGGCCATTCCGGCAAGTCTGGCCGGTTGTCGCGAGGTGGTGCTCTGCACCCCGTCTCCGGCGAGCGACGAGATCCTGTTTGCCGCCCGCGCCTGTGGCGTTCGCCAGGTGTTCGCTATCGGCGGCGCCCAGGCCATCGCGGCCATGGCCTATGGCACGCAGACCATCCCCAAGGTGGACAAGATCTTCGGCCCGGGCAACGCCTATGTGACCGAAGCCAAGGGGCAGGTTTCCCGTGACTGGCGGGGCGCCGCCATCGACATGCCCGCCGGCCCCTCCGAGGTGCTGGTGATCGCAGACGAGAGCGCCAACCCGGCCTTCGTGGCATCGGATCTGCTCTCCCAGGCCGAGCACGGCCCCGACAGCCAGGTGGTGCTGGTGACCACCTCCGCTTCCCTGGCCGATGCCATCGGCAGCGAGATCCAGGCGCAACTCGCCGACCTCAGCCGCCGCGACATCGCCGAGCAAGCCCTGAAGGCAAGCCTGGTGATCCTCTGCGACAACCTGGAGGAGGCCTGCGCCATCTCCAACGCCTATGCACCGGAACACCTCATCGTGCAGACCCGGGCACCCCGGGATCTGCTGGACAAGCTCGAGAACGCGGGCTCCATCTTCCTCGGGGCATGGACACCGGAGTCGGTCGGTGATTACGCCAGCGGCACCAACCACACCCTGCCCACCTACGGCTATGCCCGCACCTGCTCGAGCCTGGGGCTTGCCGACTATCAGCGCCGCTACACGGTTCAAGAGCTCACTGCAGACGGCATTCGCGGCCTTGGCCCCATCGTCCAGCGCATCGCCCAGGCCGAGGGACTCGATGCCCACAAGCATGCCGTCACCCTCAGGTTGAACGCCCTGGCCGCCGAGCCCCAACAAACAGCACAGCAGAAGGATTTGTCATGAGCATCGTCAATCTGGCCCGTCGCGTCGTGCGGGCTCTCACTCCCTACCAGTCCGCGCGCCGCATCGGCGGCCAGGGCCACGTCTGGCTCAACGCCAACGAGGCCCCCCTGGCCTATCCCTTCACCGTCGAGGGGAGCCGCCTCAACCGCTATCCCGAGTGCCAGCCGGCCGAGGTGGTGAATGGCTATGCCGCCTACGCCGGGGTCAATCCGGATCAGGTGCTGGTAAGCCGCGGTGCCGACGAGGCCATCGAGCTGCTGATCCGCACCTTCTGTGAGGCGGGGGAAGATCAGATCCTCATCTGCCCCCCCACCTACGGCATGTACGCCATCAGCGCCGAGACCTGTGGCGTGGGGATTGTCGAGCAGCCATTGACCGCCAGCCGTCAGCCGGACTGGCCCGCCATCGCCGATCGCCTCTCTGACGTGAAGCTGGTGTTCCTCTGCTCCCCCAACAATCCCACCGGGGATCTGGTGGGCCGCAAGGGACTCGTCGCCCTGCTGGAGAAGGCCCGGGACCGTGCCATCATCGTCGTGGACGAGGCCTACATCGAATTCTGCCCGGAGGCCTCCGTGGTGGACCTGCTCGCCCAATACCCGAACCTGGTGGTGACCCGCACCCTCTCCAAGGCCTTCGCGCTGGCAGGGATCCGTTGCGGCTTTACCCTGGGGGATCCCGAGGTGATTGCCATGCTGGCCAAGGTGATCGCGCCTTACCCCATTCCCGACCCCATCGCCCAGATTGCCGCCCAGGCGCTCTCTCCCATGGGGCTGGAATTGATGCAGGAGCGGGTGCTGGAACTCAACAAGCAAAAGGCGCTCATCAAGGCGGAGCTGCTTCGTCTGTCCTGCGTCAAGGAAGTGTTCGAGGACAAGGGCAACTTCGTGCTGGTGCGCTTCAAAGATGGCGCCGCCGTGTTCGCCGCCATGAAGGCCGCCGGCATCATCTTGCGTGATTTCTCCAGCAAGCCTGGCCTTGACAACAGCATCCGCATCACCATCGGCTATCAGGGCGAAATGGACGCCGTGCTCGCCGTGCTGCGTGACCTGCCCCCACCCTCTCTGTAAGACAAGCAAGGATGTAGCGATGAAAACCCCGTTTTTGTTTATCGACCGTGACGGCACCCTGATCGAGGAGCCGGTCATCGACAAGCAGGTGGACAGCCTTGCGAAGCTGCGCTTCGAGCCCATGGTGATACCTGTGCTGCGTGAGCTCCAGGCCGCCGGCTACGTGCTGGTGATGGTGACCAACCAGGATGGGCTCGGCACCGCCAGCCTGCCCCTTGAACACTTCCAGCCGCCCCACGACCTGATGATGCACCTCTTCGAATCCCAGGGCGTCACTTGGGAGCAAGTGCTGATCTGTCCCCACTTCCCCACCGACGGTTGCAGCTGCCGCAAGCCTCACCTTGGGCTGGTGAAGGAGTATCTCGCCTCGGGCCGCATCGACTTTGCCAACTCCTTCGTGATTGGCGACAGACAGACCGACATCCAGCTTGCCGAGAACATGGGCATCCGCGGCATACGCTACCACCCGCAAGATCACGGCTGGACTGCCATTCGTGATCAGCTGATCTCCAAGGGGCGCGTGGCCGAGGTGGAGCGCTACACCAAGGAGACCCGCATCCAGGTGGCGGTGGATCTCGACAAGAGCGGTGGCAACCAGATCGCCACCGGCATCGGCTTCTTCGATCACATGCTGGATCAGATAGCGACCCACGCGGGCTTTCGCCTCAAGCTCAAAGTGAGCGGCGATCTGCACATCGACGATCACCACACGGTGGAAGATGTGGGATTGGCGCTGGGTCAAGCCCTGCGCCAGGCCCTTGGCAACAAGCGCGGCATCGGCCGCTTCGGCTTCGTGCTGGCGATGGACGAGGTGCAGGCGGTGATCGACGGGCGTCCCCGCCAGGAGGCTGACAACACCTCGCTGACCGAGCTGGACGTGGCCACGGCGCTGGATCTGAGCGGCCGTCCCTACTTCGTGTTCGACTGCCCGAGCGGCTTTGGTCGCGACAGCGTGGGAGAGATGGCCACCGAGATGGTGCCCCACTTCTTCCGCTCCCTCTCTGACGCCATGGCCATCACCTTGCAGATGAAGGTGGGCAGCGGCAACACCCACCACCAGGTGGAGGCGCTGTTCAAAGGCTTTGGCCGCGCCCTGCGCCAGGCCATTCGCGTGGAAGGGAGCGAGCTTCCCTCCAGCAAGGGGGTGCTGTGATGGGGAAACAGAACCTGGTCATCATCGACACCGGCTGCGCGAACCTCGCCTCGGTGCGCATGGCGTTCGAGCGCCTCGGCGTGCAGCCCAGGGTGAGCTGCAAGGCCGCCGACATCGAGCAGGCGGACAAGCTGATCCTGCCCGGCGTCGGCACCGCCATCGCCGCCATGAAGAACCTCAATGAGCGGGAACTGGTGCCCCTCATTCGCGCCGCCAAGCAGCCGCTGCTCGGTTTTTGCCTCGGCATGCAGATGCTGGCACAGGCCTCGGAAGAGAACATGAGCGCCGATGGCAGCGAAGGAGCGCTCATCGACTGCCTCGGCATCGTGCCTGGCAGGATCCGCCTGATGGAGGTGGGCAACCTGCGCCTGCCCCACATGGGCTGGAACCAGATTGAGCACGACGAGACCCACCCGCTACTCAAAGGCATCCCCAGCGGCAGCTACTTCTACTTTGTCCACTCCTATGCGCTGGAGGTGACCGACGCGACCCTGGCGACCTGCGACTACGGCCTGCCCTTTACCGCCATCGTCGGGCGGGACAACTTCTTTGGCGCCCAATTCCACCCGGAGCGATCCGGCCCGGCCGGTGCCCGCCTACTGCAAAACTTTCTGGAGCTATGACAGGCATGATTATTCCCGCAATCGACCTCATCAACGGTCAGGTCGTGCGCCTCTACCAGGGCGACTACGGCCAGAAAACCGCCTACAGCGACAACCCGCAGGCCCGATTCGATGACTATGTCAGCCAGGGGGCGGCGCAGCTGCACCTGGTGGATCTGGACGGTGCCAAGGATGCCAAGGCCCGCCAGTTGGCCCTCATCGCCCAGCTGCTGTCCGCCACCGAGGCACCGGTGCAGGTCGGCGGCGGCGTGCGCAGCGAACAGGACGTGGCCGACTTGCTGGCGGCCGGCGCCAGTCGGGTGGTGATCGGCTCCACCGCCGTCAAATCCCCGGATCTGGTGGCCAGCTGGATGGAGAAATATGGCCCCGAGCGCATCGTGCTGGCGCTGGATGTCAACATCGATGAACAGGGCAACCGCCACATCGCAGTGGCTGGCTGGCAGGAGAACAGCGGCATCTCCATCGAGGCGCTGATCGAGCGCTTCCTCCCCGCCGGACTCAGACACGTGCTCTGCACCGACATCAGCCGGGACGGTACCCTGGCGGGCACCAACGTCGAACTCTACCGGGATCTCTGTGCCCGCTACCCGAGCGTCGGCTTCCAGGCCTCCGGCGGTATCGGCGGTCTGGCGGATATCGAGGCGCTCAAGGGAACCGGCGTCAAGGGGATCATCCTCGGCCGTGCCCTGCTGGAGGGCAAGTTTGACGTGGCAGAAGCCATTCGCTGCTGGGGTGACGGCCGCGCTGCGTGACGCGCCCCTTTCCGGCATCAGACAGCCTGCCCATCCGGGCAGGCCTCTTTCTCCCCGATGGGGGCGAACCTTATGATTTGGCAGCAATTGGCTCTATACTCGACCTCACAGGGATAGCGTCATGGAAGACATATGTTGACACCTCACAACGCCACCATCCTGATCGTCGACGACTCACCCGAAAATCTGATGGTACTGACCGAATTGCTTTCGCCTCATTACCGCGTGCTGGCTGCGCAGAGCGGGGAAAAATGCCTGCGCATCGTCAGCGCGGATCCAAAGCCTGACCTCATCCTGCTGGATGTGATGATGCCCGGCATGGATGGTTATGAAGTGCTCAGGCAATTGCGTCAGTCCCCGATCAGCAGCCGTATTCCCGTCGTTCTGCTCACCGCCCTCGCCGACCCCCAGAGCGAGGAGTTCGGCCTCTCCCTCGGCGCCGCCGATTACATCACCAAGCCCATCAAGCCGGTGGTCGTTCAGGCCCGGGTGCGTACCCAGCTGGAGGCCAAGCAGGCCCGTGACGGTCTGCAAAACCAGAATGCGGCGCTGGAAGCCGAGGTCGCGCGGCGAATGGCGGAAAACGACCTGATCCAGCAGGTCTCCATCCGCGCCCTCGCCCACCTGGCGGAGATCCGCGACCCCGAAACCGGCAACCATATCTTGCGCACCCAGGGCTATGTGCGTCTGCTGGCGAGCGCCCTGGCTGATCACCCCCGTTTCGCCGATACCCTGACCCCGGGTTACATCGACCTGCTGAGCCGCTCCGCACCGCTTCATGATATCGGCAAGGTGGGCATTCCCGACCACATCCTGCTCAAGCCGGGCAAGCTGACCCCGGAGGAGTGGCAGATCATGCGCACCCACGCCAAGCTCGGCAGCGATGCCATCGAGGAGGCCGAACAGGACATGGAGCAGCCCCTGGCCTTCCTCACCCTGGCCAAGGAGATCGCCCACTGGCACCACGAGAAGTGGGATGGCAGCGGCTACCCGGACGGCTTGCAAGGGGACGCCATCCCCCTCTCGGCTCGCCTGATGGCGCTGGCAGACGTGTTTGACGCGCTCATCTGCGCCAGGGTCTACAAGCCGGCCATGAGCTACGACGAGGCGCGCGCCCTCATCCTCTCCGGCAGCGGCCACCATTTCGATCCCGATGTCGTGACCGCCTTCGATCGCCATTTCGACGCGTTCGTCACCATTGCCGAACGCTACCAGGATGGCAGCGAGGCCGTGGATGGCTGAGGCTCCCCTGACCCGGGCACATGTGCTCAACGTCGTGCTCACCTATGCCGCCGTGGCAAGCCTGTGGATCCTGCTCTCCGACAAGGCGGTGGAGTGGCTGTTCAGCACCCCTGCCCAGTTCGCCATGGCAAGCACCATCAAGGGCTGGCTCTTCATCCTCATCACGGCCCTCTTGCTTTATGCCATGCTGCGTCGTCGCATTGACACCACCGGCAGCACACCTGTCTTTACGAGGCGTCAATGGATCCCCTTCCTGTTGCTCAACGGGCTCATTTTGGCCCTGACCGCCATGGCCATCGCCCGCAACATCGAACTGGCACGCAACAAGGAGGTGGCTCGTCTCGAAGCCATCGCGGATCTCAAGAGCCAGCGCGTCACCGAGTGGCTCGGAACCCACGAGCAGGATATTCACCAGCTCATAAAGGGTCTGGGCAGTACTGATTTCTATCGTCCCGGACAAGCACCATCCTCACCCGAAGCGATCACGCCACCACTGGCAAGGCTGCTCGAATTCATCTCGGTACGCGGATTTCACGGTGCGGCCGTGTTCAATCCTGCCGGACAGCCCCTGTGGCATACCCCGGGTGGCGACACCATGAATGCCACGTTGCGTGACGCCCTGCCACGGCTCGAGCAGGGCAACGTCATGCGTCTTGGTCCCTATCTCGATGATCGCGGTCACGCCAGGCTGGATTTTCTGGTCAATCTGGAGGTCGCTGCAGGACCTGCCCCCGTGCTGGTGATGCAGATAAGCGCAAATCGCTGGCTCGATCAGATCCTGGGGGCCTGGCCCGTCCCAGACAGCAGCGGAGAAGCCATTCTGTTTCGCCAGCAGGGGGATCAGGTCCACTATCTGAGTAGCCTGCGCTATCGCCCGGAACCGGCTCTCACCCTGCACTATCCCGTCACCCACCCCACCCTGCTGGCAGCCCAGTATTTGCGGCTCACCGAACGCGGTACGCCCCAGGTACTCTATGGCCGGGACTATCGGGACAGCGAGGTCTTCGGGGTTGTCTATCCGGTCATGAACACGGATTGGTACCTGCTGGCCAAGATCGACAAGGCGGAACTCTATCAGGCGACCTTCAAGGAGAGCGTCTGGATCGGTCTCATCGGCCTGCTGGTGCTCTTTGTCACCAACGCCGGCATCATCCTGCTGCGCCAGCACACCCGGCTGCAGATGGCCGAGCAGCTCCAGCACTCCCAGTCCCAGCGGCTGGAGGCGTTGCAACTGCTCTCCGCCATTGCCGACAGCTCGGAAGACGCCATCTTCGCCAAGAACAAGGAGGGCAGATACATCCTCTTCAACCGGGCCGCCAGCCAGTTTGTCGGCAAGCCGGTTGACGAGGTGCTGGGCCAGGATGATCTGACGCTCTTCCCGCCGCAGCAGGCGCAGATGCTGATGGCATCCGGGCGCCAGGTCATAGAGCGCAACCGGGTGCAGACCGAGGAGGAGTACCTGACCCTGCCCGATGGCGAGCATGTGTTTCTCGCAACCAAAGGACCCTTGCAAGACAGCGAGGGGCAGGTGATCGGGATCTTCGGCATCTCTCGGGACATCACGGACTTCAAACGGGCCGAGGCCGACTTGCGAGAGCGGGAGGGGCTGTTCCGTGCCCTGGTGGAGCAATCCCTTGCCGGGATCTACATCATCCAGCAGGGTCGGCTCTGCTACATCAACCCCTGTTTTGCCCGACTGTTTGGCTATGACACCCCGGGGGCGCTGATCGCCGTTGGCCAGTTGCACGCCCTTGCCGCTCCCAAGGACAGCACCAGGGTCGCCGAGCTGGTGCGCGCGTGCGAGCAGGACGCGCGCGATATCCACACCCGCTTCAGTGCCCTGCATCAGCACGGGGAATCCCTGGAGGTCGAGCTGTACGGGCGGCGCGTCGACTACCTCGGCCAGCCCGCCATCATCGGCATTCTGCTCGATGTCACCGAACGGGAGCAGGTTGAACAGGCCCTGACCCGCCAGGCCAGCGAGCTGCGCCAGCAGAACCATGAGCTGGAGCGGTTCAACAAGGTGATGGTGGACAGGGAACTCGCCATGCTGGCCCTCAAGCACCAGATCAACGGGCTCTCCCGTCAGCTCGGAGTGCCGCCCCCCTATCCCCAGGCCCCCATGCCACCGGAGGATCTCCCATGATGAGCTGGTCACCCCTGTGGCATGTGCGCCCCTCCACCCAGCGCTGGGGGATCTCCCTGCTGGCCGTGCTGCTGCCCGTTCTGATGTTGCAAATCCGTGTCCAGCTGCCCATCGCCTTTGGTGAGCGACCGCTGCTGGTTCTCTTCATGCTGCCCATCATCGTTTGCGCCCTGTTGGGGGGCTTGTTGCCAGGTCTGCTCTGCACCCTGATCACCGCCCTGGTCACCAGCTATTTCATGCTCCCCCCCATTTATTCACTGAGTGTCGAGGCTGGCCAGGATCTGGTGCAATGGTGCCTGCTCATCGCCAACGGTCTGCTCATCAGCGTGCTCAGTGCCGCCTTTCATCGCGCCCGGACCAGAGAGGTCCTGCGCTGGCAGGAGCTGATGAACACCCAGAACCAGTTGCAGCAGAGCGAGAACCGCTTCCAGGTCACCTTCGAACAGGCAGCGGTCGGCATCGCCCTGGTCTCCCCCGATGGACACTGGCTGCGTGTCAATCAGCGGCTGTGCCACATCCTGGGCTACCGGGCCGACGAGCTCACCGGGATGACGTTCCAGCAGTTGACCCACCCGGACGATCTCTACCTCGATGAGGCCCATGTGGCCCGGGTGCTGGCGGGGACCATCCCCCACTACACCCTGGAGAAGCGCTACCTGCACAAGGGGGGCGAGATCATCTGGACCACCCTGACGGTGGCCCTGGTGCGCGACGCCGAAGGCAATCCCGACTACTTCATTTCCATCATCGAGGACAACCGGCAGAACAAGGAGACCGAGGAGGCGCTGCGCCGCAACGAAGCCATACTGCGCGAGTCCCAGCGTCTCGCCAAGATAGGGAACTGGCGCTGGCGCGTGGCCGATGACAGCCACTTCTGGTCACCGGAGATCTATCGCATCTATGGCCGGGATCCGGCCCTCCCCCCCGCCGTCTATCCCGAGGTCAGAAAATACTTCACCCAGGAGGGGTGGCACACGGTGGCCCAGGCCGTCGAGCGCTGCAGGATGGACGGGCAGCCCTACGAGTGCGATGCCGAAGTGATCACGGAGCAGGGGGAGACCGCCTGGGTCATTGCCCGCGGGGCGGCGCTCAGGGACAGGGATGGCACCATACTCGAGCTCTACGGCACCGTGCAGGACATCACGGAGCGCAAGCTCGCGGAGCAGCGCCTGCAACACAATCAGCAGATGGCGCTCGATACCCAGCGTCGTGCTCGCCTCGCAGCCCTGAACCTGATGGACGACGCTATCAGTGCACGGGTGCGCGCCGAAACCGTCAGCAACGCCCTGCGCGAGAGCGAACAGCGCCTGCTGATGGCCCAGGAAGGAGCCCATGTCGGCATCTGGGAATGGGACATGGTCAGCAACCGCCTCTTCTTCTCACCGGAATGCGCCCGCCTCTATGGCCGCAGTGCCGAGGCGCTCGGCGAGCTGGCCGCCTGGCTGGCCTGCCTGCATCCGGATGACAGGCCCCGCATCGAGCAGTTGCTGGCGGAACGGGCAGTCAGCGGCGCCCCCGTCGAGTTGGAGTTCAGGATCCTGCTGCCAGATGGCGGCATCCGCTGGCTGGTGAGCAAAGGGAGCGTCTACCGAGACGCCCAGCAGCGGCCCGTGCGCCTCCTTGGCATCCATCTGGACATCACCCAGAGCAAGCTGGCCGAGCAGCAGTTGCGCCAGTTGTCCCTGGCCCTCGAACAGAGCCCTGACGGCGTCTTCATCACCGACACCCGGGCGCGCATCGAGTACGTCAACCCCGCTTTCCTCGCCGCCAGCGGTTACCAGCAGCACGAAGTGATAGGCCGGACCCCGTCCCTGCTGCGCTCTGGCCTCACCCCGGATGCCAGCTATGTCGCCCTGTGGGATGCCATCAACCACGGCCAGCGCTGGCATGGCGAATTCATCAACCAGCGCAAGGATGGCTCCCACTACCAGGTACTGGCCACGGTGTCGCCGATCCGCCAGGAGAGCGGCGAAATCACCCACTACGTCACGGTCCAGGCCGACATCACCGAGAAGAAGCAGCTCGGCGAGGAGCTGGACCAGTATCGCTATCACCTGGAGGAGATGGTCAATGAGCGCACCCGGCAGCTGGCCCAGGCCCACCAGCGGGCCGAAAGCGCCAACCACGCCAAGAGCGCCTTCCTTGCCAACATGAGCCACGAGATCCGCACCCCCATGAACGCCATCCTGGGGCTCACCTATCTGCTCAAGCGCGACACCCGGGATCCCACCGACCTCGAACGGCTGACCAAGATAGACACTGCCGCCCAGCACCTGCTCAGCATCCTCAACGACATCCTGGATCTCTCCAAGATCGATGCGGGCAAGATGACGCTGGATCTGACCGATTTCTCCCTCACCGCCATGCTGGACAACGTCCGCACCCTGATGAGCGACCAGGCCAGGGCCAAGGGGCTCACCATAGTGACGGACATCGGCGATACCCCCGCCTGGGTGCACGGTGACATCACCCGCCTGCGCCAGGCCCTGCTCAACTATGCGACCAACGCCATCAAGTTCACCGAGCAGGGAACCGTCACCCTGCGCGTCAGGCTGGCCCGCCCCCTCACCACCGGCTACCTGCTGCGCTTCGAGGTGGAAGACACCGGCATCGGCATCACCCCTGCGCAGCGCGAGAAGCTGTTCCAGGCGTTCGAACAGGCGGATGTCTCCACCACACGCAGATATGGCGGCACTGGCCTTGGCCTTGCAATCACCAGCCGGATCGCCGCCCTGATGGGGGGTGAGGTCGGAGTCACCAGCGAGCCAGGCCAGGGAAGCTGCTTCTGGTTTACCGCCAGGCTGTTCAAGGCAAAGGAGGACGCCTCTTCCCGGACCCCGTCCGAGCAGGGGAACCAACAGGCCTTCAGCTTCCCTCGCCACGCCCGAGTCCTGCTGGTGGAAGACAACGCCATCAACCGGGAAGTGGTGCTCGAGCTCCTGTGCCACAGCGGCCTCGTCATCGAGACGGCCGTCAACGGCCAGGAGGCCCTGGCCCGCGTCAGCCAGCACCCCTTCGACCTCATCCTGATGGACATCCAGATGCCGGTGATGGATGGCTACAGCGCCACCCGCGCCATCCGGGCCCTGCCCAGCATGGACAGGCTGCCCATCCTGGCGCTCACCGCCAGCGCCTTCGAGGAGGACAGAAAGGCGAGCGCATCGGCCGGCATGAACGATTTCATTGCCAAGCCCGTCACCCCCGCCAAGCTCTTTGACGCCCTGCAGCGCTGGTTGCCCCAGAGCAAGGTCCCCGAGCTTGCCCCGGACGACAGCACTCGCCATCCCGTGACAGGCCCCCTTGCCCGCCTGCAGGCACACCCGGGCCTGGATCTCGACCAGGGGCTGGCGACCCTCAACGGCAATCAGGAGAAATACCTGGCCCTGCTTCGCTACTTCATCCATGAGCATGGCCAGGACATGGCCCGGCTGCACCACCACTTGCAGGCCGGGGAGCACAGCGATGCAACCCGCATGGCCCACAGCCTGCGCGGCGTGGCGAGCACCCTGGGGGCGCGTGAGCTGTCGCGCCACTGCCTGGCCCTGGAGCAGGCCATCGCGGGCGGCGACACTGAGCCCACCGGACTCATGTCATCCATCGATGAAGAGATCACCGCCCTTTGCGCTCTGCTCGGGGACGATCTCGCCGCCCCGACCACCGATCTGGTGCCCCTGGGAGATCAGTGGCGCCAGCAACTGCTGGCCCAGATGGAAGCCCTGCTGGTGCAAAGCGACACCGCCGTGATCCCCCTCTACGAGCAGTATGCCGGTCCCCTTCGCCTCATGCTGGGGTCTCGCAGCGACACCCTGACCAGGCAGCTGAAGGCGTTTGATTTTGATGCCGCCCTGCTCACCCTGCGCCAGCATATGGCAACGGACGAGACCCACCCGGACGATCGGGCCCGCCTCCCCGAGGCGCCAGCCTGCCATCCGGGACAGGTGAAGGGCGACAAAGGGTTGAATCACTGAATAAAGTCATGCATATAGTGGGGTGCCCAGAGGCGACGAGACGGCCTGCCGGGCCTGTCGTTTCCCCCGTCAGGGGCCCCCGTTCAAGGCATGCCAACCCTGTTCCCGTCCGCCGCCCGGGCCAACGCCGGCGGCAGAACGACGTTTCTTTAACCGTGCTTTACATGGAGCAATGAGCATGTTGTCAAAGCGTATTATCCCCTGCCTCGACGTCAAAGATGGCGTGGTGGTCAAGGGCGTGCAGTTTCGCAACCACGAGGTGATGGGCGGCATTGTCGACCTCGCCCGCCGCTACGCCGCCGAGGGCGCCGATGAGCTGGTCTTCTATGACATCACCGCCTCGAGCGACGAACGGGTAGTAGACAAGAGCTGGGTAAGCCGGGTGGCGGAAGTCATCGACATCCCCTTCTGCGTCGCCGGTGGCATCAAGAGCGTGGAGGATGCCCGCCAGATCCTGGAATTCGGGGCCGACAAGGTCTCCATCAACTCCCCCGCCCTGGCCGATCCCACCCTGATCACCCGGCTCGCCGAGCGCTTCGGCGTGCAGTGCGTGGTGGTGGGTATCGACTCCTACTTCGATGCCGCCCTCGGTCAATATCAGGTCAAACAGTTTACCGGCGACGAGAGCCGCACCCGCACCACCACCTGGACCACCCTGGAGTGGGTACAGGAAGTGCAGCGCCGGGGCGCGGGGGAGATAGTGCTCAACGTGATGAACCAGGACGGCATGCGTCAGGGGTACGACCTTGAGCAGCTCAAGCTGGTGCGCGCCGTGTGCAAGGTGCCCCTCATCGCCTCCGGCGGCGCCGGGGCCATGGCGCACTTTCGCGATGCCTTTACCCTGGCCGACGTGGACGGGGCGCTGGCCGCCTCCGTGTTCCACAAGGGCCTCATTCCCATTCCCGAATTGAAACGCTGGCTGAAAAACGAAGGAGTCGCCATCCGTGAATAATCAAGCAGTAGACAATGCATTGCCGCTGGCCGAACGCCTGGACTGGGCCAAGTGTGAGGGCATGATCCCCGCCATCGTCCAGCATTCCCTCAGCGGCGAAGTGCTGATGCAGGGCTTCATGACCCGCGAGGCGCTGGAAAAGACCCAGACCACCGGCCAGGTCACCTTCTTCAGCCGCAGCAAGCAGCGCCTGTGGACCAAGGGCGAGAGCTCGGGCCATGTGCTCAAGCTCGTCGCCATCACCACCGACTGTGATCAGGACTCCCTGCTCATTGCCGCCGACCCGGTCGGCCCCACCTGCCATCTGGGCAACCCCTCCTGCTTCGACGGCCACCCCGTGCCGCCGCTCGGCTTCCTGGCCGAGCTCGAACAGATCCTGGCATCACGCAAAGGGGCAGATCCCGCCACCAGCTACACCGCCAGCCTCTATGGCAAAGGCACCAAGCGAATCGCCCAGAAGGTGGGTGAAGAGGGGGTGGAAGTGGCTCTGGCCGCCATGGCGAAAGACAGGGAAGAGCTCATCAACGAATCCGCCGACCTGCTCTACCACCTGACCGTCTTGCTGCAAAACGAAGGCTTGGGTTTGAAGGATGTGGTGCAGCGCCTGCATGAGCGCCACACCAAGTAATTATTGAATTCTGTTCAACAAAACGGGCCCTATGGGCCCGTTTCATTTCATGATTGCCCCCTCGCCGGGGGATGGCAGGCCCCGCGCCGCCCTCAGCCGATACGGGTCCAGAAGCTCATGTTGACCGAGTCATGGTCAAGCAGGGTCAGGTACTCCCCTGCCACGTCGTTGTGCAGCCACTGCTGGCAGTAGGCTTCCACCAGCGACTGGTTGGGGGCCATCACCACGTCCGCATAGAGGCCGTCGGCGCCGCGCAGCAGGCAGTGCATGATGAGCCCGGATTGCTGGACAAGAAACTCGGACTCGACCCGCCGTGACAGGGCGAGCAAATCCGCCTCCGTCACCCCTTCCCTGAGCCTGAAGGTGGCAAATTCGACGCCCCCTGCCTGTTGCATGTCACCCTTGATGATCATCTCGTTTTCTCCGTTGTGGATGGTCTGGAGAACCCAGCATAACGAAGAGCTACTGACAGCCTTGTGTCAGTCCTGAATGACCTTTTCGGCGCCACTGCCCCCAGGGGGAAACGCGTCCGACTGGCGCAGGGCAAGGTAATCGGCCAGGGTCGCGCCTAGTGGTGCCCCTTCTCCCGGTCGGCACGGCGCCAGGGTGTCGATGCGGTCCACCCTGAAATCCCGGTAGGCCCGGCGCAGCGCACACCAGGCGCCGAGCGTCCAGCATCCGCCCCAGTAGAAGAGCCCGAGGGGAAAGAGCTGGCGTTCCGTCCTGCTGGCGCTGGCATCCCGGTAGCCAATGTGCAGCCAGTGACCGGCCGTGATGGCGTCGTGCAACCTGTCCCAGCGAGCGTATGCAGGCTGCGCCGTGGGATAGTCCGGTACCCGCACCACGGGGACGCGAGGTGCCCGAGCCTCCTTGGCGGGCAGGGCCGCCTCAATCTTGGCGAGCAGGGCGCGGGCCGGATCGGCCATCCCCTTGCCCGTCAGCACCGCCACCAGGTTCACCCCGGTGATGAGGGCCTCCAGCTCGGCCGCACTCAGTTGCAACGGGGCCATCTCGAACCCCTCGCTCAGCCGATAGCCCAGCCCGGCTTCCCCGTAAACGGGAATGCCCGCCAAAGAGAGATCGTCGATATAGCGGTAGATGGTGCGCTCCGACACGCACAGGCGCGTCGCCAGATCCCGGGCGGTCAGGGGTTGATGCGCCCGCAGCAGGTTGGTCAGTTGAAACAGTCGGTCCGATTTTCTCACAGGCATCCTCAAGCTGGCGGGACATGGCGGCCATGGTAAGCCGGGACGGGCTCGAAAGGCACGTCTTGTTGGCTGGCGACCGCTACCGGCGAGGCCCTGCGTCTTTGCATCGCGCAACACAAAACGGGCCCGCAGGCCCGTTGATGGCGCGGCGCCTTTGTCGTCACGCCAACTGCTTGCGCAGCATGAATTTTTGCACCTTGCCGGTGGAGGTCTTGGGCAGCGGGGTGAAGATGATGCGCTTGGGGGCCTTGAAGTGGGCCATCTGCTCGCGGCAGAACCCGATGAGCTCGGCCTGGGTGAGCTCGCGCCCCTCCTTGAGCTTGACGAAGGCGCAGGGCACCTCCCCCCAGGTCTCGTCCGGCATGGCGATCACCGCAGCTTCTTCCACATCGGGGTGGCGATAGAGCACGTCCTCCACCTCCAGGCTGGAGATGTTCTCCCCGCCGGAGATGATGATGTCCTTGGATCTGTCCTTGATCTCCACATAGCCGTCCGGGTGCCAGACCGCGAGATCCCCGCTTCGAAACCATCCCTGTGCCATCGCCTCCTCGCTCGCCGCCGGGTTCTTGAGGTAGCCCTTCATGACGATGTTGCCCCGCAGCACTATCTCTCCCAGGGTCTTGCCATCCATGGGGACCGGTTCGCCGCTGACGGGGTTGATGACCCGCATCTCCCCTTGCAGGGGGGAGGCCACCCCCTGGCGCGCCTTGAGACGGGAGAGGGTGGTGGCATCCTGCCCCTGCCAGTGTCTTTGCGGCTCGCACACCACGCAGGGGCCATAGGTTTCGGTGAGGCCATAGACATGGGTCACGGCGATCCCCATGGCCTCCATGCCGGCGATCACGGTGGCGGGTGGCGCTGCCCCCGCCGTCATCGCCTTGACGGGGTGGTCGAGTCCCTGCTTGAGGGCCGGATCGGCATTGTTGAGCATATTGAGCACTATGGGGGCGGCGCAGAAATGGCTCACCTTGTGTTCGCGCAGCGCCCCGTAGATGGCCGCCGCCTGCACGTGGCGCAGACAGACGCTCACCCCGGCGGTGGCCGCCAGGGTCCAGGGGAAGCACCAGCCGTTGCAGTGAAACATCGGCAGGGTCCAGAGGTAGACGGGGTGCTTGGGCAGCTCCCAGGAGAGGGCATTGTTGACCGCATTGAGGTGGGCGCCGCGATGGTGATAGACCACCCCCTTGGGGTTCCCCGTGGTGCCGGAGGTGTAGTTGAGGGAAATGGCCTGCCACTCGTCCGCCGGCAGCCAGCCGGGTTCGTCCCCGTCCCCCAGGGCGATGAACCCCTCGTAGTCGAGCTCGCCGACCAGCTCCCCTTCCCGGTAGAGGGGATCGTCGATGGCGATCACCAGGGGTTGGCTGTCAATGAGAGAGAGCGCCTTTCGCACCACGGCGCCGAACTCCCGGTCCACCAGCACCACCTTGCTCTGGGCGTGCTGGAAGATGAAGGCCATGGCGTCCGCATCGAGCCGGGTGTTGATGGTGTTGAGCACGGCGCCGCTCATGGGTACCCCGAAGTGCGCCTCGAACATGGCCGGCACATTGGGGGCGACGATGGAGACGGTGTCCCCCTCGCCAATGCCGCGACGGCGCAGGGCCGAGGCGAGCTGGCGGCAGCGCCGCTCGGTCTGGGCCCAGCTCTGGCGCAGGGGCCCGTGGATCAGCGCCGGATAGTCGGGATAGACCCGGGCGGCCCGCCCCAGAAAGCTCAAGGGGGTCAGCGCCTCGAAATTGGCGGGCGTCTTGCCAAGGCCGGCGTCGTACATGTTCTGCTCTGTCATCGGATCCTTCCTCACAGGGACACAAAACGGGGTGGCTCTCGCGGTTCACCACGACCGGCATTGCGCCCTGATGCGGGGCCAGGATGCCGGCTGGAACCGGATGAAAGGGTATCAAGGGGGCCAGATCCCAGGTATTAGCGAAACGTCTTAGGGGCCCTCGGCCCTGCTCCCCCTGTCGCCAATCGCCGACGCTATTTTTGTGCGGTCACTTTTTGCGCAGTCAGCCCCTGTCGCGATCCCGTGGCCCTTGCCTTGAGCCTGCGGCGCAAAATGCCAAGAATGATCCCAAGCCCTCAACGGGTATGAGTACGAGGAGAAGAGTGATGAACAAATCCATGTTGGCAGGTGTCGGGATCGGTGTGGCCTCTGCGCTGGCATTGTCGGCGGTCGCCAGCGGATCCCTGTTTTCATCAGAGCCCCAGTTTGCCGAGGTGCTGGCCAGCAAGCCGGTGACCGAGACCATCAAGACGCCACGTCAGGAGTGCCGCAACGTCACCCTGACCCACCGCAAGCCGGTGCAGGACGAGCACAAGATCCTGGGTACCGTGGTTGGCGCAGCCCTGGGCGGCGTGGTCGGCCACCAGTTTGGCGGTGGCAGCGGCAAGAAGGTGGCCACCGCCGCCGGTGCCGTGGCAGGGGGTTATGCCGGGAATCAGGTGCAGGGCAACATGCAGGCGGGTGATACCTACACCACCACGGAGCAGCGCTGCAAGACGGTGCAGGAGAGCAGCACCCGCACCATCGGCTATGACGTCACCTACCGCCTCGCCGGCCAGGAAGGGGTGGTACGCATGGAGAAGCAACCCGGCCCCACCATTCCGGTCAAGGATGGCAAGCTGGTACTGAGCAACGCGCAGGGTTGATACTCCGTTAGGAGCGCCCTGCCATGAGGAAGGCCCACCATGACGGTGGGCCTTTTTCATCTTCGCAACCCAACCTGTCTGCAACAGGTCTTCCCAACAAACGTCTTCCCAACTAAGAAAGGGGCCCGCAGGCCCCTTCTTGTTGCTCAATCATCCTCAGTGGCGACCGAAGGGCCACCAGGACTTGTCGTTGTCCAGAATGTCGACCCGGGTCTGCTGCAAGGCGCCGGGCTGGCCCCCTTCCACCCGATCGAGGCTCACCCTGAACTGCTCGGTGGGCTCGACGAACCAGTCATCGATGATCAGCACCTTGACCGACTTGCTGCCCCCCTCGCCCGCGGCCCAGCTCACCGACTGACCGAACCAGGGCAGGAAATCCAGCCCCCAGCGCGCCGTGACCCCGTCAAGGGCCACCCGGGCACGGGCCGGCTTGCTCAGATCGCCGCTGCGCACCAGGGGGATCTCGGCAAACCACTGCCCCTCGTTCACCGTGATACTGGCCTGAGCCAGCGAGATGGTGGACGGCGCCAGCTTGTCCTTGATGGTCACCAGGGTCTGGTGCTGATCCCCCAGGGTCGCGCCGCTCGCATCAAACAGCTCCAGGGTAAAGGTCTCGTCCCCCTCGTGCAGGGTGTCGCTCTTCACCGGAATGCTGATGGTCTGGGGCTCGCTCTGCCCGTCCGCCCAGTGCAGGGTGCCGGTGAGGGGCGCCACGTCGCTTGTGTCCGCGCTGCCATGGACGATGCGATAACTCACGCTCGCCTCCCCATGGCTGCCATCGCGGCGCGCCACGCTCAAGACCAGGGTGTTGCCCTCCTCCACGCTCGCAGCGGCGCTCTCGAGGCTCAATACCCCGGCGGGCGGCAGCGGATACTGGATGGCCACCAGCACGGGATCGTGATCCGAGGCGCTGAAAGGCCCTTCGGATTTCGCCAGCTGGCCGCTGTACTTGCTGCCGTACTCGAAGAAGTTGCTCTCGGCGGAGTTGATGTGCCAATCCTCGATGCCGATCACCTTGGCCGCGAGACTCGGGTTTGCCAGGGCGTGATCCAGGTTGCCGAGCTCCCCTTCATAGCTGTAGGAGTAGGTGTCGGTGCCGTGGAAGCGGGTGTTGAGGTTCACAAACCCATACCCCTTGCCCAGGGCGCTGCCGCTCTCCTCGAAGGGCTGACCCGCCAGAGTGGTGAAGGAGGCGCTCATGATCTGGCGCGATTGGGCGGCCGGATCATAGTCGGTCAGTACCCGGATGGGATCCTCCATGCCATAGGCGTTCATGTCGCCGATAAGCAGCAGATCCCCGGCCAGATCCTTGAGCTGTTCCCCCAGCACCTTGGCGGCAGAGACCCGCAGCGCGTTGCAGTGGCCCTGGCCATCCAGCGGATCGGCAGTGGCGTAGTCGGGGTAATCCTCGAAGCAGGCGGAGCCCTTGGACTTGAGGTGGTTGACCACCAGGGTCAGCGGCGCATCCCCCTTGGGCGAGCTGAAACGCTGCACCAGCGACTCGCGCATCCCCTGATTGATGGTCACCGGCTTGCCGCTGGCGTCCACCGCCTCGGCCTGCTGCACCGGCAGCACGATAAGGCTGGCGGCCCCTTGCGGGCTGACGCTGGCGGGTCGGTAGATGAGACCCACCGTGATGGCGTCGGTGCCAATCGGCTTGCCATCCGGCGAGGCAATCCAGCGGTAGTGATCCGCCTCGTCCGGCTGGGCAGCGTTCAAGGCCGCCACCAGGTTGGCAATGGTGGAGTTGTCGCCGTAGCCGTTGTTCTCTATCTCCATCAGCCCCACCACGTCGGCATTGAGGCGGGTGATGGCGCTGACTATCTTGGTGCGCTGCAGCTCGAATTCCGCCACCGTCATGGCGCCCCGGTTGCTGCCGGTGGGGTTGGCATCGCCCCCCACGACTGTGGTGAAGAAGTTGAGCACGTTGAAGCTCGCGACCCGCAGATCCCCCGCCTCGGCAAGTTCGGGGGTTTCCACCCGATCCCAGCCGCTGTGATCTATCTGGCTCGCGTCGATGCGGTTGCTGGCCACCAGCCTGAACAGGTTGTAGGAGTAACCAAGGGCCCCCTCCAGCCCGTTGAGCTTGTCGCCGATGCGAAGGTAACCGTCCTCGGCGTTGAAGCCGGGGAACCAGGGCAGCACACCGTCCGGCGCCTTGGCGTCGGTCTCCACCACCAGCTGGTTCTGCTGGTTGCGAAGGGCCCAGTCGCTCGCCTCCTGGCTCATGGCGGCAAATTTCTGGGTCGACTTGATGAGCGGCGCGCCATAAGAGAGCACCAGGTTGTTGCGCTTGCCGTCGTAATCGAAGCTGAAGTTGCGGGTCACCACCAGGCTGGAGCCGGGCACCAGCCGTACCTGCATCCCCTCGTGACGCTCCAGCAGCTGGCTCAGGCTCTCGCCCGCCACCGGCAGCAGATCCACTGCCGCCGGCACTGCCCCAGCGGGCCGAGTCACCACCAGATCGTCTGCGTTGATCTGGGTCTGGTTGAAATACTCCTTCACCTTGCCCGAGACGCACACCTCGGCCCCCGGCACGATGGCAGCATTGGCCTTGGTGCTGTAGACGAAGAGGCCGTCGGAGGTAGCCGGATCCCCGTCCCCCTGCTCGTCCTGAATGAAGAAGCCCTTGTAGAGGCCGCTCACCACCTGAGTTACCACGCCGCGAGTGGCATAAGCCTGTTCCGATTCAAACTTGCCGGCCGGCACCAGGGGGCTGCTGGTACCGGGGCCCTGAATGGCGGGCACCGGCACCAACTGATCCACCGGGCAGACGAAGGCGGGCGGCTGGGTACCATCGCAGGGGCCATCGCCACTGCACCCCAGGCCGCTGGCGTCATCTTTCGGGGCGGCCACATATTCGAGCGCCGGATCGAAGGGGGCGGTTGCATCAGTTCGGCCGATGGTGACGGTGGCCTTGCGGCGCAGGGTCATGTCCAGGGTCGAGACGTTGCCCGACACCCAGGCCGTGCCCGGATCCACCCCTACCTGGCCGACGCTGTCGATTATCTCGCTGCCGCGATAGAGCACCAGGGCGTCGTCACCGTTGAACACCAGGTTGCCGCTGGTCTGGGTCGTCTTGGCCAGGATCTCGGCATTTGCTGAGGGGTTGGCCAGCACCAGGGTGGCGCCCGGGGCGAGGGTGCCTTGCAGCGCCAGGCTGTTGGTGGGGGATTCGCTGATGGGTTTGCCGTTGGCGTAGAGGGCCAGCCGGTATTGGGAGAGATCGACGGGGTCAGAGCCGAGGTTGCTCAGCTCCACCGCCTTGTTGTTGCCGGACCCTTCCAGGTATTCGGTGATGAGCAGTTGTGCCTGTGCCGGTCCCGCCAGCGCCAGCCCGACGGCCAGCGCCACCA
This sequence comes from Aeromonas sp. 25-248, assembly GCF_053005425.1. Taxonomy (NCBI): domain Bacteria; kingdom Pseudomonadati; phylum Pseudomonadota; class Gammaproteobacteria; order Aeromonadales; family Aeromonadaceae; genus Aeromonas; species Aeromonas sp. 25-248. The sequence goes on along the minus strand of NZ_JBRKTB010000010.1, from coordinate 46,582 downwards.
GAGAGTGTCTTCCTGACATGGTCAGTTTCCTTTTTTATTTGCAGATCATGTTATTGGCGCCCCGCACAAGGCGGGCCGCAGCACCTTGGATGCAGCCATCAGCGGGAGGCATGTCAGCCCCCGGCCGAAACTGCGTGCCCACTCTGCCCCGTCGACGCCGGGGCTGCTGCGAGCTGGCTAACAATGACAACAAAATGTTGCGCCAAGGTGACGGGCAATACCCGAATGGGCAGTGTCTGCCATCGCTGCGCAGGAAACTGTCGCCCCCCCAGCCCCTGCTGGCGGCCTCCGTCAGGGAGCGACATCGACTCTGGAGGCAAGGCAGGGGGAGCAAAACGGCGGCCCTCTGCCCGGTACCATTTCGTGAGCAACCCCACTCACAGACACTGGATCATGGGCAAATCCATGGGCGCCATACCGGGCGCCACTCCCTTCGTGGCCCGAGAAGGCAGAAAACCGGGGGTGGAACGCTCTCCTGGTGCTCTTGTGGAACCGGTTCCATTAATGACAGAAATAACAAGAGAGGAGATGACACAAACGTTTGTTGCTTTTGCGCTCACGAATGGCAATAGTTCTCACTTTCTTTTTTGACCGTCTCTATTCTCGAGGTGCTACAAGATGTTTCGTCACCCCCTGGCAAAGTTGCTGCTGCTCGGCCAGCTCGTCCTGGTGAGCTGGATGGCGCAGGCCGCCCCCCCCGTTGAAGTGGAAGATGTGATGGGCCGCAAGGTCTCCCTCAGCCTTCCGGCAAGCCGCATCGTGCTCGGTTTCTATCCCGAAGATTACCTGGCGGTGGCCGGTGAAGGCGGGGCCGAACGCCTGGTAGGCATGTCCCTGGGCTGGTTCATGAAGTCCCGTCCCGCCATCTGGTCGCTCTACGTGGCCAGCCAGCCACAACTGGCCAAGGTCCCCGACCTTGGCAACGTGCAGGATCAGAGTTTCTCCATCGAGAAGACCCTGGCGGTAAAGCCCGACCTGGTGATCCTGGCGAAGTGGCAATATGAGGCCCTGGCCGCTGACCTGCCACGCCTTGAGCAGGCGGGGATCCCGGTGGTGGTCATCGACTACAACGCCCAGACCCTGACACAGCACATGGCGAGCACCCTGCTGCTTGGCAAGCTGACCGGCCAGGAGGCCCGCGCCCGGAAGATGGCCGACGAGTACAAGGCCAAGATTGACACCATCACCTCCCGCATTGCCGCCGCGAAGCGCACGCCGCCCCGGGTCTACATCGAGCTGGGTGACAAGGGTCCGGCCGAGTACAGCTACACCTATGGCAAGGACATGTGGGGCGCCATGGCCCTGCTGGCCGGTGGCAACAACGTGGCCGCCCCCTTCGTCGATCGTTGGGGCCCCATCCACCCGGAACAACTGCTGGCGAGCAAGCCCGAGGTGATCCTGATGGCGGGCTACGAAAGTGTGAGCAGTGCCGTCGCCATGCAGGTGGGCCAGGATGTGTCGGCAGAGACCGTGCGCCAGCGTCTGCAAGGCTTTGCCGCCCGTCCGGGCTGGAGCGAGCTGCCTGCGGTGAAGGAGGGTCGCCTCTACGCGGTCTATCACGGCGCCACCCGCAGCATCATGGATGCCGCCCTCATCGAGTTCATGGCCAAGGCCCTCTATCCGGATCTCTTCCAGGATCTCGATCCCCTGGCCACCTATCAGGCGTTCTATCAGCACTACCTGCCCATCCGTCCCCAGGGCACCTTCATGCTGGGCATCAAGCAGGATGACGCAAGCTAACCCCGGCAATTCGGGTGTGGCCCACCTCGGCCACGCCCTCTTCAGCAACCCTCTTGGATTGTGTGGGCGCCTCTTGCGGCGCCCGTTTCAGGATTGACATCATGAATGATTTGGCTGCCCTGCAGCAGACCCTCGCCCGGCAGCGGCAACGGGAGCGCCGTCGCTGGCACTGGCTCCTGCTGCTCGCCCTGGTCCTGTGCATTACCCTGGTGCTCGACATCGCCACCGGCCCCTCCCTGCTGGCCCTGCACGACGTGATCGATGCCCTGGTTTCCCCCGCCCAGGCCGATCCCATGACCCGCACCATCGTCCACGACATGCGCCTGCCCATCGCCCTCATGGCCCTGGTGGTCGGCGCCTCCCTCGGCCTTGGCGGCGTGCAGATGCAGACCCTGCTGGACAACCCCCTCGCCAGCCCCTACACCCTCGGGCTCGCGGCGGCGGCGGGCCTGGGCGCGGCGCTGGCCCTCTACACCGGCGGCCTCGGGCTTCCTCCCCTGGTGGCCATCCCGGCCGGTGCCTTCATTGTGTGCATGTTTGCCGCCTGCCTGCTGTTTGGTCTGGCCATGATGCGCCATGTCAGCAGCCAGACCCTGATCCTGGCGGGCATCGCCCTGCTGTTCCTGTTCCAGTCCCTGCTCTCCCTGCTGCAGTTCCTCTCCTCCCCCGAGCTCAACCAGCAGATCCTGTTCTGGCTGTTTGGCAGCCTGATGCGCACCACCTGGGACTCCCTGATCATCACCGCCGTCGTCACCCTGATCTGCACCCTGCTCATCTACCGGGATGCCTGGGCCCTCACCAGCCTGCGCCTCGGGGAAGCCCGCGCCCGCAGCCTCGGGGTCAACGTCGACAGACTGCGCATGAAGACCCTGGTGCTGGTCGCCCTGCTCACCGCCACCGCCACCAGCTTCGTCGGCGTGATCGGCTTCGTCGGCCTGGTGGCCCCCCATATCGCCCGCATGCTGGTGGGGGAAGATCAGCGCTTTTTGATCCCCCTCTCCGCCCTGTGCGGCGCCTGCATGCTCTCGGCGGCCTCGGTGCTCTCCAAGTCCATCATTCCGGGGGCCCTCTTCCCCATCGGCATCGTCACTGCGCTCATTGGCGTGCCCTTCTTCATCTGGTTGATCCTCGGCAGGGGGCGTAAACGTGCTTGAAATATCCCGACTCTCCCTCTCCCTCGGCCAGCAGACCTTGCTGCGGGATCTCAGCCTCACTCTGCATCCGGGTCAGGTCCATGTGATCATCGGCCCGAACGGGACCGGCAAGACCTCCTTGATGCGCACCCTCTTTGGTGAACTGACCCCGGACAGTGGCGACATTCGCCTCGGGGACCAAAGTGCCCGCCAGATGACACAAGCCAGGTGGCGCCAGCAGTTTGGCTACATGCCCCAGAACATCCAGCTGGAGCTGGACCTCAGCGTCATCGAAGTGGTGGTGCTGGGGCGCCTCGACAGCCTCTCCATGCGCCTCGCGGACGAGGACATCCTGGCTGCCGGCCGCGCCCTGCAGGCGCTCGGCATCGCCCATCTGGCGGATCGCCCCCTCTACTCCCTGAGCGGCGGCCAGCGGCAGATGGTGCTCTTCGCCCAGGTGCTGCTGCGCGACCCCCGCATCATGATGCTGGACGAGCCGGTCAGCGCCCTGGACCTGCACCACCAGATGCAGCTGATGGAGCACCTGTGCCAGCAGACCCGGGAGCAGCAGTGGATCACCCTGGTGGTGCTGCACGACCTCAACCTGGCCGCCCAGTTTGCCGATCAGCTGATCGTGCTGGCAGGGGGAGATCTGCAGGCCTTCGGCCCCCCCGCCCAAGTGCTCGACGCGGCCCTCATCGAGCGCCTCTACCAGGTGCCGGTGGAGATAAGCCACGATCAGCACGGCATTCCCTTCCTCAGAACCCTGCGAAAGACATCATGACACAGTGCTGCGCCACCCCGGCGACCACCTCCCCACGCACTGGCGGGAGGCGACCATGAACGGCGCCTCCTACTGGCGGGACTGGCAGGGCATGAGCCCGGCCGCCCGCCTGCTCATCACCAATGGGCTCGCCTTCAACCTCGGCTTCTACATGATGATGCCCTTCCTCGCCCAGCACATGGGCAGCGGGCTCGGCCTGGCCGGCTGGGCCTGCGGCCTCGTCATGGGGATGCGGGTCTTCAGCCAGCAGGGGCTCTTCCTGTTGGGCGGTACCCTTGGAGATCGCATCGGCTACCATCCCGCCATCGTCTGGGGCTGCCTGGTACGATCTTTAGGCTTCGTGCTGCTGGGCTGGGCCGAGTCCCTGCCCATCCTGCTGCTGGCCGCCGCCCTCACCGGCTTTGCGGGGGCCCTGTTTACCCCCTGCGCCCAGGCCTACCTTGCCAGCGAATGCCACAACCCGAGCCAGCGTCAGCGCGCCTTCGCCCTGCACAATCTGGCCAGCGAGGCGGGCATGCTGCTCGGCCCCCTGGTCGGCCTCACCTTGACCCAGCAGAGCTATACCCTGACGGGGATCCTGGCGGCGAGCCTCTTCGCTCTGCTCGGAGTGCTGCAATACCGGGTGCTGCCCAAACGCCCGGTGAGCAACCAGAGCCCCCGTGGCGCCATCTTGCGCCAATGGGGAGAGATAGTGCGCCAGCGCCCCTTCATGGGGTTCACCCTGCTGGCAGGCAGCTACCAGATCCTGTTCCACCAGCTCTATCTCGCCCTCCCCGCCCATATCCAGAGCCTGCCGGACGCCACCCACCTGCTCGGCGGCGTCTTCACCCTCTCGGCGGTGATCGGTGTCGTGCTCCAGCTCCCGGCCTCCCGCCTGGTGGAGCGCCGCCTGGGGGTGCCGCTCGCCATGGGACTGGGGATAGGCATGATGGGCTTGAGCTATCTCGCCCTGCCCCTGCTGGCCCCCTGGCCGACGGCAGGCGTGTTGACGCAGGTGGCCCTGCTCTCCCTGGGCTCCATCCTCTGCTTCCCGCTCTTCGCCGCCCAACTGCCCCGCTACGCCCCCCCTGAGCAGCTCGGCAGCTACTACGGCTTCTATGCCAGCGCCGGGGGCTGCATGGCGCTCTTTGGCAACCTGCTCATCGGCTTTATGCTGGGGGATGCAGGCAGCCGCCCCGCCACCGCCATCTGGTACCTGCTTGCCCTCGCCGGCCTGCTGGCCGGGTTTGGTCTCTATACACAACTGCGCAAGGATGGCCAGGTTCAACCTGCTCCCCATCACTAAACAGGGCGGCCAAGGCCGCCCGGTTTTATTCCCTTTCTCCCCCTTCCACTCTCTGCCTTATCCGGCTAAACCGGCTTCAAAACCTTGTCAGATACGCGAGCAAGCTCGGCTGTACTCGATGAGCAAAACAACATCGGACATGCACGATAGCAATAAAAAGGACGCCATCGGGCGTCCTTGAAGAGGAAGACAGAGCAGGGTCAACTCCCCAGATGCAGCGCCAACCAGACCGCAAGCGGGATCACCACCACCGAGAGCGCATTGCCGCCGAGCACGATACTGGCCACCTTGTCGGGCTGGCACTGATACTGCTCGCACAGCATGTAGTTGAGCACCGCCGGGGGCAGCGCCACCGACAGCATCAGGAGTGGTATCCAGTCAGGTTCGAGGGGCAGCAGCCAGACGGCGAGCCCCAGGGAGAGGCCCCCCGCCAGCAGATAGAGCAGATTGCACTTGATGGCCAGTCCCAGATGATCCAGCTCCCCTTCCATCAGCCTCACTCCCAAGGCAAACAGCATCAGGGGCACCGCTATCTGGCCGAGCAGGGTGGCGCTGGTCACCAGGTATTCCGGCAGCGGGATATGCAGGTTGGCCACCAGCAGCCCGGCGAAGGCGGCCCAGAGCACGGGGCTTCTCAGCCAGAGCCAGCGGGAGCTGCTGGCCGAGAGGATGAACATGCCCACCGAGAAGTGGAGCAGGTTGGAGAGCACAAAGAGGATGACGATGGCGCCGAGCTGCTGCTCGCCAAAGGCGAGCACCATCAGCGGAATGCCGAGGTTGCCGGTGTTGCGAAACATGGCGGGCAGGATCAGCGCCGCCCGCTCTATCTCCTTGAGTTTGAGCAGGGAGAGCAGCAGGCCCGGCAGCAGGATCACCAGGGCACCGGCCCCCACAAGGGGCAGGTGCGCCGCGAGATCCAGGGGGTATTTCACCAGGGCCGAGAAGACCAGCGCCGGGGTAAAGAGCTCGATATTGGCCCGGTTGACATAACCCAGGGCCCCGCCCGGCCGCAGCCGTCCATAGAGAGCGCCAAGGCCCACCACCGCAAACACGGGAATGACGATATTGAGCAGGGCGCTGAACATGGGTATCCCGTTTACAGTTCGCGGGCCGGGCGTCCCATCAGCACCACGGGGTCCAGCGTCACCTCCTGGCTGCCGTTGCTGACCCAGAGCTGGCCGTCGGAGATGGTACAGGTGAGCTGCATGGTGCGCTCCACCATGGCCGCCAGGGGCAGGGTCTGGCTGTCGGAGAGTTCGATGACGCTCAGGTTGTCGTGCAGACCGAGCTTGCCCTGGTTCTGCTTCCACCAGACGCTGGTGCCACGACCGCCATAGAGGTAGAGCACCACCTGGCGAGAGCGGTTGCATGCCTTCTTGAGACGGCGCTCGTCCGGCTGACCCAGCTCAATCCAGAGTTCAATCTCGTCGGAGTAGTTCTTGCACCAGAGCTCGGGCTCGTCGTCGGCTGAGAGCCCCTTGGTGAACTCCAGCCGCTCGGCTGCATGCCAGGCGAAGGCCGCGAGGCGGATCATCATGCGCTCGTCGGTCTCGGAGGGGTGACGGGCCAGGGTGAGGGAGAAGTCCTGATAGAGATTGCGATCCATGTCAGACAAGCTGATCTGGGCCTTGAAGATGGTTGCCTTGAGCGCCATAGAAGTCGTGAATACCTGATAAAAGAGAAGGGGGCGGACATGCCGGGCGTCAGTGTAATCAAAATGGCCGCCGGGTTCGACCGTCTTGCGCTCCCTTTACCCCATCAGGGGTGGGCAAGTGCTTCAGAAGACAAAAAAACAAATGCCAGTCGTGAGACTGGCATTTGGCGGCATGAACGAGAGTGACTCACTTCTCGGCGGACTTGACCCCGAAGGCATTGAGCAGCAGGCAGCAGGTCACTGCCACTGCCACGAACCCGCTCAGGAAGATAAAGGGCATGGCCCCATACCCCAATACAGTCCAGATGGTGTGTTCAAGCAGACTCATAGTGTGTCCTTCATCCAGTGAAATGGGTGTCCCTTTCGTGACGGGGTCGCCCCCGCTCCTGATGAGACTATTTGACCTCAACCCGCGCCTGAGTCCTATGCCACCAAAGTAATAAATGGGGCACCAGTTTGCGCCAGATCAAGGTTTTACCCCTCCCCGCCCCGTTTTTCTTCGCGCCCTCGCCCCAAACCGGAAAGGTACGCCCAACAAAAAGCGAGGCGACCTTGGGGTCGCCTCGCTAGATGCATGCCGTCGAGAGCCATCAGTAGAAGGTCTGCTGCTCCGCCGCCATCGCTTTCAGCCGCGCACAGGGGGCGAAGCGGTCGCCAAAGCGCTTCTGATGGTGCTCAAGACGCCCCACCAGATAGTCGATGCCGAGGCTGTCCATGTAGCGGAACGGACCGCCCAGGAAGGGAGGGAAGCCGATACCGAAGATGGCGCCGATGTCGCCGTCCCGGGCCGAGGCCACCACGCCGCCATCCAGGGCCATGGCCGCTTCGTTGAGCATCAGCAGCACGCAGCGCTCGGCGATCTCCTGCCTGGCCAGCTTGGCCTGGGGCTTGACGCCCAGCACGTCGTAGACGCTCGCGTCCACCGTCTTCTTGCCCTCCTTGCCGGTGAGCTTGTTGCGCGGGGCCGCCTTGCCATAGAGATAGAAGCCCTTGCCGTTCTTGCGCCCCTTGCGATCGTCCTCCAGCAGCTTGTCAAAGGCCTTGGGCGCCTGGAACTGCTCGCCACCCAGCTCTTTTTCGAGGATGGGGGAGATCTTGGCCCCCACGTCGATCCCCACCTCGTCCAGCAGGGTGATGGGGCCGACCGGGAAACCGAAGTCGAGCAGAGCGCCGTCCAGTACCTCCACCGGCTCCCCTTCCAGCACCAGGCGCGCCGCCTCGTTCATGTAGGGCGCCAGGATACGGTTGACGTAGAAGCCGGCCTCGTCCTTCACCACGATGGGGGTCTTGCCCTGGGCCCGGGCGAAGGCCAGGGTGGTGGCCACCGTCTCGGCGCTGGTACCCGCGTGGGGAATGATCTCGGCCAGCGGCATCTTGTCCACCGGGCTGAAGTAGTGCAGCCCCACCACCCGCTCCGGATGCGTCGCCGCCGAGGCGATCTGGTGGATGGGCAGGGAGGAGGTGTTGGAGGCAAACACGGTGTGCTCGCCGCACTCGCGCTCCACGTCCTGCACCATCTGGTGCTTGAGGTTGATGTCCTCGAACACCGCTTCCACCACCATGTCCACCCGGTGGAAACCGGAATAGTCCAGGGTGCCGGTGAGCAGGCTCATCTGTTTCTCCAGCTCGCTGCGCAGCAGTTGGCGACGCTTGAGTTTCCTGGCGAGGAGGTCGTAGCTGTAACGCATGGCATTGCCGATGCCGGCGCTCGCCACATCCTTGATCCGCACCGGTACCCCCGCCTTGGTGGCGGTGACGAAGGCAATACCCCCCCCCATCAGGCCGCCCCCCAGCACGGCGGCATGACCCACCTTGCGCGGCTCGGCCCCCTGATAGCTCACCTCTTTCTTCATCTCCGTGGTGGCGAAGAAGAGGGAGCGCAGGGCGGCGGATTCCGGCGTCATCACCAGCTCGCCGAAGTGGCGGGCCTCGGCCAGCAGGCCAGCCTGCATCCCCTCCTCCACGCCGATGCGCACCACCTCGATGATACGCTCCGGCGCCGGGTAGTTGCCCCGGGTCTTGGCCTTGACCCCCTTGCGGGCCTGATCGAACAGCACCTTGCGACCAAATTTGTTGGTCTCCAGCACCTTGCCCTGCAGATCCCGTTTCAGTTGGTGGCGCGGCTTGCCCTTCTTGGCAAGCTTGATGGCGGCTTCCAGCAAAATGGACGGGGGCACCATGTCATCCACCAGCCCGAGCTTCCTGGCCTGTTTGGCCCGCACCTGCTTGCCGGTCAGCATCAGATCCAGTGACTTGGCCACCCCGATGAGGCGCGGCAGGCGCTGGGTACCGCCGGAGCCCGGCAGCAGGCCGAGCTGCACTTCCGGCAGGCCCAGCACGGTTTTACCGTGATCAGTCACCACCCGGCCATGACAGGCGAGCGCCAGCTCCAGCCCGCCGCCAAGGCAGGGGCCGTGAATGGCGGCGATCACCGGGATCCCCAGGGCTTCGATCTCGGCGAACACGTCCTGTCCGGCCCGGGACAGCGCTTCGGCATCCTGAGCGCTGGTGCAGGCCGCCAGCATGGCGATGTCGGCCCCGGCAACGAAGGAGTCCTTCTTGCCGGAGACGATCACCAGGCCGATCAGATCCCCGTTCCCCTTTACCTCGGCCAGCAGAGTGCGGATCTCGTCCGCAAAGGAGGCCTTCAGGGTGTTCATGCTCTCACCGGGCACATCCATGGTGAGGATGCCGATGCCGTCTTTGCGAATATCCAGAGAAAAAGTCTTGGCACTCATCATTCCACCTCCAGCACCATGGCCACACCCAGCCCACCCGCCGCACAGGCGGTGTTGAGCCCCAATCCCCCACCCCGGCGCCGCAGTTCATGCAGGGTCTGGGTGATCATGCGCGCCCCGGTGGCGGCAAAGGGGTGACCAAAGGCCAAAGAGCCGCCGAGCACGTTGAACTTCTCCATGTCCACCTCGCCGATGGCCTGATCCCGGCCCAGCTTGTCACGGGCAAATTCGGCGCTTGCAAACATCTTGAGATTGGCCAGCGTCTGGGCGGCAAAGGCTTCGTGCATGTCGATGAGGGTCAGATCCCCAAGGGTGATGCCGGCACGGTCCAGCGCCAGCGGCGTGGCATAGGAGGGGCCCATCAGCATGTCCTGCCAGACATCGATGGCGGAAAACGCGAAGCTGCGGATGTAACCCAGCGGCTCCAGACCCAGCTCACGGGCCCGCCCTTCACGCATCATCAGCACGGCGGCGGCGCCGTCGGTAAGCGGAGTGGCGTTGGCGGCCGTCACCGAACCGTGGGCCCGGTCAAAGACCGGTTTGAGCTTGGCGTAACTCGCCAGATCCGAGCTTTCACGGATGTTGTTGTCCCGCTCCAGCGGCGACTTGTAGGGGGGCACGTGGGCGGTGAACACCTCGCCATTCAATTTGCCCTGGGCCCAGGCTTCGGCCGCCAGGGTGTGGGAGCGGTGGGCCAGCGCATCTTGCGCCTCGCGGCTGATCTGGTGGGTCTTGGCCATCTGCTCGGCGGTCTGCCCCATGGAGAGACCGGTGGAATACTCGGCCACGGCCGGGGGCACCGGCAGCAGGTCCTTCAGACGCAGACGGCGCAGAATATTGAAACGCTGCTGGAGGTTGCGCGCCTTGTTGAGATCCACCAGGGCGCGGGCCAGAGACTTGCTGACTCCGATGGGCAGCACGGAAGAGGAGTCGGCACCGCCGGCGATGGCGATGTCCACCGTGCCGGCCATGATGGATTCGGTGACATTGGCCACCGCCTGGAAACTGGTGGCGCAGGCGCGCGACACGCTATAGGCATCGGTGCTGACGCTCATGCCAGTGCCAAGCACGATCTCCCGGGCGATGTTTGGCGCTTCCGGCATCTGCACCACCTGGCCGAACACCAGCTGGTCGATGAGCTTGGGGTCGAGATCGGTGCGGGCGAGCATCTCGCTCACCACCAGTTTGCCCAGATCCACCGCAGGCACGCCGTGAAAAGCGGTGGCCTGCTTGGCAAAGGGGGTGCGCAGACCCGCCACGACGGCTATCCGTTCGCCCTGGCGAGTCGTCAGTTTCAATGGCTGTTTCATCCTGGCTCCTTGGGTTAAAAAGGCAGAGGTCTGACCTCATTGCGCCACATCTTAACAATCCAATCACAACTTTCATACGGCTGATTGAAACTAAATTGTCCCCATCTTGCCACCCTCCCTCGCCCTTGTGAGCCAACTGGGGTATAAAAAGATCAACTTCCATAAAAACAACGGGTTTATCGCATGGCAGCGGCCGAGTTCAGAGCACTTGGAGACTATCTGGGCAGCCAGATCCTGGGACAGGGCCCCCTCATCGAGGGGTTGCTGATCGCCCTGTTATGTGAAGGACATGTGCTGATCGAGGGGGCCCCCGGTCTTGCCAAGACCCGGGCGGTCAAGGCGCTGGCCGGTGCCGTGGAGGGGCGCTTTGCCCGTATCCAGTTCACCCCGGATCTGCTCCCTGCCGATCTCACCGGCAGCGAGGTCTTCCATCCCCAGGATGCGAGCTTCGTGTTTCAACCCGGCCCCCTGTTCAACCACCTGGTGCTGGCGGACGAGATCAACCGGGCGCCGGCCAAGGTGCAGTCCGCCTTGCTGGAGGCAATGGCCGAGCACCAGATCACCGTGGGCAAGAAGAGCTGGCGCCTGCCCTCCCTCTTCATGGTCGCCGCCACCCAGAACCCCATCGAGCAGGAAGGGACCTATCCCCTGCCGGAGGCCCAGCTCGATCGCTTCTTGCTCAAACTGCTGGTGGATTACCCCAGCCCCGCCATGGAACTGGCCATCCTCCAGCTCAACGCTCGCGGCGACGCCCTGCCGACGCCGCCGGTCACCCTGAGCCAGTCCGACCTGCTGGAAGCCCGCACCGCCGTTCAAGGGGTACAGATGCAGGGGCGCCTCGAGCACTATCTGGTGCAACTGGTGTGCGCCACCCGTCCCGGCAGCGGCCTGTGCCCCGAGTTAGACCCCCTGGTCGCGGTGGGAGCCAGCCCCAGGGCCAGCATCGGCCTCGCAAGAGCCGCACGGGCCCGGGCCTGGCTCGCCGGGCGCGACTTCGTATTGCCCGAAGACATCCAGCAACTGGCGCCTGCCGTGCTGCGCCACCGCCTCATCCCGAGTTATCAGGCGCTGGCGGACAACCTCGATAGCGAGGCGCTCATCGCCCTGCTGCTGGATGCCATTCCATGCCCCTGAGCCGACCCCCACAGGCAGCCCTATCGCCATGACCCCCGTCGCCGAGCCCCGGGATCACCCCGACATCGCCCTCACCCTCGAGCGGCTGCTGGCGGTGCGCCTCTGGACGCGCCAGGGCGAGCGTGCCCGTATTCATCAGGCGGCCCAGGGGCGTATCGGGCGCCAGCCCGGGCTGCATTTCAGGGAGCTTCGCCTCTATCAGGCCGGTGACGAGGTGCGTCACATCGACTGGCGGGTCACCGCCCGCCTCCGCCGCCCCCACACCCGCCTCTACGGGGAAGAGCAGGATCAGGCCCACTGGTTGCTGCTGGATCTCTCACCTGCCATGTACTTTGGCTCCCGCGCCCAGCTCAAGGCCCGCCTTGGCTGCGAGCTGGCCGCAGCCCTGTTCTGGCAGGGGGAGAAACAGGCCAATACCTTGATCTGCCAGGGCGCAGTCCCCCACACAGAGCACCAGCGCGGCTCTCTCATGCCTCTGCTGGAAGCGCTCTGCCGCCATTACGAGGCAGGGCTGGATCGCGCCCCCCCGCCTAGGACGCTGGCCCAGACCCTGGCACGACTCACCCTGCCCCACGGGGCCAGATTGACCCTGATAAGCCATCACCAGGTACCGGACCAGGCACTCTGCCAGCAGTTGCAACGCCTTCGCCTGCGCCACGATATCCACTACTGGCAGATCCGCGATCCCCTGGAAGCCGCTCTGCCCGAGCAGGGGCTGCTGGCAGTGCAGGCAGGCAGACACAGCGGTTGGCTCGCGGGAGAAGACCCCCGCTTTCGCGCCCGCTACCAGAGGGCGGCCGACGAACAGGCCGAGGCCTGTCGCCAGCAGTTGCTGCCCCTGGTGACGCGCCTCTATCGCCTCGACAACGGCGCCACCCTGCAACGCCAGTGGCAGGAGGGCGGATGCCGTCTGTTTTGAGGGGGGAGCAGGGCGTGCCCGCACCGGATGCATATCGCCAGCCCTCGTCCAGCGAGGCCTTGCAAGCCATTCGTGCCGAGCTGCGCGACATCCACCAAGGCCCCGCTCTCGAGCCTGCACAGGATCCTCGCCTGATGGCCCTCGGTGGGCTGCTGATCGCGGCGATCGCCGCTTGCCTGATCGCCATGACGGCCCTCACCCTCTTGCGCCAGCGCCACTGGGCACTCCGGATAGACTGGCAGGCAGACGATCTCGTCCCCAGGCTGCAGGATGCCCTGCGAGAAGCGGCCATGGCCCGCTGGCCCGAGGCGGCCCCCCTGCAAGGGAAGGCCTGGCTCGCCTGGCTGGACAGCAAGGGGGGGAGCGATTTTTCCCGGTTTGCCGCCCAGTGGCCACTCTGGCTCTATGGGGGCAGAGTGCCCGATGAGGCGCAGCGCAAAAGATTGCGCCTCGCCTATCTCGCCTGGGGGCGACGCTGCGTCAGTGCGCCGCGATTCCCGGCAAGCAAGCGAGGGGCACCTCCCCCGGAGGGTACGCGATGATCCTCGCCTGGCCCTGGTTTTCCCTCGCCCTCGCCCTGCCGCTGCTGGTGCGCTTCGGCCTGCCTCCCATGAAGGGGCGCAAGGGAGGAAACCGGCTCGTTCACGGAGGTTTTCCCCTGCTCCAGCCCCAGGCGGGGCAGCCCTTGTGGCGCATGATGCTCTGCTGGTGCGCCCTGGTACTGGCCCTGTGCCGCCCCCAGTGGCAGGAGCCCCCGATCATTCACTACCAGAGCAGCCGTGACCTCATCCTGGCGGTGGATCTCTCCGACAGCATGCGCACCCAGGACATGCTGGATGACGGAGAGCAAACGGACAGGCTTGCCGCGGTGCGCCAGCAGATAAGCAACCTTGTCGCCTCCCGCCCGGGGGATCGCATCGCCCTCGTCGTCTTTGCCGATCACGCCTATCTGCTCTCCCCCCTCACCCAGGAGACCGGGGCCCTGCTCACCCTGGCCAGGGAGCTCGATTTCGATCTGGTGGGGCGCACCACGGCCCTGGGGGAAGCCATCCTGCTGGCACGCCAGCACGCCGACCCCACCCGCCCCACCGCCCTGCTGCTGGTGACGGACGGGCGCAATACCTCGGGCAATGCGGATCCCCTGACCGAGGCCAGGCTCGCCGCCAAAGCCGGCATCCGTCTCTATACCCTGGGGGTGGGCGCCGACCCCGACACCTTCGCCGGGCCCGCAGGGGACGCCGATCCCAGTGCCGAGCTGGATGAAGCCCTGTTGCAGCAGCTGGCGACGCTGGGAGGAGGCCGCTATTTTCGCGCCCGCAACCGGGGCGATCTCGCCGCCATCAACCAGGCCATCGACACCCTGGAGCCCCTCGCCCGGCCCCAGACCCTCTCTCGGCCCCACCAGGAGCTCTACCCCTGGCCACTGGCCCTGGCCTGGCTGCTGCTCTGCTGGCCAGCCCGCTGGCACATCCCCCTGTCACACAGGCCATCCCATGAGTAGGCAGGTCATGACGGTGGCACCATGGAGCTGATCTTGCTGCGCCCCCTCTGGTTGCTGGCCCTGCTCCCCTGGCTGTGGCAGGGGTGGCGCCGCCGCCGCGATCCCGGCTTGCTCTCCCCGGCCATGCAGACCTATCTGCTGCCGAGCCGCCATCGGGCCATCCCCTGGCGCTGGCTTGCCTGTCTGCCGGTGATCCTGGCGCTCTCGGGCCCCGCCCTGCGCCAGCAGAGTCTCCCCATGCCGAGCCCGGCCCTCGATATCTGGTTGCTGGATCTCTCCGACTCCATGCTGGCACAGGATCTGGCGCCGGACCGGGCAACCCGGGTGAGGCTGGGATTGCAGGAGATGCTGGCCGACATAGCGCGGCAGGATGCGCCCCATCCCATCGCCCTCATCCTGTTTGCCGGGGATGCCTACCTCGCCATGCCTCCCACCCGGGATCATCAGGCCATCGCCCTGCTGCTGCCGGACCTGCGCCCGGCCATCATGCCTGTCCAGGGCAGCGCCCCCGAGCGCGCCGTGGCCCTGGCCCTCACCCTGATCCCGCCGGGCCAGTCCGCCCGTCTGCTGCTCGTGACTGACGGCCTCTCCGGGACAGCGCGCGATCGCATCGCCGCCCTCTGGCCCTGCCTCAACGACCTGTTCTGCAAGGCAGGCTCGGCCCCGCGGCTCGACATCCTGCTGGCCAGCAGGGGCAAGGAGACCTGGCTGCCCGGCGTGGCTGCCGAGCGCTGGCAGCTCGGCAGCCCGATCGGCCACACCTTGCCTGCGCCCGACGAGGAGGCCATGACCGCCCTTGCCGCCAGCACTGGAGGCAGGCTGGCCTGGCTTGATTCCGGCCTGCCCCGCTTTGCCCCCCTGCCCATGGGCCAGGCCCTGACGCAGGGGCAATCCCGGGATCTCGGCCCCTGGCTGCTTATCCCCTTGCTCCCCCTGGCGCTGCTGGCGCGGATCGGCGCCCACTGGCTGCTGGTGATCCTCGTCATTGGCTTCGCGCCCCCTTCCCTGCAGGCGGCCTCCCGACAAGATGAAGCAGGCTGGCAGGCTTATCGCCAGGGACACTATCGGGAAGCGGCCAACACCTTCCAGGATCCGGTCTGGCAAGGCAACGCCTGGTATAGAGCCGGGGATTACGCCAGGGCCGTCGCCGCCTATGGCAGGGCAAACAGCGCCACCGCCCACTACAACAGGGGCAATGCCCTGGTCTGGCTCGGGGATCTTGCCGCCGCGGAGCAGGCCTATCTGAGCGCCCTTCGCCTTGAACCTAGGCACAGGGATGCCTTGCACAACCTGGCCCTGCTGCGGGCCAACCCGCCGCAGTCGGCGCCCTCGGCAAATGCCCCGGAGCAGGCCGACACTCCCGACCCCGCCCGCGCCTCAGAGGCTCCCCGCCCCCCGGCGCCCCCCGTGCTGCTGCTGGAGCAGCGTCTTCGCAAGGAGGCCCTGCGCCGCCCCCTGATCAAGGTGGAGGAGCCCTGGTGATCCTCGTGCTGCGCTTGCTCTCCCCCCGGATCGGCTGGTGGCTGCTGCTCGCCCTGTGCGCCATGCGGGTGCAGGCCGCTCCTGCCGAGGCCGAGCTGTTGCCGGGGGCGAGCGAGCGCGACTGGCTGCTCATCATCGAGGCCGACGGGATGTACCGCGATGAGGATCTCAACCTGCAACCGCTGCTGCGCCAGTTTGCGGTCGGGCGGGTCAGCATCCAGCGGGTCAGTGCCCAGAGCCGCAGCCTGACCCGCTGGCAGATCCCCCTGCACCTGCTCGATACCAGCCCGCGCCAGGTGCCCTCCCTGCCCCTTGGCGCCGATCTCACCCCCTCCCTGGTGGTGCCGACACGTTCCCTGGACGGCACCCTGATGCCGACACAAGACCCGGTATTCTCTCCGGTCGAGCTGCAGGCCCGGGTGCTCCATGAGGGGAATCTCTACCCCGGCCAGCCCTTCATCTATGAGCTGACCCTCTGGCTGCCTGCCAACCTGGAGGCCCCCAACCTCGGCGAGCCCATCACCCCGGCCTTTACCATTCGCCGCCTTGGCGAGGATCGCTGGGATTCTCCCGCCAGCCCCGGCCTGCCCGGGCGTCTCACGCGAAAATGGCTGCTGCAGGCCAAAGGGCCCGGGCTCCATCCCGTCGAATCCCCCCGCTTTCAGGGGCGGTTGCCGCACCAGGACCAGGCCGGTGCGACCGCGCCAGGCAACGCGGGGGATCTGCTGTCCGCCAGGGCGGCGACCCTCTTCATCAAGGTGGACAAGGCCCCCCTGGAGCCGGTGGCGAGCAGCCTGGTGTTGCGCCAGCAGTTCAGCCCGGCGCAGGCCAGGGTGGGTGAGCCGGTGATCCGCACCCTCACCCTGGTGATGGAAGGGGGGGATGGCAACCGCCTGCCCCCCTTGCCGGCCCCGCCCCTGCCCGCCGGCCTCTCCATGAAGCCGGACGGCGAGCAGCAGCAGGAGCGATTCGTGGCCGAGGGGGCGCTTCGCTTCGAGCGCCAGTGGCGCCAGGCCCTGACCGCCGACGAGGCGGGGCGCTATGTGCTGCCCCCCCAGACCCTGCGCTGGTTCAACACCCAAAGCGGTCGCATCGAGGAGGCGCACCTGCCCGCACATCCTCTGGTGTTCACGGCAAGGGAGAGCGCTACTCCCGCCTCCCCCACACCGGGGACCCAGTATCTCTATTGGGTGCTCGTGGCCATCCTGCTGCGGGCATTCATGCGCCGCTGGCCGCGCTGGCACGCCTTCTATCGCCTGCAACGGGCCCTCGCCACGGGCTCTCCTGACGAGGCCAGGGAAACCCTGCTGACCTGGGCCGTCCTGCGCTGGGACGCCCCCTGTCTGCATCTGACCAGGCTGCCCTGTCACCGCGACCCCGCCATGGGAGCACTGCTGGACAGCCTGGATCGGGCCTGTTTTGCCCCCGTACTCGCCCCTGGCGAACACCTGCCCAGACTGGCGCTCGCCAGGGCGCTGTGCACCTGGGAGAGCTTTACGATAGCCTATGGTCTTCGAATACTGGCGTGGATGCGTGCATGATGCGCCCCTCATGAAACAGGACACCCCTTTATGGCGTTAGGTTTTTTCAGAAGAAAAAGGGCCTACACGGGAAAGGATCCCTCCGCTTCTCCGGTCTATGGAGAGATGGCAGACAAACAAACCAAGTACGAAGCCCTGGTGCACGCCCTGCACGGGGACATCTACCGCTACGCCTACTGGTTGTGCCGGGATCCGCAAATCGCCGAGGATCTGGTGCAGGAGACTTTCCTGCGCGCCTGGAAGGCGATAGATACCCTGCTGGACGACAAGGCTGCCAAGGCGTGGCTCATCACCATATTGCGGCGGGAGAATGCCCGCCGCTTTGAGCGAAAGCAGTTCGATCTTGTCGACCTCGACGAGCACCCCCTGCGGGATCAGGGTGTCCTGCCAAGCGAGCAGGAGATGGAGCACGAATGGCTCAGGCGCCACATCGCCCGCCTGCCTGCCGAGTATCAGGAGCCGCTGCTGCTGCAGGTACTGGGGGGATTCAGCGGGGAGGAGATCGCCGAGCAACTCGGCCTGAACAAGAACACCGTCATGACAAGGCTGTTTCGCGCCCGCAACCAGATAAAAGAGGCCATAGAGTCTGCGAAACAACAGAGAGGACACACCAATGGATGAGCTTGAATTTCGCCGCCGGGCCATCACTCACCCCTCGGACAGGGATCCCGCCTTCCTGAAAGCCGCCGAGGCGTCACCGGCCAATCGCAAGCATCTGGACGAGATGCAGCAGCTCGAGCGCCAGGTGCGCAGCACTCTGGAAGTGGACGTACCGGCCGGTCTTGCGGAGCGGATCCTGCTCAGGCAGGCGATGGCAGCCGAAGAGGAGCAGGTGGTCTCGCTGCCCGTCACTCCTGCACGCACGCAGTGGCGCGCTCTGGCCATCGCGGCCTCGGTCGCCTTCCTGCTCGGCATGAGCACCCGCTGGATCAGCTGGCCTGTGGCACCGGACACCCTGTCGCTGGCTCAGGTCGCCATGTCCCACGTTTATGGGGAAGAGCCCTTCATTCATGCGGTGGATGAGCGGGTCAGCCTGCACACCATCAACGCGAAAATGGAGAAATATGGCGCCACCCTGAGCGAGATGCCGGGCATGAAGGTAACCTATGTCAACCACTGCGCCTTCTATCAGGGACCGGCCCTGCACATGGTGCTGCAGGGCAAGATGGGACCGGTCACCCTGTTCCTCGTCCCCAAGCATCTGCCACTGACGATCCAGTCCGATTTTGCAGACGGGACCCTCAAGGGGGAGATACTGCCGCTCAAGGGGGCCAACATGGTGCTCATCGGAGACATGCAGGAGCCCCTCGCCCCGGTTGCCCGCCAGCTTGAGTCACGCCTGCACTGGTCCATTTAACAGACCTTGACCCAGGCTGACTCGTCCTCCGCCTCAGCCACATCACAGGCAGACATCCTCATTGTCTGCCTGTTCATCCCCATATCCCCGCATGTTCCCGCCCATTGCCCGCGCGAAGTCACATTTCTACCATTTATTTTAAATGACGCAAACGGCACCATTTGTGCTTTATTTATCCAATAATAGATAAATCAGCCTAATAAAACGGCAAGTTAAAACAAATGATTAACACAATGGAAACTTTTATGTATTCTGCTGTCACTGGTCTGATTTCTTACCTCCTACCAGATCCATAGAATCACGCCAGCAATGAATGGGAAGAAGCTGACATAACAACAGATCATGTCGTCAATAGCCGCCAAAGAGCCGCGATGTCGACAGAAAATCTGCTTACAAAGAGAGAACACTATGACAACTGCCTTTTTCAAGAAAAGCCTGATCGCTGCGGCCGTGACCCTGGCCAGCACCCAGACCTTCGCCGCCGCGTTCCAGCTGAACGAGCACTCGGCCTCCGGTCTGGGTCGCGCCTACGCAGGTGAAGCAGCCATCGCCGACAACGCGGCCGTGCTGTCCCGCAACCCGGCGGCCATGACCACCTTCGACAAGATGGCACTGTCTGTATCCGGCACCTATATCAAGCCCGACGTGGATGTGGCTGGCGACATCTATGCCGGCCCCACCAAGCTGGCTCCGTCCAGCGAGAGCGACATCGCCCCCGATGCCTTCGTGCCGGCCACCTACTTCATCCAGCCCCTGAATGATCAGTGGGCCTGGGGGATCGGCCTCTTCTCCAACTACGGCCTCTCCACCGAATATTCCAAGACCTTCGCGGCCGGTGCCGGCGCCGGTGACACCGAGCTCCTGACCTTCAACATCAACCCCAACATCGCCTATCGCATCAACTCCAGCTTCAGCGTCGGTGCCGGCATCAATGCCGTCTACGCCGCCGCCGAGCTGAACCGTTATGCCGGTGCGCTTTCCGCCGCCATTCCGGGCGCCAACTCCGATACCCGTCTGGCTCACCTGAAGGGCGACACCTGGGGCTTTGGCTGGAACGTCGGCACCCTGTACGAGATCAACGAAAACAACCGTCTCGCCCTGACCTACCGCTCCCAGGTGGACTTGAGCTTTGACGGCGACTTCCAGGGCGCCACCTCCGGCAATCGCGTCGTCGATGGCAACCTGAAGCTGGATCTGCCGGCCCAGGCCGAGTTCGCAGGCTACCACCGCCTGAACCAGCAATTCGCTGTCCACTACTCCGTGAACTGGACCGACTGGAGCGCCTTCCAGGAGCTCAAGGCCACCAGCAGCAACTGCGCCGGCGGTGTGTGCCTGCAAAAAGACGAGAAGTTCAAGGACTCTGCCCGTTACGCCCTGGGCGGTACCTGGTACGTCAACCCGTCCTGGGAAGCCCGTATCGGCTTCGCCTACGACAACAGCCCCATCGAGCCGGAATACCGCAGCCTGAGCATTCCTGACTCCGACCGTATCTGGTACAGCGCCGGTGCCACCTACCACATCAATCCGGACATGAGCCTCGACTTCGGCATGGCCTATCTGGACGGCAAGGAAGTAGACGTGAACGAAGGCCTGCGCAACCACAGCGATGCGCTGCGCTGGAAGGGCACCTCTCACGGCAACGCCCTGCTGGCTTCCGCCCAGTTCAACATGAAATTCTGATTTTCACGTCATCATCGAGAGCGCCCCAGGGCGCTCTTTTTTTATCCAATTTCGCCAATTGAGCGCACAGCTGTAGTAAACAACTGTACTCTTTTCTTTTTTTTATCAAGCTGTTATGGGTATTTCTTTCAGCATTTAATCCCGTTTTGCCCCACGTTCCCCTCTCCCCGTTGCCTTGCTGGTCATACCATATAAAATCCCGGCCCCAACCGAATAACAGAATGAACACCCAGTTCATCCCGAGGAAAGACCATGCATCCGACGTTCAAACCCTCCCTTATAGCCCTCTTGCTGCTGTCGAGCCAGGTGCAGGCTGCCGGCTTCCAGCTCGCGGAGCAATCCGCCACCGGCATGGGGCGTGCCTTCGCGGGTGAGGCCGCCATCGCCGACAATGCCAGCGTGCTCTCCCGCAATGCCGCCGCCATGACCCGGTTCGATACCCTGGCCTTCTCCGGCGGCGTTATCCACGTGCACCCCGACGTCAACATAGAGGGCACCACCCGGGTGCCTACCACTCAGGGGCCGGTCAGTCTGGATGCCGGAGCCCACGACATTGCGGGTGACGCCTGGGTGCCCAACGCCTATCTCATCGTGCCCCTCAGCGAGCAATGGCGCCTCGGGCTTGCCGCCACCTCCTATTACGGACTCGGGGTCAAGATGCCGGACAACTACAACGCCGGTCACTTCGGCAACGTCTCCGACATCAAGACAGTGGATCTGGGGGCCTCCCTGGCCTATCGCATCAACCGCGTCTGGTCCGTCGGGGCCGGTCTCTCCGCCATTCAGGGGGAAGGGGAAGTGGGTGGCACCTTCCCCTCCAACAACCAGATAGCCAAGCACCTGAAAGGGGATGGCTGGGCCATGGGCTGGAACCTGGGCACCCTGCTTGAGTTGTCGCAGGCAACCCGCATCGGTCTCTCCTATCGCCACGACGTAACCCTGACCCTCTCCGGTGACGCCATCGGCATCGATCAAAGGGGCCAGCCCTTCATCGATACTGGCAGCCTGGATCTGCCCTTGCCCGCCACCGCCGAGCTGGCTCTGTTCCATCAACTCACCCCGGCCCTGGCGCTGCATTCGAGCATCAACTGGACCAACTGGAGCAAATTCGTGCAGCTCGAATCCGAGCTCGACCACCACGGCACCATGCACATCAAGGAGGAGCACTGGGAAGACAGTTGGCGCTATGCCCTGGGGATGACTTACCAGCTGGCCCCCCAGTGGCAACTGCGCTCCGGTATCGCCTACGACCGCAGCCCGGTCCCGGCGGATCGCCGCACCATCTCCATCCCCGACTCGGATCGGGTCTGGTACAGCGCTGGCGTGGGCTACCAGATTGACCGCCACCTCTCGCTGGATCTGGGGCTGACCCTGATCGACGGCAAGAAGGTGGACGTGAGCGAAACCATGCAACTCAGGCCCGGCATCCCGCAGACCACCTCCACCTTCAATGGCACCTCGGAAGGGGATGCCTGGCTCGCCGGCCTGCAGCTCAACTACCTGTTCTGACACCCCGGGTTTCCTGACAAATAGTATGCCAGTTGTTGACCTTCCCGACCGGTCGGCACTGGCATAGTGATCCGCTTCACCATAGAATCAAGCCTGTAACCATGCTGGAGAGATGCATGTATTCCTATGTAGCAAGGCAGCCCATTCTGGATCGGGAGTTGAACACCCAAGCCTATGAGCTGCTGTTTCGCGACAGCCTGGACAATGTATTTCCCTCCGTCTCCGCACAGCAGGCCACTTCCAGGCTGGTTGCCGAGCAGTTCTTGCAGCAGAACATCGATCAGCTCATCGGGGATCACCCCTGCTACATCAATTTCCCCCACTCCCTGTTGCTGGACGGATTGGCCGAGTGCCTACCACGGGACAAGGTGGTGATCGAGATCCTGGAGGATGCCGAGCCCGACGATGCGCTGCTGGAGAAAGTGATCCAGCTCTATGGGCTGGGCTATCGGTTGGCGCTGGATGACTTCACCATGGTCTCAGACTGGGACAGGTTCCTCCCCTACATCCATATCATCAAGTTCGACCTGCGCAGCACGCCGCAACCCTGCATCGAACACTTCATGGCGAATCATCGCCACTTGCCCCTCACCTATCTGGCCGAGAAAGTCGAGGATCAGGCCGAGTTCGAGCGGATGAAGCAGCTCGGCGTTACCCTGTTCCAGGGATTTTTCTTCAGCCGCCCCCAGATGGTGCAACAACCCACCATACCGCCGGCCCAGCTGGTGGTGATGCAGCTGCTCGAGGTGGTCAATCAGACCGAACCGGATCTGGACAGGATTGAGCAGCTGCTCAATCAGGATCTCACCCTCTCCCTCAAGCTGTTGCGCTACATCAACCACCTCAAGCGCTTCCCCCAGCCCATCGCCTCGTTTCGCCAGGCCGCAAGTTCCCTGGGGCACGCCCAGCTCAAGCGCTTCGTCGCCCTGATCGCCGCCACTAGTGCGGGGAGTGAAAAGAGTGCCGAACTCCACCAGATGTCCCTCATCAGAGCCCGGTTCTGCGAACTGCTGGCCCAGACCCATGCGCCCGCAGAGCAGGCACAGCAAGCCTTTGTCACCGGCCTCTTCTCCCTACTGGACGTGCTCATGGGCGAACCGCTGGATCAACTGCTCGGCTCCATTCCCCTGACCGACGACATTCGTGCCGCCCTGCTCACCCGCAAGGGCAAGCTCGGGTTCTACCTCGCGTTCTGTGAAGATTTAGAGAAAGCCGACTGGCAGCGGGTCGCCGCCAACACCGTCCGGCTCGGCCTCAACGAAGAGAAGGTCAGCCACCTCTATCTGAGCGCCACCGCCTGGGTCAACCAGCAGCTTCATGCCATGGAAGAGCAACCGGTCCACTCCCGCCAGACATGACAACGTCCCTCTTGAAGGGACGTTGTCATGTCATCAACCCGCAGCACTCTCACCCACGCATTCAGCCTGCCTCGATGGCGATGGCCGTTGCCTCCCCTCCCCCGATGCACAGGCTCGCCACCCCTCGTCTGAGGCCGCGGGCACGCAGGGCATGGATCAGGGTCACCAGGATGCGGGCGCCACTGGCGCCAAGAGGGTGCCCCAGCGCACAGGCACCGCCGTTCACGTTCAACTTGTGATGGGGAATGCCGCACCCGGCCATGGCCAGCATGCTCACCATGGCGAATGCCTCGTTGACCTCAAACAGGTCCACCTCCTCCACCGACCAGCCCACCCGTGCCAGCAACTTGTCGATGGCGCCGACGGGGGCACTGGTAAACTCCGCCGGCAAGGCGGCGTGACTCTGGTAACCCACTACCCTGGCCAGCACCGGCAATCCGAGCCGGGCAGCGCTCTCGCCCCGCATCAGCACCAGAGCTGCCGCCCCGTCCGAGATGGAACTTGCATTGGCCGCCGTGATGGTGCCCGTCTTGCTGAAGGCCGGTTTCAGGGTCGGTATCTTGTCGGGCCTGGCCTTCCCCGGTTGCTCGTCGTCCGCCAGCAGCAGGGTGTCCCCGGCCATCACGGGCGCCAGCTCGGCCCCGAAGGCGCCGTTTTGCTGCGCCGTCAGCGCCCGCTCCAGGGAGGCGATGGCAAAGGCATCCATGTCGGCCCGGGTCAGTCCGCTGCGATCGGCACTCAACTGGGCGTAATGCCCCATCAGATGGCCTTCGTAGGCATCCTGCAAACCGTCCAGGAACATGTGATCGAGCACGCTCTGGTGCCCCATGCGAAAACCGCTGCGCGCCTTGTCCAGCAGATAGGGTGCGCGGCTCATGCTCTCCATGCCCCCCGCCACCACGACTTCTGCCTCCCCCAGGCGCAGGCTGTCCGCCGCCAGCATCACCGCCTTCATGCCGGAGCCGCACACCTTGTTGATGGTGGTGCAGGGCACGCTGTCCGGCAGCCCCCCCTTGAGCGCCGCCTGGCGGGCTGGCGCCTGGCCGACCCCTGCGCTCAGCACGTTGCCCATATAGACCTCATTCACCTGCTCCCCCGTCATCCCGGCCTGCGCCAGCGCGGCGCGGATGGCGCAGGCGCCAAGCTCGGGGACACCGAGCCCGCTCAGGGCCCCCTGGAAGGCCCCCATGGGGGTACGTTTGGCCGCCACAATCACGATATCCATCGATAGCACTCTCCTTGTTACATCGGGATAACATATGCCGCGACCGCGACAGGAACAAGACTTGCGGGGAAGTTGACGTTTGGGTAAGGTGCCAGCCTGCATTGACAACCAGATGGCAGCCAAGACAGCCCCATGACCAAATCCAGGGACGACACCCGCACCTTCAGCATCAGCGAACTGGCTCGCGAGTTCGATGTGACCACCCGCAGCATCCGCTTCTACGAGGATCAGGGCCTGCTCAACCCGACCCGCCAGGGACAGCACAGGATCTACAGCCGTCAGGACAGGGTGCGGCTCAAGCTGACCCTGCGTGGCAAGCGTCTGGGCTTCAGCCTCGCAGAGATCCGGGAGCTGTTCGATCTCTACGATGCGGACAAGAGCAGCCGCTCCCAGTTGCAGACCATGCTGGGGCTGGTGGCCGACAAGCGGGAAACCCTGCAGCAACAGCTGGAAGATATCCAGATGGTCCTGCTGGAGCTGGAGGCGGCCGAACAGCGCTGCCGCCAGGCCCTGGCACACCTCTCTCCCTGAGGCACGCAGACGGGCGAGGCGAGCGGGGAACACCGCCAGCAAATAGACACAAATGAAAGAGGGAGGCTTGAAGCCTCCCTCTTGTCATGCACGGTTGATGACCCGATATCAGGCCTCCTTGCTCCAGCGGTTCGGATCGTAATCCGGGCTGTAGCGATCGACGATGATGGCGCAGGCCGCATCACCGGTGATGTTCAGCGCGGTCCGGATCATGTCGAACAGACGATCCAGCGCGAACAGCAGCGGCAGACCCTCGATGGGGATCCCGGCCGCCAGCAGCACGGCAACCACCAGGAAGCTCGGGCCCGGCACACCGGCCTGACCGATGGCACCCAGGGTGGAGGTGACGATGATCGCCGCCCAGGCACCCATGGAGAGATCGATGTTATAGACCTGGGCGAAGAAGATGGCGACCAGGCCGTAATAAATGGCGTTGCCGCTCATGTTGATGGTGGCGCCCAGCGGCAGCACGAAGGACGCGGTGGCGTTGGTCACCTTCAGATCGCGCTCGCAGGTCTCCATGTTGACCGGCAGGGTCGCCATGGAAGAGGCGGTGGAGAAGGCCACGATCTGCGGTTTCTTCATCGCGGAGAAGTACTTGCGTACCGGCGTGTTGGAGAAGAACGCGATCAGCAGCGGATAGACCACGAAGCCGAAGATGAGGATGGCGGCGACATAGACGACGAACAGCTTGAGCACCAGGGTCAGCACGTCGAAGCCGTAGGTGCCGATGGCGTCGGCCATCAGGCCGAAGACGCCGATGGGGGCGATCAGCATCACCTTGTTGATCATCCAGACGAAGGCGTCCACCAGGGTGTTGAGCCCATCCACCAGCGGCTTGGCGCGCTCGCGGGGCTGCTTGGCCAGGGCGATGCCGAGGAACATGCAGAACACCAGGATCTGCAGGATGTTGGCCTCGTTCAAGGCGCTGAACACGTTGGTCGGGATCATGCCGAGCAGGGTGGCCACTGCATCGGGCAGTGCCCCCTTGTCGGCGTAGTCGCCGGAGAACATGGCCGCGGTGGCGCCAAAGTCAACACCCACACCGGGTTTGAACACCTGACCCATCACCAACGCCAGGAACACCGCCAGTGCGGAGGTGACGAGGAAGAAGGCGAGCGTGGTGACGCCAATCTTGCCAGCAGCGGGGCTGGCCCCCAGGTTGGCGGCCCCGGACAGGATGGCCACCGCTACCAGCGGGATCACCAGCATCTTGATCAGCTGGATAAACAGGGTGCCGAGCGGCGCAAACACCGTGGCTTGCTCTCCCATGAGCGCCCCGACCAGCGCGCCCAGCACCATGGCCACCACTACCTGGAAGCCGATGTTTTTGATTAATCCTTTTGTTAACACAGAATGTTCCTTTATTTAGCAATTACTCACACTTTTACAGCGTAAATGACCACCCAGAGCGTCAAATCCTCTCCATTGCTCTGGCGGTGCGTTTTATCTCATATTTGCGCCCCGTTTTACATCAGAATCCGTTAACGAAATGCATTGATAACTTTATGAGAAAGTGAAGCCTCAAAAGAGACACGGCTGTTTTTGCTCCTTTTACCATGACAACATCCAAAACAGTGTGCTACGTTGGCTCTGCAAACGTGCATACAGGGAAGAAAAGATGCTGAAAGTTAACGAGTATTTTGACGGAAATGTTAAATCCATCGGTTTCGAGCAAAAAGGCGAGAAAGCTACCGTGGGTGTGATGGAAGCGGGCGAGTACCTGTTCAATACCGCCGCCCCGGAGCGCATGACGGTGATCAAGGGCGCCCTCACCATCCAGCTGGCCGACGAAGATGAGTGGCACACCTACCAGCAGGGGGAATCCTTCGACGTGGCCGGTCACTCCTCCTTCAAGCTGGAAGTGAAGATCGCCTCCGCCTATCTGTGCGAGTTCCTCGACTGATGTATCACGGGCGCCATGGGATGCCGAGCGGCCCCCCCATGGCGCGCCTCTCCCACGCCCATTTCCCTACCGCCATCACACCCCGCTATCTCCCCCCTTTTCAACGACTACAAAAAATTTACAATGTTTAGACGAAATCCATAATTGGAGTACGTCATGATCAGTGTCTTCGACATGTTTTCCATCGGGATAGGCCCCTCCTCCTCCCATACCGTGGGACCGATGCGGGCCGCCTGCGCCTTCATCCAGACCCTCAAAGCGAACGCACTCCTCTCCCGTACCGGACGCGTCGTCGTCGAGTGCTACGGCTCACTGGGCCAGACCGGCAAGGGGCACGGCACCGGCAAGGCCATCATCCTGGGATTGGCCGGATTTGAACCCGAATCCGTGGACATTGAGGCCATTCCCGCCTTCCTCGCCCAGGTAGAGCAGACCCAGACCCTCTGCCTGGGCGGCGAGCAACCCAGCGAATTTCCCCGCATCGGCGCCATCCTCTTCAATCGACGCAAGACCCTTCCCGCCCACTCCAACGGCATGACACTGCGCGCCTATGAGGGTGACACCCTTGTGTTCGAGCAGACCTACTACTCCATCGGGGGCGGTTTCATCATCGAGGAGAGTCACTTCGCCAACGCCCGGGAAGAGGCGGCCCGCTTCGATGCCGCCCACCCCATCCCCTATCCCTTCGAGAGCGGCGCCGAACTGCTGGCCCAGTGCCAGGAGAGCGGCCTCTCCATCTCGGGGCTGATGCTGGCCAACGAGAAGGTGTTTCGCTCGGAAGCGGAGATCAAGGCCGGGCTTCGCAAGATCTGGCAGGCGATGCAAGGATGTGTGGAGCGTGGCTGCAAGAGCGAGGGGGTGCTGCCAGGCGGTCTCAAGGTCAAGCGCCGGGCTCCCGCCCTCTATCGCCAGCTCTGTGGCGAGACCAATTTCAACAAGGATCCGCTGATGGTGATGGAGTGGGTGGACCTCTTTGCGCTGGCCGTCAACGAGGAGAACGCCGCCGGAGGCCGGGTGGTGACGGCGCCGACCAACGGCGCAGCGGGCATCATCCCCGCGGTGTTGCACTATTACGATCGCTTCGTGCGCAAGGTGGATGACGAGCTGCTGATGCAGTACTTCCTCACTGCCGCCGCCATCGGCATCCTCTACAAGAAGAATGCCTCCCTCTCGGGGGCCGAGGTGGGCTGTCAGGGCGAGGTCGGCGTGGCCTGCTCCATGGCCGCTGGTGCCCTGGCCGAGCTGCTGGGCGCCAGCCCCGCCATCGTCGAGAACGCCGCCGAGATCGGCATGGAGCACAATCTCGGGCTGACCTGCGATCCCGTCGGTGGTCTGGTGCAGGTGCCCTGCATCGAGCGCAACGCCATGGGCGCAGTCAAGGCGATCAATGCCGCCCGCCTCGCCCTGCGCGGCACCGGCGAGCACAAGGTGTCGCTGGACAAGGTGATCAGAACCATGTGGGAAACCGGCAACGACATGAAGACCAAGTACAAGGAGACCGCACGGGGCGGCCTTGCCGTCAACATCACCGAGTGTTAAGCCTCTGTGATAAAGCCGCATATGGCACTCGAATACCCGGCATCGCCGGGTATTTTTTTGCAAAACGTTTGTCTGGCGCTTAACAAAATGGATAACCATCAAAATAAATTTTATACTCGCGCCACGAATTCAACAAAAATAGATCTGTTTCAACTTTTTTTAGGCATTGAACCGTTACACTGTGGTTATCCGGTTCCCTGGCCTTTGTGACGACAGACCCGTCCCATGGATCCCTTTTCTGCGAGTGGGCATGGCGCCCCCTTCTACCCTGAGGTAATTGTTACATGATCAGCGTTTTTGATATCTTCAAAATCGGTGTTGGCCCCTCCTCTTCCCACACTGTCGGCCCCATGAAGGCAGCCAAACAGTTCGTGGATGAACTGCGTGCTGGCGGCAAGATCCGTGACATCACCCGGATCCAGGTCGATGTCTATGGCTCACTCTCCTGGACCGGCAAAGGCCACCACACGGATACCGCCATCATCATGGGTCTGGCGGGCAACCTGCCGGAGAACGTCGACATCGACGCCATCCCCGAATTCATCTCCCGCGTGGAGCAGACCGGTCGTCTGCCCATCGGCCTGCACTGCCACACCGTCAGCTTCCCCAAGGGCGCCATGATCTTCCATGACGAGGCCCTGCCCCTGCACGAAAACGGCATGAGGCTGACCGCCTTCATCGAAGATGACGCCGTCTACAGCAAGACCTACTACTCCATCGGCGGTGGCTTCATCGTCGACGAAGAGAACTTTGGCAAGGGTGACAGCGGCGACATGTCCGTCAGCTATCCCTTCAAGAGTGCCGCCGAGCTCATCGCCCACTGCAGCCAGAGCGGTCTCTCCATCTCCGCCCTGATGATGGAAAACGAGAAGTGCTTCAACACCCCGGAAGAGATCTACAAGAAGCTCGGCAAGATCTGGACCACCATGCGGGAAGGGATCGAGCGCGGCTGCCGCACCGAGGGCGTCCTCTCCGGCCCGCTGCGCGTACCGCGCCGCGCCGCGCCGCTCTACCGCCAGCTGACCACCAACGAGAACCTCTCCAACGATCCCATGAACATCGTGGACTGGGTCAACATGTTCGCCCTGGCGGTGAGTGAAGAGAACGCCGCCGGTGGCCGCGTCGTCACCGCGCCGACCAACGGCGCCGCCGGCATCATCCCCGCCGTGCTGGCCTACTACGACAAGTTCATCCAGCCGGTGGGCCGCGACGAGTACACCCGCTTCTATCTGGCCGCTGCCGCCGTCGGCATGCTCTACAAGATGAACGCGTCCATCTCCGGGGCCGAAGTGGGCTGCCAGGGTGAAGTGGGCGTCTCCTGCTCCATGGCCGCCGCCGGCCTGACCGAGCTGATGGGCGGCAGCCCCGAGCACGTCTGTGAAGCCGCCGAGATCGGCATGGAACACAACCTGGGTCTGACCTGCGACCCGGTGGCCGGCCAGGTACAGGTACCCTGCATCGAGCGCAATGCCATCGCCGCCATGAAGGCGGTCAACGCCTCCCGCATGGCCCTGCGTCGCACCTCCAAGCCGCGTGTGTCGCTGGACAAGGTGATCGAGACCATGTACATCACCGGCAAGGACATGGACTCCAAGTACCGCGAGACCTCCCGCGGTGGCCTGGCCATCAAGGTGATGCAGGTTGCCTGCGACTAACGCCGAGTCGCGATGACATGAAAAAAGCGGGATATATTCCCGCTTTTTTTTGGTCGCGATTTAAAGGGCAGCGTTCGTGGATAAAGGGAGGCCGACAAGGGATAAAAAGAGACGGGCATATCACCTCCACCCGTTCGCCGTGACAGGAGAACGGGGGAGAGCTATTTCACGATGCGATCGGCCAGGGTACCGACGGCCACCACGAAATAGGGGGAGCGATTCCAGTGACGCAGTACCCGGTAATTGTCATAGGCAAGGTAGCTTCGCCCGTGAATATCGTCGGGGCGGATGAGGGAAGCCTGCATGTCGACCGCAGGCAGAGGTGAGCCGTCCTGCTGGCGAACCCCGAGGGCCTGCCAGGTCGCCAGGGACTTGCGGGCCTCAAGCCCCAGCAGCGCCGGATCGAGCGCCTCGGGCACCCTCACCCGCCGTCCCCAGGTCTGGTCTTCGCGCCAGCCGTTCTGGCTCAGATAATTGGCAGCCGATCCAAATACATCCGCCAGATTGCCCCAGAGATCCTTCTTGCCGTCCCCGTCCTGATCCACCGCGTATCGCAGGAATGACGAGGGCATGAACTGCACCTGCCCCATGGCCCCCGCCCAGGATCCCTTGAAGTTGGCGGGGTTCACATGTCCCTGCTCCAGAATGCGCAGGGCATCGAACAACTCGCCTTTGAAGAAGGCTTCACGGCGACCGTCCCAGGCCAGGGTCGAGAGAGAAGAGATAAGGGGATAATGGCCGGTTATTTTGCCGAAATTGGTTTCAATTCCCCACAAGGCAACAATAAAGCAGGGCTGTACCCCATATTCCCGGCCTATTTTTGTGAGCAGCGGCAAATGCTGGCGATATAAGGTTTGGGCTTGCTTGACTTTCCATTCCGGCACCGCCCGGGGAATATATGTGTCCAGGGTCAGTTTGAATTCCGGCTGATTTTTGTCGTGCCTGATGGCGGCATCCACAAGGTGGACATCCGCAAAGGCCGCACTCACCGTCTCGGGCAACATCCCCGCCGCCAGCGCCTGCTCTTTGAGGCTCGCCACGTACTGGTCAAAATCGGGGCCGGCCTGCACCGGCGATCCCGACAGGGCGCCTGACAACAGCAGTGCCAGCCGCCCCGCCCTCATCGTGCGCCCTTTAATTGCGCCTTGTGCTGCTCCAGCAGGTTTTCCGGTGGCGGTGGCACCTGCAGATAAAAGCCCTGGCTCTTCAGGGCGGACATCACCCGCTCCGTGGAGGCCAGCCCCAGGGGCTTGGCCGGGTCCAGCTTGGTCATCAGGACCAGTTCGGGACGCCCGAAGGTACTCATCAGCACCTCGGGAACGCGGGAAAAGTCCTCTCTTCGTTCAATAAAGAGATAGGTCTCGGCTTTTTTGCGACTTTTATAGACTGCACACAACATGGAAATTGATATAATCCGACGGGTTTATTGCCTCTGGTGGTGGCAAACTATAACATCAGGAATTGAATAACAATAACGTATTACCGTCTCGGTTCGGGGAAGATTCATGGTTGAACGCGATAACGAATTGAAAGGGACCACCTTCACTATTTCTGTGTTGCATCTCAGCGATGGCAATCCGGCCCGGATCCGACAACTGCTGGAGGCCAAGGTCGCGCAGGCCCCCCAGTTTTTTAATTGTGCCCCCCTCGTCCTCAATGTGGAACGCCTTGAGGCGATCCCCGATTTCGAACAGCTCAGGGAGCTGGTCGAGTCGGAAGACTTCGTGCTGGTCGGGATCACGGGGGCGCGGGACGAGGCGATGAAGACGGCCGCCAAGGCGGCAGGCCTCGCCGTCATGGTGTCAGGCAAGAGCCGCAAGGCAGAACCTGAGCCGACGCCGCCAGTGCCTGAGCCCAAGCCAGTGGAGGCCGCACCGGTTCCCCCGGTGCCAGCGCCCGTGGAGGCAAGCAAGGTCCACGTGGGCCCGGTGCGCTCCGGTCAGCAGATCTATGCAGCCGGCACCTCGCTGGTGGTGCTGGGCTCGGTGAGCCCTGGCGCCGAAGTCATCGCCGATGACAGCATCCATGTTTATGGTGCCCTACGTGGCCGAGCCATCGCAGGGGCCAAGGGCAATCCCAAGGCCCGCATTTATTGCCAGCAATTGCAGGCCGAGCTGCTCTCCATCGCGGGCACCTTCCAGCTCAGCGATGCATTGCCTGCAGGCGTGATACAAGAGCCGGTCCATATCCGGCTCGACAATGAACAACTTCGTATAGACCGAATCAAATAGAGTTACAAGGAAGCGAGAATGGCGCGAATCATAGTCGTTACATCGGGCAAGGGTGGCGTTGGCAAGACGACAACCAGCGCGGCACTGAGCACCGGTCTGGCCCAGCGTGGCCACAAGACCGTGGTCATCGATTTTGACATTGGTCTGAGAAACCTGGACCTCATCATGGGTTGCGAGCGGCGCGTGGTCTATGACTTCGTCAACGTCATCAACGGGGAAGCCAACCTCAACCAGGCCCTCATCAAGGACAAGCGTTGCGAAAACCTGTTCATCCTGCCCGCCTCCCAGACCCGGGACAAGGATGCCCTGACCCGTGAAGGGGTGGAGAAGATCCTGGATCAGCTGGCGGAGATGCAGTTTGACTACATCGTCTGCGACTCCCCCGCCGGTATCGAATCCGGCGCCCTGATGGCGCTCTATTTCGCCGACGAGGCCATCGTCACCACCAACCCGGAAGTCTCTTCCGTGCGTGACTCGGATCGCATCCTCGGTATCCTGGCCTCCAAGTCCCGCCGTGCCGAGCGCGGTGAGGATCCCATCAAGGAGCACCTGCTGCTGACCCGCTACTGCCCGACCCGCGTCAACCGCGGCGACATGCTGAGCGTGCAGGACGTGCAGGAGATCCTGGCCATCAAACTGCTCGGGGTGATCCCGGAGTCCCAGGCGGTGCTGCGCGCCTCCAACTCCGGCGAGCCGGTCATACTGGACAAGGAGTCCGATGCCGGTCAGGCCTACGAGGACGCCGTCGCCCGCCTCTTGGGTGACACCAAGGATTTCCGTTTTCTGGAAGAAGAGAAGAAGGGCTTCTTTAGCCGACTGTTCGGGAGTTAAGCATGTCATTATTGGATTATTTTCGTTCCAACAAGAAACAGAACACCGCACAACTGGCCAAAGAGCGGTTGCAGATCATCGTGGCTCACGAGCGTTCATCCAGAGGGGGGCCGGATTACCTGCCCCAGCTCAAGCAGGACATCCTCGACGTGATCCGCAAATACGTGCAGATCGACCCGGACAAGATCACCGTCCAGCTTGATCAGAAGAGTGACGAGTTGTCGGTGCTGGAGCTCAACATCACCTTCGCCGACGACCAGAAGAAGGGATGAGCTGACGCACCATGCGCGACCCCTTCCCCCAATGAAGACCGGATCCTTTCCCAGGATCCGGTTTTTTAATGCCTGGCGTCCCGGCATCTCGCCAAGGGCATCAGGGCCAGCTAGAATACCGCGCACCCCGAGGCGCTGCCGACGGGCTTTCCCTCCCCCTTATCTGGAACACGGCTCTTATGTCTTTGAATGACGAAATGCACAGCGTCGAGGAACTGCTCGACACCGCCCTCGAACTCTTCATGGAGCTGGCCTCCGACAACCTGCCCGAGCAGGAGATCGTCCGCTTCAATCAGGAGTTCAACGACCGCGGCCTGCTGGCGGAGACCGATCCCGCCGACGACTGGGCGGCCGACGTGGGGTTTGAGGTGAGCGACGCCGACT
This sequence comes from Aeromonas sp. 25-248, assembly GCF_053005425.1. NCBI lineage: Bacteria > Pseudomonadati > Pseudomonadota > Gammaproteobacteria > Aeromonadales > Aeromonadaceae > Aeromonas > Aeromonas sp. 25-248. Next base: position 12,883 of record NZ_JBRKTB010000010.1, on the reverse strand, counting down.
ATGCCGAGATCTGGGTCGGTCTTTGCAACGAACAAGAAGAGTACGAGCACCTGTTTGCCCGCATGCTGCTCTCCCGCCGCGTCGACGAGAAGTTCTGCCACATCGAATGGCTGCCCCAATAATTCCGGATCCCGATGATCCTGGCCACTATGACTGGGACGGCGGGCCCGAGCCCGTGAGGCCTTCGCGCAGACGGCGACTGCTGGGCTGGCTCGGCAAGCTGCTGCTGGCCGCCTTTGCGAGCACCATCGTCTCGGTCGCGCTGCTGCGCTTCATCGACCCTCCCATGTGGACCTGGCGCCTCGAACGCGCCCTGTTTCCCCCTGCCAAGGTGGCCGAGGTGAAGCACGACTGGGTGCCGCTTGAGCAGATTTCCCGGGAGCTGCAACTGGCGGTGATCGCCGCCGAGGATCAGCGCTTTGCCGAACATCACGGCTTTGACATGGACGCCATCAGCTCGGCCCTCAGGCACAACCAGCAAAGCGGGCGGGTGCGCGGTGCCAGCACCCTCAGCCAGCAGACCGCCAAGAACCTCTTCATGTGGAGCGATCGCAGCTTCCTGCGCAAGGGGATAGAGGCCTGGTTCACCCTGCTGATGGAGCTGGGCTGGGACAAGTCCCGCATTCTCGAGGTGTATCTCAACATCGTGGAGTTCGGACCCGGCATCTATGGCGCCGAGGCAGCCGCCAGGCACTACTTCGGCAAACCGGCGATACGCCTCACCCGCTACGAGGCCTCCCTGCTCGCCGCCGCCCTGCCCAACCCCTGGCGTTATCGGGTCAAGCCCCCCTCACCCTATGTGCAGCAGCGCTCGGCCTGGATCCGTCGTCAGATGGGTCAACTCGGGCAAGTCACCCTGAACCGGGTCCACGGCACAGAGTAACGCCATCCTGCGGATCAGAGGCGGGCCCCAGATGGCCACCGACGGTTTCCCGATGAAGGGGCAGATAGTGCCACCACCAGGTTTCGCGCCGCCGCTTGATCTGCCTTCTGTACTGTCGTCGCTTCATCTTGCCAGGCCGCCCCGTCACGCCGCCCCTGCTGGCGGCTCTGTTAACCTTATCCCCTGATCCCGCCATTTGACAGCACGGCGTCACCGCCCCCGGGCTGGCTGCCCATCCCAATACTTGTTAAAGTGGCGAACCTGGACGTATCTGGAGTGATTTCATGGAACAACGTAGCCCGGATCAGCTGGTCGAGTGGGCCTATGATCAGTTTCTGGAGCAGGCCGCCGACATGCTGGCCCCCGAACAAATCGTCGACATCACCCTCGAGTTCGAGCAACGTGGCGCGGTGGAGGCAACCCTGCCCAATGCCGACTGGTCGACCGAACTCGGCGAGCCGGTGGACATGGCACGTTGGGCCGAGGTCTGGGTCGGCTTGCTGGATCACCAGGACGAGTTCGAGGTGATCTACGCCACCTTCCTGCTCCCCCGGGATCAGAGCGAGCACGACGTGCATATCCGCTGGCACCGCCAGCAACAGGCATAAGAAAAGGCGCCCCAGGCGCCTTTTTCGTTTTTTGCGATGCCCGAGTCAGGGGCGTGCCGCGATGGCCTTGGCCAGACAGCGGCGACACCAGCAGGCGCTGGCATAGCTCATGGGCAACGCGGGAAGCTGGTTGCACCAGCAGCGCTCGATGGGTTCCCCCGCCGACACGGCGCAGAACGCCGGCTCGCCGCAGCCCGGGCAGGCATGAGTGCTCTTCGAGCCATCGAGCTCGGCCATGCGGGCCAGCTGGGCCTCGCTGTCCATGGTGGACCACTGGCCTATCTCGGTCAGGGTGCGGCCACAACCGAGGCAGAGCCCCTCTTTGGCCCGGCAGTCACCGATGCAGGGACTCGGCAACTTATTCGTCCCCTGCCGGCGTGTCGGAGCCCACGAGGCGGATGCTGTGCTCCTCGATGACGATCTTGCCCTGCTTGTAGAGGCCGCCGATCGCTTTCTTGAAGGTGCCCTTGCTCATGCTGAACATCTTGTAGATGACGTCAGGTTCGCTCTTGTCTCCCACAGCAAGGCTGCCCCCCTGCTTTTGCAGGCGCAGCAGGATGCGCGCACCGGCGTCATCCATCCGGGCCAGTCCCGGCTTTTGCAGGGTCAGGTCCAGCTTGCCATCTTCGCGCACCTGCTTGACCCAGGCGGTCAGCGGTCGGCCCGTCATCACGCGGCCGAACACCTCGTTCTTGAACAGCATGCCGGCGTACTGGCCATTGACCACGGCCTTGATGCCAAGGGGGGTGTGTTCCCCCGGCAGCACCGTCACCTCGTCACCGCTCTTGAAAGGAGGGTCGATGCGCAGGAAGCGCTCCAGACGGCTGGTGCCGACCATGCGCCCTTCGTTGTCCAGCATCAGATGCACCAGATAGACATGGCCCACCTGCATCGGCTTGTTCTGCTCGCGGCTTGGTACGAAGAGATCCTTTTTCATGCCCCAGTCGAGGAAGGCACCAATCTTGTTGGCGTTGACCACCTTGAGACCGACGATGTCCCCCACCATGGCGAAGGGCTTGTCGGTGGTGATCACCGGCTCGCAATCCGCATCCAGATAGAGGAAGACGGACACCTCGCTCTCCTCGGCGACGCCTTCCGGCAACTGGCGCCTGGGCAGCAGCAGCTCGCCGTATTCCCCCGCCGCCAGCCAGGCGCCGCGCTCCTCGATCTCGACGACGGTCAGGGTGTTCATCTTGCCAATCTGTAACATGGTGATCTCTTCTTTCAATATCCGGATGGGCCCATCTCATGGAAGACCCGTCATATAGAGGTGCATCGCCGCCGTCGGATGAGAGAGGACGGGGCCGATTTATGTCATGCAGGCGCGCATGTTACCCCAGAGCGGCAGCAGGACCTAGCCCCTCCCCCCTGTGTCTGACCTCTTTTCCCGCTCCCGGGTGGCCAGATTGACGATATTAGCAGCATTCAGTTTCCCCTTTGCTGCAAATAACCCCACTTTTAGGTAGACTTCGCGGCCGTCAAATCCAGAGGAAGCGTCGATGAACCCAGCCACTCGTACCCGTCATCTCAATCAATGGATCCAGACCCACAGCCAGCAGGAGATGAGTTACCCCGCCCTGCACGGCTTCCTGTGCGCCCGTCTGACGGGGCCCATTGCCCCCGACTGGCAAGATCCGCTGGCCGGCCTGCTGCCTCATGATGCAGCGCTGGACGGGAAGAGTGCCGAGGCGCTGCATCACCTGATCGCCGAGCTGGAAGCCCAGGCCGACGACGCACAGCTGGCCCTGCCGAGCCAGTGTCGCCTCTCTACCGACAACCCGGAGCAGGTGTTTGACAAGCGCCATCCTCTGGGCCAATGGAGCTATGGCTTCAGTCAGGGGGTGGCCTGCTGGCCTGCGCCGACCGACCTGAACGATCCGGCGACCCGCCATCGCTTCAGCCTCGTGGCCGAGCTCTGCCTGTTTCGCGACAAGCCCATGGCCATGATGCTGCACCAGGCTGCGGCCAGCGAGCTCCCCTTCCTCGATTTTTGCAAGCGTCAACGCCAGCAGATGAAGACGGCCCTCAACCTCCTGCTCGGCCAGGATCACTACGAGGCCGAGCCTGAAGAGAGCCCGTCCCTGGACAACGAGCAGACTCGCCAGTGGCAGCAGTGGTTCGAGCTGGCGGCAGAGAGCCGCGATCCCCTCCCTCGCCTTGGCTGGTTCGAGCGCATCATTGCCGATGCCAACCTCCTGTTCGATGAGGCATTCTGGCAAGCCCACGCGGGCCATGGCTGGCAGGTCCCCGAGGCACGCCCTCTGATCGCGGCCAGGGCCGGTCGAGCCGATTGCTTGCTGCGACTTGGGCAGCTTGGGCAGGCTCTGGATGAGTACCTTGCCCTGCTCGCCCTCTGCCGCGCCGACGAGCCCGCTTGCCGCCACCCCCTCTCCACCCTCTATGCCTGGCAAGGGGAATGGGATGCCCTGCAACAACTGCTGGTGCGCTTTGATGAAGCCTCCTGCTGGCTGCTCTACAACAAGGCCTTGATGAGCTTTGTCTGCGAAGGGGAAGCGGCGGCGCGCCCTCATCTGGCGGCGGCAATGGGGGTCAATCCTCATGTGCCCGCCACTTTGCTGGGCCAGCGCCGCTTGCCCAAGCAGGAGCCTCGCCGCTGGCAGGGAGGCAGCCGTGACGAGGCGGCGCTCTACGCCTTGCAGAGTCGCGAGGCCTGGCTGACCCACAACGCCTTGATATGGCTGCGAAAGAGTGCGGGCAAGCAGGCCAGTTGAGACCCCAATTGCCGATTCGATGACAGAACACGTGCGCAAACGCACATTTTTCTGGTGACTGGTCAGACAAATGCCCCTGTGTTACGTATCATCAAGGCCAAAGTATCAAGAGAAACTGCACCCGATGCAGCCGCCACAGCAGGATGTCATATGTCGAAGATCATTGAGCTGCTCGCGCACTACCCTCCTTATCAGCTGGTTCACGCCGCTGAGATGGTGCGCGATACCTTTGAACAGTTTTATCAGCAGCGGTACCAACTCACCGTGCCCCAGTGGCGCCTGATGATGGTGCTCGGCCCCCACTACCCCATCAGCCAGAAGGAGCTGGTGGAGGCGAGCGGCATGGACAAGGTACGGATCTCCCGCGAGATCCATCGTCTGGTGGAGAAAGGCATCCTGTTCACCGAGAACAGCGTGCAGGACAAGCGCATCAGCCTGGTCTCCTTCACCCCGGCGGGGCTCACCTTGTTCCAGCAGCTCAAGACGGAGGCGGGAAGCTGGCAGCACACCCTCACCGACTATCTGCCGGCCGAGGCGCGCCAGAGCATTCGCCTGCACCTGCAGAGCGTCAGCGATGCCATCGAACAACTTCACCTGCTGGACAACGAGCAACCCTCATGAAGCTGAACAACTTTGCCACCATGGATGTCAACATGCTGCTGAGCCTGGTCAACATGCAGCTGCGTGATCACTACGAGGATCTCGATGATCTCTGCCGGGCGCAGGATCTCGATAAAGAGGCCCTGGTTGCCAGGCTGGCCAGTGGCGATTTTCACTATCAGGAAGATCAGAAGCAGTTCAGATAGGGATCCGGATCACAACCCGACCCATGCCGCTGGCTCCGTCGGCAAAAGCTGCTAAGGTGGTGGCTACCCGGTCCGTTGATGTTCGCAAGAGGTATGGATACATCTTGTTGTCACAGACCGCGGTTAGCCTCTCGTTCACCACCCGCAGCCAAGGATGACCCATGATGCGCCTCATTCGACCAACCAGCCTGATCACCCTCTGCACATTGCTGGTGATCAGCCTCTTCCTCCCCCAGGTCCCCAGCAGCGCCGAGCAGTGGCTCACCACCCTGCTGCTGGCCTCCCTGGTGGCGGTCTTTCTGATGGTCGGCAGCGGCTGTCGCCACTTCCTGCGCGAATAACGACGCCAGAGCGTGATGCCTGCGCAAAAACAACAACGCAGCCCGAGGGCTGCGTTGTTGTTTCAGGATACTGGGGGCCAAGGCCCCGAGTCGCATCAGTAAGCCAGGGTTTCCAGCTGCTCCTTGGCCTGCTCGATCCCCTTGGCTTGCGCCTCCGGCCCCATGCCCATGCCTTCGGCATAGATGAAGTCCACTTCGTTGATACCGATGAAGCCCAGCACGGTACGCATGTAGGGGGTCACCAGGTCGGTGGCATTGCCCACGTGCATGCCGCCACGGGGGCTGACCACCAGGGCGCGGGTGTTCTCCACCAGGCCGACCGGACCGGTCTCGGTGTAACGGAAGGTCACGCCGGCACGGGCCACCAGATCGATCCAGTTTTTCAGCTGGGTCGGGATGTTGAAGTTGTACATGGGGGCCGCGATGATCACCAGATCGCTCGCCTTGAGCTCGGCGACCAGCTCGTCGGACTGGGCCAGCACCGCTTGCTGACGCTCGTTCAGGTTCTCGCCACCACGCAGGCCCATGGCCAGCTCGCCGTCCAGCACCGGCAGGTTCAGGGTCGCCAGATCGCGTACCTGGATGGTGTCACCCTGGCGCTCGGCCAGGTAGCCGTCGATCAGGGCGTTGGATTGGGAATACTGGCCCAGGATGCTGGACTTCAGAACGAGGATATTGGCCATGGTGAAACTCCATTTGATTGTCAATTGAACAGCCAGGCTGTCGATGGAGGTCACTATAAAGACTGGCATTAAAGCCTGATAGCGAAAATAGATGCTCAAGTCATTCAAAAAATTTGATGTCTGTGCATTTCCTCGACAGAGAGGGGCTCATCAAACTCCGCACCCTTGGCATGACAAACGATTGCCGTTATGATCCGCCGCACTTTTTGTACGTGATCCGGATCTCATGACCTCCTCCCGCAGGCACTCCCCCTTTGCCGGCGCCGTCTGGATGATGGTGGCAGGCCTCTGCTTCGCCGCCGTCAACAGCCTGAGCCAGTATGTCAGCTTCACGCTCGGCCTCCCCTCGACCCAGGTCGCCTTTCACCAATATCTGATCGCCCTGGTCTGCCTGCTGCCCTGGCTGGTGCGCCACGGTCTGCGCCAGTCCCTGATGACGAACCAGCTGCGCCTGCACCTGCTGCGGGTCGCCCTTGCGGTGACCGGCATCCAGTTCTGGCTCTGGGCACTGGCGGTCCCCGTCCCCATCTGGCAGGGGATCGCGCTCTTGATGACCTCCCCCCTGTTTGCCACCCTGGGATCAGCCCTCTTTCTCAAAGAGCAGGTGAGCCGGGCCCGCATTCTCGCGACCCTGGCGGGGTTTGTGGGCGCCATGCTGATCCTGGCACCCTGGACCGACGACTTCACCTTGGCCTCCCTGCTGCCGGTGGCGGCCGCCCTCTTCTGGGCAGGCTACTCCTTGCTGGTGCGCTATCAGGCAGCCAGCGAATCGTCCCACACCATCGTCGTCTACCTGCTCGTCTTCAGCACCCCGTTCAACGCCATGCTGGCGATCCCTGAATGGCAGTGGCCGAGCGAAACCCAGTGGCTGCTGGTGGCCGCCTCGGGCGTACTGTCGGCACTGGCCCAGATGTCCATCGCCCGCGCCTACAGCGTGGCGGAGGCCTCCTTCGTGCAACCTTTTGATTTTGCCAAGCTGCCCATGAACGTGCTGGCCGGCTGGCTGGTATTTGGCTGGGCGCCCCCCGGTCGCTTGTGGCTGGGGGCGGCCATCATCATCGGCGCCATCACCCTGCTCACCCATCTGGAGCAGCGCGCCCACCCATCCACTTCCTGAGGTACGCCATGCGTGCCTCTTTTTTTGCTCACCCGGATCAGCCCTGCTGACCACCGACCTCAGGAGAGATCAGATGTTTGGAACCGCCACCCGCCCCACTGCGACCCGCGCCCTGCTGCTGGGATCAGGCGAACTCGGCAAGGAGGTCGCCATCGAGCTGCAGCGGCTCGGTATCGAGGTGATCGCCGCCGACCGCTATGCCAACGCCCCCGCCATGCAGGTGGCCCACCAGGCCCGCGTGCTGGACATGCTGGATGGTGCCGCCCTGCGCGCCCTGGTGGCCGAGGTCAAGCCCGACCTCATCATCCCCGAGATTGAAGCCATCGCCACCGACACCCTGGCCGCCCTCGAGCAGGAAGGGGTCAAGGTGGTGCCCAATGCCCGCGCCACCCAGCTCACCATGAACCGGGAGGGGATCCGTCGCCTCGCCGCCGAAACCCTGGGGCTGCCCACCTCTGCCTACCGCTTTGCCCAGAGCAAGGAGGAGTTTGTGGCCGCCGTCGAGGCCATCGGCCTCCCCTGCGTGGTCAAACCGGTGATGAGCTCCTCCGGCAAGGGGCAGAGCCTGCTGCGCGATCTCGCCAGGCTGGATGAAAGCTGGACCTATGCCCAGGAGGGGGGCCGTGCCGGTCGTGGCAAGGTGATTGTCGAAGGCTTCGTTCCTTTCGAGTACGAGATCACCCTGCTCACGGTACGCGCCGTCGATGGCATCCACTTCTGCGAGCCTATCGGCCATCGTCAGGAGGATGGCGACTACCGCGAATCCTGGCAGCCCCAGGCCATGAGCGAGCTGGCCCTGGCCCGCTCCAAGGAGGTGGCGGCCAAGGTGGTCGAAGCCCTTGGCGGCTACGGTCTGTTCGGGGTCGAGCTCTTCATCAGGGGTGACGAGGTGTGGTTCAGCGAAGTCTCCCCCCGCCCCCACGACACCGGCATGGTGACCCTGATTTCCCAGGATCTCTCCGAGTTCGCCCTGCACGTGCGCGCCATCCTGGGGCTGCCCGTCGGCATCATCACCCAGTACGGCCCGAGCGCCTCTGCCGTGGTGCTGCGGGAAGGCCACAGCCAGGATATCCGCTATCAGGGGATTGGCGAGGCACTGGCCCTGGTGCCCGGTGCCCAGTTGCGTCTCTTTGGCAAGCCGGAGATTGCCGGTCGTCGTCGCCTCGGGGTGGCGCTCGCCCGTGGGCAGGATTGCCAGGAAGCCGTGGAGCAGGCCAAGACGGTGGCAGCCCGGGTAGAAGTACTGTTCTAGGCAATCCGCTTTACCACGCAAAAACAAACGTTTATCTGCGTGATCCGGCGCAAGGGGCAGGTGACTGCCCCTTTCCCATTGAAGCACCGGGCTTATAATCCCCCCTTCACCTATGTCAGGAGTACAAGATGTTAACTGCCGTGATCTTCGATATGGATGGTGTTCTGATCGACTCGGAACCCTTCTGGCAACGGGCACAGATGGCCGTCTTCGCCGAACTGGGCCACTTCCACACCGAGGAGGACTGCAACTCCACCATAGGGGTGCGCATCGATCAGCTGGTGGCCCACTGGTACCGGATCCGCCCCTGGAGCAGCCCCAGCCAGGAAGAGGTAGTACAGCGCATCCTGGATCAGGTGATCGCGCTCATCCTGCAAGAGGGGCAGCCCAAGGCCGGGGTGCTGGAAGCCCTCGACCTCATCGAGGCCCAAGGGCTCAAGATCGGGCTCGCCACCTCCTCCCCGTTTGCCATGGTCGAGGCGGTGCTCGGCAAACTCGGTATCCAGGACCGTTTCATGGCGGTCCACTCCGCCGAGGTGGAGCGCTTTGGCAAACCCCACCCGGATGTCTATATCCACGCCGCCGAGAAGCTCGGCGTCGAGCCTGTGCACTGTCTCGCCATCGAGGACAGCTTCACCGGCCTGCTGGCGGCCAAGGCAGCCTCCATGACGGCGCTGATCGTGCCAGACCCGGCGCTGGTCGGCGATCCCCGTCTGGCTATCGCCAACCACGAGCTGCGCTCTCTTGCCGAGCTGAACGCAGAGATGCTGGCCGGCTGGGTCAAGTAGGCAACACGGACTGACCTCCTGCCTCCCTTGAGCCCGCTCATAAACGTGCGCTTGCTCGCGGTTGCGCCGCCTTGTGGCGACTAGAATCAGCAGGAGCACAGAGACGGCCCACGGGCCCGAGGAGGTCACCATGATCGAATACACCAGCAAGCGTATCGTCTGCCCCCACTGCGGCCACCACACCCGGGTCGAGCTGGATGCCAGCCAGGGGGATCAGGAGTTCTACGAAGATTGCATGGCCTGCTGCAACCCCATCCATCTGCGGCTGCACCGGGATGAAGCCCGCGACTGCCTGCAACTCTTCGTGGATGCCGACGACGAGCAGCTGTTCTGAATCCCCCTGTCCAGACACAGACAAAAACAAACGGGACCCTGTGGGTCCCGTTTGTTCTGGTGCCATCGTCAGGCTGGGTCACGCCTCCCTCAAGCACGCCGCCTTCGCCGACGTCATGGTCGGAACAAACTCCACCACCTGATAATCGGCCGCCTCTGTCTGCTTGAAGGGATCCTCTGCCAGCATCGCCTCCAGGGCGTCTCGGCTCACTCCCTGCGCCAGTATGACGCCCCCGACTCGGGGTACCCGACGCCCGGATGCCAGAAAATGGCCTGCGGCATACTGCCGCTCCAGCCATGCAATGTGGGCCGGGATCAGGGCATCGATCTCCGCCAGCGGTTTCACATAAGTCAATGTCACGACAAACATAGAGAAGTCTCCAAGGCCCTGGGGCGGCGCCTCTTCCACAAGAGGGCGCCTTTCCCGTGATGCCGCCCTCCTCTTCGAACCCTGGGGGCAGCGCTCAGGTGGTTACTGGCGCGCCGCCAGCACCCGCTCCACCGTGTCGACGATGGCCTGGGTCTGGGGGTCAATCTCGATGTTGGTCTGCCAGCCGGCCTTGACCCAGCCCAGGTTGGTGCGGGCCAGGGTCTCGGGGATCAGGTTGACGCAGAACTCGCTGGCGCGTACCTCGCCCACGGTGAGGCTGATGCCGTCGATGCCGATGTAGCCCTTGGTCAGCACGTACTTCATGAGCGCAGGATCGAGGCGATACCACACCTGGCGGTTGTTGGGGGTGTCGATGACCGAGGTCACCTCGGCCGTCCCCATGATGTGGCCGGACATGGCATGGCCGCCAATCTCGTCCCCAAAGCGGGCGGCCCGCTCCACGTTGACCTTGTCACCCACCACCAGTTGCCCAAGGTTGGTGAGGCGCAGAGTCTCCTGCATCAGATCGAAGCTGACCAGATCCCCCTCCACCCGGGTGACGGTCAGGCAGCAGCCGTTGTGGGCTACCGAGGCCCCCGGGGCCAGCCCCTCGCCCCAGGCCGGGCTCGGCATGCGGATCACGTGGGTGCGAAAATTGGGCAGTGAATCGATGGCCACCAGTTCGGCGGTCCCTTGTACGATGCCGGTGAACATGAGTCTCTCCAGGCTGTGAAAATTGTCGGCAGGTTACCCCCGGCCACCTTGCAAGACAAGGGTGCCGGCTGACAAGGAGAAGCGCGATCGCTATAGTGACCCCAATCAATCCAGACTGAACGAGGAAAAAAAATGCAGGTATATCAATGCTGTGAAGCCATTCGCATCGCCTACAACCAGATTGGCTCCGGTGAACAGGGTTATGTGCCCCAGGCCATCGCCGCCAGCATACGGGCGCTCAACGCCGTAGCCTCCGACGAGCGGGTACCGGCGGATCTGCGCGAGCAGGCGGCCTATGCCGCGGCCAACCTGCTGATCAGCGATCACGAAGACGCCTGATCCCGGCTACAAATCTGCCGCCGACCTTCCCCGTTGGCGGTTTTTCAGGCTAGAATGACACCCCCGCATTTTGTCTCCTCAGGACGAGGAGGCAAAAGCCCATCTCTCTTGCCCGCTCTTTCTCTTTTATCTGATCCACTCGGAGGTGTCAGTGCAACGTTATTGGTCCGAGGCGAAGCAGCTCGTTCGTCTAGCCAGCCCCATTCTGGTCGCCCAGGTGGCCCAGATCGCCATGAACTTCGTCGATACCGTGATGGCGGGACAGGTGAGCGCCGTGGATCTTGCCGCCGTGTCGGTGGCGTCCAGCTTCTGGTTGCCGATCATCTTGCTGGTGCAGGGCATCATCATGGCCCTCACCCCCATCGTTTCCCAGCTCAACGGCGCTCGCAAGCAGGACGAGGTGCGCCCCGCCGTGCACCAGGGCTTCTGGCTCGCCCTCATCGTCACGCCCATCGCCATGGTGGCACTCTACTTCAGCCCCCTGGCACTGCAATTCATGGACGTGGATCCCGTCATGGCGGCAAAGACTGCCGGCTACCTGCACGCCATCCTGTGGGGCCTGCCCGCCTTCGTGATGTTCCAGGTGCTGCGCAACTTCAGTGAGGGGCTCTCCCACACCATGCCGACCATGGTGATCGGTTTCGTGGGGCTCGCGGTCAACATCCCCGCCAACTACATCTTCATTCACGGCCACTTCGGCATGCCGAAACTCGGCGGCGTCGGCTGCGGCGTGGCCACTGCCATCGTGCTCTGGGCCATGCTGCTGGCGATGATCGTCTATGTGAAGTGCTCTGCCCACTTCAAGCGCATCAACCTGTTCGCCCAGCTGGCACGCCCCAACGGCAGCCGGATCTGGCGCCTGTTCCGCCTGGGGTTTCCCATCGCCATGGCCATCTTCTGCGAGGTGACCCTGTTTACCGTGGTGGCCCTGATGCTGGCCCCCTTCGGCGCGGAGACGGTGGCGAGTCACCAGATTGCGCTCAACTTCTCCAGCCTGGTCTTCATGCTGCCCCTGTCCATCGGTGTCGGCGTGACCATCCGGGTCGGTCACAACATAGGGGAAGGTCAACCGGATCAGGCCAGGGTCGCCGCCCGCACCGGCCTGATGCTGGGCATGGGAGTCGCCGCCGCGACCGCCGCCCTCACCGTGCTGCTGCGCGACCCCATCGCGGGGATCTACACCGACGACCTGCAGGTGATCGGCCTCGCCGCCACCCTGCTCTTCTTCGCCGCCATCTACCAGATCTCCGATTCTGTACAGGTGGTGGCCGCGGCGGCCCTGCGCGGTTACAAGGATACCCAGGCCATCTTCTACGTCACCATCGTCGCCTATTGGGGCATGGGGCTCCCCACCGGCATGATCCTGGGGCTGACCGACTGGGTGGTACCGCGCATGGGCCCGCAGGGATTCTGGATAGGCTTCATCGTCGGTCTCACCTCCGCCGCCCTGATGCTGGGCGCACGGCTGCGCGTCATCTACGGCCGCTTCGCCAGCCCCGCGGCCTGCACCGCCCTCTCCCGGGCGCAATAGGGCGCGGCCAGGGGCACGGGGAGCCGCACTTTTGGGACGGCTCGCCTGTAAAATCAACAGGCTGCACAAGAACTGGGCAAACAGTCTCCTTTGTGCATGTCCCTTGTTGACAGCCTTGGGGGCCATGGGTAGTATGCCGACCACGCCAGCAGTGCTGGCGGGATAAAACGGGTTTTCAGCCCGGTTTATGAAGTGGGTTTATAGCTCAGTTGGTTAGAGCACTACCTTGACATGGTAGGGGTCGTTGGTTCGAATCCAATTAAACCCACCACTCCCCTGCAATGACACACAAAGTCGCCTTGCGCACCCTGCGTCCTTAGCTCAGCTGGTTAGAGCATCACCTTGACATGGTGGGGGTCGGTGGTTCGAATCCACTAGGACGCACC
>NZ_JBRKTB010000009.1:2500-151085 GCF_053005425.1 Aeromonas sp. 25-248 | reverse complement strand
CGCCCGTAGCTCAGCTGGATAGAGTACCTGGCTACGAACCAGGTGGTCAGAGGTTCGAATCCTCTCGGGCGCACCATACAGACAGCCTCGACGTCAGTCGGGGCTGTTTTTTTATGGGCGATATCCTCCTCCCCATCATGGGGTTGTCTCTCTCGTGTTCTTCTCCCTGACGCTCCCACGGGGGACGGTTCCCCCTTGCTGCACGTGCCCCCGGGTAACCACTCTCGACGGGTCTTGCCTGGCAGGCTGCTGATGCATCCCGTGGCCGTGCCTGTGGACCTGGGTGCCCTTACCATACGCACTATGCTGTGAGGGGCTGGCGCTCTCTGGCGGCTTGCTGAGGCGTTTGGCGGGCAATAAAAAGGATGCCGCGGCATCCTTTCATGTCTTCGTTGAGAGAATCAGCTTTTCAGCCACTTGCGGATGCGGTTGGCATCCCCGACAGGGGTGCGTTTGCCCACCGAGTTGAGCAGTACGATGGCGAGCTCCTGACGATCCGGTTTGGCACGCATCAGCAGGCAGCGGCCCGCTTCGTCGGTATAGCCTGTCTTGGAGAGGCGTACATCCCAGTCCGGGTTCTTCACCAGCGGGTTGGTATTGTTGAACATCAGGCTGTAGGCCGGCTTGTGAAAGCGCATCTCCCTGCTGGTGTCCTGGGTGAATTCACGGATCAGCGGCTGTCGATAGGCCGCAGAGAGGAGCTTGGCCAGATCCTGGGCGGTGGAGACGTTGCGGGTGGAGAGACCGGTGGAGTCATAGTAGCGGGTGTTGCGCATGCCGAGCTGTCTGGCCTTGTTGTTCATGGCGCGGATGAAGGCCTGGCGACCCCCCGGGTAGTGGCGGGCAAGCGCCGAGGCCATGCGGTTCTCGGAGGACATCAGCGCCAGATGCAGGGCGTCGCGGCGGCTGACCTGGGTGCCCATGCGCACCCGTGAATAGGTGTGCTTGATGTTGTCCCTGTCGTTCTGATCGATGGTCAGGGTCTGATTGAGGTTCTGGCGGGCATCCAGCACCACCAGCGCCGTCATCAGCTTGGTGAGAGAGGCGATGGGGCGCACCCGGGTGGGGTTTTTCTGATACAGGGTCTTGCCGGTGTTGACGTCCATCACCAGGGCACTGCCCGATTTGAGCTGCAGCTTGGCCGGGTCGGGGGTCGCCAGGGCTGTCTGCGAACCCAGCAGTCCCATCAATCCACCTACCAGCGCGATTGCGCGAATCCAACACCCCATACAACCAACTCCATCCACAGCGAAAAAAGGCGCTAGATTCACTCATTTTTGCCCCTGCTTTACAAGAGCGAGCAGGGGGAATTCGCCACTATTTTCCATAAAAAAGGGCCGCCTGTGGGCGACCCTGTGGTTTGTCTCACTCTCTGGAGACGCCGGGCTTGCGTCTGCTCCACCAGCGCCAGACCAGAGCGATGAGGCCGCCCACCAGCAGCACGACCGGCAGGTAGATAATGACGCTGAGAAATTGGGACTCATACTGCGCGGCCAGCTTGGTGTGGCTCAGGTAGTAACCCAGCCCGACCAGGGGGCAGATCCACATGATGGAGCTGATCAGGTTGACCACCAGGAAGCGCCCCTGGGGGATCTCGTTGGCGCCGACGATATAGGGGTAGGCGGTACGCACGAAGGCGATGTAGCGGGCGGTGATCAGGGTGATGATGCCGTACTTGTTGAGCAGGTAGTGCACCTTCTCCTTGTGCTTGTCATCGAGATGGGACATCAGCCTGTGATACATCCGGGTGTGGCCGAGGAAACGCCCCTGCATGTAGCCAAGCCAGGTACCGACGAAGGTCGCCATGATCAGCAGCGGGACCACTGCCATCGGCAACACCCCCTGATAGATCAGCACGCCGGTCAGGATCAGCAGGGTATCCCCTGGCAGGAAGGCGGTGGGGATAAAGCCATTCTCGAGCACCAGGAAGGTCAGCAGGACGACATAGACCATGAAGACCATCTTGGGATCAGAGAGTGTCGCCAGATCCTGATGCATAAAGGCGTGAGCCAGGTGGTAAAACTGCTCCATACATGCAAACTCCGCAGGTTAGCTGGGTTGGTCGGTCAAGGGCATGGCAAGCACCTTGTCGATGCGCAGGCCGTCCATATCCACGATTTCCAGTTGCCACTGTTCCAGGGTGACCAGGTCTCCGGTCTGGGGAAGGCGGCCAAGGAGCAGCATGATAAGCCCTCCAAGGGTGTGATAGTGATGTTTTTCTTCTTCCGGCAGACGAACCAGCTCCAGACAGTCCTTCAATTCTGGCAGCGGAATGAGGCCGTCGAGCAGCCAGCTGCCGTCGGCGCGCTGGAAGGCCCAGTTGTCTTCCCCATCTTCCTGCTGGAAGTCGCCGGCCAGGGTTTCCAGCAGATCCTGCTGGGTGACCAGCCCCTGCAGCTCGCCATATTCGTCCACCACCAGCACCATGTGCTCGGAGTGGGTACGGAAGTGGTTGAGCAGCTCCAGGCCGTTGAGGGTCTCCGGCAGCAGGCTGCCGTCCTGGGTCAGCGCCGCCAGATCGATGGGCTCTCCCTTGATGTAGGCGTGCAGCACCTTGCTGACGTTGAGGATGCCGACGAGATCCGACAGGCTGCCGTCACAGACAGGGAAGAAGCTGTGGCGATACTCCACCAGACGTTGGAGGTTCACTTCCAGCGGCAGTGACAGGTCAAGATAGCGGATGTCGCTGCGCGGCACCATCAGGGAGGCCAGGCTGCGTTCGTCGAGGCGGAACACGTTGCGCAACATAGTGTGCTCATGGTCCTCGATCACCCCCGCTTCGGAGCCCTCCACCAGCATGGCGTGGATCTCCTCCTGAGTGACGTTGTTGCTGCTGCGCTGATCGACCCGCAGCAGCCGCAGGCTGGCGTTGGTGGAGGCGGAGAGCAACCAGACGAAGGGACGGGTCAGGGTCGCCAGCCAGAGCATGGGGCGGGCTACCAGACAGGCAATGCGCTCGGCGCTGAGCTGTCCGAGGCGTTTGGGCACGAGCTCCCCTACCACGATGGAGAGATAGGTGACCAGCACGACCACGATGACGGTGGCGAGCAGGCTGCTGCTCTTGGGGGAGAGCCCCCACTCCTGCAGCCAGAGGGCGAAGGGCTGGGCCAGCAGGGACTCGCCATAGATACCGTTGAGCAGGCCGATGCTGGTGATGCCGATCTGTACGGCGGAGAGGAAATGGGTCGGATCTTCCCCGAGCTTGAGGGCGATGGCGGCGGAGCGGCTCCCTTCGCTCGCCATTTTGGCGAGGCGTGCCTTGCGTGCCGTCACGATGGCGATTTCCGACATGGCGAAGACGCCATTGAGCAAAATCAATCCAAACAGGATCAATATTTCCATACTGCAGCAGCACTCCCGATAGAAAAGACCGCTGGCAGTGTAATGAATTTGCGGGCTCTGCGCTTGTGAAAGGAGGTGATTTGGCTCGTGAATTTTTGAATATCGCCCCGGCGGGAGGGATAAAACTGCGGGGCAGGAGAGGGAGAACTGAACCCATGACATGAAAAAGCCCCCGATAAACGGGGGCTTGTCATGTTGCGCTGTGGCTTAGAGCGCTGCGATCTCGGCCTGCTGGGCTTCCAGCTTGGTCAGCTGGAGACGGTAATCTTCCAGCTTCTCGCGCTCCTTGATGATGACCGCTTCCGGCGCCTTGGCGACGAAGGCTTCGTTGCCGAGCTTGCCTTCGATGCGGCCGCACTCGCCCACCAGACGGGCAACCTCTTTGGCCAGACGGGCCAGCTCGGCATCCTTGTCGATGAGACCAGCCATCGGGATCATCAGCTCGGTGGCACCGATCAGCTTCTTCACCGACAGCGGCGCGGTTTCACCTTCGCCAAGCACGCGGATGGATTCCAGACGGGCCAGCGACTTGAGGAAGGCCTCGTTGTCGGCTGCACGCTCGGCATCCTTGGCATCGCACTGGAGCAGCACGTTGAGCGGGACGCTCGGCGCTACGTTCATCTCGGCGCGGATGTTGCGGATGCTGACGATGAACTCCTTCACCCACTCCTGATCCGCCATCGCGGCGTCGTCCACCTTGGCTGCGTCGAATTCCGGGAAAGCCTGAATCATGATGGTGTCGGCGTGTACGCCGGCCAGCGGGGCGACCGATTTCCAGATGGTTTCGGTGATGAACGGGATGATCGGGTGTGCCAGGCGCAGCAGGGTCTCGAGGACACTGACGAGGGTGTGGCGGGCAGCGCGCTGCTCGGCCTCGGAGCCCTTGGTCAGTACCGGCTTGGTCAGCTCCAGATACCAGTCACAGAACTGGTTCCAGATAAATTCGTACAACACGCCTGCAGCGATGTCGAAGCGGTAGGTATCGAGGGCGGTGCGGAAGTCACGGATGGCCACTTGCAGCTGGGACTGGATCCAGCGATCCGCCAGGCTGAACTGCATCTCGCCACCGGCAAAGCCGCAATCCTGATCTTCGGTGTTCATCAGCACATAGCGGGAGGCGTTCCACAGCTTGTTGCAGAAGTTGTTGTAGCCATCCAGGCGCTTCATGTCCCAGTTGATGTCACGACCGGTGGAGGCGAGCGCCGCCAGGGTGAAGCGCAGGGCGTCGGTGCCGTGGGCATTGATCCCTTCCGGGAACTGCTTGGCGGTGCGCTTGGCGATCTTCTCGGCCATCTGCGGCTGCATCATGTTGCCGGTGCGCTTCTCCAGCAGGTCTTCCAGGGAGATGCCATCGATCATGTCGAGGGGGTCCAGCACGTTGCCCTTGGACTTGGACATCTTCTGGCCTTCTTCGTCACGGATGAGGCCGGTGATATAGACGGTCTTGAACGGGACTTGCGGCTGGCCGTTCTCGTCCTTGATGAAGTGCATGGTCATCATGATCATCCGGGCAATCCAGAAGAAGATGATGTCGAAGCCGCTCATCAGCACGTCGGTCGGGTGGAAGGTCTTGAGCGCCTCGGTGTTGTTCGGCCAGCCCAGGGTGGAGAAGGTCCACAGGGCGGAGCTGAACCAGGTGTCGAGCACGTCTTCGTCCTGACGCAGCACGGTCACGGACGGGATGCTGTGCTTGGCGCGCACTTCCTCTTCGTTGCGGCCCACGTAGACGTTGCCGGCATCGTCATACCAGGCCGGGATGCGGTGACCCCACCACAGCTGACGGGAGACGCACCAGTCCTGAATGTCGCGCATCCAGGAGAAGTACATGTTTTCGTACTGCTTCGGCACGAACTGGATGCGGCCATCTTCCACCGCCTCGATGGCGGTCTTGGCCATGGGGGCCACGCGCACGTACCACTGGTCGGTCAGCATGGGCTCGATGGGCACGCCGCCGCGATCGCCGTAAGGCTGTTGCAGCACGTGATCCTTGATCTCGGCCAGGAGGCCCAGCTCGTCCAGCTTGGCGACGATGGCCTTGCGGGCGGCGAAGCGCTCCATCCCGGCGAACTCGGTCGGCAGGGCGGCGTCATAGGCGGTGCTCGGGTTGCCATTGGTATCGACCACTTCGGCCTCGGCACGCACGTGGGCGTCCAGGGTGAAGATGTTGATCATCGGCAGGTTGTGGCGCTTGCCCACTTCGTTGTCGTTGAAGTCGTGGGCCGGGGTGATCTTCACGCAGCCGGTGCCCTTCTCCATGTCGGCGTGTTCGTCGGCAACGATGGGGATCAGACGGTTCACCAGCGGCAGCAGGATGTGCTGGCCGATCAGCGCCTTGTAGCGCGGGTCTTCCGGGTTTACCGCGACGGCGGTATCACCCAGCATGGTTTCCGGACGGGTGGTGGCGACGATCAGGTAATCCTGGCCTTCGGCGGTCTTGGCGCCGTTGGCCAGCGGGTAGCGAAGGTGCCACATGTGGCCCTTGATCTCGCGGTTTTCCACTTCCAGGTCGGAGATGGCGGTGTTGAGCTTGGGATCCCAGTTCACCAGACGCTTGCCGCGGTACATCAGGCCGTCTTCGTACAGGCGCACGAACACTTCCTGGACGGCGGCGGAGAGGCCCTCATCCATGGTGAAGCGCTCGCGCTCCCAGTCCACGGAGTCACCCAGACGGCGCATCTGACGGGTGATGGTGCCGCCGGACTCTTCCTTCCACTGCCAGATCTTGTCAATGAAGGCTTCCCGGCCGTAATCGTGGCGGGTCTTGCCCTCTTCTGCGGCGATCTTGCGCTCAACCACCATCTGGGTGGCGATACCGGCGTGGTCGGTACCCGCCTGCCACAGGGTGTTCTTGCCCTGCATGCGGTTGTAGCGGATCAGGGTGTCCATCAGGGTCTGCTGGAAGGCGTGACCCATGTGCAGGCTGCCGGTGACGTTCGGCGGCGGGATCATGATGCAGAAGGAGTCTTTGCTGGTGTCGCCGTGGGGCTTGAAGTAACCCTGGGCTTCCCAGTGCTGATAGAGCGCCTGTTCGATGGCGTTGTGATTAAAAGTCTTTTCCATGGTCTCGCCGTATTCTGGATGGATGGAGTCTGGTGTTGATTCGTCGTGGATCGAGGGTGGCACAGTCAGGGCTGCGCCGGATCCGGTGCGGCAAGGACGGGCTGATCCCTCATCTCGAGGGTATGGCCCGCCTGGCGATAGTGCTTGTAGCGCTCGCGGGCTTGCTGCTTTTGCGTTTCGTCAGTGGGGACAAAATCTACCACTTGAGCGAAGTGTCCTGCAAACAAAGGTGTCTGCCGGGCCAGGTTGATGAGGCAGGCATAGCGCCGCCGTGGCGGCTGATGGCCTATCTCCACCGGAGCCTGACCGCTCTCCCCCTGCAACTGGTGCGGCACGAAGCGATCGGGCGGCAACTGCCACAACAGCTCGTCCAGACGCAGGGCCTGGGCCTCGTCCTCGCACAGCAGATAGAGGTGGCCTGCGCTCCAGCCATCGGCCGCAAGCTGGCAGGCGAGGCGCTCGACGGCGGAGGCATCCGCATCATCGGGCTGGCTCATCAGGTAAAAGGTCACTTGGCTCATCAGGTCGGTCCCGTTTGGCTGTGACGGACAGCGATTGGCCGTCTTCGGGAGCCGCGTCTGGCACGGACTTCCCGGATTCTCTCAATGAAACAAGGAAGAGGCAGGCCTCTTCCTTGTGATACAGGGTAACGCCTTCTCGCATCGCTCTTCGAGTCGATGGGGAAGGGGATCACTCCTTGTCTTCGACGTCCGCCACGCCGGCCCGGTTGAGCAGGAACTGGGTCAGCAGGGGCACAGGACGGCCGGTGGAGCCCTTCTCCTTGCCGCTCTTCCAGGCGGTCCCTGCGATATCCAGGTGGGCCCAGTTGTACTTCTTGGTGAAGCGCGACAGGAAGGCGGCGGCGGTGATGGTTCCGGCCGGACGGCCACCGATGTTGGCCATGTCCGCGAACGGGCTTTCCAGCTGCTCCTGATACTCGTCGAACAGGGGCAGGCGCCAGGCGCGATCGCCGGCCTGTTCGGAGGCGTTGAGCAGCTCGTGGGCCAGGGGGTTGTGGTTCGCCAAGAGGCCAGAGGTGTGGTGGCCCAGGGCGATGATGCAGGCACCGGTCAGGGTCGCCACATCGATCACGGTCTCGGGATCGTAGCGGTCCACATAGGTCAGGGCATCGCACAACACCAGGCGGCCTTCGGCGTCGGTGTTGAGCACCTCGACGGTCTGGCCGGACATGGTAGTGAGGATGTCACCGGGGCGGTAGGCGTTGCCCCCCGGCATGTTCTCGCAGCCCGCCAGCACGCCGATGACGTTGATGGGCAGCTGCAACTGGGCCAGGGCGTGCATGGTGCCGAGCACGGAGGCGGCGCCACCCATGTCGTACTTCATCTCGTCCATGCCGTCTGCCGGCTTGATGGAGATGCCGCCGGAGTCGAAGGTCAGCCCCTTGCCCACCAGCACGATGGGCTTGGCGTCGGCGTTGCCCTTGTATTCGATGATGGCCATCATGGCTTCGTTCTCGGAGCCGCGGGCCACCGCCAGGTAGGAGTTCATGCCGAGCTCGGCCATCTCCTGCTCCCCCACCACCCTGGTGGTGATGTTGTCATAGGCATCCGCCAGACGGCGGGCCTGGGAGGCGAGGTAGGCGGGATTGCAGACGTTGGGCGGCATGTTCGCCACGTCGCGGCAGATGCGCACCCCTTTCGCCACGGCCAGGCCGTGATTGATGGCGCGCTCGCCTATGGTCAGTTCCCGACGCGTCGGCACGTTGAAGACCAGCTTGCGCAACGGACGGCGCGGTTCGGCCTTGTTGGTCTTGAACTGATCGAAGCTGTAGAGGCCCGCCTTGGTGGTTTCCACCGCCTGACGCACCTTCCAGTAGGTATCCCGACCCTTGACGTGCAGCTCGGTCAGGAAGCAGACCGCTTCCATGGAGCCGGTTTCGTTCAGGGTGGTGATGGTCTTGTTGATGATCTGCTTGTACTGGCGCTCGTCGAGTTCGCGCTCCTTGCCGCACCCGACCAGCAGTACGCGCTCGCTGAGCACGCCCGGTACTTGATGCAGCAGCAGCATCTGGCCCGGTTTCCCTTCCAGGTCGCCACGGCGCAGCAGCGAGCTGAGGTAGCCGTCGCTGATCTTGTCCAGCTGTTCGGCAACCGGAGAGAGGCGGCGGGGCTCAAAAACGCCGACCACGACGCAGGCACTGCGTTGCTTCTCAGGACTGCCACTCTTTACACTGAACTCCATGGAATCTCCTACATCCTAAAGACAAAAGGCACCATTTATTGAATAATGCGGTGCTTGTTGGGGTATCAGAGGCGGAGCGAACAGTCACAGGCTCCGCAGTTCAAACTGGTAAAAATCCAATATAGGGCCCTATTTTTCAGGCATTCGACTAAAAACACAAGTTTACTTGGGAATGACTGTGATCGTTTTCCGATATTTGTTCAGGGAGACCCTGAAAACCCAGCTTGCGGTGCTGTTCGTGCTGCTGCTTATCTTCGTCAGCCAGCAATTTATCCAGATCATTGGCGATGCCGCCGATGGTGAGGTGCCGACGCGCCTGGTATCCACCCTCCTGCTGCTCAACCTGCCGAATATGGCGTTGTTGATGCTGCCTATCAGTCTGTTTTTAGCCATTCTGTTTGCTCACGGCCGTTTGTACGCGGAAAGCGAGATGACGGTTATGCACGCGGTGGGTTTCAGTCACCGTTTCATCATGGGCAGCGCCCTGGTGCTGGCCCTGCTGACCGCCGCCGTCGCGGCGTTCAACACCGGCTGGGTCGCCCCCCAGGCCAAGGAGCGGGAGTACCAGGTGATCGACGAGTTCAAGGCCGATCCCGGTATCTCTTTCCTGCAGGCCGGCCGCTTCATGGAGCTCGACAAGGGGCGCCTGGTGGCCTACATCCAGGATCTGAACGACAAGGGGTCGGAGTTGCAGAAAATCTTCGTGCTGCAACGGGCCGAGGGGGGCTCACCCCCGTCAGTGGTGGTGGCCAACGAGGGGCAGGTGACCGCCGACAGCAACGGCTTGCAGTGGCTGACCCTGAAGGATGGCTCGCGCTACGAGGGGCATTTCACCGGCAAGCAGTTCCAGGTCTCGGAGTTCCGTGAATACAGCCTGGTGATCCGCCAGCAGGAGATGGAGCGATCCAACCGCAAGGCGGCGGCCAAGCCGACCCTGGCATTGCTCGGCACCCAGGACAACCAGCTGATGGCCGAATTGCAGTGGCGCCTGTCGCTGCCCCTCTCCATCCTGGTGCTCACCTTCCTGGTGGTGCCGATGGCGCGGGTCAATCCCCGTCAGGGGCGTTACGCCAAGCTGCTGCCGGCCATCCTGCTCTATCTCTCCTATTTCCTGCTGCTCAGTGCCGCCCGGTCGGCCATCGACAGCGGGCGTCTGCCCCATTGGCCCGGGATGTTCCTGGTGCCCCTGGTCTATCTGCTGCTGATAGGGTTGCCTCTCAACCTGCAGGGCACCAGCTGGTGGAACGGGGTCAAAGGGCAATTGTTCAAGAGAAAGTCAGCATGATGCTGCAACCTGGGAGTCTCTGCTGATGTTCGGCATTCTCGATAGATACATAGGCAGGGTCATCTTCATGTCGATCCTGCTGTGCGAGCTGACCCTGGTCGGGCTGGCCGCGCTCATCAAGTACGTGGAGCAGTTGAAGGCGGTCGGGGAAGGCAACTACGACATGCTCAACGCCCTCTACTACGTGCTGCTCTCCATGCCCAAGGAGGCGGTGCTCTTCTTCCCCCTGGCGGCCCTGCTCGGTGGCCTCATCGGTCTGGGCCAGCTCGCGACCAGCTCCGAGCTGGTGGTGATGCAGGCGGCGGGACGCTCCAAGATCAGCATCGTCATGGCGGCGCTCAAGACCGCCATTCCCCTGATGCTGCTGGTGGGGCTGATGGGCGAGTACGTCGCACCGGCCGCCAAGCGGATGGCGGATGACATCAAGGCGGGGGCCATGTCGGAAGGGAGACTCACGGTCTCGGCCTACGGGGTCTGGGCACGGGATGGCAACAACTTCGTCAACATCAACGGGGTGCGCAACGATGGCGCCCTGACCGGCATCACCCTCTACCGCTTCACTCCGTCCCGCAATCTGATCGACGTGGTGCAGGCGAAGGAGGGGGTGTTCGAGGATCACCACTGGCTGCTGAAACAGGTGCACATCACCCGGTTTGACGATCCCACCCGGATCCAGGACGAACAGCATGCCCAGATGGCCTGGCAATCCGAGCTGACCCCCAAGCAGCTCGGGGTGGTCAGCATCGATCCCGAGAACCTGCCCATCTCGGGGCTGCGGGACTACATCGGTTATCTGGATGCCAACAAGCAGGATGCCGGACGCTACAAGCTGGAGATGTGGCGCAAGCTGCTCTCACCGCTCTCCGTGGTGGCCATGATACTGCTCGCCTCCTCCTTCATCTTCGGCCCGCTGCGTTCGGTGAGCATGGGGGCGCGGATGCTGATGGGGATCATGACCGGCTTCGCGGTCTATGTGAGCGACAGGGTGTTCGGCCCGGTCAGCCTGGTCTATGCGGTCCCGCCCATCCTCGCGGCCATCGCACCCAGCCTGCTGTTTGGCGGCATCTCCTTCTATATCCTGAGCCGCAAGCAGTAGCGGCCTGAAGGACGGCGGGCTGCTGACAACAGGCGGCCATTGCTCTCGATGCACCGTTTCCGTCAAGGTTCTGGGCTGCAAGCCGTCAGTTCTGGTCAGCAAAAAGGGCACCTCTGGGTGCCCTTTTTCGTTGCCGCCTTGGGATCAGCGATTGAGCTGCTCCAGGTTTTCCGCCTTGCCGAGCACCACCACCTCGCACTCGGCCCAGATGTCCTGGAAGGCGCGGGGGCGGGCGCGATTGAACACACACAGCAGGTTGCCCAGGCCAAAGGCCGAGGTGGCGAGCCGGATCAGGGCCTGGGTGACGCGAATGTTGCTGCCGTCCAGGTTCTGGATGCGCAGGCGCCAGGCCCGCATGCCGATGGTCTGGCCGGCGCGGACCCAGAACCAGGTGTAGAAACCGCAGATGACGAAGGCCAGCCAGGCGCTGTAGAGGGGGCTGGTGAGCAGCCAGGCGGCATCCTTGCCCTCGGGAACGTGCGCCATGCCGGTGGCCAGCAGCAGGTGGGCCACCCCCATGCCGATGAAGCCGGCGATGATCAGCAGGGCAATCACCACCAGATAGTCATAGAGCAGGGCGCCGAGACGGCGCAGCAGACCGGCAGACGGATGCCGGGGAGCAGGCTGGAGAGGGGTGGGGGTCTTGCGCTTGGCCATGATGATTATTCCATTAATATGATGCGGGCATTCTATGTAACTGGCCTGGCATCGGCAAGGCGTTGAATAAATGAGCAAACAACGGTGGGGGCAAGAAAAACACCTTGCATGGCCAAGCGCCATTCGTATAATCCCTCGCAGCTGCCCGGGTGGCGAAATCGGTAGACGCAGCGGATTCAAAATCCGCCGTAGCAATACGTGTCGGTTCGAGTCCGACCCCGGGCACCATATTACAGTTTCATGCCGTATCACGGCAGACCAGAAACCCGCATAGCGTAAGGCTTGCGGGTTTTTTGTTGTTTCTCGTCGTATCATAAAGCCTCATGACATCCCCCCATTATTGGGGGTATCTCTGGGGGTACAAATCCCAGCAGGGGTAAAAAGTACCCCCACCTGTCCGCTATCCCGCGCCATTCCTGGCCTGTGAGGTAGTGGCTTATACCCCCAGCGTCTGCCATGTACCCCCAAGTTAAAACGGGAGATACCCCCATGCCGCTATCTGATACCGCCGCCCGACAAGCCAAGTTCAATGGCAAACAGCAGAAGCTGTCTGATGAAAAGGGCCTTTTTTTGCTGATCACCTCGTCGGGGAAATACTGGCGCCTCAAGTTCCGCTTCGCTGGAAAGGAGAAGGTGCTGGCTCTGGGGGTCTACCCAGAGGTTTCCTTGAAAGAGGCAAGAGTTAAGCGTGAGGATGCCCGCAGGCAATTGGCGGAAGGTATCGACCCCAGTCTTGCCCGTAAGCAGAGCAAGGTGGCCAGCCGGCTCGCCAGCGAACACAGCTTTGAGGCCATAGCCAGGGAGTGGCACCAGAGTCAGTTAGCCCGCTGGAGCCCAGGTCATGCCAAGCGTGTGATAGAGTCTTTGGAAGTTGATGCCTTTCCCGATCTGGGGTTGGTGCCGGTTGCTGAGCTGACAGCGCCCATAATGTTGGATGCTCTGCGCAAGGTTGAGGCAAGGGGAGCCACCGAGACAGCTGGACGGGTACTGCAGCGGATCAGCTCTGTCATGCGTTACTCCATCCAGACCGGGCGGGCCAGCTACAATCCAGCCCAAGATCTGAAAGGGGCACTGAGGGCCACCAAGCAGGAACACCGGCCGGCGCTCCCGCGGGCTGAGCTGCCGGAGTTTTACCGGCGCTTGGCTGCTGAGCCATTGAACCCTGCAACCCGCCTAGCCTTCCACCTGCTGATGTTGACGATGACCCGCCCTGGTGAGGTTCGCTTTGCTCGTTGGGATGAGTTCGATATGGAGCGAGCCGAGTGGCGGATCCCGGCTGAGCGGATGAAGATGCGGGTACCCCATCTCGTGCCCCTTTCCCGACAGGCCCTTGCTGTGCTTGAGGAGCTGCGCCAGATAACCGGACACTGTGAGCTGCTGTTCCCGAGCGAGCGGAAGCTGACTGACCCCATGAGCGAGAACACCCTGAGTTATGCCATGGGACGAATGGGCTATAAGGGGATTGCCACCCCACACGGCTTCCGGGCGCTGGCATCCACCACACTCAACGAGGAGGGCTTTGATCCGGATGTCATCGAGCGCCAGCTTGCCCATGCTGAGCGCAATAAGGTGCGGGCGGCCTACCATAGGGCCGAGTACCTGGATGACCGCCGCAAGCTCTTGCAATGGCTTGCTGACTTCTATGAGTCACAACAGGGCGGCAATGTTCGTCCGGTGAACTTCCACAGAGCAGGGTAAGAGGTAGGAGGGGGTGACACGCTAAGCGACTGCTTGACTCGTTATCACACCAGCGTTAGGATTTCCCCATCATGGCCCATTCTCTCGAGATTGGGCCTTTTTCATATCCAAACCCGGCCATCGTGCCGGGTTTTTGCGTTGGAGGATCCCAAGTCAAAATCAGCCCTATTCATCATCAAATACTGCTTTATCCCTCTTAAGCCCGACCACTGTGTCGGGCTTTTTCATTTCAGGAGAACTCACATGACAATACCGGAAACAGGATTTATTCGAGAGGCACAACTGGTGACCACGGCCAGCAAGGTGGGCCCATTGCCGTTCAGCAAGTCAACGCTTTGGAGGATGGTTGGTGAAGGCAAGTTCCCGAAGCCAATTAAGCTGGGAACCCGGGTCACCGCCTGGCGATGTGAAGAGGTTCACGAGTGGATCAACGCTCAAGGCCAAGCTGCGTAAGGAGAGGACGATGCAAAAAGAAAAAGGCCGCACCGCGAACGGCACGACCCAGCTTGAGCAGGGTCAGCATATCACCAAGTATGAATTGGTCGCCACCCACCTGCTGGAGCAGGGAGCCCAAGGCGTCAGCGCCTTGTCTGGACTAGCTGGGCTCCATGACCTCAACTTGCGCAACAGCATCGGCCTACTCCGTCGAAACCACGGGGTAGCTATCACCGATGCGTTCTTTGAGCACCAGCATAGCGGCGGCGGGACCACTCGCTTCAAGCGCTATTGGCTGGCCGACCGTGAGCAAGCCCATAAGCTGGTGGCCCTGATCAACCACTGGCGACACCAGCGCCAGGCTGCCCTGCTGGCAGACGACTACGCCGCCATTCTGTGCGCTCGCACGCCGGCTGTCACTCCCCTCCCTCCCGCCGCCTAACCCCGAGGTATGCCATGAAAGAACAATATGGGCTCACTGCCCAGGGCGAAGCCTTGCCCAAATTCCAAGGGGTGGGCTTGTCCCACAACGTCCAACGGAGTACGATTCGCCCTGCAGCGGCCAAATCCGTTGCCGAGATTGGCGTCTCGAAAATATCTACGGAGCCGACCCACGCTCTTGCGTGGTTTTTTGTCGGTACTCGTTCCTCATTTCTTGGGGCGCTGCTGGCCTACCTGGTCGGTGGCCTCTACAGTGTTATGGCGGTTCGGGCGAGGGCCTCGAAAGGGGCGCTGGGTTCCGTAGTGACCAGTTACGCCAACCTTGTCCGGGCTGCCACCAGTTGGAGATTGGCGTCTTCCGGTGGCAGAGAAAATCTGACCACTACGGAGGCTGCCATCATGGCTACTGTCCCCACCCCTGCTTTACCCAAAATCTTCACCTTCCTGATCCAGCGTCCTCGTACTTGCCGCCTGGCCGAGCTTCGGCGTATCCGCACTATCACCATCATCGCCAATACCGAGGCTCAAGCCCGCGCCAACTTGCCCGGCTTGTCGTTGGTGTTTATGTCCCGCACCCCTAGCAAGGGGGTGGCCGCATGACCCTGTCCACTCCATCCCGCCTAGAGGCACTGCTCGAGCAGTTTGCTGACGCCCTGGAACAAACCGACCTGTGCCTGCAAGAGCGGGCGCAGTTCAACGCTTTGCTCGATGCCCTACGTATAGAGATAAGGCTCTGCCAGGAGGTGCTGGCATGACCTATTTCGCATGGGCCAACGGCAGCGAGCCGACCACCTTCATTGGCCCCACTCACCCCCGTACCGGGAAACGTTCACAGCAGGGCAGCCTCAGCGCTTTCCTGTGGCGAAGCGATCGGGACCGTTTCATTGCACAGACCAAGGGCGCCGCGGTGGCCGTTACCGCCAAGGAAGCTCGAGAGCTGAAAGCCGGATTGGATGATCGGGCGTTCAAGGAACTGGTTGCCGTTCTGCTGGGAGGGACACGCCATGAGTAATCGACTGATCAATACCCTGAATGGCCGGATGTGGCGCGAGTTGTCACGCAATCCACTGCGCCCCGCGGTACTGCGGGAACTTTTCAAGCGGGTGACCAAGGCCCAGAAACAATCAGGCGAGCGCAATGCAACAGGGGGTTGCCATGACCGAGATAAATAAGCTGGTGGAGCAGTTAGCCCAGGCCTACTTGGCCGCCCGGGGCAATGTGTTTACTCACCTGGGGATCCAGCTTCCCCTTGCTGCTGAGTCACTGACGATGGCCATTCATAACAACATCGTGGCCGCTCACCTCGAAAACGCCGGGGCTCAGCAGGGGCAGGCCGATGCCTTGCTCATGCTGCGGCACATGGTGGTGAACGGGACTTTGACCCCTCTGGGCGCCTTGGTGGTGGATCAGATGTATTGCGCCTTCTGCGCAGATGTTCACCAGATGCTCGAGGAGGGAAAGGACCCCGTGGTTGAGCTGGCGAGCGAGAGCAAGCAGAGGGCGATGCAATGACAGCACTACATAAAGGGGCTGCAGGCCCCGGTCATCAAAACAGCCCACCATCCCGGGCCGGCGCCTTCCTCAAGTTTGCGGACCTGGATGATCTGCAGGTGGTCGTGATCCACACCGGCGAGCAAGCAAGTCGGGATGCCGGCATCAGGGCTACCCTGCAGCGCGCACACAACGAGGCGGTGGCCACAGACAACCCGATTGACCCAGAGGTGGAGCCAGAGCAGACGCTGTATGTGGGGCCCGCCCAGTTGGATGACGGCGCCAGGCTCTACAAGATGGCCGATCGGGATGCCACCAAGAGGGTCATCGTTCACCAGTTCGGCAACCTCGCCCCCGAGAAGGCCAAGCGGCTGATCGTGGCTCTGCGCAAGCAAGCCCCCAAGGCCGAGCTCTACCGCGGCAACCCTGGCCATAATGCCGAGCCCTGGCAGTTGGTGGATGTGGTAGCCTTCGAGCAGACACTGGCGGCAGACACCCCACCGGACGAGGCGCCCTGGCCAGACAATGTGGCTCCGCTCCATCTGGTGAAAAGCAGCCCAGAGGAAGGGCCAGAGCTACCGGCAGGGTTCGAGGTGCGGGGCTCGCGCCTGTGCGCCCTGATGACAGTGGGCCGGGGTGAGGATGCCCGGCAAGAGTGGGTACCCATTGCCAGCCCAGTTCATGTGTTGGCAGAGACCGCTGATGAGCAGGGCCGAGGCTATGGCCGCTTGTTGGAGTGGCGGGACAGCGCCGGGCGGGTGCGCCAGTGGGCCATGCCGGTGCGTTCCCTGGTCCCGCGCAACGGTGAGGAGGTGTTTGCCGCGCTGCTGGATGCGGGGCTGCCCTTTATCGAGCTGAGCCATAAGCGCAGGCTGGCAGCCTACCTGATGAGCTGCCAGCCCAAGCGCCGTATCACCTGTGTCGAGCGCACAGGGTGGCATGGCCATGCCTATGTGCTGCCCGGTGGGTCCATTGGGCCGGATGCCGAGGGGGTCATTCTGCAGACCGCCGGCTACACCGCTAGCGACTTTACTGAGCGCGGTACCCTGGCCGGTTGGCAACAGGGGGTTGCAGGACTGGCCGTGGGCAACTCTCGGCTTTGCTTTGCGCTGTCCCTCGCCTTTGCCGCTCCCCTGCTTTCTCTGGTAGGCATGGAGGGCGGTGGCTTCCATCTCAAGGGTGAGAGTACCGACGGCAAAACCACGGTGATGAAGGCGGCTGCCAGTGTCTATGGTCACCCGGACCGCTATGCCCAAACCTGGCGCGCCACCGGTAACGCCATCGAGGGGATCGCCAGTCGGCGCAATGATGCCTTGCTCTGTCTGGATGAACTGGGCGAGCTGGACGGCCGGGAAGCAGGCCAAACTGCCTACATGCTGGCCAACGGCCAAGGCAAGGGCCGCAGTAAGCAGGATGGTGAGCTGAGAGAGCGTAAGGCCTGGCGGTTGCTGTTCCTCTCCACCGGTGAGCTAAGTCTCGAGGACCATGCCGCCAGTGTCGGGAAGAGTACCCAGGCCGGGATGGAGGTGCGGACAATCCAGATCCCCAGCGATACCGGGCACCATGGCGCCTTTGAGTGGCTGCACGGCATGGATGGAGGGCGCAGCTTTGCCGACACCCTGAAAGCCAACACAGAAGCACATCACGGCATCGCTTTTCGCACCTATGCCCATGCCCTGACTCAGACCATGGATGAGCAGAGAGAGCGGCTGAGGGCCGAGATTAAGCAATTGGCAGCCGAGCTGACTCCAAAGGGCGCGGGTAATCAGGTTGGCCGAGCTATCAACCGGTTTGCGCTGGTGGCCGCAGCCGGGGAGCTGGCCACCCGATTGGGGGTGACCGGCTGGCCAGAGGGGGAAGCCATCAGGGCGGTGAGGGTCTGCCTCAAGGCTTGGCTGGCAGAACGTGGGCACTTGGGCAACCAGGAGGACGCTGCCACCTTGATGCAGGTACGTGGATTTGTCTTTGCCCACCAGTTCACACGCTTTGCCGACTGGTTCGACTCTAGCCATCGTCCAGCCAACATGGTGGGCTTTCGCAAGGTGGAGTCGGATGGGGTGAGCTTCTTTGTGCTGCCCCAGGGCTGGCTTGAGATCACCAAGGGGCGAGATCCCAAGCGAGCGGCCATCTTGAGCCTTGAGGCTGGCTATCTGCTGACAGGCAAAGACAAGAAGCGGCTCCAGCGACAGGTCAGATTGCCAGGCATGGGTAAGGGGATGAGGGTCTATGTGCTGGGTGAGCGAGTATTGGGTGATGAAGGGGATGGCTTGGAGGATGAATAACCTCAGCCAACAGGAACCAGAGGGCCACCGAGTGTGGCCCTTGCCTTTTCTGCCTCAGGCGCGCGCGTGAAAGAAGAAACAAAAATGGTGGCTACAGTGGCTACACCACAATAAAACACCTCTGTAGACCTTATGTATCAAGGGATAGAGGTGTAGCCACTAGGCTGATTTTTAGTGGCTACACAATGGCTACAGTGGCTACAAAAAGGGGCTGTAGCCACTCAGTAAGTGGCGTGTAGCCACCTGTAGCCACCACCTTTTGGGGTAGTGGCTACACGACAAACCCAGCAATGACGCGGCCTAGAGGGGAGTTGTAGCCGCGTAGCCGCTGTAGCCACCGTTTTTTCATACATAGAGTGCAGACAGCCGATCGAGATCATACTTTGTCGTGGTTAGTAATATTGCGGGGCAAGGATATGATAGTCAGTCTGATAAATGCGCATGTATTGGCTGGTAAAGCTAATGACAACCCAATAGGTACAACTAGGATGCAAGCATAGGCCTACCAAGCATACATCATTGTTTTCAAAAGCCTTGTCGTACATTAGGAATAAGCAGGGAAATAACATCAAGATAAATAATGTGAAACGTACAGATATGCCAGCCTTATATAACTGTCGTATTTAATAAAAAGCGCCATGCTATTAACATGACGCCTTTATAGATTATTTTTGTATTTTATACATAGGGATTTGGATTACATTCATAGCTGCTCGCATACAACATGACTGAACGAGCTCCCTCCAATATGGCCAAACATGATAACCAACATTGTAGCGAGCAAATTCAGATAGAGCCCCTTCTTCATCATCAATCTTACATTCCAGTCGATAATCAGCGGCAAACTCTGCATTTATCTCATACATTACAGCGTCATCAGCTACATCCTCATCTGCTTCTTCAGACGAAGCTACCAATCGCACCCCGCAATTAAAATAAAATCTGCAAACAGTAGTGCTAGACTCGTCCTCACAACTTAAGTCAAAATGCTTTCTGTTAGATGCGGGGCCTGCACGATACTGGACAGAAAGCGGCTCATTACTAAATCCAGGGTCATAGTTTGGATGGCAATTGACTGTCAGATTTGTGAGAATTACTTTCTCTATAGCTAAACATTTATGGGCTTGTTTCAACAGTTCATCATTCATATCTATGCGGCAGCTGTTTGATATTTATCAGTGCAGAAAATAAACACCGGAACGGGGTTAATTACAACTTGTGGTCTTTGCGCCGGATAAAAAACGCTCTCACAATTTTCCCAGTGTTTCTCATTTTGTTGTTTCAACGTGACAGAAGGAACACAGTCAAGAGCTTGTGCTATATCAGAGAGGGTTCTCAGCGTCATATTTCTAGAACCACTCAGTAATTGGCTAACATATGCCTGTGACTTACCGAGTTTATCTGCGATTTCAGATTTTCTAATGTCATTATCGAGCATTTTTGCATACAGGCACTCAGTCACCTCAACAATGAGGCGTTCTTGTGCTGTAATTTTTTTATTCTCATCGCTCTCTTGGAGCCAATCAGCAAAGAAGTCTTTCATTATTTAACTCCTTCTTCTATACCACGCCAGTTTCCGACTACTCGTGTAGTATCAGCTTTAAGCAATTTCTGTCTCTTCTTACAAATAAAATGGCTTATATAAAATACGCCCTTGTGACGCTTCGAAAACCATCCATATGCCCTGAGTCCATGTGCTTTTATCGCATAAAAATTCGAACCATCTGGCAAATTTCCTTCCGTATTCATTTTTTCAGGAGCTCTGAGATAACCGTGTTCTAATAGATAGTCACGGCGGGCCACAAACTGTGCAAATGTTGCTCTTTTCTCGTGCTCTGGGATTGCATTCACAGCAGCCTCCAAACTAACCTGTACACCTATACAGTGCCTCAAGCTAATCTTTGTGCCCTTGATCTCTAACTCATGCATGAAGGTCACTTAATATATATGTTAAGTCTGAAAAGTAAACAAGGATAGCCAAAAAAAAGCCAACCAATCGGTGAAAAACGTGATCTGTGATGGTATTCGAATAGAACAGATAATGAAGTTTGCCACTCGCAAAAAGAGAACTCAATACATCGCATAAAAAATGCATAAGTAATTGTTAAAGCTGTCTTTTTTAAAAATATGAAAGCATGTTAAGCATGCCTTCCACTGGGACTACATGTCTCATCCGCGGAAGACATCGTACGTAAAGTCCCACTTAGCATTCTTAGCCCGACCAGCTTGCTCTGTAGCAAGAGTAGGACGTCAGTTAAGTGCCACTCCATGCTGAACAGAATGGAAAACCATTATCATGCGCTCGCGAGGGCAGCCAGCGAATCGACCAGCCCTCGGCTACAGCTGCCTCGAAAGCAGCCGGCAGCTTTTCAGGATTATTAGTGCAGGTGCTTCTACTGGGGGCGATTCACTTTTACTGCAACAGAGGATTGCGGGATTAACCCGCAGGACATCTCGCAACTCTCTTCCTTTGCCTATTTATGAACATGCTTTGCTAGAAAAAGCCTCATGCTCTCAACCGAAGTCGGCTATGCTCCCTGCCGCCACCTCGTGGGCTCTGTTCATGCGGCGCCATTCCCTGGCCATTAGCTGTGCTCACCAGGTGGTTCTCTGAATCGGCTGTGTCGTGGGTTTCCTGATAGACCATGCTCCACCGCTACCGAATGAACCACCCTCCTGGACCAGTCACTTGCCCCTCTCACCACTTGGGCAATCCCCTCAGGACTGCGCACTACAAACTGCGCACAAGCCGTTGTGCAAAATCGAAAAACAATGGTGGTCCAATACTAGAAGATCTAGGTGTGGTAAGGGCTGGAGGCGTTGGTGGAGGTTTAGATATTGCGCAATTGCGCAGCTCTGCGCAAAACGAAATACATCGGCGCGAAGAACAACACGGTGGGTATGAAACCAGGGAGGTGGGGGCAGTAGGGAGCGGACCTCTACTCAGTTGCTCTTGGTCTTGCTGATGACCTGACCCGACATTTCGGCAGGGCAGACCGGTACGCCGGTGACCAAATCTAGGGGGGGGCCTGGGTGACACGGCCTCTCACCGCACCAGGTATAGGGATAATTTCCCCGGGACAGGGAAGGGGCTTGCCCCTGAGATATCCCGCACTGATTCGAAGAGACAGCAACCACTGTCACTGATGTGGGGGTATATCTGGGGGTATAAGCAAAATTCATATCTGGAATTTTACTTTAAAATCAATCCAATAAATTCATGATTCGATAGAGACCCCGGCACCATCAGATTCCATGACAAAAGGCCATCCTCGCGGATGGCCTTTTGTTTTTCCGGGCGGTGCTAAGAGGTGTACCCACAGACCCTCAGACCTTCAGACCTTCAGACCTTCAGACCTTCAGACCCACAGGCTCTCAGGCCATCAGCCTCTCGGACTGCCATCCCCTCAGTCGATGTTCTGCGCGATGCGCCACAGCACGCCGGCGGGATCGTACAGACAGAACTCCTTCATGCGCCACGGCTGGGTGACGAGCTCCGTGACCCGGACGCCGTAGCGGGCGGCGACCTGGCTCGCCTCCACTTGGGCCTGCCAGGCGGCCACGTCCTCCACCAGGAGGTGCATCATGAGCTGCTCGGCCAGCCCCGGGGGATTGCCATCCTGCAGCAGGAAGCTTGCGTTGCCGAGATGAAAATAGGCCACGCCGTCGCCATCGGAGGCCAGGGTAAAGCCGAGATCCTGATAGAACTGCTTTGACAGTGTGAAATCCCGGGCAGGCACGAAGGCCTTGATTTCGGTCACGTTGAGATTGGGCATGGGCTCCTCGAGGCGCTGGGAACAGGGGAAGATGGCTTGCCAGTATGACCGGGCATTTCGGGGCAGGCCAGACGAATGGCGCGAGTTTGCACTCTTATCGTGCTTGTGCCCCTCGGGTGGGGGGATATTGGCCGTCAGCCTCATTTGATTTCACCATGGTATGGCCCATTTCATTTATTTCATAAATACCTTAGCGGGATAGATAAGCCTGCCAAGGTGACATCACCACGGGTTCGCCCCGTCATTGTGAGGTGGTTGGGTCATCCTGGTGCATTTTCCCGGCAATGCACAGCCAAAGTGCGATTTTCCCTCTGTAACCGGGCATCGTGCGCCAAGATGGTGCGTGTTGAATGTGATAAAAACATAACGCCATGAAATAAAAGGATTATTTTTCTTGGCCTGCTTTATGCTTTCCCCATGTCATGTCGCCATGATGTCTCCGTGAGCCACACAGGTACGGTGGGCAGGTGGCCAGGTTGGAAATGCATATCAGGAAATGGACCCGGATGCCGGGACGACAAGGAGAGGGCTGTATGTTCAAGAGACTCGTAATGACTGGCCTGCTGGCGCTGGCCGCCACCATGGCCGCCCCGGGCTGGGCCGAAGAGGTGGCCGCGCAGGCCGATGTGGTACAGGCGGCCGCGACCGTGACCATCAACAAGGGGGACAATACCTGGCTGATGGTGGCGGCGGCCCTGGTGATCCTGATGTCCGTGCCGGGCCTCGCCCTCTTCTACGGCGGCCTGGTGCGCGCCAAGAATATGCTGAGCGTGCTGATGCAGGTGTTCACCCTGTTCTGCCTCATCACCGTCCTCTGGGTGGTCTACGGCTACTCCCTGGCCTTCACCGAGGGCGGCGCCTTCTACGGCTCCTTCGACAAGGTGCTGTTGATGGGGGTGACGCCGGATTCCATCGCCGCCACCTTCAGCAAGGGGGTCGGGATCAGCGAGTTCATCTACGTGGTGTTCCAGGGTGCCTTTGCCGCCATCACCTGCGGGCTCATCGTCGGCGGCTTTGCCGAGCGGATGAAGTTCTCGGCGGTGCTGCTGTTCGCGGTGATCTGGTTCACCTTCGCCTATATCCCGATGGCGCACATGGTGTGGTACTGGGCGGGTCCGGATGCCTACACGGATGCGGCCGCCGCCGAAGCGGCCGGTGCCACCGCAGGCTATCTGTTCCAGCACGGCGCTCTGGACTTCGCCGGCGGCACAGTGGTGCACATCAACGCTGCGGTGGCCGGTCTGGTTGGGGCCTTCATGGTGGGCAAACGGGTTGGCTATGGCCGTGACCCCATGACCCCCCACAGCCTGACCATGACCATGATCGGTGCCGCCCTGCTGTGGTTCGGCTGGTTCGGCTTCAACGCAGGCTCCTCCCTCGAAGCCAACGGCACGGCGGCCCTGGCCTTCGCCAACACCTGGATCGCACCGGCCGCTGCCGCCCTCTCCTGGACCTTCGCCGAGTGGGCGATGAAGGGCCGTCCCTCCCTGCTTGGCGCTGTCTCCGGTGCGGTGGCGGGCCTGGTCGCCATCACCCCTGCCGCCGGTTTCGTCGGTGTGGGGGGCGCCCTCATCATCGGCCTGCTCAGCGGGGTGGCCGGTTTGTGGGGCGTGCACGGTCTCAAGCGTCTGCTGGGGGCCGATGACAGCCTGGACGTGTTCGGCCTGCACGGGGTGTGCGGGATCCTGGGTGCCGTGCTGACCGGGGTGTTCGCCAGCCCGGATCTGGGCGGCACCGGGGTGTGGGACTATGTGACCAACCAGGTGGCCGAGGGATACTCCATCCTGGCCCAGGTCAAGGTACAGGTCATCGGTGTGGGGGTGACCGTGGTCTGGACCGCCCTGGTCTCGGCCGTGGCCTACAAGCTGGTGGACCTGCTGATCGGTCTGCGGGTGAAGGAAGATGCCGAGCGCGAAGGGCTGGACGTGACCAGCCACGGCGAGAAAGCCTACAGCCATTGATCCTGCTGCCATGAATGTCATACCGCCGGCCCCGTCCGGCGGTTTTTTTATTGGGGCGAGCTGGTCAGGCTGCCCGGGACCGGGCCGCTGGTGGCCGGGGTCGCTATTTGTGTTTGCGGGGTCTTTTATGCCTGCATTTTGGGCGGATCTCCGCTAAACTCTGCCACCCTTTATTCGGGGTCGCCGGGTCTGCCCCGTCGTCACCCTCTCTTTCATGCCTTCGGAGCCGCTCATGCCGTTAGTGGGACACCAACATCAGATCGATATTCTGGAACTGACCGACAAGGGGGATGGCAAGGGTCGCCTGTTCGATCGCCCCCTGTTTGTCGAGGGTCTGCTGCCCGGTGAGCAGGCGCTGGTCGAGTTGACCGAGGTCAAACCGAACTACCTGCACGGCAAGCTGGTCGAGCTGACCCAGCCCTCTGCCGATCGGGTGGCCGATTTTTGCCCCAACACCGAATGCGGTGGCTGCCAGGTGCGCCCGCTGGCCTATCCGGCCCAGCTTGCCCTCAAGCAGAGCCTGGTGCAGAGCGCACTGGAGCAGGTCGGGCTGGGTGAGGCCGTGGTCAACCCCATCCTCGGCATGGAGACGCCGTTTGCCTATCGCAACAAGGCCCAGTACGCGGTGCGTGGCAGCGAGGCGGGCGCCGAGATCGGCTTCTACCGCAAGCACTCCCACGACCTCATCACCGCCGATGATTGCGCGGTGCAGGACTCGCTGCACGTGGAGCTCAATGCCCGGGTACGCAACTGGATGCGCGAGCACGACATCGCGGCCTATGACGAGGTGGCCCACACCGGCTGCGTGCGCAACCTGATGACCCGCAAGGGCTTCAAGAGCGGCGAGCTGATGGTGGTGCTGGTGACCCTGGGCGAAGCGCTGCCGTTCGAAGCCGAGCTGCTGGCGGCCCTGGCGGATCTGCCGGTCACTACTCTGGTGCAGAACATCAACGAGGCGCGTACCAACCGCATCCTGGGTGACAAGAACCGGGTGCTGCTGGGCAGCGGGGTGATCCGCGACAAGATCCACGAGCTCGAATTCGAGATCTCGCCCCTCTCCTTCTTCCAGAACAACCCGAGCCAGACCGACGTGCTCTACTCCAAGGCGCTGGAGTATTGCGAGCTGACCGGCAGCGAGACGGTGTTCGACATCTATTGCGGCATCGGCACCATCTCCCTGTTCCTGGCAGGCAAGGCCGCCAAGGTGGTGGGGATCGAGTCGGTGGAGAGCGCCATCAGCGACGCCCGCCGCAATGCGGCCCTCAACGGCATCGAGCAAACCGAGTTCCACGTGGGCAAGGCGGAGCAGCTGATGCCTGCCCTGCATGCCGACGGGGTGAGTGCCGACGTGGTGGTGATGGATCCGCCCCGCAAGGGCTGTGACAAGGCGGTATTGCAGACCCTGGTGGCCATGGCGCCGCGCCGTCTGGTCTATGTATCCTGCAACCCCCAGACCCTGGCCCGGGATCTCGCCTGGCTGGTCAAGCAGGGCTTCGTGCTGGACGAGGTGCAGCCGGTGGACATGTTCCCGCACTCCATGCACGTGGAAGCCGTTGCTCGCCTGAGCCTGCCAGCGAAAGCCTGATCGGGCCGAGGGCGTGGCGTTAGCCAGATGGCTCTGATAAAAACGACTCCTGAGGGAGTCGTTTTTTATGGTCGTGGTCGGCAGGACCACCAGGCAGGGAGAACAGGCTGATGATTCGTATGGCAGGGGTGGAGGATGCGGCGGTGCTGGACCGCTTCTTCGGGCAACTGGACAGGGAGACCCGCTTCATGCTGTATGAAGCGGGAGAGCGCCCCTCGGACATAGCGGGGCAGCGCAGGCGGCTCGAGGCCATGGCCGCGTCCCCCAACCAGGCCATGTGGCTGCTGGATCTGGCGGGGGAGGTGCAAGGGTTTGCCGCGCTCCTTGGTGGCGGCCTGGCACGCAACCGCCACTGCGCCCTGGTGGTGATGGGGCTGCGTTCGGGGGCGCGCGGGCAGGGATGGGGGGAACGGTTGCTGCGTACCCTGATCGCGGCCGCGAGGGATCTCGATATCCACCGGCTGGAGCTGGGAGTGATGGCCCACAACGAGGTGGCCCACGCCTTGTATCGCAAGTGCGGGTTCGTGGAGGAAGGGGTGAGACGGCAGGCCTATCGGCTGGACGAGGGCTATGTGGACGAGATTTCCATGGGGCTGCTGCTGCCGCTGGACAGGCCATGACGCCTCTGGCCCCGAGATGCTGGTCTGGGGAGTTGGATTGGGGCAGGCTTGTGGGGAAACCATCGAGACAAGGAGGCGCCCATGAAGGGGATATTGCTGCGTTGGCTGGCTCGCTACGATGCCTGGTGCCAGGAGTGGGGACTCACACCGGAGAACCGGCGCTGCTGCGTGCCGGTACGCCATGATGAAGAGGAGAAGCGCCCGGAGAAGGGCGACGACCTCACTGGAACTGGCGAGTCACGGCGCCAGTGACGCTGTTGTAGTCGAACGATAGCCCATCGGGGTATGCCGGGAAGCGGCCCACGGAGCTGCGCAGGGTATAGCGGCAGTTGTCGTGACGAAGGGCGCCGTCAGCCTGAGCGTCTGCCGGGATGAGCCGGGAGATGTAGTCACTGTCCGAATCCTGGTGCAACTCATCGGCCACCGTCAGATCGGTATCGAGCAGGGCGCCAAACAGGCTCTCGCAGTCGTCCCGGCTGCTGACAGAGATCTGATCGCTGTCGCCACCGGGGAAGACGGTATCGGGCCCCTGACCTCCCTGGTCCTCCTTGGTGCCCACCGGCCAGCCATGGCTGTTGATGTCGAGATCCTGCCTGCCCATGCCGCTAAAGTTGTAGAGTGCCAGGGGCTCCCCCTTCACCTTGACCGCCCAGCCGGCGTGGGCGAGCCGGGCGGCACTGGCAAAGCTGCCCGCCGTGGCCGAGACGCTGCTCTTGAGCCCGTCGTCCTGGATGTTGATGAAGCGGGGCAGGGCGGTCACGGCCAGGATCCCCAGCACGATGATGACCAGCACCAGTTCTATCAGGGTAAAGCCTCGGGAAACGTGTGTTGGCATGGAATGAACCCATTGAGTACGACAGACAGGTAAGCGCGACATGGAATTGATAGACACCCACTGCCACCTCGATTTTCCGGTCTTTGACGCCGATAGGGAGGCGCTGCTGACCCGGTGGCGCCAGCTGGGGGTGGGCGAGTATATCATCCCCGCCGTGGGAGAGGAAAACTGGGGGAGGGTGGTGGCGCTGGCCGGGCGCCACGACGACATCCGTTATGGCCTGGGGATCCATCCCTGGTATGTGGGCAAGCAGCCCCGGGATGTACTGACCCGGCTGGAGACCCTGCTGGCGAGTCGGCCCCGTGGGCTGGTGGCCGTGGGGGAGTGCGGGCTGGATCTGCGCTCCCATGTGCCGCAGGAGGGGCAGGTCGAGATGTTCGAGGCGCAGGTGCGACTGGCCATGGCGCATGAGCTGCCCCTCATCGTCCACTCGGTGCGTGCCAACGACACGGTCGCCAAGATCCTGCGGCGCTTCACTCCGCCACAAGGGGGGGTCATTCACGCCTTCAGCGGCTCCCTGCATCAGGCGGAGGTGTTCTGGCAACTGGGTTTCAGGCTGGGGATCGGGGGGGTCATCAGCTATGAGCGGGCCAACAAGACCCGGGAGGCGATACGCCAGATGCCGCTGGAGGCCTTGCTGCTGGAAACCGACGCTCCCGACATGCCGCTGCAAGGCCAGCAGGGGGAGGTGAACACGCCGGCCAGCCTGCCGACCATAGCCCGCTTGTTGGCACAATTGCGGCAGCAACCGCTGGAGGATGTTATTTCGGTGTTACATGACTCCACCCGGCGGCTGTTCCCCCCAGGAAATCATGAAATTAACATTTGATTATCAAATGATGACCGAGTGATAAAAAACAGGGCCCATAAAAATCGTTTGCGGTCTAATTAAACGATGTTCAGGCCGTTTGTGGCTTATAAAATGTGACCAGTATTCTATTTTGTCGCACCGTAATTAGTATAATGCGCACCCTTGATTAGCGGCTTCAATACACAAATCGTTAACAAGCTGGCAGGTGCTACTAAAGAGGAAGTGTTAATAATGAATCTGATAATGGGTCTGGTAGGGATGGCGACGCTCGTCCTGATTGCGGTGCTGTTCTCCAGCAACCGCAAGGCAATCAAAATTCGTACCGTAGGTGGCGCCTTTGCCATCCAGGCCGGTCTGGGGGCCTTCGTGCTCTACGTGCCGGTCGGTCGTGACATCCTGGTGGGCGTGTCCGACGCCGTCTCCAGCGTCATCGGTTATGGCCAGAACGGCATCGAATTCCTGTTCGGTGGTCTGGTTGGCAACAAGATGTTCGAAGTATTCGGTGGCGGTGGCTTCGTCTTCGCCTTCCGCGTCCTGCCCGTCATCATCTTCTTCTCTTCCCTGATCGCGGTACTCTACTACCTCGGCATCATGCAGTGGGTGATCAAGCTGCTGGGCGGCGGTCTGCAGAAGGTGCTGGGCACCTCTCGTACCGAATCCCTCTCCGCCACTGCCAACATCTTCGTCGGTCAGACCGAAGCCCCGCTGGTGGTACGTCCCTTCATCTCCAAGATGACCGACTCCGAGCTGTTTGCCGTCATGTGTGGTGGTCTGGCTTCCGTTGCCGGCTCCGTGCTGGCCGGTTACGCCTCCATGGGCGTCAAGATGGAATACCTG
Organism: Aeromonas sp. 25-248; assembly: GCF_053005425.1. Taxonomy (NCBI): domain Bacteria; kingdom Pseudomonadati; phylum Pseudomonadota; class Gammaproteobacteria; order Aeromonadales; family Aeromonadaceae; genus Aeromonas; species Aeromonas sp. 25-248. Next base: position 122,671 of record NZ_JBRKTB010000009.1, on the reverse strand, counting down.
ATCGCCGCCTCCTTCATGGCTGCCCCGGGTGGTCTGCTGTTCGCCAAGCTGCTGGTACCGGAAACCGAGACCCCGAGCTACGACGAGAACACCGCAGAAGGTGAGCTGGACGACAAGCCGGCCAACGTGATCGACGCCGCTGCCGCCGGTGCCTCCGCCGGTCTGCAACTGGCCCTGAACGTGGGTGCCATGCTGCTGGCCTTCATCGGCCTGATCGCCATGATCAACGGCATCTTCTCCGGTGTGGGCGGCTGGTTCGGTTACCCGCAACTCTCCCTGGAGCTGCTGCTGGGCTGGCTGTTCTCCCCGCTGGCCTTCCTGATCGGCGTGCCCTGGAGCGAAGCGGTCGTGGCCGGTTCCTTCATCGGTCAGAAGCTGGTGGTCAACGAGTTCGTGGCTTACCTGAACTTCGCCCCCTACCTGAAGGATGAAGTACTGATCAACGGTGTGGCCATGTCCGAGCACACCAAGGCGATCATCTCCTTCGCCCTGTGCGGCTTCGCCAACCTGTCCTCCGTCGCCATCCTGCTGGGTGGTCTGGGCTCCATGGCACCGAACCGTCGCGGCACCATCGCCAAGTTTGGTCTGAAGGCCGTGCTGGCAGGTTCCCTGTCCAACCTGATGTCTGCGACCATCGCAGGCTTCTTCCTGGCGCTGTCCGGCATGTAACATCGCCTGACTGACAGGATAAAGACGAACGCCACAGCGATTTGCTGTGGCGTTCTCGTTTGGGGTGGTGACAACCGTTTTCCTGTCAAGACTAATAATAAAGTGAGTCAAATCGGAGGTTCTATGAATGAAGTGCTACTGGCTATGGCGGCCGGCTTTATCGTTGGGGTGTTGTTTTCTTTCCTCAAGTTGCCGATACCGGCGCCGCCCGTCCTCTCCGGCGTCATGGGGATCGTGGGGGTCTATCTGGGGGGCATTGCCTACTCTTGGATCCTGACCCGCTTCTTCTCTTAAGCGCCTTCCAGCGCTGGATTTGCCGGGTGTGAGGTACCTCTGAAATTGGCAAATCCGGCTTGCAAACACGGGGTATCTCGGCTGAAATAGGCGATGCCAGCAGGGTGCTGGCATTGACTAATGCCCGGTGAATCCGGGTGTTGGCGGTCAAATGGAATTGATTGGGAAGTCGGGTCTGCGTAGTCGGCCTTTCTCAAGTCTTCATGGAACCAAGTCCGCACTTTTGTAAGAAAGTGACAGGGCTCTTGCCTTATTTGCAGCCGTATTGCCTGTGCATTTGCGCTGCAATTCCATATCCCGTTGCTCCGGGAACGTCTCTGCCGACCCTTGGTGTTCGGTGAAGCCGATCGTGGGTGATGGGGCTTAACAAGACTTTGGAGACATAGCATGACTGATCTGAAAGTGGCCGCCCAACGCGCCCTGAACCTGATGGACCTGACCACCCTGAACGATGACGACACCGATCAGAAGGTGATCGACCTGTGCCACAAGGCCAAGTCTCCGGCCGGCCTGACCGCCGCCGTCTGCATCTACCCCCGTTTCATCCCCATCGCGCGCAAGACCCTGCGTGACATCGGCGCCGCCGACGTGCGCATCGCGACCGTGACCAACTTCCCCCACGGCAACGACGACATCGAGATCGCCGTGGCCGAGACCCGTGCCGCCGTGGCCTACGGTGCCGACGAGGTGGACGTGGTCTTCCCGTACCGCGCCTTCATGGCCGGCAATGAACAGGTCGGCTTCGATCTGGTCAAAGCATGTAAGGAAGCCTGCGGCGCCAAGGTACTGCTGAAAGTGATCATCGAGACCGGCGAGTTGAAGGAAGAGGCGCTGATCCGTCGCGCCTCCGAGATCTCCATCGACGCCGGTGCCGATTTCATCAAGACCTCCACCGGCAAGGTGCCGGTCAATGCGACCCCGGAAGCGGCCCGCATCATGATGGAAGTGATCAAGGCCAAGAACCCGAAAGTGGGCTTCAAGCCGGCCGGTGGCGTGAAAGACGCCGCCGTGGCGGGTCAGTACCTGGCCATGGCCGAAGAGATCCTGGGCAAGGACTGGGTATCCGCCCGCACCTTCCGTTTCGGTGCCTCCAGTCTGCTGGCCAGCCTGCTGGCGACCCTGGGGCATGGCGACAAGCCTGCCAATACCAGCGGTTACTAAGCGGCGGCAGGGGGCGGTGCGCCGCCCCCTTTCGGATCTGGTTCGGTCTGTGTTCGTGCACTGTGCACGGAGGGAATGAAAGATGTTTTTGCCTCAAGAAATTATTCGCAAGAAGCGCAACGGTGAAGCGCTCAGTACCCAAGAGATTCAATTCTTCGTTCAGGGCATTACCAACAACACCATCGGCGAGGGGCAGATAGCGGCCCTGGCCATGGCGGTCTACTTCAAGGACATGACCATGGATGAGCGGGTCGCCCTGACCTGCGCCATGCGCGACTCCGGCATGGTGCTGACCTGGGATCACCTCAACCTGGGCGGCCCCATCGTCGACAAGCACTCCACCGGCGGTGTGGGTGACGTCGTCTCCCTGATGCTGGGCCCCATGGTCGCTGCGTGCGGCGGTTTCGTGCCCATGATTTCCGGCCGTGGTCTCGGCCACACCGGCGGTACCCTCGACAAGCTGGATGCCATCCCCGGCTACCAGACCTCGGTCGACAACGACCGCTTCCTGAAAGTAGTGAAAGAGGCGGGTGTCGCCATCATCGGCCAGACCGGCGATCTCGCCCCGGCGGACAAGCGTATCTATGCGGTACGGGATATCACCGCCACCGTCGAGTCGATTGCCATGATCACCGGCTCCATCCTCTCCAAGAAGCTTGCCTCCGGGCTCGAAGCCCTGGTAATGGATGTGAAGGTGGGCTCCGGCGCCTTCATGCCGACCTTTGAAGCCTCCGAGGAACTGGCCAAGAGCATCGTCGCCGTGGCCAACGGTGCCGGCTGCCGTACTTCAGCACTCTTGACCGACATGAACCAGGTGCTGGCCTCCAGCGCCGGCAACGCGGTGGAAGTGCGCGAGGCGGTGCGCTACCTGACCGGTGAGTATCGCAACCCGCGCATCCACGAAGTGACCCTGGCCCTGTGCGCCGAGATGCTGATCTCCGCGGGGCTTGCGAGCGACGAGCAGGACGCCCGTGCCAAGCTGCAGGCGGTGCTCGACAACGGCAAGGCCGCCGAGATCTTCGGTCGCATGGTGACCGGCCTCGGTGGCCCGGCGGACTTCATGGAGCGCTACGACGCCTACCTGCCCAAAGCCGCCATCGTGCGCCCCGTCTACGCGGCCCACAGCGGATTCGTCACCGCGATGGACACCCGTGAACTGGGCCTGGCGGTGGTCGCCATGGGCGGCGGTCGCCGCGCCGCCGCCGACAAACTCGATTATGCCGTCGGTCTGACCGACTTTATCCGCCTGGGTCAGAGCGTCGATGCTGACAAGCCGCTCGCCCTGATCCACGCTCAGACAGAAGCTCAATTTGCCGAGGCTGCCCGCATGGTGCAGGCTGCCGTGAAGATCGGCGACACCCGACCAGAGGCGCTGCCCGAGGTTTACCGTCGCATCGGTCTGGCTGATTTGTAACAAGGGGAAGTCCCATGAAACGTACCTTTATTCTGATGATGGACTCTTTCGGTATTGGTGCTGCCGCCGATGCCGACAAGTTCGGCGACGTGGGTGCCAATACCCTTGGCCATATCGCCAAGGCGTGCGCCGCCGGTGAGATCGAGGGCCGTGGCGCTCTCAACCTGCCAAACCTCAGCAAGCTGGGTCTGGGCCACGCGGGCGAACTCGCCAGCGGCACCTTCCCGGCCGGACTGAACAAGGACATCGAAGTGGTCGGCGCCTACGGCTTTGCCCAGGAGCTCTCCTCCGGCAAGGACACCCCGTCCGGTCACTGGGAGATTGCCGGCGTGCCCGTCTTGTTCGAGTGGGGTTATTTCCACGACCATCACAATAGCTTCCCGCAGGAGCTGCTGGATGCCATCGTCGAGAAGGCCGGTCTGCCCGGGTATCTGGGCAACTGCCACGCCTCCGGCACCCAGGTGCTGGACGATCTGGGCGAAGAGCACATGCGCACCGGCAAGCCGATCCTCTACACCTCTGCCGACTCCGTGTTCCAGATTGCCTGCCACGAAGAGACCTATGGCCTCGAGAAGCTCTATGAGCTGTGCCACATCGTGCGCGAGCTGCTGGAGCCCTACAACATCGGCCGCGTCATCGCGCGTCCGTTCGTGGGCAGCGGCAAGGGCAACTTCAAGCGCACCGGCAACCGCCACGACTACTCCGTGCTGCCGCCGGCGCCGACCGTGCTGGACTACATGAAGGAAGCGGGTGGCCAGGTGGTCTCCATCGGCAAGATCGCCGACATCTATGCCCAGCAGGGCATCACCAAGCAGGTGAAGGGGACCGGTCTGACCGAGCTGTGGGACAGGACTCTGGAAGAGGTGAAAGCGGCCGGTGACCAGACCATCGTCTTCACCAACTTCGTGGACTTCGACTCCTCCTACGGTCACCGCCGTGATGTCAAGGGCTACGCCGATGCGCTGGAGTACTTCGACTCCCGCCTGCCGGAGCTGTTCGACCTGCTGCAGGATGGCGACGTGGTGGTGCTGACCGCCGACCACGGCTGTGACCCGACCTGGAGCGGTACCGACCACACCCGCGAATACATTCCGGTACTGTTCTACGGCAAGCCGGTCAAGGCGGGCTCCGTCGGTCGTCGCGAGACCTTCGCCGACATCGGCCAGAGCATCGCGGCCTACCACGGCCTGCCCAAGCTGCAATACGGTACCAGCTTCCTGTGATGGTGACCCCGGGCCGGTTCGCCTGCCCGGGGTGCCACAGGGCCCCGGTTTCCTGTAATGTACCGCCGCCGCGCAGGCAGCGGACAATCCATAAAGACAATAAAACTCAACCTAGTGTGAAGGAATAAAGAGAATGGCAACTCCTCATATCAATGCGAAAGATGGCGCCTTTGCTGATACCGTGCTGATGCCGGGCGACCCCCTGCGTGCCAAGTACATCGCCGAAACCTTCCTGGAGAACGTCGAGCAGGTGTGCGACGTGCGCAACATGTTCGGTTTCACCGGCACCTACAAGGGTCGTCGCATCTCCGTCATGGGCCACGGCATGGGCATCCCGTCCTGCTCCATCTACGCAAAAGAGCTGATCACCGACTACGGCGTGAAGACCTTGATCCGCGTGGGCTCCTGCGGTGCCGTGCGTGAAGACGTGAAACTGCGTGACGTGGTGATCGGCATGGGTGCCTGCACCGACTCCAAAGTGAACCGTCTGCGCTTCAAGGATCACGACTTCGCCGCCATCGCCGACTTCGACCTGGTGGCCAATGCCGTTCAGGCCGCCAAGAACAAGGGTGTGGCCGTGCGCGTGGGCAACATCTTCTCCGCTGATCTGTTCTACACCCCGGACCCCTCCATGTTCGACGTCATGGAAAAATACGGCATCCTGGGTGTCGAGATGGAAGCCGCCGGTATCTATGGCGTGGCCGCCGAGTACGGTGCCAAGGCGCTGACCATCTGCACCGTCTCCGACCATATCCGTACTGGTGAGCAGACCACCTCCGAAGAGCGTCAGCTGACCTTCAACGACATGATCGAAATCGCGCTGGACTCCGTCCTGCTGGGTGACTGATCCCAGGCTTCGGCTCCACGCAGAAACGGCGACCCAGGGGTCGCCGTTTTTTTATGCCTCATCGGGATGGAAAACTCAGCTGGCGAGTTGCGCTGTCTATACTTTCGGGCAACTCCTCATGAGGCTAACACCATGAAACGAATATATATCCTGCCTCCGATGCTGCTTGCCATGATGTTGATAGTCCCGACGCTCTGGCAGGAGGCGCTGGCGCTGGAGGGCAGGGGCCAGCACATGCCCCAGCACAGGTCGGCGCCGCAGCGGGTATCCCAGCCCCACGCGGTGCAGCACAGGGCCGTGCCCCGTCAGGCCAATCGGGAGTCGGTAAAATTCAACGAGGGGTGGGGCAATGTGAGGGCGCGGGACAAGGCGACCCGGCCGGTTCATGTCAACCAGCGTCAGATACAGGATCGCCATGTCGAGGGCAACCATCAGCTGGACAACCGCCACATCGACAATAGTCGTGACATCAGGGGCAACAACCTGGTCATCGACAATCACCACAACAATATCGTCGTGCCACCGAACCGGCGCCGTGTCTATCACGACGTGGTGGTGGTTCGTCCCTATGGCCACTGGTATGGGGGCTATGGCAGTTATTACGACGACAACGATGCCTGGAAGTGGCTGGCCTTCACCGCCATTACCCTGAAGATCCTCGACAACATCAATGAGGAGCAGCAGCGGGAGCACGAGGCGGCCCAGGTCAAGGCGACCACGGCACCCCTGAACGATCCCGTCACCTGGAGTAATGGCGACGCCTCCGGCTCGGTGACTGCGGTGCGGGAAGGGACCAGCAGCAGTGGCCGCTACTGCCGCGAATTCCAGCAGACCATCACGGTGGGGGGCAAGAAGGAGGATGCCTTCGGTACCGCTTGCCAGAAGCCTGACGGCTCCTGGGAGATCGTTTCGGATTGAACGCCAGCAGGTGAGAGGGGCGTTGACTCCCGATCTGCCAAGCTGCGGGGAACTGGGAGTGGGTCAAGAAACGGGGAGGCATGAGGCTTCCCCGTTGCTTTGGGGGGCTGACAGCCCCTTATGCCGTGCTGAGATCGAGGGCGAAGCGCCCCTTGCCCGCCTGTTTGGCCTGGTACATGGCGGCATCGGCCCGGTGCAGCAGATCGTCGATGTGACAATACTGACCCGAGTGGCAGAGGGCGCCCCCTATGCTGCCGGCAAGGGGCAGCCGGTGACCGGCCACGTCCCCGGGAACCGCCATGGCCGCCAGCAGTCGCTCGCACAGGGCAGGCAGCTCCTGCGCGGGTTGGCGCAGGGCAGGCAGTATGATGGTGAACTCGTCGCCGGCCAGGCGCGCCACCATGTCCCCCGGGCGCACCTCGGCACTCAGCACCTGGGCAAAGCGCTGCAACAGGGCGTCGCCGACATGGTGGCCCAGCCTGTCGTTGATCCCCTTGAAGCCGTCGAGATCGAGGAACAGCAGCCCCAGGGGTTCGGCATTCTGGCGCACCCGCTCCAGCTCCCGGGAGAGGCGCAGGGTGAAGGCGCGCCGGTTGGGCAGGCCGGTGAGGGGGTCGTGAGCAGCCTCGTGTTCCAGCTGGCTTTGCAGCGCCTTGAACTCGGTGATGTCGCTGCCGAGGATGTAGACCCCGGGCTCGTCGCCCCGGCTCGGGATCATGGTGATCCTGAGGTCGCGTCGGCCTATGGGGAGATCGAAACGGTGCTCGAAACTCACCTGCTCACCGGCGAGGGCCTTTGCCACATAGGCCATGGCCCTGCCGTGGGCCTCCTCGCCGATGACGTCCCGCACGCTCATTTCCCGCATCTGTTCGGTATCGAGCCCGAAGTAGCGGCAATAGGCCTGGTTGGCGAAGAGGTAGCGCCCCTCGGGCGACACCATGCTGATGGTGACCGGCAGGCCATCGGTGATGGCCCGCAGCCGGGCCCGGCCACGCTCGATCTCCGCGAGCACCTGGCGGCGGGCGGAGATGTCATGCAGGAAGAGGGCGAGGCGCACCTTGCCGTCGAACTGGTAGCGCTCTGCGATCACCTCGACCGGGATGTGCCGGCCTGTGCGGGTGATGATGTCGCATTCCAGCCGCCGTGGCGGACTCTGCGGGTTGCCTGACAGGCTCAGCAGGGGGTGATCGGCGCCAAGCAGCCCTGAGAGGGAGCGGCCCAGCATCTCGTCGGCGTGCCAGCCGAGCAGGGTGGTGGAGGCCGGGTTCCAGCCTGTGATGATGAAATCGGCATCGAGCTCGAGGAAGGCATTGCTGGTGTGCTCCAGCATGTGCTGCAAGCGGCGCTGCTCCTGCCACAGCTGCTGCTGCATGGCGCCGCGCTCGCGCATCTCCTGATGCAGCTGTTCCACCGTGCGGGAGAGCTCCCGGGTCCGTGACTGCACCTGCTGCTCGAGCCCTTGCTGCAGCCGCACGAGTTCGGCTTCGGCCTGTTTTCGCTCGGTGAGGTCGGCGAACACGGCGATCATGTGGGGGGCCATGGTGCGGCTCTGGCAGAGGGTCACGCTGAGCTGGACCCAGCACTGGGTGCCATCGGCCCGGATCATCCGCTTCTCCAGCCGGTAATCCTGCCGTTGCCCCGCGATCAGGGCATCGAACAGGGGCTGCTCCCGCTGCAGATCTTCGGGATGGGTCATGGCGAGCCAGGTCCGGCTCAGCATCTCGTGCTCGCTGTAACCGAGCAGCCGCTCCAGCCCCGGGTTGGCTCTCAGCCATTTCCCCTCGAGGGAGGAGAGGGCCATGCCCACCGACGACTGGTTGAAGGTGAGAGTGAAGAGATGCTCCTTGTCTTCCAGCACCTGGTTGAGGGTGCGCACCTGGTGGCGCCGCTCCAGATCGTGCAGGGTGTTCTCCACCAGGCGGCCGAAGTCGTCGAGATCCCGGCAGGCATCTTCGTCGAGATGGCGCGGCACATGGTCCACCAGGCAGAGGGTGCCGAGCACCACGCCATCCAGCGCCCGCAGGGGCCGACCGGCGTAGAAGACCACGCCGGGATCATCGGTCACCAGCGGATTGTCGGCAAAGCGGAGATCCCGTCTGGCATCCGGTACCTGCATGATGTCGGGGCGCAAAATGGCATGACCGCAGAAGGAGTGCTCCCGGTTGATCTCGCACATATCGACCCCGGTGCGGGCGAGAAACCACTGCCTGTTCACGTCGGTCAGGGAGACCATGGCGATGGGGAGTGCGAAATGGCGGGTGATGAGCCGGGTGAGGCGATCAAGCTGATCGATGGGCTCGTGGTCGAGCAGGCCGAGGATGCGCAGTCGTTCCAGTCGACTGTGTTCATCCAGCGGCAAGGGGGGGGCAATCATGTGGCTCTCCTGCCAGTGATCTTGCCAGTGTTATATACAAGCCGGAGGATGTGATCCACTCCCGCTTATTGCGGAGCGGCGGGTTTGCTCTGTTTCTTGTGCTTGCGCACCCGCATGTAGTTGCGACGCACCCCGTAGGAGATGAGCAGGCCGGCCAGCAGCATCACCAGCAACATCAGGCGCTGTTTCTCCTGGTTGACCTTGAGATGGGTATCTTGTGCGGCCAGCAGTTTCTGCTCTTCCAGGGTGATCCTCAGATAGCCCAGGGTCAGGTTTCCGTCCTGGATCTCCTGGACAAACTGGATGCGCCCCTTGCCCTGCTCCGGCAGGGATTTGTTGTCGCTGCCGATGGGCAGCAGGCTGTCCAGCGGCAGGGCGTTGTCCGACTGGGCGAGGGGAATGCCGCGGGCGTCGTAGAGGGTGACATCCAGAATGTCAGGCTCGGCGGCCAGATCCTGCGCCAGTCTCTCCAGTTCGCTCTCCTTGTCCTCCTTGATCCAGCGGCGCATGTCCCGGGCGGCATAGGCGACCAGCGCCTGTGCCCTGTCCCGTGCCGCCGCGTGCAGGGCGGCCTGACTCTCTCCCTGCATGTGGATGAGCAGCACCAGCACCCAGAGACCGAGCAGGACTCCCGCCGCCAGGCTGACAACACGTTTGATGGGAAGATGACGCACAGAACCGGGCCTCTGGTAATGGATGAGCGGGGCTGGCTGGTGCCCCGGTGCCGCGAAGCGGGAAACAGGGTGGTCTGTTTCCATGTCTGCCCGCACCGCAGGCGGGATCTTGGCGCTTGCCTGTACAAAAAGCAATACGCTACTCTGGGCCCGCATGATGAACCCCATGATTTCCAAGGAAGGCGTCTCTCTTATGTTGTTGTCCCAACTTCCCCGCTCCCTGCACGACTGGTCCGGGGCCCTGAGCTGTGCCCCCTGCTGGCAGCTCACCAACGAAGCCCTGCTGCCCGCGGCCAACGCCCACGACAGCGCCTGGATTGTCCTGTTTGGCAAGGGGCTGGAGGCCGGTCATCTGGCCCGCCTGGCCCAGCAGCTGGATGCCCTGGGGCTTGAGTCAAGCCTCTATCCCGCAGGGGAACAGGCCGGTATTCCGCTGCTGCTGCTTGGCACCAACCGCTTTTCCCCCGAGCTGGTGCAGGCGCTCAAAGCCCAGGAGTGGGACATCGACCTGTGTCATCTGGCCGCCCTGCCTACCCTGAGTGAGCCCGGTCTGCTGGTGATGGACATGGATTCCACCGCGATCAGGATAGAGTGCATCGACGAAATCGCGCGGCTGGCCGGGGTCGGTGAGCAAGTGGCGGCCGTTACCGCGGCGGCCATGCAGGGCAAGCTGGAGTTTGCCGACAGTCTGCGTGCCAGGGTGGCGCTGCTGGAAGGGGCGCCGGTCACCATCCTCGACGAGGTGGCGGCCGACATGCCCTGGATGCCGGGCCTGCCACTCATGGTCGATGCTCTCAAGCAGGCTGGCTGGAAGGTGGCGATCGCCTCCGGTGGCTTCACCCGTTTTGCCGGCGAGTTGCAGCGTGCTCTGGGTCTGGATGCCATTTTCGCCAACGAGCTGGCGGTGGAAGGGGGCCTGCTGACCGGCAAGGTGAGCGGCCCCATCGTCGATGCCGCCGCCAAGGCCGAGGCGCTGCAACAGCTGGCCTCGGAGTACGGGGTGGTTGCATCCCAGACGGTCGCGGTCGGCGATGGTGCCAACGATCTCAAGATGATGGGGGTGGCGGGGCTTGGTATTGCCATTCATGCCAAACCCCTGGTTCGTGCCCAGGCGGCGGCGACCCTCAATCACCACGATCTGGAAGGGGTGCTCTGCCTGCTCGGCGCCCTGGCTTGTCGCGACCGACGCTGGTGCTGATCCCGCTCAAGGAGGAGCCGATCACGAGATGGAACTGTTACAGCAATCCCTGTTTGTCCCCTGCGGTGAGCATCGACTCCATGTGCGCCATATCCAGCCCGGTGTCGCGGTGCATGCCGACCCCATCCTGATGGTGCACGGGGCCATCGAGAACGGCCGCATCTTCTACACCGAATCGGGCAAGGGGCTGGCCTGCTTTCTGGCTCGCCACGGGTATCAGGTCTATGTGGCGGATCTGCGTGGTCGGGGTCTGAGCACTCCGACCATCGCCGAGCGGGCCGGCCACGGTCAGCATGAGCTGATCACCGAGGATCTGCCCGCTCTGCAGCGCTGGGTATCGGCCCGCCATGCCGGTGCCCGGGTGCACTGGATGGCCCACTCCTGGGGCGGCGTCATCATGGCCTCGACCCTGGTGCGCTTCCCCGAGCTGGCGGAGCAGGTTGCCAGCCTAGTGTTCTTCGGCACCAAGCGGGGGGTCTCGGTGCAGAACCCGGAGCGCTGGTTGAAGGTGGATCTGATCTGGAACCGGCTCGCCCCCTGGCTGGCGCGCCGCCGGGGGTTTCTGGCTGCCCGCCGGTTGAAGATAGGGGCCGATGATGAGCCCCTGCGCTACTTGCAGGAGACCATCCCCTGGGTCAAGTGCGGGCCCTGGTTGGACCCCTTTGACGGCTTCGCCTATGACGAGGCGGCGAGCCGGGTCAACTGGCCCCCGCTCTGGATGATCTCCGCCAAGGCGGACAAGGTACTTGGCCACCCCGTCGACGTGCGCCGCTTCAGCGACGAGATGGGCTCGGCCGCCCGCCACACCCGCCTTGGGCGGGACAACGGCAACCGACTCGATTACGACCACATCAACATGTTGACGGCCCCCCAGGCACAGGAGGATCACTTCCCCGACATCCTTGCCTGGCTGCGCAACCCCCAGGCTTCCTGATAGACAAAAAACGGGCACTTGCGTGCCCGTTTTTTGTTGTCTTCCTGCCCTGCTGGCTAGCGGGACCCGGATGGTATGCCAAGGCGGAACAGGGTCGCCTCGGTGGTATCGGTCAGTTCACCCACGCCCACGACACTCCAGAGCTCCTCTTCCAGCTTCTTGGCCTTGTGAATGGCGAACTTGGCGATGTAGTCCAGTTCACCCGCGATGAAGCTGGTGTCCGGGCGGCCGGTGCGCGAAATACCCACCAGTACCGAATAGAACTCGCCCTGTTGCCGGGCCAGCTCGATGAAGCGGCGCTTTTGATCCGGTGAGCTGAAGCTGCTGGCCAGGTGGCTGCGAAACAGGGGGGTTCCCCCCTGGGAGTGGAGGGCGGCGATGTAGACCTCCTCCTCTTCCGGCTTGTCTTCCCGCTCGATGGCGCGCAGGGGATTGAGCAGCAGGGCCTTGAGCAGTGCCCCCTGGAACAGGGGATACAGGTTCAACTGCTGATCCTGCTCGGCACAGATGCGCAGCAGACGGGAAAGGCTGCGTGGCTGTGGCGAGAGGCCGGCCGCGGCCAGTTTCGGGGCGGCCTTGAGCTTGTTCACATAGACGGGGGTGTTGAACAGGTGGTGGGTGTAGAGGTTGCGCAGCGCCCTGGCCATGCCGCGATAGCGATTGAACTCCCGGGTGGTCTTGAGCTTGTTCTGGTTGCTTTCGATAAGCAGGCTGAAGAACTGGTGGCCGGTATGGCGCTCAGCCGTCCCCTCGATGCACAGATGCAGCACGGTTCTGCTCAGGTTGAGGCTGACCAGCCGATAGGGCAGGCGTTGCAGGTCCATGTTCCTGGCGAGCTCCTGCAAACGGGGCAGAGCCACAGTGATGATGTCTCCCTTCTCCCCGTCGAACGGCTCCTCCAGCTCGATTTGCATGCCGTGGGCCGAGATGTCTCGGGTCCAGCCGACCCAGGTTCGCTCCTTGTGATGCAAGACGATGGCCGTCTTGTGCATGTAGCGCGCCTCCTTGCGCAGTTGCACATAGTGCAGCGTCTCTATCTCGAAGGGGGCGGCATGGATGTCATGGCCAAAGCGCTGCAAGGCGTTGGCGTTGAGCGGATCCTGACCCGTCTCTCGCTGGAACTCGTCGCGCTGGTTGTCCAGGTTTATCTCCTGCAGCATGCCTACGTATCCGAGCTGGGCCAGGCGCTCGCGCAGCAGCCTGTCCTGCAACGGGCTCGCCCCGCCCTGGGGGTTGTCGAGGTCGGCCTCCCGCAGGGTGCAGGCTTCCATGCTGAACTTGTATACCCGCCAGCTGGGGCGGCGGGCGCCGATCTGGAAGAAGAGCGCGGTCAGTCCGCTCTGTTCCAGCTCCTCCCGGGTCGCGGAGAAGAAGTAGAGGTGGCTGCGTACCGCATGGGTAAAGCTGTAGATCAGCGTCTCGCGCAGCCCCTCTTTGCCTGGAAGCAACGAGGGCATGCGGGCCGCAGTGAAGAGGCTGGCGAGCATGTCGCGGTTCTTGGCGTCGCGCCAGTATTCGAGAATGTGCTGGTTGTTCTCGGTGCGCAGGGCGATCTCGAGGGCGGGGATGCTGCCCTTGCCGAAATAGAGGGGCATGCCGGTCATGCGCGGCAGATAGAACTGCTCATACCCCTTGATGACGGCGGCGGAGAGCAGGTAGTCGACGCTGACGCGATAGCGGCTGCGGTTGCGCTCGATGAAGTCGCGCAGGAACTCGTCAAACACCGGATGCTCGCCGTTCTTGAGCAGCCTGAGCCAGAATTTGTCCTCTTTTCTCTCCTCCCCCAGGATCTGGTAGCTGACCGGGTCACGCAGCAGGGGATGGGGATGATCGCGTTCCAGTCCGGTGAAGAAGACGGCTATCAGGTCGCCTGTCTGGTAGTCGGGCAGATAGGGCACGGATACCCGGATGCCGCCGAGGGAGATGTCGGAGCTCTTGGCGAGGATCTTCTCGCCGTTGGCGAGCTGGAGCACCATGGGGGAGCTGAAGTGCATGCGCTCTTCCTGCCGCCCGTAATGGCTGGCGAAGGGGATGGCGCTGACATCGAACGGACGAAACGGGCTGATGGGCAGCGCCAGATTGTCGCTGCGCCCCTGGTTGAGTTTGTACCAGGCTTGCAGCGCCTCGTAGACCCCCAGGGTGTAGCTGTCCCGGTAGAGGTAGCACTGGGATTGAAACAGCTCGATGGCCTCGGCGGGCATGAAGTGGGTCACCCCGTCGAACTCATGCACCTGACAGAGGGCGCCCAGCTCGTTGCGCATGTCGATGACGCGCCGGCAGGGGGTGCACTTGCGCTTGAGTTCCATCTTCAGCAGGAACCGGCTGTTGGTATTTTCGTTCTGGGTCAGACGGTTGAAGATTTCGTCGAAGTCCTTTTCCCGGAGCAGGGGGACAAGTTGTTCTATCAGATGTAGTGGTTGTTCTGAATCCATGTATTCCTGCCGCGGAAAGTCACTTTTCCGATTCTGGGTTTGATCTGCCGGTCGCAAACAAGTATATCAAGCAGGAATTCATCCTGTCCCCGAGTTATCCATGGCCAAAAACAAAACCGCCTATGTTTGTTCCGAATGTGGAGCCGACTTCACCCGCTGGCAAGGCCAGTGCAGCGAGTGCAAGGAGTGGAACACCATCACCGAGGTGCGACTGGGGGTGACGACACCCGGCAAGAGCGCTCGCTATACCGGTTATGCGGGCGCCGTCGGCAGCCAGGTGCAGACCCTCGCGGAGATCGCTACCACGGAGATCCCCCGTTTCAGCTCGGGCTTCAAGGAGCTGGACCGCGTACTCGGTGGCGGTGTGGTCCCCGGTTCGGCCATTCTCATCGGCGGCAACCCCGGGGCCGGCAAGTCGACCCTGTTGCTGCAGACCATGTGCGGCCTGGCGCAGCGCATGAAGACCCTCTATGTGACCGGTGAGGAGTCACTGCAACAGGTGGCGATGCGGGCCGGTCGGCTGGGTCTGCCCACGGACAAGCTGCGCATGTTGTCCGAGACCAGTGTCGAGCAGATCTGCCTCATCGCCCAGCAGGAGCAACCTCAGATCATGGTCATCGACTCCATCCAGGTGATGCACGTGGCGGATGTGCAGTCTGCGCCGGGGTCCGTCTCCCAGGTGCGGGAGTCGGCGGCGCTGCTGACACGCTATGCCAAGCAGAATCATGTGGCCATCTTCATGGTGGGCCACGTCACCAAGGACGGCACTTTGGCGGGTCCCAAGGTGCTGGAGCACTGCATCGACTGCTCCGTGCTGCTGGATGGCGGGCACGACTCGCGTTTTCGCACCCTGCGCTCCCACAAGAACCGGTTCGGTGCAGTCAACGAACTGGGGGTCTTCGCCATGACCGGGCAGGGAATGAAGGAAGTGAGCAACCCTTCCGCGATTTTCCTCAGCCGCGGGGAGGAGCAGGCTCCGGGCTCCATCGTCATGGTGATCTGGGAAGGCACGCGCCCCCTGCTGGTGGAGTTGCAGGCGCTGGTGGATTACTCCCAGCTCTCCAATCCGCGCCGGGTGGCGGTGGGGATGGATCACAACCGTCTCGCCATGCTGCTGGCGGTGCTGCATCGTCACGGCGGGTTGCAGATGGCGGATCAGGATGTGTTCATCAACGTGGTGGGTGGCGTCAAAGTCGAGGAGACCAGCGCGGATCTGGCGCTGCTGCTGGCCATGGTGTCGAGCTTCCGGGATCAGGCCCTGCCCAAGGATCTGGTAGTCTTTGGTGAGGTGGGGCTCTCCGGCGAGATACGGCCCGTGCCCTCGGGTCAGGAGCGACTGCAGGAGGCGGCCAAGCACGGTTTCCGCCGAGCCATCGTCCCGCATGCCAATGCGCCCAAACATCCCATCGAGGGGATGGAGGTGGTGCCGGTGAAGAAACTCTCCGATGCCCTCGAGGCCCTGTAACCAACCATGAAAAAGGAGCGTATGAACGCTCCTTTGTTTTTCTGACCGCCCGCTCAGGATTCGGGGGGGACGTGGTCTCGGTGCTCTTGCAGCAACTGCTCCAGCTCGCGATGGAGCAGTTGCTCCTCTCCGATGTTCAGCTCGATCATCCGCTTGAGGTGAGTGGCGCTGTCGATGTCGATGTGGTGGCAGTAAAACCCCAGCTTCTTGCTGGCTTCGTGGGTCAGCTCGACTTGCATCTTGATCTCGATGTCGCTGCCCCCGAGCACGAAGCAGATTTCGTACTCCTTGTCCTCGCTGGCGACCCAAGCCTCGGGTCTGAGCAGCAGGGCTCCCTGCAGGGAGACATCGACCAGCTGGGTGCGCCACTGGTGTTCACCCTGGGTGAGCTTGGCGGCGGTCAAATAGAAAATCCGAGTAAAGTGGCGGCGCTCGGCCATGGTCGTCTCCGGTCTGCGTGCGAGCAAGATGCTCATTCTTCATGTTGCAGAGTGTAATCCAGCTGGCACGCCAGGATATTGAACTGGCTCCGATATTGAATATCAGACCTGCTGATGGCTGAGGGATTCCACCACCTGCAGCGCCTTGACCAGCCGATCCTCCTGTTTGAACCTGTCCTCCAGCACGGGGCCGAGTTGGTTCAGATCCTCGTCCAGTTGCAGCAACTGGGCTTCGTCGGCGTTGCTGTACTTGTCGTTGAACTCCAGCGCGAATTCGGTACAGGCACGGATATGGGGGTAGATGCGCTTGGCCAGCTCCAGTTTGTCGCCGCTGGCTTGCTCAAAGGCGGTGACGACGTGGTTGTAGATCTCGAAATGGCCTGCGCTGACGTAGTCGACCAGTTGTTCGCAAAAACGTTGCAGTTCTACATGGCCTGGGAGGGTGCGTTGCTTGCACTTGGCGGGCATGAGGCCTGCCAGTCGCATGTACTCGACCAGCAACGCCTGTCTGGCATCCAGCCAGTCATCTATTGCTCTATGCTTGCCTGCCAGTGCGCGCTTGGTTTTTTCCAGTTCAGTTAACATAGTCCCTCCATGGGCATGGCATGCGGCACTCGCGTCGCACGCCTCCGGTCATTCTCATCGACTGACGACACTCCTATAACTAGGGAAAATCCAGTTGACCGTCAATAGGAGTGTAGGGATATTGTTACATCAGGCGGGGATTTGCATGCCTCTCCCCACCGGTACTTCGCATCCTGTCGCCCATCCAGGGGACAAGGGGGCGATATATGTGACTATTTCCGCAGATCTTGATGAAAACCCCAGCATTCAAGCCAATCCGGCTGATAAAGCCTTTGCCTGAGTGTTTTTTTTTGAATAGAGTGGCCCGGTGCTAAATGCCCGATCATAAAGGAAATGTTATGAACAAAGCTCAACTTGTCGATGCAATTGCCGCCAAAGCAGACCTGAGCAAAGCTCAGGCCAAAGTCGCTCTGGAAGAGATCATCAATGGTATTACCCAGAGCCTGAAAGAGGGCGATGCCGTTCAGTTGGTGGGTTTTGGTACCTTCAAGGTCAACCATCGCGCGGGCCGTACCGGTCGCAACCCGCAAACCGGTAAAGAGATCCAGATTGCAGCTGCCAATGTGCCGTCCTTCGTGGCTGGCAAGGCGCTGAAAGACGCCGTCAAATAAGGTCGTCTTGTAATCAAATGAAACCCGGCTTGTGCCGGGTTTTTTCTTGCCATCTTCGTCAAAATTTGTTTCAGATACACTCAGGATATGGCATGCGCTGTAGCGAGGTGGATATGGAACAGAAAAATGCCATTCGGCAGGTAGCCGTCCCCTGGGCTCCCTCTCGTCAACTCCCTCCCGGCCTGGTCGTGGCCGAACTGCATCAGGATATCTGGAGCGACACCCTGACCGTCATGCTGGGGCGTGCTCGCAGCATCGATCTGCCTCCGTTGCCCCTGTGCCGGGTGAGTTTTCGCCACATCTTCGCGGTGCGGGTGATGGAGGACTGCGATCTGGCGGAGGGGCGTGACAGCCACGTCATCGAGGAGCAGATCCAGCTCATCACCCCGTCCCGTTTCGCCAGCTGGTTCCATCAGGAATCTGATGGACTGCACCTGGATGAAGATTTGCAGCACTACCGCATCTCGACCTGGGATTACTGCGCCGATGTGCTGACCTCTTCTCCCCCTGAACTCCAGTTCATGGTTCAGGAGGAGTAAGCTAGACTGTCGGGTCACCTCCGTGGTGACAAAAAAGCCGGCGCAGGGGCGCCGGCTTTTTCTTGTTCGGGAGAGGTGGCGTTCAGCCCAGGAGTTGGTCCCGGTGCAGCCCCAGCACGATCAGCAGCCCGATGAAATAGAAGGCGCTGAGCTTGATGCCGAGAATGGTGAGCAGGCCGGCGCACAGACGCACCAGGGCCTTGTGCAGCCAGGATCCGGTGAAGCGGTACATGATCACTCCACCGCGTCGGCCGGCGCGAACTCCGGCACCTTGGCCATGGCGTCCAGCACCACTTGAATGTCGGCCCCCGGCTTGCAGGCATTCTCGCTCAGATGGCGACGCCAGGCGCGCGCACCCTGCATGTTCTGGAACAACCCCAGCATGTGGCGGGTCATGTGGGAGAGGTAGTTGCCCTTGGCCAGCTCTTGTTCGATGTAGGGCAGCATCATCCGCACCACCTCGTGGCGGCTTGGCACGGCATGGTTCTCACCGAACACCAGATTGTCCACCTGGGCCAGAATGTAGGGATTCTGGTAGGCTTCGCGGCCCATCATGACCCCGTCGAGGTGCTGCAGATGTTCAAGAGTCTGCTCCAGACTGGTCACCCCGCCGTTGATGGCAATGGTCAGATCCGGGTAATCCTGCTTGACCCGGTAGACGCGAGGATAATCGAGGGGCGGGATCTCGCGGTTCTCTTTCGGGCTCAAGCCGCTCAGCCAGGCCTTGCGGGCATGGACGATGAAGGTATTGCAACCGGCGTCCCTTACCTGCTCGATGAAGGCCTGCAAGAACTCGTAGGAGTCTTGATCGTCGATGCCGATACGGGTCTTCACGGTGACCGGAATGTCGACCACGTCGCGCATCGCCTTGACGCAATCGGCCACCAGTGCGGGTTCACCCATGAGGCAGGCACCGAAGCGGCCGTTTTGCACCCGATCGGAGGGGCAGCCGACGTTGAGGTTGATCTCGTCATAGCCGCGCTCCTCGGCGAGCCTGGCGCAGCGGGCCAGGTCTGCCGGGTTGCTGCCACCCAGTTGCAGGGCGAGAGGGTGCTCCTGCTCGCTGTAGCCCAGATAGTCGCCCTTGCCATGGATGATGGCGCCCGTGGTCACCATCTCGGTATAGAGCAGGGTCTGGCGGGTCATCAGACGGTGGAAATAACGGCAATGCCGATCGGTCCAGTCCAGCATGGGGGCGATGGAAAAGCGCTGCGCCTGCATAAAAATCATCCGGGTTGGCCAAACAAGGGGCGGGATTCTATCACAACGTGAGACAGCCCCAGAAAATGAATTTTGTCGCCGCGCACTGGGGGCCCTGTGATAGTATCCGGCTAATTGACAGGGTATCTGCGTGAACATGAATCAAGACCAACTTCTACAACGAGCGGAACGCCTCTGCGAGCAGCGCGGGATCCGTTTCACCCCGACACGGCGCCAGGTGCTCCGGCTGCTTGCCGCCCACGGCAATGCCATCAGTGCCTATGATTTGCTGGCCCAGTTGCAGCAGACCGAGGCTCATGCCAAACCACCTACCGTCTATCGGGCGCTCGACTTCCTGCTCGAACAGGGCTTTGCCCACAAGGTGGAGTCGCTCAACGCCTTCATCTTCTGCTGCCACTTCGACCATGCCCACCCGATGCAACTGCTGATCTGCGATCGTTGCGGTGAGGTAGTGGAGCTGCACGATCCCGCCATCGACGGCGCCTTTTCCGAGCAGGCTCATCAGCATGGTTTTACTATTACCAACAAGACCATAGAAGCCCATGGTCAATGTGCCCGCTGTTCCGCTACCGTAGGAAGTCAAGATGAAGGCTGATTTTGTAAACCCGTTCCTGCTCTCCCTGCTCAACGTGCTCTCCACCATGGCACAGCTGGAACTCAAACCGGGCGCGCCCAAGCGCAAGACGGACGAGCTGGCTCGGGGAGATGTCTCCGGCCTGATTGGCATGGTGGGTCCGCAGACCCGGGGTTCCCTTTCCATCAGCTTCGAGAAGGGGCTGGCACTGGAGATCATGCGCCGCATGCTGGGGGAGGCGCCGGCCACCATCAACGAGGAAGTGACCGACATGGTGGGCGAGATCACCAACATGGTGACGGGCGGCGCCAAACGCATGCTGGGGGAGAAGGGCTATGAGTTCGACATGGCGACCCCGGTCATCGTCTCCGGTCCCAATCACACCATCACTCACCGGGCCGACGGCGCCAAGATCATGATGCCGTTCGAATCGGAGTATGGCCGTGCCACCATCGAGATCTGCTTCGAGTAATAGCCATGTGGAAGATGCTGAAATGGAGTGTCATCGGTGGGGTGGTGCTGCTTATCCTGTCGGATATCGAGATCAGCACCTCTCTCTACAAGTACGAAGACAACCGCGTGGAGATCAACTTCCCGCGCTGGCAGGCTGACCAGCCCTGGGGCACCCTGCGCTGGCATGCGGGCCGGTTTGAGCATCACTGGTACGGTCTTGCAGGCAAACCCAAGCCAGCAACCGTACTCTGACGAGCGCTCTCCACAACGGATGGATCAGATTGCACCAACAAAAAAGAGGCCAGCGAATGCTGGCCTCTTTATTTGGTCAAGATCTGTTATCAGGCCGCTTCTGCAGCCAGCTTGCCATTGCCACGCACCATGACACCGAGGCCACAGGCCAGCAGGGTCGGCAGCAACCAGGCCAGGCCCTTGTCAAACAGCGGCAGGAAGGCGAACGCATCCATCTTCATGCCGGCGGCGCCCAGGCCGTCCAGGCAGCCGAACAGGAAGGCGACCAGCAGCACGGAGCGGAACACCAGGCGGGGGCGACCGAAGTAACCCTTCAGGAAGGTGACCAGCACCAGCGCCACGGCAACCGGGTAGATGGCGACCAGCACCGGAATGGAGAGGCTGATGAGCTGGCTCAGGCCCACGTTGGCCACGACGCCGCAGATGACACCCAGCAGCACGACCAGCTTCTTGTAGCTCATGCCGGTCAGGTTGTGGAAGAAGTCGGAGCAGGCGGAGATGAGGCCGACGGCCGTGGTGAAGCAGGCCAGGGTGATGATGGCAGCCAGGATGAACTGACCCGGTTGGCCGAACAGGCTCAGCACGTAGGCGTTGACGATGGCACCGCCGTTGCTCACGTCGGTGGCGACGCCGGCAGCGGTGTTACCCAGCTGGAACAGGGAGACATAGACCACGGAGAGACCGATGGCGGAGATGATGCCAGCGATGGCCAGGTACTTGAACTGGCTCTGGTAGTCATGGATGCCTTTCTGGCGCAGCAGGTCGACGATCAGGGCGCCGAACATCAGGGACGCAAGGGTGTCCATGGTGTTGTAGCCTTCCAGAATGCCCTTCACGAAGGGGGTGCTCTGGTAGTCACCGGATGCGGCAGGCATGCTTCCTTGCGGTGCGACGAAGACACCGATGGCCAGGGTCAGCAGCAGCAGCATCAGCAGCGGGGTCAGGTACTTGCCGATGGCATCCATCAGCTTGCCCTGGTTCAGGGAGACCAGGATGGCCACGCCGAAGAACAGTACTGTGTAGGCAGCCAGACCGGATGGTCCCATGTCGCCAAGGAAGGGCTTGAGGCCCATCTCGTAGGCCACCAGGCCGGTACGGGGGGCGGCGAAGGCCGGGCCGATGATGATGTAGATGGCGACGGCCAGTGCGGTGGCCACGCCGACCGGCAGCAGCTTGGTCATGCCGGCCCAGCCGTTGCCAGCCTTGGCGACGGCGATGATGGTGATGAGGGGCAGGCCCACGGCGGTGACCAGGAAGCCCAGCATGGCCAGGGAGAGGTGCTCACCCGCCATGAAGCCGGCCAGGGGCGGGAAGATGATGTTGCCTGCGCCCAGATAGAACGCAAAGGTCATGAAGCCCAATCCGAGTACATCGGACAATGTGAGTGATTTCGTCAAGTTCAACCTCGTCTGTCTTGTAAACTATTGCTTGTTATAGTTTTTTATTTGTCAGTGACCGGCACTTTCCGGGGGTAAAAAAAAGAGCCCCGCTGGTTTTTTCATCGCGACCAGTGGTTTGAACTGGTCTTGAGCGGGCGCTCATTTAGCAGTCAGCATAATGATGTGAAAAAATAGTTCAAGGCAAAATTTACATCTTCAAATAGAAGGGGCTGGTTAGTTGGATATATCTGTCGGAATAGCCTCCCGTGGCAGAATGGATCACAATTTCACCCCTCTCACACTTGTTTAATCCTCTGCCAAGCAGCAATAAAACACGATTTGCCTCTTTCCCCTCTCTGGTAGTAACAGCCAGATAACAACGCTCATACAGATCATAACTCGACGAAATGCATAAAATTTCATCCGCCATCGCCGTGGGCAGCACCAGGGCCAGTTGCCCGGTACGGCTCAGCAGGCGATCGCTGGCGGCCAGCAATCCCCTGGGGGCGAGCCCCCCGGTATGACGGGCCAGAGCCCTGGCCGGATCGCGGAGTGTCTGGCCTGCCGGGAAATAGGGCGGGTTGGAGACGATGAGATCGTAAGGGGGGGCGAGGTGATCCTGAATGGCGCTCTCTATGATGGTGACCCGCTCACGCCAGGGGGAGGCCGCCACATTCTCCTGGGCCTGCATGGCTGCATCCTTATCCAGCTCCACCCCGTCTATGTGGCAGCCGTTCGTGCTGCGCTGGGCCAGCATCAGGGCGATGAGGCCGCTGCCGGTGCCGATGTCCAGCACCCGGCGGGCGTTGTCGACCGGCGCCCAGGCTCCCAGCAAAATGCCGTCCGTACCGACCTTCATGGCGCAGCGGTCGTGATCGATGTGAAATTGCTTGAACGTGAAACCGTTGTTGCGCCCCATTCGGCCCTCCTCCTGTGCCTGCCCGCGGAAAATGGCCGGCGATTATAGCGGCTAAGCCACAGTCACCATAGGAGCCGACGGCATAATCGCCTATAATCTGCCGCTTCCTTAATGACCGAGTATTGCCATGAGCCAGTCCTTTGATGATTTCGACCTGAATCCAGCCCTCAGTCGGGCCTTGGCCGAGATGGGATTCACCCGCCCCACCACCATCCAGCAGATGGTGCTGGAGCCAGCCCTGGACGGCCGCGATATTCTGGCTTCTGCGCCGACCGGAACCGGCAAGACCGCCGCCTTCCTGCTGCCCGCGATGCAGCACCTGCTGGACTTCCCGCGTCGCAAGCCGGGTCCGTGCCGCATGCTGATCCTGACTCCGACCCGCGAGCTCGCGCTGCAGGTGAGTGCTCACGCCAAGGCCCTGGCGGTACACACCCATCTCAGCATCGAGACCATCATCGGTGGCGTCAGCCATGAAGAGCAGCTACCTGCCCTGACCAAGACCACCGACATCGTGGTGGCCACCCCGGGCCGTCTGCTCGAGTACATCGAGAAAGAGGAGTTCGAGAGCCACGACATCGAGGTGCTGGTGCTGGATGAAGCGGACCGGATGCTGGACATGGGCTTCATCAAGGACGTGAACCGCATCGTGGAAGAGGCGCGCTACCGCAAACACACCATGCTCTTCTCCGCCACTCTGGAAGGGGCCGGCCTCGAGAAGTTTGCGAGCGAGATCCTCAAAGACCCGGTTGAGCTGCACGCCGAGCCGCCCCGCAGCGAGCGCCGCCCCATCACCCAGTGGATCCACCTAGCCGATGATGCCGCCCACAAGCTGGCTCTGCTGGTGCACATCCTGAAAAACCCGGAGACCCAGAAGGCCATCATCTTCGTCAAGACCCGTGAGCGACTGGCGGAGCTTTCCGGCCAGTTGCAGGCGGCAGGCGTGCCCTGCGCCTGGATCCGTGGCGAGATGGAGCAGGCCAAGCGCATCGAGTCTATCCGCAAGTTCCATGAAGGGGAGGTGCCCTTCCTCATCGCCACCGACGTGGCCGCCCGCGGCATCGATCTGCCGAACGTCAGCCATGTCATCAACTACGACATGCCCTACGGCGCGGATGTCTATGTGCACCGCATCGGTCGTACCGGCCGTGCCGGCAACCGTGGCTGCGCCATCAGCCTGGTGGAAGCCCACGACATGGCCATGGTCGCCAAGATCGAACGCTACACCGAGGAGCGCCTCAAGCGCCGGGTGATCGATGAGCTGCGCCCCAGACACAAGGAAGCGCGGGTGCCGGTGAAGAAGAAAAAGCCGAAGGATGCCAAGAAGTCGGCAAAGAAGAAAAAGAAGTAATGCCCCCGAGCACAGTTGAAACGGCCATCCCAGGATGGCCGTTTTGCTGTCTGCTGCCTGGGGAGTGGCCTGAGAGAGGCGCAGAAAAAAGCCGACGCAAGGACGTCGGCCAACAAAAAGTGCTTACAACAGAGGATTCACAGAGTCAGACCCGAGGATCTCCGACTTGGTTCCCTTGAATGTGTAATTAATTTTCAGCGCGCTTGAACATCAGGGTATTGGCGTCGGACTCTTCCGGTACAAAGTAGTAACCGTCGGCATCGAAACCGGTCAGCTGTTCCACCCGGGTGAGCCGATGCTTGATGATGTGGCGTGCCATCATGCCGCGGGCCTTCTTGGCGTAGAAGCTGATGATCTTGAACTGGCCGTTCTTCTCGTCCTTGAACACCGGTGTGATGATGCGCCCCTGCAGGGCTTTCGGGCGCACCGACTTGAAATACTCGTCGGAGGCGAGGTTGATCAGCACGTCGTCCCCCTGGGCCGCCAGCGCCTTGTTCAGGTGCTCCGTGATGATGTCGCCCCAGAACTGGTAGAGGTCCTTGCCGCGCGGGTTCTCAAGCCTAATCCCCATCTCCAGGCGGTAGGGCATCATGAGGTCAAGCGGCCGCAGTACGCCATAAAGGCCGGAGAGCATGCGCAGGTGGGCCTGGGCGAAGTCGAGGTCGGCCTCGCTGAAATCTTCTACGGCCAGACCGGTGTAGACGTCCCCCTTGAAGGCCAGCAGCGCCTGGCGGGCGTTGGCCGGCGTGAAGTCAGGCTGCCACTCGGCAAAGCGGACGGCGTTGAGGCCGGCGAGCTTGTCGCTGATCTTCATCAGGCTGGCGATCTGGTCCGGGCTCAGTTGACGAGCCCGGGTGATCAGTGCTGCGGAGTGGTCCAGCAGTTCGGGTTGGGTGAAACGGGAGGTCACCAGGGGTGACTCGTAATCCAGCGTCTTGGCCGGGGAAACCACAATCAGCATAACTGTCCTTTACTAGCGATGACGCACGCCCCTCATTCATCCAGGGTCACGTTGTCGAGAGTGCCTGCGCCCAGCTGCTCGCGACCCGACAGCTTGATGAGCAGTCGCAGGTCGTTGGCGGAGTCGGCATGGGCAAGGGCCTCACTGTAGCCAATTTGGCCGGCGCAGAACAGGGTGAACAGCGCCTGATCGAAGGTCTGCATGCCGAGCTCGCCGGATTTGGTCATCACCTCCTTGAGTCTGTGCATCTCTCCCTTGCGGATGATGTCGGTGACGAGCGGGGTGTTGAGCAGGATCTCGAAGGCGGCGACCCGGCGCTGCCCATGAGCGGAGGGGAGCAGCTGCTGGGCGACGATGGCGCGCAGGTTGAAGGAGAGATCGAACAGGAACTGGCGGTGCTTCTCCTGGGGGACCAGATGCAGGATGCGATCCAGCGCCTGGTTGGCATTGTTGGCGTGCAAGGTGGCGAGGCAGAGGTGCCCCGTCTCGGCGAACTGGATGGCGAACTCCATGGTCTCCTGGGAGCGGATTTCACCGATGAGGATGACATCCGGGGCCTGGCGCAGGGAGTTTTTGAGGGCGACATCGAAGGATGCGGTGTCGATCCCCACCTCCCGCTGGGTCACCAGACAGCGATCGTGCTGATGGACGAACTCCACCGGATCCTCCACCGTCAGGATGTGGCCGTCACCGTGCTGGTTGCGAAAGCCTATCATGGCCGCCTGGGTGGTGGACTTGCCGGCGCCAGTGGCGCCGACGAAAAGCACCAGCCCGCGTTTGGCCATGGCGACCTCCTGCAGGATGGGAGGCAGCACCAGCTCGTCAAAGGTGGGGATGCGGGTCTCGATGCGGCGCAGCACCATGCCCGGCATATCCTGTTGCCAGAAGGCGCTGACCCGAAAGCGCCCCAGCGAGCCTCGCTGGATGGCGTAGTTGGCCTCGCGGGTGTGCAGGAAGCGCTCGAAGTGGGTCTCGTCCAGGCTCTCCCTGATCAGTGCCAGCGCTGTCGCCTTGTCGAGGGGGGCTGGTCCGAGCGACACCAGACACCCGTTGACCTTGAGGGTCGGGGGGGCATCGACCGTGATGAAGAGATCCGAGCCCTTTTGTTCAACCAGTGCGGCGAGCAGAACATCCATGTTCATGGCGACTCCTTGGGTGTGCGAGCTTAAATGGTATTGGGATCGACCGCCTTGGCCTTGGCATCGAGGGAGGCGACGACCCCCCGGTTGACCAGCTGCTTGAGGCTCTGGTCCATGGTCTGCATGCCGTGGGTCATCCCGGTCTGGATGACGGAATAGAGCTGGGCCACCTTGTCTTCCCGGATGAGGTTTCGCACCGCCGGGATCCCCAGCATGATCTCGTGGGCCGCCACCCGGCCGCCACCGATACGCTTGAGCAGGGTCTGGGAGATGACCGCCCGCAGGGATTCGGAGAGCATGGAGCGCACCATGTCCTTCTCCGAGCCGGGGAAGACGTCGATGATACGGTCGATGGTCTTGGCGGCCGAGGAGGTGTGCAGGGTGCCAAACACCAGGTGACCGGTTTCAGCGGCGGTCATGGCGAGACGGATGGTTTCGAGGTCCCGCATTTCACCTACCAGGATGATATCCGGGTCTTCCCGCAGGGCCGAGCGCAGGGCGTTGCTGAAGCTCTTGGTGTCGCGGTGTACTTCCCGCTGGTTCACCAAGCAGCGCTTGTTCTCGTGCACGAATTCGATGGGGTCCTCGATGGTGAGGATGTGGTGGTGGAAGTTGTCATTGATGTAATCGACCATGGCGGCCAGGGTGGTGGATTTGCCCGAGCCGGTGGGCCCAGTCACCAGCACCAGGCCGCGAGGGTACTCCGCTATCTTGCGAAATATCTCCGGCGCCCCCAGATCGTCCAGGGTCAGAACGGTGCTCGGGATGGTACGAAACACGGCGCCCGAGCCGCGCGCCTGCTGGAAGGCGTTGACCCGAAAGCGTGCCATGCCGGGTACTTCGAAGGAGAAGTCCACCTCGAAGTTCTCCTCCAGCTCCTTGCGCTGGTGGTCATTCATGATGTCGTAAATGAGGGCATGGACTTCCCGGTGATCCAGGGCGGGCAAATTGATCTTGCGAACCTCCCCATCAACCCTGATCATCGGGGGGACCCCGGCCGAGAGGTGTAGATCCGAGGCCTTATGCTTTACACTGAATGCCAATAACTCTGTGATATCCATAGATTTGTTATTCTCCCATCACAAGATTACGAACGAAATATGAGCCAGATTGCCCAGCACCTGCTTCAGGTAAAGGAACGTATTGTAGAGGCTGCCCGGCGTGTTGGCCGCAGCCCAGATCACATCCAGTTGCTTGCTGTCAGCAAAACCAAGCCGCTGGGGGACATTCAGGCTGCCTATGCCGCCGGTCAGCGGCGCTTTGGCGAATCCTACGCCCAGGAGGCCGCGCTCAAGATTGATGCCTTGCGCGAGCAGAACGCCTGTACAGACATAGAGTGGCACTTTATCGGCCCGCTGCAATCGAACAAGTCCAAGCTGGTGGCGGAGCGGTTCGACTGGGTTCAAAGTGTCGATCGCGACAAGCTCATCGAACGCCTCAACAACCAGAGACCGAGTGGGCTCGCGCCGCTAAATATCTGTCTGCAAATCAATATTAGCGGAGAGAGCAGCAAATCCGGTACGTCGGAGCAAGAGATTTTCCGCCTGGCCTCCCTGGTGGCCCAAAGCGAGCGGCTGCGGTTGCGCGGCCTGATGGCCATCCCCGAGCATACCCGCGACGAGGGAGTGCTGGCGGCCCAGATGGCGCGCATGCAGGCTCTGTTCACCGAGCTTGCGCAACAATACCCGAGCGTCGACACCCTTTCGATGGGAATGACCGAGGATCTTGAGCCTGCCATTGCCCATGGCAGCACCATGGTGCGGGTCGGGACCGCCATCTTCGGGGCCCGTGACTATTCATGAGCAAGAGCCGGGGCGAGAAACACCCCGGTCGTACTTTTTTCAGGTAAACAGGCGCGTGTGATGCTGTCAGCCCGCACAGGCTGGGTCGGCATCCGCTGCGATGTCAGTAACAGGAGTGTTTGATGCAGCAGAGAACCCTCGCCTTCATCGGGGCAGGCAACATGAGCCGCAGTATCATTGCCGGCCTCATCCAGGCGGGTTACCCGGCAGAGCGTATCATCGCCGCCAATCCCAGCCGCCCCAAGCTGGACGAACTGGCCAGCCAGTTCGGCATCCGTATCACCCAGGACAACGCCGAGGCGGCCCGGGAGGCCGAGGTGATCGTGCTGGCGGTCAAGCCCCAGCTGATGGCGGGCATGCTGACGGCGCTGGTGGCCGAGCTTGGCTCGCTGGATGGCAAGTTGCTCATCTCCATCGCCGCCGGCATTCGCGTCGCACGCTTGCAGGAGATGGCGGGCGGTCACGATCGCATCATTCGCACCATGCCCAACACCCCCTCCTTGCTGGGGCTGGGGATGACCGGGCTCTATGCACCGCCCGCCATCGGGCAGGCCGATCGTGCTGTGGCCGAACAGATGATGCAATCCGTGGGCAAGACCCTCTGGGTGGAGCAGGAGGCCGGCATCAACGGCGTCATTGCGGCGGCGGGCAGTGCCCCGGCCTACTTCTTCCTGTTCATGCAGGCGATTGCCGAGGAGGCCGAGGCCATGGGCTTTACGCCGGAGCAGGCTCGCCTGCTGGTGCAGCAAACCGCCCTGGGGGCGGCCGCCATGGTGGAGCAGAATCCCGAGCTGTCGCTGCAGACCCTGCGCGAGCAGGTGACCAGCAAGGGCGGGACCACGGCCGAGGCCGTCAAGACATTCCAGGAGCAGGGGCTGATGCCGCTGACCGCAAGAGCCATGCAGGCGGCCGTTACCCGGGCCGGCGAAATGGAAACCCTTTTCTGAATCCCTTTTAGCAAGGAGCCCGGATGAACACGGCTTACTTTTTGATTAACACTGTCTTTGATCTCTACCTCATGGTGGTGCTGCTGCGGGTCTGGCTGCAGTGGGCGCGGGCCGACTTCTACAACCCCATGAGCCAGATGGTGGTCAAGCTGACCAACCCACTGGTGGTGCCCCTGCGCCGCGTCATCCCGGGTTTTGGCGGGCTGGACATGGCCTCTGTGCTGCTGGCGCTGCTGATCGCCGTTGGCAAATTGGTCCTGCTCAAGAGCATGAATGTGCTGCAGGCGGACTGGCTCACTCTCTGTCTGTTTGCGACGCTCACCGTGCTGAAGAAGGCGGGTTCCATGATCTTCTGGATCCTGCTTATCCGCGCCATCCTGAGCTGGGTCAGCCAGGGTCGCAACCCCATTGAATACGTGATGCACCAGCTCACTGAACCCTTCCTGGCCCCCATTCGCCGCATCCTGCCTGCACTGGGCGGGCTGGATCTCTCCGTGCTGGTCGCTTTCATCGCGCTGCAGGCCATCAACTACCTGATGGGGGATCTGTTCGGCCAGTTGTGGTGGATGATCTGATGCCCGCCGTCCTGCTGGAAGGGGACGAGCTGGTGTTGCATCTGATGATCCAGCCCAAGGCGAGCCGGGATCAGATCATCGGATTGCACGGTGACGAGTTGAAAGTGGCCATCACGGCACCGCCGGTGGATGGTCAGGCCAACAGTCACCTGATCAAGTACCTGGCCAAGCAGTGCAAGGTGGCCAAGGGGCAGGTTCGCATCCTGCGGGGGGAGCTGGGTCGGCACAAGACGGTCGCCATCGACGCGCCAAAGCAGATCCCCGCCGAGATTGCCGCTCTGCTCGATAATCAGGGTTGATACGAGAGGGATGACATCATGAAAACAGCCTGGATGAGTTGCCTGCTGGCACTCCTGATGACGCTGCCGCTGCGGGCTGAGCAGATGCAGGAGCTGGGCCCCTGGAAAGTGCACTACAGCGCGTTCAACTCCAGCTTCCTCACCCCCGAGGTAGCCAGGACCTATGGCCTGGAGCGCAGCCGCTATAACGGCATCGTCAATATCGCGGTGCAGAACAAGCAGGGGGTGGCACAGGCGGTGGGGATCAGCGGCGAAGCCCGCAATCTGACAGGCACCCTTCGCACCCTGAATTTTCAGGAGGTGAAAGAGGGGAATGCCATCTATTACCTGGCAGTGCTGCCCTATCGCAATGAGGACACCTACCAGTTCACCCTGAAGATCATGGGGGAGGGGCAGCAGCAGACGCTGACCTTCCAGCAGACCTTCTACGTCGACTAGATCGCAGGGTGAATGCAGATGCCCTGCCCCTACGGGGGCGGGGCATTTTTTTGCCCGGTGAACCTGTGCTCGACGTCAGTGGCTGGCCAGGGGATAGGTAAACAGGGCCAGGTGGGCGAAGTTGAACAGGAAGTGGAGCAGGATGGCGACACTGAGGCGCCCGCTCAGCTGGAACGCCAGGCCATAGCAGGCCCCCGCCAGCGCGGCGAACAACACCAGCAACGGGCCACCGGCAAGATGGGCTGCGCCGAACAGCAGGCTGGCGACCAGGAGACCTGCCCAGGGCGTGCTTCGGCTTGCCACCCCTTGCTGGATGCATCCCCGGAACAGCGCTTCTTCCGCCACACAGGTGAACAGCAGGTTGTTGAATGCGAACAGCCACCACCAGTGGGGCAGTCCCGCTTCGGGTTTGAGGGCGCCCAGTTGCCAGGCGGTGATGAGCAGGGCCGCGAGCGGCAGGATGAGCAGGGCCAGCGGCCGCCAGCGCATCGTTCCACCCGGGCCGAGCAGGCCGGGGATGGCCAGCAGCAGGGCGAAGAAAATGAGCGGCTTGTCCAGATTGAGGTAGAGGGTGAAGGGCACGCTGGCCGGGCCCGCCTGTACCTTGTCGAGCACCCTGAGATTGTCAAAGCCGGGCACCAGATGCAGCGTCAGGGCGAGGGACCACAGCAGGATCAGCGTCAGTGCGACGCCACGCCAGGGTGGGGGCAGGGTGGGGGTACGCCAGGCCAGCAGCAGACCGGCGAGGCTGACAAGAGCGGCGAGGGGCGCGAGTCGCTCAAGCCAGAGGGCGGTGAGCAGGGCTAGTCCCAACAGAAGCATGCCGGGCCTGGTTCGGCGGGCGAGGCAGCAGAGTACGGCGAGCCCCAGGACGAGCCAGATGAGGATATCGGGGAGTGGTAACATCGAGTCTCCTTGTATGAATGAAGGGCGCACCTTAACGATCCCCATGGTCTGGTTCAAGGAAAAGGGACTGGCCGGCAGAAGACGCGCAATGAAAAGCCGGAGCTGGGCTCCGGCTTGGGCGGCGGCAAGATGTCACCGAGAGAGGCGATGGCCTTCCCGTATCAGCGACCTGACTCGGCGATGACCCGGGCGATGATGTCGGCGCGTTTGCTGGCTTCCAGCTCGCCCAGGGCGATGAGACCGGCCTTGAAGATGACGTTCTTCGGCAGACTGACGTCATCCAGGGTGGTGATGGCCTCGACGTGCATGCCGTTCAGGCGGCTGGCATCGCGCGGGCTCAGGTTGACCTGGGTGTTCAGCACCTGCTTGCCCTTCTTCTTGGGCTGGGCGGGTTTCTTCGGTTGATCCAGCTCGTCTTCCGGCAGTTCGTCATCAAAATCGTAAATGGACATAGTCAATCCTGTTGGGTTGCAAGGGGCATGCTCGCCCGAATGGGGGTAATCAGCCCATATCCTCGTTGCGGATAAAGGCGCGCCAGGAGCCGAGTACCTGGGCAAAATCTTCCAGCCCGCACATGGCCAGCTGTTCATCATCGTAGTAGGCGAGATCGTCGAGATCCTCATCCTGCTCGATATTGAGGACATTGGCCTTCACCTCGGCTTCCTCGTGGGTCAGCAGCAGGGAGTAGTCGCCCCCCAGCAGCCGGTATTCGGTGCGGGCCCGGCTGGAGAGCTGGTCGATGATGGCGAACAGCTCGTCGAGCTTCTCCTCGTCCTTGCCCACCTCGTCGATCAACCACTGGCCGATGGCTTCATGGCCCATGGAGAACCGGGCGCGATAGCCACCGAACGGGTCGCGGCGAAATTCATAATCCATAGCGGAGTCCATATCGGAGGGTGAAACCACCACGGCGCAAAGCGGCATGATGCCGGATCCTTGATCCATGGTGGGGCACTGATAGCGTAAAGTGGCCTATTCTAGCGATCCCCCCCGCGCTTGTCTTGATGATGTGGGATCTTTAACGGGTGATCCCGGTGATGGTGCACGCCGGGGGCCCTGTCAACGAATGGTATGGAGAGGCAATGCAGCTCAACGACGCGCTCGCGCATCAGATAGTCAGCCGGGCGATGAAGATCCTCTCGTTCTCGGTCAACGTCATGGATGAGCGGGGACTCATCATTGCGTCCGGCAATCCGGAGCGGCTGCACCAGCGCCACGAGGGGGCCGTGCTGGCCCTGACCGAGAACCGGGTGGTGGAGATAAGCGAGGCCACCGCCCGGGAGCTCAAGGGGGTGAGGCCCGGCATCAACCTGCCCATCGCCTATCAGGGGGAGCTGCTCGGCGTCATCGGCATCTCGGGGGATCCGGACATCGTGCGTGCTTACGCCGAGCTGGTGCGCATGACCGCCGAGCTCATCCTGGAACAGGCGGCGCTCACCGAGCAGTTGCAGTGGGACAAGCGCCACAAGGAGGAGCTGGTGTTGCAGCTCATTCGCGGCGAAGGGCGGGCCGATCAACTGCAACAGGTGGCCCGCTTCCTCGAGCTGGATCTCGCCCAGCCCCGGGTGGTGGCCGTGCTGGCGCTGGAGGAGGCCGAGCCCGCCCAGGTGAGGGAGCTGGTTCACCTGCTGGAAAACCCGGAGCGGGACAACCTGGTGGCCATCAACGGCCTGGACGAGATAGTGGTGCTCAAACCCGCCCAGCTCAGCGACGGCGTCTGGCAGTCGGCGCAGGAGCGCAGCCGGATCCGGCAGCTGCTCTCCCGTATTCCCCATTTCAAGGTTCGCATCGGGGTGGGTGATTACTTCGCCGGCATCCCCGGGCTGGCGCTCTCCTACCAGACGGCGCGAGACACCTTGCGCCGTGGCATGCGCCAGTCGCCCCGCAAGCAGGTCTATTTCTTCGAGGATTACCGGCTTTCAGTGCTGCTCGGCACCCTGGCGGACTCCTGGCAGGCGGATCAGCTGCGGGCTCCGCTGCAAAAGCTGGCGCAGGAGGACACAAAGGGAACGCTGCAAAAGACGCTGCGCCAATATTTCTTGCAGGATTGTGATCTGCATCCCTGTGCCGAAGCCCTGTTCATTCACCCCAACACCCTGCGTTATCGACTGACCCGGATAGAGCAGATAACCGGCTTGAATTTCAACAGGTTAGATGACAAGTTTCTGCTCTATCTCGGGCTCAGTCTCGATAGCTGATTTGTCTTTTCCAACAAAAACACAAGGCCGGCAAATGCTTTTTTTTGGTTTTATGGCCAAAGCATTCCAGGCGGGGATCCCCATAATGGCGCCACTCATTACAACAACAAGGTGCCCGTCATGATCCCAGTCTCCGCGCTCGGCGCGCTCGCCGCGCTTTCCATCGCCATCTTCCTCATCCTGAAGAAGGTGCCGCCCGCTTACGGCATGATTGTCGGTGCCCTGGCCGGTGGCCTGATCGGTGGCGCCGACCTGACCCAGACCGTCGCCCTGATGATCGGCGGCGCCCAGGGGATCACCACGGCGGTGATGCGGATCCTGGCGGCGGGTGTGCTGGCCGGGGTGCTCATCGAATCTGGCGCCGCCACCACCATCGCCGAGACCATCGTCAAGAAACTCGGCGAAACCCGCGCTCTGCTGGCCCTGGCGCTGGCCACCCTGATCCTGACAGCGGTCGGCGTCTTCGTGGACGTGGCCGTCATCACGGTCGCCCCCATTGCGCTGGCCATCGCCCGCCGTGCCGATCTCTCCAAGGCGGCCATCCTGCTGGCGATGATAGGCGGTGGCAAGGCGGGCAACGTCATGTCTCCCAACCCCAACGCCATCGCGGCAGCCGATGCCTTCCACCTGCCTCTCACCTCGGTGATGGCGGCGGGCATCATTCCCGGCCTGTTCGGTCTGGTGATGGCCTACTGGCTCGCCAAGCGCCTCAACAACCGGGGCAGCAAGGTGGCCGCCGACGAGGTGGTGAGCTTTGACGGTGCCAAGTTGCCCGGCTTTGCCGCCGCCATCAGTGCGCCCCTGGTCGCCATCCTGCTGCTGGCCCTGCGTCCCATCGCCGGCATCGTGGTGGACCCGCTCATTGCGCTGCCTCTCGGCGGCCTGGTGGGGGCCCTGATGATGGGCAAGTTCACCAAGGTGAACCAGTTTGCCGTCTCGGGCCTGGCCCGCATGGCGCCGGTGGCCATCATGCTGCTGGGGACGGGTACCCTGGCGGGCATCATCGCCAACTCCGGCCTGAAAGATGTGCTCATCAGCGGCCTGACCGCCTCCGGTCTGCCCTCCTATCTGCTGGCCCCCATCTCCGGTGCCCTGATGTCGCTGGCGACCGCCTCGACCACGGCCGGGACCGTGGTGGCCTCCAACGTGTTCAGCGCCACTCTGATTGAACTGGGGATCAGCAGCCTGGCTGGGGCCGCCATGATCCACGCCGGCGCCACCGTGTTTGACCACATGCCCCACGGCTCCTTCTTCCATGCCACCGGCGGCAGCGTCCACATGGGCGTCGGCGAGCGACTCAAGCTCATCCCCTACGAAACCGCGGTCGGTCTGACCATCGCCGTTGTCTCCACCCTGATGTTTGGCGTGTTTGGCCTCGCCTAAGGAACTGATATGAAAATTGTGATCGCCCCCGATTCATTCAAGGAGAGCCTGAGCGCCATGGCGGTGGCCGATGCCATCGAGGCCGGTTTCAAGCAGGTGCTGCCGGATGCCACCTACGTCAAGCTGCCCATGGCCGATGGCGGCGAGGGGACGGTGCAATCTCTGGTGGATGCCACCGGTGGTCGCATCCTGCCGGTCGAGGTGACCGCCCCCCTCGGCAACAGGGTGCAGGGCTTCGTGGGCCTGCTGGGGGATGGCAAGCGCGCCGTCATCGAGATGGCGGCGGCCTCCGGCCTCCATCTGGTGGCGCCCGAGCTGCGCAATCCGCGGCTCACCTCCAGTGTCGGCACCGGAGAGCTGATCCTGGCTGCGCTGGAGATGGGGGTGGACCACCTCATCCTCGGCATCGGCGGCAGCGCCACCAATGACGGCGGTGCCGGTATGATCCAGGCACTCGGCGGCAAGCTCCTGAAAGCAGATGGTACCCCCATTGCGCCGGGCGGTGCCGGTCTTGCCGAGCTGGCCACCATCGACCTGAGCGGGCTGGATCCCCGTCTGACCGGACTCACCATCGAGGTGGCCTGCGACGTGGACAATCCGCTGTGCGGCCCGAAAGGAGCGTCCGCCGTGTTCGGTCCGCAGAAGGGGGCAACTCCCGAGATGGTGGCCGAGCTGGATGCCAATCTGGCCCGTTACGCGGACTGCATCGAGCAGGCGCTTGGCAAGCAGGTGAAGGAGATCCCGGGAACGGGGGCCGCAGGCGGCATGGGGGCAGCCCTGGTGGGGCTGCTCGGCGCCGAGCTCAAACCCGGCATCCGGATCGTCATCGAGGCGCTGAATCTGGCCGAGGCGGTAGCCGATGCGGATCTGGTCATCACCGGCGAGGGTCGCATCGACAGCCAGACCATCCATGGCAAGACGCCCATCGGGGTAGCTCGCTGTGCCAAGCAGTTCGGCAAGCCGGTGATCGGCATCGCTGGATGCCTCACCGATGACTGCGGCGTGGTGCACGAGCATGGGCTGGATGCGGTGTTCGCCGTGGTCAATCGGGCCATGTCCCTGCCGGAGGCGCTGGCCACCGCCACCACCAACCTGCAGCTCACGGCTCGCAACGTGGCGGCTCTCTACCTGCTGCGCAAATGACCCTCTCTCCTGGCCGATGCGGTGCATCGGCCTGACCCTGCCCCGTGCAGCAGAGTGAGCGGCCCGGCGTGGCACCTCTGACGCACTTGCCGATCCTTGGGTCGGCTTTTTTTATTATCCTGCTGTCTTTCATATGGTTTTTGTATTCTGACAAGGGGCTTTGCGGCATAGTGATCTCCCGACAGTGAGGGAGCCACGAGAAACAAGGCCCGCCTGAGGGAGGGCTTCCCATTCCGGGGGGCAATATGCGAGGTGCGAGCCATGATCCTGCTGACCCTGGGGGTGGTGTTGTTCACCCTGACTCATCTTTACCCCTGTTTTGCGGCACAGCACCGCGCCCGTCTGCGGGCTCGGCTGGGGGAGAACCGCTACAAGGGGCTCTTCTCGCTGCTGGTGTTCGTCGCCATCGGCTGCATCCTCGCAGGCTGGCGCAGTGCCAGCCCCATGCCTCTCTATTTTCTGCCTGTCTGGGGCCCCACCCTGGTGATGGGGATCATGCCGATCGCCCTTGTCCTGCTGTGTGCGGGGCAGGGGGCGAACCATTTCCGCCGTTGGCTGGTGCATCCCCAGCTGCTCGGGGTGCTGCTCTGGTCGGGGGCCCATCTGGCGGTGAACAGCGAGGCGCGTTCTCTGGTGCTGTTTGGCGGGATCGGTCTCTGGGCTCTCATCAGCATCGTCTGGATTTCGATGCGGGAGTGGGGTCGTCACCCCCGTGCCGCCGCCACCTGGCAGGGGACGGGGATCAGTCTGGGGGCGGGGCTGGCCCTCACGGCTCTGCTTATCTTCTGGGGACACGGCTGGCTGACCGGGATCCCCCTGCACTGATCCCTGAACCAGATTCCGGGGTCTTGCGTATGATGGACAAAACAATGGGAGTCACGTCGATGAAATGGTTCACCCTGCTGCTGATGCTCGGCTCGGGCGCGGTCTCCGCCGCCTGCCCCGATTACTTCAACGTGGAGATGCGGGAGCTCAACAGCACCCAGCGCCACAACCTCTGCCAGTTGACCGAGGGCAAGGTGGTGCTGGTGGTCAACACCGCCTCCTACTGCGGTTACAGCGGTCAGTTCCGGGATCTGGAAGCCCTCTATCAGGGTTACAAGGAGAAGGGACTGATGGTGCTGGGCTTCCCCTCCAACGATTTCTGGCAGGAGGCGGGCAACGAAAACAAAACCGCCGAGGTGTGCCGCCGGGACTACGGGGTGACCTTCCCCATGTTCAACCGGGTGGCGGTGCGGGGTTCGGATGCAGTGCCGCTGTTCAAGGGGCTGGCCGCGGCTGCCGACGGTGATGCGCCCAACTGGAACTTCCACAAGTACCTGGTCGGGCGGGACGGCAAGCTGATTGCGAGCTATGGCGCCAACCAGAATCCGTCGGATGATCCTCTCAAACAGCAGATCATCGATGCCCTGGGGCACTGACTCTACCCCATGGCGGGCCACTCTGAAATAATGCGGCCCCGCCATCCACTCCGGTGACACCGTGCTGCAACGTCTTCCCCAAATGGTGATCTTCGATGCCCTGGTTCGTGAACAGGGCATCTCGGCGGCTGCGCGCCGCCTCGGGGTCTCCAA
Organism: Aeromonas sp. 25-248; assembly: GCF_053005425.1. NCBI lineage: Bacteria > Pseudomonadati > Pseudomonadota > Gammaproteobacteria > Aeromonadales > Aeromonadaceae > Aeromonas > Aeromonas sp. 25-248. The sequence goes on along the minus strand of NZ_JBRKTB010000009.1, from coordinate 85,382 downwards.
ATCCCACATCAGCAAGCAACTCGCCCTGCTGGAAACCGCGCTCGGCGCCCAGCTGGTACAGCGCACTACCCGCCGTTTCGGGCTCACCGAACTGGGTCTGGAGTATGCCCGCCACTGCCGCGCTCTGGTGGCGGTGGCGCTGGAGGCGGAGTCCATGGTGGCGGAGCGCCGTGGCAAGGTGAGCGGCGTGCTCCATCTGGGGGTTGGTCAATCCTTCGGGCGATTGCACGTGATCCCGCGCCTCAAGGCGTTTCAGGCACGTTATCCGGATCTGGAGCTGGAGGTGTCCCTGTTCGATCACCGCACCAATCTGGTGGATGAGGGGCTGGATCTCTGGATCACCACCTACGAGGACAAACCCGAGTCCCTGGTAGGGCAGCGACTCGCAGACATCGGTTTCGTGCTGGTGGCCTCGCCGGATTATCTGCTGAGTCACGGCACGCCACTGCACCCCAGGGATCTGGCCCATCACAATTGCATCACCTACCAGAGCCGGGAGCGGCGCTACCACGAGTGGTCATTTCGCCAGGGCAAGGAGCGCCAGACGGTGCAGGTGGCGGGCAACTATCGGGTGGATCTGGCGGAAGCGGTGCGGGACGCCGCCCTGGCCGGGCTCGGCATCGCCTATGTGGCCAACTACCTGCTGGACAAGGAGCTGCAATCTGGTCAGCTCATCCCTCTGCTGCCCCAGTGGCAACCGAACCAGAAGATGGCGGTGCACGCCGTCTATGCCAGGCGAGAGCATCTGGATCCCAAGATCCGGCTGTTCATCGACTTCCTCAAGGAGAGCTTCGGACCCGGGCCCTACTGGGCGCAGCGACTCGCACCCTGGCTCGGGGGGAAATTGTCCGGCACCGAGGAATAATCGTTTCCATACAAGAACACTGGCGTGAGTGCGGTTTCAAAGTTGTGTCAAATCAGTCAGTTGGCGCAACCGATATCGTGCAAACGTTTTTGCTAACAGGGTTGTAACCCGGCGGGGTTGCGGCGGTGAGGGGAGGGGAGCAGAATCCGCGCCCATCTTCAGCCTCACTGGATGGAATCCCCATGATTGCCCTGCTTGGTATCCTGAGCATCCTGGCCCTGGCCGCACTCTGCTCTGATAATCGTCGTCGTATCCCGTTGCGAACAGTGGGCTTTGCCCTCTGCCTGCAAGTGCTCTTCGCCGCCCTGGTGCTCTGGCTGCCCGCCGGTCAACAGGTCTTGAACGGTGTCAGCGAGAGCGTCAGCAGCGTCATCGGCTACGGCCAGGAGGGGATTGCCTTCCTGTTCGGGGATCTGGCCAAGTTCAAACTCGGTTTCATCTTCGCCTTCAACGTGTTGCCGGTGATCATCTTCTTCTCCGCGCTGATCGCCATCCTCTATCACATCGGCCTGATGCCCAAAGTGATCGCCCTGCTCGGCGGCGGCCTGCAGAAATTGCTGGGCACCGGCCGCGCCGAGAGCCTCTCTGCCACCGCCAACATCTTCGTCGGCATGGTGGAAGCGCCGCTGGTGGTCAAACCCTATCTCTCCAGGATGTCCGATTCCCAGTTCTTTGCGGTGATGAGCTGCGGGCTGGCCTCGGTAGCCGGCGGCACCCTGGTGGGCTACGCCAGCATCGGGGTCGAGCTGAAATACCTGATTGCGGCGGCCTTCATGTCCGCCCCTGCCGGGCTTGCCATGGCCAAGATCCTGGTGCCGCCCGCCGCGCAAGAGGAAGATCACCACGAAGACGTGGAGATCCCCCGCGCCACCAACGTCATTGAAGCGGCCGCCGATGGCGCCATGGCGGGTCTCAACATCGCCGTCGCCGTGGGGGCGACCCTGCTGGCCTTCGTCGGCGTGATCGCCCTGCTCAACGGCCTGCTGGGCTGGGCCGGCGACCTGGTGGGGCTGGAGCTGAGCTTCCAGATCATCCTGGGCTGGCTGTTTGCCCCCGTCTCCTGGCTCATCGGCGTCCCCTGGGATCAGGCCCAGGCGGCCGGTGCCCTGATCGGCACCAAGATCGTCATCAACGAGTTCGTCGCCTTCATCGCCCTGGTGCAGGATCAGACCTTGAACGAGTCGAGCAAGGCCATCGTCACCTTCGCCCTGTGCGGTTTCGCCAACATCTCTTCCATGGCGATCCTCATCGGCGGCCTGGGGGCCATGGTGCCGGAGCGCAAGTCCTTCATCGCCCGCTACGGCATGCGCGCCATCCTGGCGGGGGTGCTGGCAAACCTGATGAGCGCCTCCCTGGCAGGCTTGTTCCTCGCCCTCTGATAGACCCTGGAAGTCAGCACCTTCCGGTCATTGCCCGCTTCGGCGGGCTTTTTTGCACCCGCTTGCAGGCAAAAAAAGCGCCTCTGGGGAGGCGCGGGGAAAAGACAGATTGGAAGCGTCACATGGGTGCCACCTGAATGAGGGATGAGCCGTCCCATCCAAGTGTGAAGCCATGATGCCTGATACTCTCTGAAGCGCTTCTGAGGCGATTCTTCATACTGTGTTCATTTTCAAAATGCTGCGGCAATGTGATTTTTAAATGATTGATGCTGAAATAAAATAAATAATCGGTGATTTATTTTGTTGTACAGCTCAAAGGAAAGATGAATCGGGGCGGTGGGCACGCTCCTGCCATGGGGCGGATCCGGCGGCAGATTATCCCGGTGCAGGCTCAACACATCACGCAACCATACTGCCAGATGGCAAGCAACCAGCATGTGATGGAGATGCTGTCCGTCATGGGCAGTGCAACGCCGCCTGCGGTCTGCTGTTGGGCCCAGCAACTCGTATGTGATGAAGATGCCGCTCGTCAGAGGATCCGCGCGAGTGGCCTGCGGTCTGTGGTGCCTGCACCCGCAACCCGCATTTGACAGGAGGCGCGCCCTTTCATGGGGTCAGCGCGAAGTGGCCTGCGGTCTCCTGCTCCAGTGCCAGCAACCAGCGCTTGATGGGGATACCTCCCCCGTAGCCGGTCAGTTCACCGCTGCGCCCTATGACCCTGTGGCAGGGCACTATGATGCTGAGGGGATTGCGGCCGTTGGCGGCGCCCACCGCCCGCACCGCCCTGGGGTTGCCGATGGCCTCTGCAATCTGGAGGTAGCTGACGGTCTCGCCGTAGGGGATATCGCACAGTGCCTGCCACACGGCCTGCTGGAATGGTGTGCCCGTGGCGGCCAGGGGGAGATCGAAGCGCCGCAGGCGGCCGGCAAAGTAGGCGGCAAACTGCTCGACAAAGGGGGCCAGGGCGGCATCATCCCGCTGCCACTCCGCTTGCGGCAGGACGGGGCGCTCCCCTTGCATGAATTCCACGTGGCGCAGCCCGGCCCCATCGATGGCGATGAGCAAGGGCCCCTTGGCGCATTCACAAAAGCTGTACTGCATTCTCTTGTCCTCGGGCTTGTGGCAGGTCACTCCAGCACGGGCTTGCCGCGGGTGGATTTGATCTCTCCCTTGCGTTTCTTGGCATCGACCCGCTTGCGCTGGGAGCTGCGGGTCGGCTTGGTGGCGTGGCGGGTCTTGGGACGCCAGGCGGCTTTTTTCAGCAGCTCGGTCAGGCGGCTCATGGCCTCCTTGCGATTCATGTCCTGGCTGCGATGGGTCTCGACCCTGATCTGGATGAAGCCGTCGTGAACCCGGCTGTCGCTGAGCCGCTCCAGTCCCTCCTTGTAGAGCGGCGGCAGGCTGGGGGAGTCGCGATAATCGAAGCGCAGCCAGACGGCGGAGTCGGTCTTGTTGACGTGCTGGCCGCCATTGCCCTGGGCCCGCATGGTCTGGAATTGCAATTCATGCCAGGGGATGATCACGCTGTTGGAGATGACTAACATGGGGTGATGCTCTCATTTGGTGCATCAAGGGAGTCTGGTGCAGCTTGGTGCCTCATTATGGGGCGAGATGCGCTTCCTTGGTGATCCTGAGCCTTTCCGGCTCAGAGTGTCATATCTATCTATATGAAAATAAACGATAAAAATACTTGGCACAAGAATTGATGACCCATTCGTGACATACCATGGATTGGGAGCAACCAGATGAAGCTGATTACTGCGATTATCAAACCTTTCAAGTTGGACGACGTGCGCGAGGCCATCGCCAACCTGGGGGTGGAAGGCCTGACCGTCTCCGAAGTGAAGGGTTTTGGTCGCCAGAAGGGGCACACCGAATTATACCGGGGGGCCGAGTACCAGGTCGACTTTCTGCCGAAGGTGAAGCTGGAGATCGCTACCGCAGACGAGAACGTCGAAGGGGTGATCGAGGCCATCTGCAAGGCGGCCTATACCGGCAAGATCGGTGACGGCAAGATTTTCGTCTATGACCTGCTGCAAGCGGTGCGTATTCGTACTGGTGAGAGCGACGACGAGGCGCTCTGAGTACGCCCCTTTGCCCGGCCGGGTCGGGCAAAGGTCCGAGCAGGTTCTGCCGACAGTGTGAATGGGTGGTCGTCGAAAGACCGGATGGGATTCCATCCGGTCTTTTTGTTTGGCCGCTGATTAAATAGATCGTTCCAACCCAGCAAACCGCCTTGATCCTCTCCTCCCGATTCATGCAGAATGCAAACGAAAATGGTTATCACTCTTTACGCAGACAAGGAACGGATGATGAAAATGAAGATGTTGGCACTGGCTTTCTCCACGCTTGTCGCCCAGTCGGCGTTCGCCGCCCAGGAGGTAAACGTCTATTCGAACCGTCAGGATGAGCTGATCAAGCCCATCATCCAGCAGTTCGAGAAGGAGACCGGGATCAAGGTCAATGTGGTGTTTGCCAAAGAGGGGCTGAACGAGCGTCTGGAACGGGAAGGCAAGCTCTCTCCGGCCGATCTGATGCTGACCGTGGACATCAGCCGTCTGACCGAGCTGGTGGACAAGGACCTGGTGCAGCCGGTGGACAGCAAGACGCTGCAGGAGAACATCCCCGCCATCTATCGCGATCCGGACAACCGCTGGTTCGCCCTGACCACCCGGGTGCGTGCCATCTACTCCAGCAAGGAGCGTCTTGGCAAGCTCGACACCATCCGCTACGAAGATCTGGTCAAGCCTGAATTCAAAGGAAAAATTTGTACCCGTAGCGGCAAGCACGAGTACAATGTGGCGCTGGTTTCGTCCATGATTGCCCATCACGGCATGGCGGACACCAAGACCTGGCTGGAAGGGGTCAAGGCCAACCTGGCGCGCAAGCCCCAGGGCAACGACCGTGATCAGGTCAAGGCGATCAAGGACGGCATCTGTGATGTCTCCCTGGGCAACAGCTACTACCTGGGTGCCATGTTGAAGGACCCGGCGCAGAAGTCCTGGGCCGACGCGGTGGAAATCAACTTCCCGAACCAGGGTGATCGCGGTGCCCACGTCAACGTGAGCGGCGTGGCCATGACCAAGTACGCCAAGAACAAGGAAGCCGCCCAGAAGCTGATGGAGTTCCTCTCCGGGGATACCGCCCAGCACATGTATGCGGACGTGAATGCCGAGTACCCGGTCAAGGCCGGGGTCGAGCCTTCTGCCATGGTCAAATCCTGGGGCACGTTCAAGTCTGACCCCATGCCGGTCAGCGACTACGCCAAGCACCGCAAGGACGCCTTGCAACTGCTGGATGAAGTGAAATTCGACTTGTAATCAGATGGGGCCAACGGCCCCATCAACTTCTGTGGACTCATGAAACATTTTGGATGGATTGCCGGCAGCTGGGCCACCGCCCTGCTGCTGGGTTTGCCGGTACTCGCCCTGGTCTTCTCCGCCTTCTCGGCTGATGGGGAACTGTTTGCCCACCTCGCCGATACCGTACTGCCCGACTATCTGCGAAACACGTCCGGTCTGGTGCTGGGGGTGGTCTGCCTCAGCCTGCTGTTCGGAGTGCCCACCGCCTGGCTGGTGGCCATGTGCGAGGTGCCGGGGCGCCGCGCCCTGCAATGGGCGCTGATGCTGCCCATGGCGATGCCCTCCTATATCGTTGCCTACGTCTATACCGACCTGCTCGACTACTCGGGCCCGCTGCAGGCGGGGCTGCGTGCCCTGTTTGGCTGGCAGGGACCGGCCGACTACTGGTTCCCGGCCATTCGCTCCCTCGGTGGCGCCGCCTGGGTGCTGGCGCTGGTGCTCTTCCCCTATGTCTATCTGCTGGCGCGGGCCTCCTTCCTGGAGCAGTCGGTCAGCCTCATTCACTCCAGCCGCCTGCTCGGCTGCACCCCCTGGCAGAGCTTTCGCCGCCTGAGTCTCCCCCTGGCCCGCCCGGCCATCATGGTGGGGGCATCTCTGGTCGCGATGGAAACGCTGGCGGACTTTGCCACCGTCCACTTCTTTGCCATCAACACCCTGACCACCGCCATCTACGACACCTGGCTCGGCTACGGCAGCCTGGCGACCGCCGCCAAGCTCTCCTGTCTGATGCTGCTGGCGGTGGTGCTGCTCATCGCGCTGGAGCGCCGCTCCCGCCAGCGCCAGCAGGTGTTCCAGAAGTCCATGGGCTTCGAGCAGCCCCTGCGTTACCCCCTCGGGGGCCTGAGGGGCGTGCTGGCCGGGCTCTGGTGCTGGGGCCTGGTGCTGGCGGGGTTCGCCCTGCCGTTCGTCATCCTGCTCGATTACGGGGTGCGTTACTTCGCGCTGTCGTGGACGCCCGAATTCGTGCGCTTTGCGGGCAACAGCCTCGCCATCTCGGCCCTGACAGCCCTGCTGGCCATGGCCATTGCCCTGCTGCTCGGCTTCTTCCGTCGCCTCGATGGGGGGACTCGCAGCCTGCTGCCCCTGCGCTTCGCCGCCATGGGCTATGCCATGCCGGGGACCGTGCTGGCCATCGGCGTGCTGGTGCCGCTCACGGCCCTGGATTTTGGCATCAACGATCTGGCCGAGTGGCTCGGGATGCCGGGCCCCGGTCTGCTCCTGACCGGCACCCTCACCGCCATCGTGTTCGGCTATCTGGTGCGCTTCGTGGCCATCGCCATCGGGTCGGTGGAGAGCAGCATGAGCAAGATCTCCCCCAGCCTCGACATGGCTGCCCGCTCTCTGGGGCAGGGGGCGGGCGGCATGCTGCGTCGCATTCACCTGCCGCTGGTACGCCGCGGCCTCTTTGCCGGCGCCATGCTGGTGTTCATCGAATCCATGAAGGAGCTGCCCGCCGCCCTGCTGCTGCGGCCGTTCAACTTCGAAACCCTGGCGACCCACGTCTATCAGTTCGTCTCGGACGAGATGCTGGAGCGGGGGGCGCTCGGTGCCATCGTCATCGTGCTGGTGGGGCTGATTCCCCTGCTGTGGATCAACCGTACCCTGGATGGTCCAGGCCATTGAGCGGCCCCGTCCGGCATCACTACGCGAGAGGAAAAGAACCTTGTCCTGCCTGAATATCGAGAAGGTCAGCTGTCACTACAATGGCCGCCCCGTGCTGGAGCAGCTCTCCCTGCAGGTGGCCGACAACGAGATCGTCTGTCTGCTGGGGGCCAGCGGCTGTGGCAAGACCACGCTGCTCAAGGCGGTGGCCGGTCTGCTGCCCCTGGCCCAGGGGGAGATCCGGCTGGGAGAGACCCTGCTCGATGCCCCCGGCGTGAGTGTGCCGCCGGAGGCCCGCCATATCGGCATGATCTTCCAGGATTACGCTCTCTTTCCTCACCTGACGGTGGCCGAGAACGTCGGCTTCGGCCTGACCGGGCAGGATCGCGGCAGCCGCCAGCAGCAGGTGCAAGAGGCGCTGGCGCTGGTCAACCTGCAGGGGCTGGGGGAGCGCTATCCCCACCAGCTCTCCGGCGGCCAGCAGCAGCGGGTGGCCATCGCCCGCGCCCTGGTGTGCAAGCCGCGCCTGATGCTGCTGGACGAGCCCTTCTCCAACATCGACACCCAGGTGCGAATGAAACTGATCCTCGAGATCCGCGCGCTGCTCAAACAGCAGGGCATTGGTGCCATCTTCGTCAGCCACAGCAAGGAAGAGGCCTTCGCCTTCGCCGACCGGCTGGCCCTGTTTCGCGCCGGTCGCATCGAGCAGGTGGGGGAGCCGGAGCAGCTCTATCGCCGCCCCGGGAACCGCTTCGTGGCGGAGTTTCTCGGCGGGGTCAATTATCTGGCGGCCGAGGTGGTGGACAGCCACTGCGTGCAGACCCTCCTTGGAACCATCTGCGGTCAGGAGCCCCATGGCCGCGCGGTGGGGGAGCGGTTGCAGCTCATGCTCAGACCTCAGCAACTGGCGCTGACGGCGGCGGATGACGGTGAGCTCCGGGTGCGTGAGCAACAGTTCCTGGGCCATCACTGCCGGGTACTGGTGGAGTGTGGCGGCCAGCAACTGGAAGCCAGCATCGGTGAGCCCCTGGAAGGGGAGCGCGCGCGGGTGACCGTGGCGCCTCATGCCCTGGTGTTGTTTGACCCCTTGCCCTGAGTGCGTGGTATTGTCGTGAAATCAATGAACTGGAAGCGCGCTGGTTTATAATCGCGCCACGCCCATAGCCAACGCACTTGGAGAGAGACATGAAAGCCCAAGCCGGGATCTGCGCAGAGCCGAATCTGCACGCCCTCTATCTGATGTTCAATCGCACCGGTGACGCCGCTGCCCTGACCTCCCGCCTGGCCAGCCTGCCAGCACTCTGGGAGGCGGTGAGCGCCGACTTCCCCGATGCGGCTTTCAGCGGTCTGGTCGCCGTCGGGGCCGACGCCTGGGATGATCTCTATCCTGCCGCCCGGCCGCCCCAGTTCCGCGGTTTCATGGCGCAATCCGCCAACGGTCAGGAGGCCCCCAATACCCCGTTCGATCTCTTCGTACAATTGCGTGCCGATCGGGTGGACGTGCTGCATCATGCCGGTCATCGCGTCATGGCCCTGCTGGCCGGGCTTGTTGAATTGGTCGAGGAAGTCCGCGGTTTTCGCAACCAGGATTGCCGGGATCTGACCGGTTTCGTCGACGGCACCGAGAACCCGCAGGATGAGCACCGCGCCGAGGTGGCGTTGCTGGACGGCGGCGAGTTCGCCGGTGGCTCCTACATCCACGTGCAGCGCTGGGTCCACGCCATGAGCGACTGGGAGAAGCTGGCCCTGAAGGAGCAGGAAGACATCATAGGCCGCACCAAGGTCGACAACATCGAATACGAGTCCGCCGACAAGCCGCTCACCTCCCACATCAAGCGGGTCAACCTCAAGACCCCGAAGGGGGAGTCCATGGAGATCCTGCGCCAGAGCATGCCTTGGGGCACCATGAGCGAGCAGGGGCTCTACTTCATCTCCTGCTGCCGCACGCCGCTGCACTTCAACGCCATGCTGGCCAGCATGTACAAAGGGGAAGGCAGCCACTTCGACCACCTGCTGCGCTTCACTCGGGCGGTGACCGGCGCGGCCTTCTTCGCCCCTTCCGTCGATTTTCTGGTGGCCGAGGGCAAATAAGCCCGGCCTGCCGACCGTTCAAAACAAAAAATCCCGGCCAAGGCCGGGATTTTTGTGCGGATCGCCCAAGGCGACCGGATCAGGGCGTCTGCTCGAACAGCTCGAGGGCGGAGAGGTAGAGCTCCTCGATGTCGGTATCGCTGGTCGGGGTGATGAAGATGGTGTCATCACCGGCGATGGTGCCGAGGATCCCTTCGGCCTTGCCGAGGGAGTCAAGCAGGCGGGCGATCAGCTGAGCTGCGCCGGGGCTGGTGTGGATCACCACCAGAGCGCCGTTGTGGTCGACATCCAGCACCAGGTTCTTGAGGGGGCTGGAGGTGGTGGGCACGCCCAGTTCCACCGGCAGACAGTAGACCATCTCCATCTTGGCATTGCGGGTGCGAACGGCGCCGAAGCGGCTCAGCATGCGCGAGACCTTGGATTGGTTGATGTTCTCGAAGCCCATCTCTTGCAGGGCAGTCACTATCTCTGCCTGGGAGCCGAAACGCTCCTCTTTCAGCAAGGCTTTAAAGGCCTTGGCCAGTTTTTCTTGCTTGTCGTTATGTTTCATCTTGGACTCACGAATGAGGGGAGTGACCGCCTGTCACGCTCAGGCGGCAGATACGAACAGCGCTGTTATTTTGCATTCATATGCCTGTTTTGGCAAGGAAGCGGCGCTTGTTCTGCATATTGATTCAAATATAGCTTGCATCAACTTATGCTGGCGCTAGAATCAGGACGAAATTTTGAAAACTTATTCAATTGGGCTGTATGGGTATCGAATTAATCGGCATCGAAAAATCCTGGCACAAGGTGCCGGTACTGCAGCAGGTGAGCTTTCGGACTGCTCCCGGCGAGACCTTGGTATTGCTGGGCCCGAGCGGGGCAGGCAAGAGCTCTCTGCTGCGCATGATGAACTTGCTGGACACGCCGGATGCCGGTGTGTTGCGCATCGCAGACAGTGAATTTTCTTTCCCGTCCAGCCTCTCTACTGCCGAATTCAACCGTCAGGCACAGGCGCTGCGCCGCAAGGTGGGCATGGTGTTCCAGCAGTACAATCTGTGGCCGCACCTCACCGTGATGGAGAATCTGATTGAAGCGCCCGTCAAGGTGCTCGGCATGAGCCGCGAGGCGGCCATCGAGAAAGGGGCCTATCTGCTGGCCCAGCTGCAACTGGCCGACAAACGGGACGCCTGGCCCGCACGGCTTTCCGGTGGCCAGCAGCAGCGGGTCGCCATTGCCCGGACCCTGATGATGGATCCCCAGGTGCTGCTGTTTGACGAACCGACGGCTGCCCTGGATCCCGAAATTACCAAAGAGGTGGCGGAGATCATCCGCACCCTGAGCCAGACCGGCATCACCCAGGTGGTGGTGACCCACGAGGTGGAGTTCGCCCGCAAGGTGGCCAGTCAGGTGATCTATCTGGAGAAGGGGCGGATCATCGAATCCGGCACCGCCGCCATCTTCCAGTCCCCGCAAACCAGCCGGTTTGCCGAATTCTTGATGCATTGATATTGAGTCGATAAGGAAGCTGTCATGAAAAAGAGTCTGTTGCTGATCGCCGCCATGGGTCTGCTGAGCACTTCTGTGCTGGCCAAAGAGATCAAGTTCGCCACCGAGGCAACCTATGCGCCGTTCGAATACCTGGATGACAAGAACGAGTTCCAGGGGTTTGACATCGATCTGGCCCGCGCGGTCTGCGAGCAGGCCAAGCTGGAGTGCAGCTTCCACAACCAGGCCTTCGACAGCCTGATCCCCAGCCTCAAGTTCCGTCGCTATGACGCCGTCATCGCCGCCATGGACGTGACGCCGGAGCGGGCCGCCCAGGTCGACTTCTCCGATATCTATTACGAGAACTCCGCGGTGTTCGTCGCCAAGAAAGAGACCTTCAAGGGGCCGGACGATCTGGTGGACAAGACAGTCGGCGTGCAGAACGGCACCTCTCACCAGTCCTATCTGGTGGACAACTGGGTGAGCAAGGGTCTGCTGACCGTGCCCTACGCCAGCTACCAGAGCGCCTTCCTCGACATGATGAATGGCCGCACTGACGGCGTGTTTGCCGATACGGCGGTGGCCGCAGACTGGCTCAAGCAGCACAAGGAATACGCCGTGGTCGGTACCCCGGTGACCGACGCCAAGTACTTCGGTACCGGTTTTGGCATCGCGGTGGCTAAGGGCAACCAGGAACTGCTGACCCAGCTGAACAAGGGGCTGGCCGAGATCAAGGCCAACGGCACCTATCAGAAGATCTATGACAAGTACTTCGCGCAGTAAGCCATGTTGAGTCTGTTGTTGGATGCAGCCTGGATGACCCTCGAGCTGGCCCTGGCATCCCTGGTCGGTGGCATGGTGCTGGCACTGGCATTCAGTGCGGCTGAGTTGAGCAAGCAGCGTGCGTTGGTGTGGCCCGTGGCCACCCTGACCACCTTGATCCGTGGTCTGCCCGAGTTGCTGGTGGTGCTCTTCATCTACTTCGGCTCGACCCAGGTGCTGTTCCTCATCACCGGGGAGTATGTGGAGTTCAGCCCGTTCGCCTGCGGTGTGCTGGCGCTCTCCCTGCTGTTTGCGAGCTACGCCACCCAGACCCTGCGTGCCGCCCTCAATGCGGTGCCCCCTGGGCAGCGGCTGGCGGCGCAGGCGCTCGGCCTGGGCAAGGGGCACACCTTCTTTCGCATCGTGCTGCCCCAGGCCTGGCGTCACGCCCTGCCCGGGCTCGGCAACCAGTGGCTGGTGTTGCTCAAAGACACCGCCCTGGTCTCCCTCATCGGGGTGAACGAGATGATGCGTCAGGCACAGATGGCGTCGGCCAGCACCTATCAACCCTTCACCTGGTACGCCGCTGCCGCCCTCATCTATCTGGCCATCAGTCTGGTGAGTGAATTCGGATTGAAGCAGGCGTCCCGCTATACCCGCCGTTACGGAGGCTGACCATGCAGGATTACCTGATGACCCTGCTGGGAGGGCTGGCGATCACCCTGCAGCTCACCGCGTTCAGCTTGTTGCTGGGCGTGCTGATGGCGGCCGGCATGACCTGGGTGCTGGAGCGTCGCATTCCGGTGGCGACCCAGCTGGTGCAGCTCTGGGTACTGGTCTTTACCGGTACGCCGCTGCTCATCCAGATCTTTCTCATTTACTACGGGCCTGGCCAGTTTGAATGGCTCAAGGCGGGGCCGCTCTGGCCGCTGCTCAAGCAACCCTGGTTCTGCGCCGTGCTGGCGCTCGGTTTCAATACAGCAGCCTACTCCACGCGGCTGTTCAAGGGGGCGCTCGACGCCATCCCCGCCGGTGAGGTGGAGGCCTGCCGTGCGCTCGGCTTCTCCGCCGGACAGACCCTGTGGATGAAGACCCGCCATGCCGCCCGTCGGCTGGTCCCCGCCTATTCCAACGAGGTGATCCTGGTGCTCAAGGGGAGTTCGCTTGCCAGTACCATCACCATCATGGACATCATGGGGCTGGCCCAGCGTCTCAACGCCCAGACCTATGACACCCTGGCGGTGTTCACCGTGGCCGGAGCGCTCTATCTGACCATGAATGGATTGTTAACAATTGGTTTCCGCTGGTGTGAGCGTCGGGCACTGGCTTTCCAGTCCTGAAGCAGTCACATTTACCTCTTAATGGTGAGGGAAGCACAGGAAATCTGTGTCTTTCCTCCCATTTATCGCATATTCCTCTCCGCTTTCATCGCCGCTTGTTCCCTGGCTCACAGAACCCGTGATTACAACTGTTATCAGATTGTTTTTTAGGAGGGGATCCTTTAAGGTGAGGCGCACAATAAGAATCAGCGTTAACCCAACTAGAAACAACCTTAAACCTACGCTTAGACATGGAGTTGATCATGAAAGTTGCCGTTCTGGGTGCCGCCGGTGGCATCGGCCAAGCCCTCGCTCTGCTGTTGAAAAACCGCCTGCCTGCCGGTTCCGAACTGAGCCTGTATGACATTGCCCCGGTCACTCCGGGCGTGGCGGCGGACCTGAGCCACATCCCGACTGACGTGAAAGTAAAAGGTTTCTGCGGTGAAGATCCGAGCCCGGCTCTGGTCGGCGCCGATGTCGTGCTGATCTCTGCCGGCGTGGCGCGCAAGCCCGGCATGGACCGTTCCGACCTGTTCAACATCAACGCCGGGATCGTCAAGAACCTGGTGGAAAAGTGCGCCGCTTCCTGCCCGAAAGCACTGATCGGCATCATCACCAACCCGGTCAATACCACGGTCGCCATCGCCGCCGAAGTGCTGAAGAAAGCCGGTGTCTATGACAAGCGTCGCCTGTTCGGCGTGACCACCCTGGATGTGATCCGTGGCGAGACCTTCGTGGCCGAAGCCAAGGGCCTGAACGTTGACAAGGTACGTGTCAACGTTATCGGCGGTCACAGTGGCGTGACCATTCTGCCGCTGCTCTCCCAGGTTGAAGGCGCCAGCTTCACCGCTGAGGAAGTGGCTGCCATGACCAAGCGCATTCAGAATGCCGGTACCGAAGTGGTGGAAGCCAAGGCCGGTGGCGGTTCCGCCACTCTCTCCATGGGTCAGGCAGCCTGCCGTTTCGGTCTGTCGCTCATCAAGGGTCTGCAAGGGGAAGCCAACGTCATCGAGTGTGCCTATGTGGAAGGCAACGGTGAGCACGCCACCTTCTTCGCGCAGCCGGTGCTGCTCGGCAAGAACGGTGTCGAAACCGTGCTGGACTACGGCAAGCTGAGCGCCTTCGAGCAGGAAGCGATGGACAGCATGCTGGCCACCCTGAAGGCTGACATCCAGCTGGGCGTCGACTTCGTCAAGTAAGTCTGTACGTCGATCGCAAGGGGAGCCCAGGCTCCCCTTTGTCATTTTCGGGGTTGGGTGTAGCGGGCTAAGGAGATGGCCCTGGCTGCCGATAACAGAAGGCAGCAGGAGATCCCTATGATGAAACCAAGAACCCTCATCGCCATTATCGGTGTGTGCAGCTTCCCCTTGCAGGGGGCGGAGTCCACCTCGGCCGCCGCGCCCACCCAGGCGGTGGCGGTTGCAGCCGCGCCGCCATCTGCGGCGTCTGCACCCTTGTCACCGGCCTCATCATCGGCCCAGCCAGCCCTGACGTCAGCCTCTTCTGTCGCCACGTCATCCCTCCCTGTGTCAGCTGCGCCAGCCCAGGCGCCATCCGCATCCGCACCTGTACCGTCCGCACCGGCAGCTGCGCCGCTGCCCAGGGCGACGACACAGGCATCCGCTGCTGCGGGAGAGTTGCAGGCCGTGCCGCTCTATCGCCAGGACGAACTGCTCAACTGGATAGAGCAGGGGCGCCATCTGGCCCGGGTGAAGCAGGACAGGTGCCAGCTCACCCAGGATATCGAGGCGCGGGCCTCGGTGATGAAGCTCCCTGCCTATCAGTTCCTCTGGGGGGACATGCTGGCCTGGGGGGTTTGCACCAAGCCGGACGCCCAGATCGGAGTGCAGTACATGTGGGAGGCCGCCAACCAGGGGCTGGCGCCGGCGCTGGAACAGCTTGGCCGCTATTACTGGAAGGGGATCCTGGTTCAGAAGGATCTGGTGAGGGCCGAGATCCTGATGCGGGAAGCCGCGAGCCTCGGCTTCTTGCGGGCACAGATGGAGTGGGTGGAGATGTTGCTGCAGGGCATGGGGAGTCCCCTGGATTACGAGGAGGCGTATCACTGGCTGCACGGCGCCGTCATCGGCGACAAGGCCATGCACCAGAAGGCGGCGAGCCTGCTCAGCCGGCTCGGCAACCGGATGCCCGCCAATGCCATCGCCCGTGCCAAGGCGATGCACTGAGTTCTGGTAGCCCGCTTTGATATTACAAGGCCCACGAAGCTGTGCTTGTGGGCCTTGTGCATTTTCCCGGTCAGGGGAGGGATCAGAGGCCCTGATGGGGGCCGAAGACCTCGTAATGCATCCGCCCTGCAGGCACGCCCACATTCTCCAGCTGAGCTTTGACTGCTTTCATGAACGGGACAGGGCCGCAGAAATAGTAGTGGGCGTCGGCCGGAATGAGGTCGGTGACCTGCTCCAGCGCCAGAGTGCCGCTGAAGTCGTAATCCTCTCCTTTGACATCCTGCTCCCTCGGCTCCCGATACCAGATCCGGCTCTCCAGTTTCCCGTGTTGCCTGCTCTTTGCCCGGATCTCGTCCCTGAACGCGTGGTGGGCGCCGTGTTCGCAGGCGTGAAGCCAGCGAATATCCATATCCGGGCCCTCGGCCAGCAAGTGGTTGAGCATGCTCAGCATGGGGGTGAGGCCGACCCCGGCGGAGATCAGCACCACGGGCGTGTCTGTCACCTCTTGCAGGAAGAAGTCGCCGGCCGGCGGCATGATGTCGACCGTGTCACCGATGTGAAGATGATCATGCAACAGGTTGGAGGCCTGCCCCCTGGGTTCGCGCTTGACGCTGATGCGGTAGTCGCGGCCATTGGGGGCGTCCGAGAGGGAGTACTGGCGGATCTCCTGATGCTCGAGGGCGGGATGAACCAGCTTGATACTGAGATATTGCCCCGGTTTGAAACGCAACACGGGGTTGCCATCGAGGGGTGCCAGGGCGAAAGAGGTGATGAGTTCACTCTCTTGACGCTTCTCCTTGATGATGAAAGGGCGGGTTCCTTGCCAACCACCGTCCTGGCTTGCCTTCTCCCGATAGAGCTCGCTCTCCCGGCCGATAAAGATGTCGGCCAGCACACCGTACGCCTTGCCCCAGGCGGCAAGGACCTCCTCCGTGACAGCGTTGCCACCCATTTCTTTGAGCGTGGCCAAGAGATGACTACCCACAATGTGATATTGTTCCGGCTGGATCAGGAAACCCGTGTGTTTGTGGGCGATGCGTTCAACGGCTCCGGCCAGGGCCCCCAGATTGTCGATGTTCCTGGCATAGGCCGCCACCGCACTGAACAGTGCCAAGGGCTGTCCCCCGCTACGCTGGTGAGCCAGGTTGAAGAGATCTTTCAACTCGGGATTGTGGCTGAACATGCGCTGATAAAAGTGCCGTGTGAGGTCAGGGCCCGCCGATTCGAGCAAAGGAATGGTGCTCTTGATGACGGCGATGGTGGCTTGGTCTAACATAGGAGGTCCTTTCTAATTGAACATCTGGAATGTCACTTATTAAGTTGCATCCTAAATGTTTAATTGATCTGGATCAATCATCAATTCTTCGCGCTAGGCGCTACAGGCACTATGAGACTAACGAGCTATACCGATTTTGGATTGAGAGCCCTGCTCTATCTGGCCACCCTGCCGGAGGGGGAACTGTCGAGCGTGGCCAAGGTATCCGCCTTGTACGACGTATCCCGCAACCACATGGTGAAGGTGGTGAACCAGTTGGTAAAACTGGGCTATCTGCAGTCACAACGCGGCAAGAATGGTGGTATCCGCATGGCGCGCTCCCCCGACGAGATCAATATCGGGCAAGTGATCCGGGCGTTGGAAGGCAATCTGGACGGGATCGACTGCAGCTCCCCGGTCTGCCATATCGTCTCCGTCTGTCTGCTCAAGAGTGCTTTGAAGGAGGCGATGAACGCCTTCCTCGCGGTGATGGATGGCTATACGCTGCAGGATTTGCTGGCAAACCGTGACGAGTTGCAGCAGGTGTTCGGTGAGCTCATCCCCACTCTGGTGCTGGAGCCGGATGACGAGAGCGAGTGAAACAAAAAGGCTGCCATTGGCAGCCTTTTTTCAATCCTCGTACCCTGAATCGTCCCGGTACAGGTGCGGCATGATCCTCGCCATCTTCACCATGTTGTTCTCCACTTCGAGAATCTCGATAGGGTAGCCCGCCAGCCTGACACTGATGTTGGGTTGGGGGATCTCCTCAAGGTACTCCAGGATGGCGCCATTGAGGGTCCGTGGGCCGTCCATGGGCAGGTGCCAGTCCATCTCCTTGTTCAGCTCGCGGATGCTGGCGGAGCCTTCAACCAGGAAGGAGCCGTCCGGTTGGGGATGGATCTCGTCACTCGGGGTCGGTGTCATGGAGGTGGTGAAGTCACCGACAATCTCTTCCAGGATATCGTCCAGGGTGATCAGCCCCTGAATATCGCCATATTCGTCGACGATAAGGCCAATTCGCTCCTTGTTGCGCTGGAACTTGGCCAACTGCACGTTGAGGGGGGTCCCCTGGGGGATGAAATAGATGGGGTCGACTTCCCGCAGCAGGCTGGACTTGCTGAACTGATCCCGGGCGACCAGTCTCAGGGCATCCCGTGAGTGCAGGAAGCCGACGACGTCATCGATGTTGTCGCGATAGAGCAGGATCTTGGTGTGGGCGCAGTGGGCCAGCTGGCGCAGTATGATCTTCCAGTCGTCATTGATGTCGATGGCGGAGATCTCGCTGCGCGGGACCATGATGTTCTCCACCGTCATCTTGTCGAGATCCAGGATGCTTATCAGCATCTCCTGGTGGTGCTTGGGAATGAGATTGCCCGCCTCGTTGACGATGGTGCGCAGCTCTTCGGAATTGAGGGAGTCATCCTTGTTGTGCTCGAGACGCAAGAGTTTCAGCAGCAGGTTCGTGATGCTGTTGATGAGCCAGACAAGGGGGGCGAACGGCACCATCAACCCCTTGAGGATCCAGGAGGCAGGGTAGGCTATCCGCTCGGGGAACATGGCCGCCAGTGTCTTGGGGGTGACTTCCCCGAATACCAGCACCACCAGGGTCAGCCCGAAGGTGGCAATGGCGACGCCGAGATCCCCGAACAGCCGGATGCAGACGATGGTCGCGATGGCGGAGGCCAGGATGTTGACCAGATTGTTGCCGATGAGAATGAGGCCAAGCAGGCGATCCGGCCTGGCCAGCAGCTTCTCGACCCGGCGGGCAGCTTTGTGCTTGGTCTGGGCCAGATGGCGCAGCTTGTAGCGGTTGAGCGACATCAGACCGGTTTCGGAACTGGAGAAGAAGGCTGACAAAAGGATCAAGATAACGAGAACAATCAGCAATGTACTCGTTGAGATACTGTCCAAGAAGGGCTCCTGTAAGGATGGTTGGGGAATGTTCGTATGTCAGCTAAGCAGCACTTCCTTGACGAAGCGGCTGCCAAAATAGGCCAGTGTCAGGATGAAGCTGCCGATGAGGCTCAGCATGATGACCTTGCGGCCGCGCCAGCCACGGGTATGGTGGCCCCAGAGCAGCAGAGCGTAGACGCACCAGGCCAGGATAGAGAGGATGGCCTTGTGGGACTTGCCCTGGGCAAACATGTCTTCCAGGAAGAACAGGCCGGATGCGATGGAGAGGGTCAGCAGCAGCAGACCTGCGGAAATGAGCTGAAACAGGCGCTTCTCCACTGTCATCAGCGGTGGCATGGCTGGCAGGTGGCTGATCTTTCTGGATTTCAGTTGCCTGTCCAGGCAGGCAAGCTGGAGGGCAAACAAGCAGGCGATCATCAGTACCGAATAGGCCATCAGCGCGAGGCCTATGTGCAGCAGTAACTGGGGGTGCGCTTCCAGATGGGTGATGTAGCGCCCGGGAATGAGCGCGCTGGCTGCCAGCAGCAGGGCTGAAAAACTGTAGACGACGGGCAGCAGGATCCAGCCGTTGAAGCGTCGGGTGACGCAGGTCATGAAGCAACTGATGATAAGGCTGACCAGGGACGCCACGTTCAACATGCTGAGATTCTGGCCGGAATGGGTGGCCAGCACTTCGCTGCCCACCGCCATGCCATGGGCGGTCAGGGCCAGGCTGACACAGGCGAACAGCGATACTTGCCCGACGGGCTTGGCGCTGAGCAGCAGGTGCAGTGAAGCGATGATGGCCAGCAGGTAAAACGCCAGGGCCAGAACAGAGATCACGATCATAACCAGGTCGTTGTCAAACAAGCTTTATGGATAAGAGGGGCAGTATACCTTGCACAAGATATGCTCGCCAGTTGTGCCAGAGGCTAACTGCCCACATATAAGTAGGCGTTGATGGTCACCGTGCGGCGAATAATCGTCCTCCGGCGTTGACTGGGGTATACTGCCCTCCATTGTTGACCTGCCCGCTCGATGGCAGGCCGCCGCGGCAAGCGGCGAGTAATCGTCCCTAGAGTGCTGACCGGGGTATAATGCCCTCAGTGTCACGCCAAGAACCGGAAAGCGTCATGTTTGAGAATTTGACTGAACGACTCTCGCGCACCCTGCGCAACGTCAGCGGCCGCGGCCGTCTGACCGAAGAGAACATCAAGGATACCCTGCGCGAAGTCCGCATGGCGTTGCTCGAGGCGGACGTCGCCCTGCCGGTGGTGCGCGATTTCGTGGCGCGCGTTAAGGAACGTGCCGTGGGCCAGGAAGTGGCCAAATCCCTGAGCCCGGGCCAGGCCTTCATCAAGATCGTCCATGGCGAACTGGTCACCGTGATGGGGGAGGCCAACGAACAGCTCAACCTGGCTGCCCAGCCGCCGGCCATTATCCTGATGGCAGGTCTTCAGGGGGCCGGTAAGACCACTACGGTCGGCAAACTAGCCAAACTGCTCAAGGAGCGCAGCAAGAAAAAGGTGCTGGTGGTCAGTGCGGACGTCTACCGTCCGGCGGCGATCAAGCAGCTTGAGACCCTTGCGGGCGACATCGGTGTCGACTTCTTCCCGAGTGATGCCAGCCAGAAACCGATCGCCATTGCCACTGCCGCCATCGATCAGGCGCGCAAGAAGTTCTATGACGTGGTGATCGTCGATACTGCCGGTCGTCTGCACGTCGATGGCGAAATGATGGCGGAGATCCAGGATCTGCACGCCACCATCAAGCCGGTCGAAACCCTGTTCGTGGTGGATGCCATGACAGGCCAGGATGCTGCCAATACCGCCAAGGCCTTCAACGAAGCGCTGCCGCTCACCGGTGTGATCCTTACCAAGGCAGACGGTGATGCCCGCGGTGGTGCCGCCCTGTCGGTTCGCCATATCACCGGCAAGCCGGTCAAGTTCATAGGTATGGGTGAGAAGACTGACGCGCTGGAGCCGTTCCATCCGGATCGTCTCGCCTCCCGCATCCTCGGCATGGGGGATGTGCTCTCTCTCATCGAAGAGGTGGAGCGCAACGTCGATAAAGAGAAGGCGGCCAAGCTGGCCAGCAAGGTCAAGAGCGGCAAGGGCTTCGACCTGGAAGACTTCCGTGAGCAGCTGGCCCAGATGCGCAACATGGGTGGCATGATGGGGATGCTCGACAAGCTGCCCGGCATGTCCGGCCTGCCGGACAACATCAAGGATCAGATGGATGACAAGCTCACCGTGCGGATGGAGGCCATCATCAGCTCCATGACGCCGAAAGAGCGTGCCCATCCCGATCTCATCAAGGGCTCCCGCAAGCGCCGTATCGCGGCGGGCTCCGGCATGCAGGTCCAGGATGTGAACAAGCTGCTCAAGCAGTTCACCGAGATGCAGCGCATGATGAAGAAGATGTCCGGCAAGGGCGGCATGCGCAAGATGATGGGCCAGATGAAGAACATGCTGCCCCCCGGATTCGGTGGTGGCGGTCGCGGTCCGTTCTGATTTTCCTGCTGGTCAGGCAGAAAGGCTCACCCTGGTGAGCCTTTTTCATGCCAATCCCTGCGCAAAAAATAGCTGGCTTGGTTGCAATTATTACGAATCCAAGTAGAATTACGCGGCTTATTTTAAGCTAGGGTCTGCGTATTTGCAGGCCTTGTTCATTAGATGTTTATGAGGACGATATGGTAACCATTCGTTTACAACGTGGTGGCGCGAAAAAGCGTCCGTTCTACCAGGTAGTAGTTGCTGACAGCCGTAACGCCCGTGACGGTCGTTTCATCGAGCGCGTCGGTTTCTTCAACCCGGTTGCTGCTGGTAACGCTGAAAAGCTGAACCTGGACCTGGCTCGTATCGAGCATTGGGTTGCTACTGGTGCCGCTGTTTCTGACCGCGTTGCCAAGCTGATCAAAGACGCTGCCAAAGCTGCTTAATCAGCCAAACGGTAGGGAGTTAAGGTGGAAAAACCTGTAGTTCTGGGCACCCTGGGGACCGTTTACGGGATCAAGGGCTGGCTTAAAGTGAACTCCTTCACCGATGTTGCCGAAGCGATTTTCGATTACAACCCCTGGCTGATCAATCAGAACGGGGCGTGGCGTGAAATCCGGGTGTCATCCTGGAAGCGTCACAACAAGGGTCTGATCTGCAAACTCGATGGTATCGATGTGCGTGAGGATGCCCTGGCATTGACCAACGTCGAGATTGGCGTCCCCGCCGATCTGTTGCCTGCGTTGCCCGAAGGGGAGTTCTACTGGCGTGACCTCATTGGTTGCACCGTGGTAACCACCAAGGGATACGACCTGGGCAAGGTGACCGAATTGATGGAAACCGGCTCCAACGATGTGTTGGTGGTTGAGGCCAATGTAAAAGATGCCTTTGGTGCAAAGGAGCGGCTGATACCGTTCCTGGAAGAGCAGGTGATCAAGAATATTGATCTGACTGCTCGAACAATCGAAGTTGATTGGGATCCTGGTTTCTAGTTTCCCGCGCTAACACGGGTGCCGGAGGTTTCTTATGTGGATTGGGGTCATTAGCCTCTTCCCGGAAATGTTCCGAGCCATTACCGAGCACGGGGTAACGGGTCGGGCCGTCAAGAGTGGCCTGCTGCAGATTGAGTGCTGGAACCCTCGGGACTTCACCCACGACAAACACCGTACGGTCGATGATCGTCCTTATGGTGGTGGGCCCGGCATGTTGATGATGGTTCAGCCGCTGCGTGATGCCATTCATGCAGCCAAGCAAGCGGCGGGAGACGGGGCGAAAGTCATCTATCTCTCTCCTCAGGGACGCAAGCTGACTCAAGCGGGCGTAACCGAGTTGGCGACGAATCAGAAACTGATTCTGGTCGCCGGTCGATACGAAGGTATCGATGAGCGCGTGATACAAACCGAAGTCGACGAAGAGTGGTCTATCGGAGATTACGTGTTAAGTGGTGGCGAGTTGCCTGCCATGACCCTGATCGATGCGGTTTCGCGTCTGGTCCCGGGGGTCTTGGGTGATCAGGCCAGTGCCGAGCAGGACTCCTTCACGGATGGGCTGCTGGATCATCCCCACTATACTCGGCCGGAGGTGTTGGATGGGCTGACGGTGCCCGAGGCGCTGACAAGCGGCAATCACGAAGTGATTCGGCGCTGGCGACTCAAGCAATCGCTCGGACGAACCTGGCAGAGAAGGCCGGAACTTATTAACAACCTAGCTCTGACTGACGAGCAAGAATCACTTCTTGCCGAGTATGTCCGCGAAGTGCGTGACAGCGTTAAGTAGAGTTTTCAGTTTATCCTAGGTAAGGAAAGACAATGAGCAAGATTATTCAGCAGCTTGAACAAGAGCAACTGCGTACCGACATCCCGGCTTTTGCCCAGGGCGACACCGTACGTGTTCAAGTTCGTGTTAAAGAAGGTGGTAAAGAGCGTCTGCAGGCTTTCGAAGGCATCGTGATTGCCAAGCGTAACCGCGGTCTGCACTCTGCTTTCACCGTTCGCAAGATCTCCAACGGCGAAGGTGTTGAGCGTGTATTCCAGACTCACTCTCCGCTGATCCACAGTGTAGAACTGAAGCGTCGTGGTGATGTTCGCCGCGCCAAACTGTACTACCTGCGCAACCTGTCCGGCAAAGCTGCTCGTATCAAAGAGAAGCTCAACTAATTCGATTCGAATTGGTGTCGGTATGTCGGCGAAAAGCTCGACAGGTAGTGAAAAGGCTCGCCAATGGCGAGCCTTTTTTGTATCCGTGTGCGGGGTATTGGCTCAACCGGGCTGGCTGACCCGCACCACCGAGTTGTCACGCCCGAAGGGGCCAGGCACATAGTCGTCCGCCTCCCAGTCGTTGTCATAAAGGGTTTCACCATCGGGTTGCACTAGCTGATAGCAATACTCGAAATGGCTGGGGCCATCGGTCGGCAGGTTGAGTGTCGCCTTGAACTCCCCGTTTTTCATCCTCTTCAGTTCAATGGGCTGCCACTGGCTGAATTCACCCAGCAGCAAGACCTGCTCGGCATCACCGGCGGCCTCCTTTTCGACGGCAAAGGTCACCTTGACCTCGGGACGGGATTTGAGGAATTGCTTGTTGATCGGCATATGGACTCCTTGTCACTGGCTGCGAAGAAAGTAGCACTGGTTATTTTTATATCACTTTATGACAAGGATGTTGATAAGCAGGATCAAAGGGGGAGGGCAAAATGGCGCTGCAGGAGTTGATGGGTGAACTCGATCTTGAGGTAGAAGCCCCGTGGTAGCGTCATGATGGGTTGGCCATTGCGGCCGATGGCGCGGGTCAGCGCCTTGCTGTTGGCCGCCTTGGGGCGTAGCTGCAATACCTGGCCGTGGCGGGCGCTGATCTGCTCCACTTCTCCCAGCACTATCATGTCCATCAGCTCTTCCCAGTCCTGGCGCAGCAGTCCTTCTTCCTCTTCATTCGGGCTCCACAGCAGCGGCATGCCGACGCGACGGTCGCCGACAGGGATGTCGCGGCTGCCTTCCACCGGGATCCAGAGCACCCGCGACAGCTTGTTGCGCACGTTCGACTCCTCCCAGCGCTGGCCGCTGACCCCGATGAGGGGGGCCACGCAGACAAAGGTGGTTTCCAGCGGGCGCCCTTGAGGATCGACGGGGATCGTCTTGAGCTCGATACCGAGATCCGGAAAATCCTGCTCGGGACGGCTACCTGCACTGGCCCCCAGCTGCCACTCGATCAACTGCCCTGTCCAGCCCTTGTCACGTCTGAGATCCCGCGGTACGGGGATGCCCGCCGTTGCGGCAAGCTGGGCCAGAGTGAAGCCCGCCATGGCGTAGGCTCGACTGAGCAGCTCTTGTTCTGACTGGGGATTGGCGGGCATGAGGGCTCCTCTGGAGATAATAGACATCGCAATACGGATCCTTGCATGGTATCGCTGATTTTATAACCGATCCTCGCCCGACTATACACAGGGAGACATGGGTGACAGAGTTCAACATATCTAAATGATTTTAAAGGGTTTTACTTTATTTATCCAGTATGTTGGCCCGCCGGATCCCCGCATAAACGAGTTGTCCAAGGGTTTGTGCGAGCTGTTGCACACAGTTATCCACAGAAATCTTGGATAACTGGCGTAAAGTGGTGAAAGGAAGCGTGGCACCAGAAATAAATGTGAGAATACGCCGATTTTCAGCGCCATTTCGGTGCAGATAATGCGCCATGTCTGTGGATAAATCCGTCTTGGTGGATCTTTGAGCAGTCGAACTTGTTCACAATTGACAGGCTGGATCCTCTTAGGCAAAAGACATGGATCTTGATCCAGCAATTAAACTATAACCTTATGTATTTAAATGTATATTTTGTTTTTAAGTGAATCGGGTATGATATGCTTCCGTGCAATGCCACAGTATAAAACTACTGTATATACCTGCTTGATCACAGGTTTATGCACAGTCTGGGTGGGCAACTTGCCTAGCATGAACCTTCAATTTGTTTATAACTTTGCTTGAAATGCCAAGTTATTCATGAATGGAAGATGACAGTCCCTGTTTGCCGCCACGGGGTGAATGTGGAACAATCTCGTTATAGATTCAGCCTTTATAAGGTGATCACGTGATAGATGGTGACGGATTTCGTCCCAATGTCGGCATCGTGATCTGTAACCGTGACGGACAAGTATTGTGGGCTAAGCGCTATGGGCAGCACTCCTGGCAGTTTCCGCAGGGGGGGGTTGATGATGGTGAATCGCCGGAACAGGCCATGTATCGTGAGCTGTATGAGGAGATAGGCCTCAAGCAGGACGATGTGACCATACTGGCGACCAGTCGCAACTGGCTGAAGTATCGCTTACCCAAACGACTCGTCCGCTGGGACAGTTCACCGGTCTGTATTGGCCAGAAGCAGAAATGGTTTTTGTTGCAGCTCGATCCTGGCAAAGAGTCCAGGATCCAGTTTGGCTGTCATGGTCACCCGGAATTTGATGATTGGCGTTGGGTCAGCTTCTGGTACCCGGTTCGTCAGGTCGTCTCCTTCAAGCGGGAGGTTTACCGCCGGGTGATGAAGGAGTTTGCCCCGCTGGCCATGCCAGTCCCCGTGGTGCAGGCTAACCGAAAAGATGGGCGGCGCAACCGCTCGCGTTAAGGAGCACAACTAGTTGCTGACGGAACTCAGACGCATCGTGGAAAGCATGGCCGAGGCCAACACCCTCGAACAGGCCTTGCAAGCATTGGTGAGCCAGACCCGGCTCGCCATGACGGTGGACTGCTGCTCCGTCTATGTGGCCGAGCCGGACATGCGCCGCTATCGACTGGCTGCGACCGATGGTCTGGCCGAATCGGCCGTGGGCAAGGCCACCCTGCCGTTCGAGCAGGGTATCGTCGGTCTGGTGGGTCAGCGTGAAGAGCTGATCAACCTGGCCGATGCCCCCTCCCATCCCAGTTTCAAGTTCCTGCCCGATGTGGCGGAAGAGGCGTTTCGCTCCTTCCTCGGCGCTCCCATCATGCATCAGCGTCAGGTAGTGGGGATTCTGGTCGTGCAGCAGAAGGAGAGCCGCCTCTTCGATGAGGGGGAAGAGTCCTTCATGGTCACCTTGGCAGCTCAGCTGGCTGCCCGCATCGCCCAGGCCCAGGCCAAGGGGTGGCTGCAGAAGACCGACTGGAGCAAGCCGCTGCGCGGTATTGCCGGGGCGAGTGGCATCGCCATCGCCAAGGCCTGGGTGTGGCGTCCGCGCAAGGCGCTCAATACCATCACGCCGCGCAAGGACGAGGATCATGCCAAGCAGCTTGCCCGTCTCGAGCTGGCGGTGGAGGAAGTGCGCCATGATCTGGAGAGCTTGGCACTGCGCTTTCGCGAGAGCTACAGCCAGGACTCGGTCGCCATCTTCGACATCTATCTGCACCTGCTTAACGATCCCGGCTACATCAAGCCCATCCGCAACAAGGTCAGCAAGGAACACTGGACGGCGATCTCGGCGGTCAAACTCATCAGCGATCGGCTGATAGAGCAGTTCAAGGGGATGAAGGATCCCTATCTGCGGGAGCGCTCCACCGATGTGAAAGACATCGCCCAGCGGCTCATCAGCCGGCTGGTGCAGGACGAACCCGAGCAGCTCACCATCGGCGAACCCGTGGTGCTGGTCGCCGATGAAGTGACGGCCACCATCCTTGCGGAGATCCCGAGGGAATTTCTGAGCGGTGTGGTGTCGCTCAAGGGCGGGACCAACTCCCATGCCGCCATCCTGGCCCGTGCCATGGGGGTGGCGGCCATCATGGGGGTGGATCTGCCCCTCGGTGACATCGGCGGGCGCACTCTGGTCATCGATGGCTACAGCGGCGATCTCTTCATCGAACCCAACCAGGTGATCCTGACCGAGTACCGGCAACTGCTGAGTGAGGAGCGGGCACTCGACACCCTGGTGCGTAGCGTCGACAACCAGCCCTCCGAGACTGCCGACGGCACCAAGGTCTCTCTGCTGCTCAACGCAGGGCTGAGTGCGGATACCGAGATCTCCCTCAATCATCTGGCGGACGGGGTCGGGCTCTATCGCACCGAGATCCCCTTCATGCTGCAGGACAGCTTCCCTTCGGAGTGGGAGCAGACTGCCCGCTATCGCGGGATCCTGGAAACCTATCGGGATCGCCCGGTTTGCATGCGGACTCTGGACGTGGGGGGGGACAAGCAACTGCCCTATTTTCCCATCGTGGAGGAAAATCCCTTCCTTGGTTGGCGGGGGATCCGGCTCACCCTGGATCACCCCGAACTCTTCCTGGTTCAGCTCAAGGCAATGTTGCGGGCCAGCGAAGGGCTGGACAATCTGGCCATCATGCTGCCGATGATCAGCAGCGTCAGTGAAATCAAGGCCTCCCGTCGTCTGCTGGATCAGGCGTGGCGCGAGGTGTCGGAAGAAGCGGCCAGCCGCGATGCGGTGATCCGCTACCCCAGTCTCGGGGTGATGATAGAAGTCCCCTCCGCGCTGTACATCCTGCCGGAGATGGCGCCGCTCATCGACTTCTGGTCGGTAGGCAGCAACGACCTGACTCAGTACCTGCTGGCGGTGGATCGCAACAATGCCCGTGTCGCCAGCATCTACGATGCCTTCCATCCCGCGGTGATCCGCGCTTTGCAACTGTTGGTCGATGCCTCTCAGCGCTATCACAAGCCGGTCTCTGTTTGTGGCGAGCTGGCTGGCGATCCGGTCGGGGTGCTGCTGCTGCTGGCCATGGGCTATCGTCGTTTCAGCATGAATACCCACAACATCTCCCGTATCAAATACGTGCTGCGGCAATCCGACCTTGGCGAGTTGAAGGCGCTGATGGCGGATGGTCTCAAGCATGACAATCCTCACGTGCTGCGGGGCCTGTTTGCCCGATATCTGGAAGAGCACGGTCTGGGCGGATTGCTGCGGGCTGGGCACAAGGTCAGGCTGCCCGATTGATATTCCACCTTGTTACTGCGTAAGAATGATCGGAGAATGCGGCTTTTCTTATGATTGGGGCCGCCTATGCAGCACGACGGATATTGGGTTTTCTCGCAGATTGATCCCGTAGCATTCAGTTTGGGACCATTATCGGTACGCTGGTATGGTCTCATGTACCTGTTCGGTTTTGCCTTCGCCATGTGGCTGGCAGGTCGCCGCGCCGATGCACCCAATAGCGGCTGGACCCGCAACGAGGTCTCGGATCTGCTGTTCTACGGCTTCCTCGGGGTGATCCTGGGAGGGCGCATCGGTTACGTGCTGTTCTATAACTTCGATCTCTTCCTCGCAGACCCGACCTATCTGTTCAAGATATGGACCGGTGGCATGTCGTTCCACGGTGGCCTCATCGGGGTGATCACCGCCATGATCTGGTTTGCCCACAAAACCCAGCGCCACTTCTTCACCGTGGCGGATTTCGTGGCGCCGCTGATTCCGTTTGGCCTCGGTGTTGGCCGCATCGGCAACTTCATGAACGGCGAGCTGTGGGGTCGGGTGACCGATGTCCCCTGGGCCATCATCTTCCCCGAGGCGGGCCCCGAGCCGCGTCACCCGTCCCAGCTTTACCAGTTCGCGCTGGAAGGTGTGGTGCTCTTCATCATCCTGAACCTGTTCTGGCGCAAGCACCCGCCCCGTGGCGCCATCTCCGGCATGTTCCTGCTGTTCTACGGTCTGTTCCGCTTCCTGGTGGAGTTTGTTCGTCAGCCTGACAGCCAGCTGGGTCTCTACTTCAACGAGATCAGCATGGGCCAGATCCTCTCTACCCCGATGATAGTGGCGGGTGCGCTCATGGTCTGGGCCGCCTATAAGCAGCCCCGTCTGTTCGGCAATGCACCCAAGGAGGCGAAGTAATGCGTGCCTATCTCGACCTGATGCAGAAAATTCTGGATGAAGGGACCGTCAAATCCGATCGCACCGGGACCGGGACCGTCTCCCTGTTCGGTCATCAGATGCGCTTCAATCTGGCGGAAGGTTTCCCGCTGGTGACCACCAAGAAGTGCCACCTGCGCTCCATCATTCATGAGCTGCTCTGGTTCCTCAATGGCGATACCAACACCGCCTATCTGAAAGAGCACGGTGTCAGCATCTGGGATGAGTGGGCCGACGAGCACGGTGATCTGGGGCCTGTCTATGGTGCCCAGTGGCGCTCCTGGCCGGCGGCCGATGGGTCTGTCATCGACCAGATCCAGAAGGCGGTGGACGACATCCAGCACAACCCGGATTCCCGCCGCATCATCGTCTCCGCCTGGAACGTAGGCGAGCTGGACAAAATGGCGTTGGCACCCTGCCACGCCTTCTTCCAGTTCTATGTGGCGGATGGCAAGCTTTCCTGCCAGCTCTACCAGCGTAGTTGTGATGTTTTCCTTGGCCTGCCGTTCAACATTGCCAGCTATGCGCTGCTGACCCACATGATGGCGCAGCAGTGCGATCTGGAAGTGGGGGACTTTGTCTGGACCGGTGGCGATGTGCACCTCTATTCCAACCACATGGAGCAGACGGCACTGCAACTCACCCGCGAGCCGCGCCCCCTGCCGCAACTGGTGATCAAGCGCAAACCTGACTCCATCTTCGATTACAGATTCGAGGATTTCGAGATCCAGGGCTATGATCCCCATCCTGGGATCAAGGCGCCTGTCGCTATTTGAGTAGATAATGAGCCTGGGGCGAGTATCGTCTCCCAGGTGACGATGAATCGACACTCAGCTGTTAGAGGCACCCTCGGGTGCCTTTTTGCATTTTCTGTGAATTAATATGCAACATTCCGGGTGGAGAGATGGCTCCTAAAAAAGGGGAAATAACCTGCTTATAGCAGGCATTATCTGTTTTGCTTTCGGTTTTTTCGTTGTTATCAGCCGTTAGAAACGATTTTTCATTGAGCTACTCTGGCCCTAGACTGAAAAGATGCAATTTTATGGGTAGTTAGATATGAGCGATGTATTCAAGCGTTTTCTCAAACTGGAGTCCGCTTCCGGGATCATTCTGATCCTGGCCGCCCTGCTTGCCATCGGCCTGGCCAATTCGGCGCTGGCGCAACACTATCAGAGCTTCCTCAATACCGAGGTGCAGGTTCGCATCGCGGCCCTCGACATCAACAAGCCGCTGCTGCTCTGGATCAACGATGGCTTCATGGCGATCTTCTTCCTGTTGGTGGGTCTCGAGGTGAAGCGAGAGATGCTGGAGGGGGCGCTTTCCTCCCGGGTGCAGGCAACCTTCCCGGCCATTGCTGCCGTGGGGGGCATGTTGGCACCGGCACTCATCTATAGCTTCTTCAACTACGGGGACGAGGTTACCCGTGCTGGCTGGGCGATTCCGGCCGCAACCGACATCGCCTTCGCTCTCGGGGTCATGGCGCTGCTGGGCAAGCGGGTACCGACCAGCCTCAAGGTCTTCTTGCTGGCGCTGGCTATCATGGACGATCTGGGGGTCATCATCATCATTGCCCTCTTCTACACCCAGCAACTGTCGCTGACTGCGCTGGCGATAGGTGTGGTGGCCACTCTGACCTTGCTCTGGATGAATCGCCGTGGTGAGGACAGGATTGGACTCTATATGCTGGTCGGCTTGGTGCTCTGGGTTGCCGTGCTCAAGTCCGGTGTCCATGCGACCCTGGCGGGGGTCATCGTGGGCTTCATGATCCCCCTCAACGGCAAGCGTTACGCATCGCCACTCAAGCATCTGGAGCATGTGCTGCACCCCTGGAGTGCCTTCCTGATCCTGCCGCTGTTCGCTTTCGCCAACGCCGGGGTATCGCTGGAGGGGATCTACTTCTCGGCTCTGCTCAATCCGCTCCCCATGGGGATCATCCTGGGGCTCTTCGTCGGCAAGCCGCTCGGGATTTTCACCATCAGCTGGCTGGCTGTGAAATCAGGCATTGCCCAATTGCCGCAAGGAGTGAACTTCAGACAGATCTTTGCCGTCAGCATTCTGTGTGGCATCGGCTTCACCATGTCGATGTTTATCGCATCGCTGGCATTCGAGCATGGCGGACTGGACTACGGCAGCTACTCGCGCCTCGGGATCTTGGCAGGTTCCACACTCGCGGCTGTGATCGGTTACATCGCACTGCGGATATCGCTGCCCAATCGGGAGGCGAATCAAAGTACGGAGGGGTTATGAGAAAACTAGGATGGTTAGTCATGCTGGCGAGCCCTGCAATCTGGGCGAATAGCCTGGTTGATTGTCAGCGGGATGCCACCTCGGCAAGTTGTTCTGCCTATCTCAACGGGGTGGTCGACAGCGCCCTCATGCTGGGGGACTCACAGGTAAAAGCCCGGTTCGGAGAGACCTTCGCCGAACGGGCACTGAGCAGTCGTGCCGGCGAGCGAGTCAAGCTGTCCAACAAGCGCTATTGTACCGAGCGAATGCCGGATGCCGGTCGTCTCAAGGCCCATCTGCAGGCACAGTTCGACGCGAACAAGGTTGACTCGATCAGCGACATGTATGACATTCTGGCGGTTGAACTCAGCTGCTACCGGAGCCCGCCTGGCGCGGGAACCCCATCGGATGTCACACCTTAACTACAACCATCTCTACTATTTTTGGATGACTCAGAAGAAGGGCTCCGTCACGCAGGCGGCGGAAGCCCTCTTTTTGACCCCACAGACCGTGACCGGTCAGATCAAACTGCTTGAGCAGCGTCTTGGCGGCAAGTTGCTGATCAGAAAGGGGCGCTCCCTTGAGGCCACCGAGCTTGGCCAACTGGTATTTCGCTATGCGGACAAGATGTTCAGCCTCTCCTACGAGATGCTGGATATCGTCAACTACCGCAAGGAGAGCCAGATCCTGTTCGATGTGGGCATCGCCGATGCTCTCTCCAAGCGGCTCGCCAGCCGGGTACTGCTCTCCGTGATCCCCAATGACGGTTCCATTCACCTGCGCTGCTTCGAGTCGACCCATGAACTGCTCCTGGAGCAGTTGAGCGAGCACAAGCTCGACATGATCCTCTCTGATTGCCCGGTGGACTCCAGCCAGCATGCCGGGTTGCTGTCCAAGCGTCTGGGGGGATGCGGCGTCAGTTTCTTCTGCAAGGCGCCTCTGCCCTCCCAGCCTTTCCCTGCTTGCCTGGAAGAGCGCAAGCTGCTCATCCCGGGCCGCCGTACCGCCATGGGGCGTCAACTGACCCAGTGGTTCGAGCAGCAGGGGATTTCCCCCAGTATTCTGGGAGAATTCGATGATGCGGCGCTGATGAAGGCGTTCGGCTTCTTCAACCAGGGCATCTTCATGGCTCCGACCATCTATCGGGAAGAGATCCTGGAGGGGGAGGAGGTGATGCTGCTAGGTGAAACCCAGGATCTGATGGAGGAGTATTACGTCATCTTTGCCGAGCGGATGATCCAACATCCTGCGGTCAAGCGAGTATGCGAGAGTGATTTCTCCTTCCTCTTTGCCGGGCAGGAGGATTTCACGGCCATTCAGCCGGCAAGCCTCTCGTTTTAAATCGACGGTGACGGCGCTATGATGCCTGTCTTGGAAGAGGAGGGTGAGATGCAATTGGAAGAGATGGAAGCGAATGCCGGGCGTGCCGTCACCCTGCTCAAGGCATTGGCCAATGAACGGCGGCTGTTTATCTTGTGCCAGTTGCTGGATAGGGAGCTGTCGGTCGGCGAGCTGAACGAGGTATTGGGATTGAGCCAGTCAGCCATGTCGCAGCATCTGGCGGTGTTACGCCGGGATGAGCTGGTGGCGACGAGGAAGGAAGCCCAGACGGTCTATTATTCCCTGCGCAGCCATGAAGTGCGTGAGATGATCGGACTGTTGCACAGACTGTACTGTAGCGACCCCAAATAAAAAACCGGCACTAGGCCGGTTTTTTCAGCTTTCATCAGCGGATGCTGATTAAGCCATGGCTTTGATCTGGGCAGACAGGCGGCTCTTGTGACGAGCAGCTTTGTTCTTGTGGATCAGGCCTTTGGTCGCCATACGATCCATGATCGGCTGAGCAACAGCGAAAGCGGCAGTGGCAGCAGCCTTGTCACCAGAGGCGATGGCAGCGATCACTTTCTTCAGGTAGGTACGGGTCATGGAACGACGGCTGGCGTTGTGCTGACGACGTTTCTCTGACTGAAGAGCACGCTTCTTAGCAGATTTGATGTTAGCCAAGGTAAAACTCCTAAAACTGTCTTAGCGAGTGTATTGAAAAGGCCCGGAAATATGCCTTCCCAACCACATATTGTCAAATGATTTGTGCAAATAAACACCGCCCCCCGGTGGTGTGTCAGATGGGAGACGGTTAAACTGTCGGCCGATTCTAACAGCATTCTTTTCTTTCCGACAGTTCCAGAGGCCTCGTCTTGAGTAAGAAATTGATCAAATCCGGCATGATTGTGTCCGGAATGACGCTGGCATCCCGTGTGATGGGCTTGGTGCGCGATGTGGTCATCGCCAATTTGCTCGGTGCCGGGGTGGCCGCAGACGTCTTCTTCTTCGCCAATCGCATTCCCAACTTCTTGCGCCGGCTCTTTGCCGAAGGGGCATTCAACCAGGCCTTCGTGCCCGTGATGACGGAGTACAAGAAAAATGGTGACGAGCAGGCGGTTCGCGAGTTGCTGGCGGCGGTGGCGGGCACCCTGGGTGGCATCGTCACCGTGGTCACCTTGCTCGGGGTGCTGGGTTCCGGTGTCCTGACGGCCCTCTTTGGCTGGGGCTGGTTCTGGGACTGGCTGCACGGCGGACCGGCGGCGGAGAAGTTCGAGCTGGCCAGTCTGATGCTCAAGATCACCTTCCCCTATCTCTGGTTCATTACCTTCACCGCCATGGCGGGGGCCATTCTCAATACCTTTGGCCGTTTTGCCGTGTCCTCCTTCACGCCGGTGTTCCTCAACATCACCATGATTGCGGCGGCCTGGTGGATCGCGCCCTTGATGGAACGCCCCGAAATCTCCCTGGCGATCGGTGTCTTCCTCGGCGGTCTGGTCCAGTTTTTGTTCCAGTATCCTTTTCTGCGCCAGCTCAACATGCTGGTCTGGCCCAAGTGGGGTTGGCACCATCCCGGGGTCGTGAAGATCCGTACCCTGATGATCCCGGCCCTGTTCGGCGTGTCGGTCAGCCAGATCAACCTGCTGATCAACACCATGCTGGCCTCGTTTCTGGCCACCGGTGCCATCAGCTATCTCTACTACTCGGACAGGTTGCTGGAGTTTCCCCTTGGCCTCTTTGCGGTGGCCATCAGCACGGTGATCCTGCCTGCCCTGGCCAGAAAACACGTGGATGCGGATCCGGCGGATTTCTCTCGCACCATGGATTGGGGGGTGCGCATGGTGATGCTGCTCGGCTTGCCAGCCATGGTCGGTATCGCCGTGCTGCGCGAGCCCATACTGCGGGTGCTTTTCATGCGCGGTGAGTTCGGTCTGCACGAGGTGAGCATGTCGAGTGCCAGCCTGCTGGCCTCCACTACGGGGCTGCTCTCCTTGATGCTCATCAAGGTGCTGGCCCCCGGTTATTACGCCCGCCAGGATACCAGGACGCCGGTGCGTATCGGCATCATGGCCATGGTTGCCAACATGGTGTGCAACCTCATCTTCATCTATCCGCTCGGCTACGTGGGGCTGGCTCTCGCCACCGCCTGTTCCGGCACCCTGAACGCCGCACTGCTGTTCAAGGGGCTCTATCAGCAGGATGTTTATCGCCCTTCCCGCAACACCGGGCTGTTCTGCCTCAAGCTCTTGGCGGCAACGGTCTTGATGGGGGGGCTTCTGGCCTATCTGTCACCGGATCTCGCCCAATGGGGGGCCTGGAGCATGGGCAAGGCCAGCCTGGAGTTGACCCTGCTGCTCTGCCTGGGCGGAGCGCTGTATGGCATTGTCCTCTTGGCATTGGGGATCCGGCCACGGCACCTGAGAGCCGGTCAGCAATAAGAAGCCAGTTGCAAGGGAGGGGACAGCACAAGGGAGATGGGAGCGGTCTCAGGGGCTGTCGGGTTGGTCCGCCAACGAGGTGCGATGCTCCTGGCCGAGTCCGAGAAGCGAGCGGGATGGCTAAATCGGCTCAACGGCAGGGCTGACCCTGCCTGCTGCCTGATATATAATCCGCCGATTTCCATGGCAGCAACGCACAAGGCACTGATGGAGCTTATTCGCGGCATTCACAATATCAAGCCCCGTCACCGGGGCTGTGTATTGACCATAGGCAACTTCGATGGGGTTCATCAGGGGCACCACGCGGTGTTGGCCCGCTTGCAGGAGAAGGCAGCCCAACTTGGCCTGCCAGCCTGCGTCATGTTGTTCGAACCCCAGCCGCTGGAGCTGTTTGCGGGCAGTGCCGCGCCCGCCCGCCTCAGCCGCTGGCGGGAGAAGTACGAAGCCCTCAAGGGAATGCAGATCGATCGCATGCTCTGCGTGCGTTTCACCCATCGCTTTGCCGAGCAGGCGGCCAGCACCTTCATCGAGCAACTGCTGGTGGAGAAACTCGGCGTGCACTATCTGGTGGTCGGTGACGATTTTCGCTTCGGCAAGGGGCGGGAAGGGGACTTCCACCTGCTGGAGGAGGCCGGTCGGCGCTTCGGGTTCGAGGTGATCAGCACCCAGAGTTTCCAGCTTTCCCGCCAGCGGGTCAGCAGTACGCTGGTGCGCGAGGCCCTGAAAGCGGGCCGCATGGCGGAGGTGGAGCTGATGCTCGGCCGCCCCTATGCCATCAGTGGCCGGGTGGCCCACGGTGACAAGCTGGGGCGCACCATAGGTTTTCCCACCGCGAATCTGGCCCTCAAACGCCAGGTTGTCCCGGTCGGTGGCGTGTTTGCGGTGGAAGTGATATGTTCCGGCAAGACTTTCCCCGGTGTCGCCAATGTGGGTGTACGTCCGACCTTGAGCGGGACACAAGCCAGATTGGAAGTACATCTATTTGATTTTTCTGGTGATCTATATGGTCAGCAGGTCAAGGTGCTGCTTCGCCACAAGCTGCGCGAAGAGCAGAAATTTGACTCTTTCACTGCCTTGAAAGAGCAGATCGAACGAGATGCCCTGGCGGCCCGAGCCTGGTTCGGGCTGCCACAATTTCATTTACCCAGCACTCTTTTAGAAAAGAAGGGAACCCAGGACTGATGAGCGACTATAAACACACCCTGAATCTGCCGGAAACCGAGTTTCCGATGCGTGGCGATCTGGCCAAACGCGAACCCAACATGCTGAAACGTTGGTACGATCAGGATCTTTACGGCGCCATTCGCCGCGCCAAAGCGGGCAAGCCTTCTTTCATTCTGCACGATGGCCCCCCCTATGCGAACGGCAGCATTCACATCGGTCACTCGGTCAACAAGATCCTCAAAGACATCATCATCAAGTCCAAAGGCCTTTCTGGCTTCGATTCCCCCTATGTACCGGGCTGGGATTGCCACGGTCTGCCCATCGAGTTGAAAGTGGAAGGCATGGTCGGCAAGCCGGGCGAGAAGGTTTCCGCCGCCGAGTTCCGCGCCGAGTGCCGCAAATACGCCAAAACCCAGATCGAAGCGCAGAAGACCGACTTCATCCGTCTGGGCGTGCTGGGTGACTGGGAACACCCCTACCTGACCATGGATTTTGGGACCGAAGCCAACATCATCCGCTCCATGGCCAAGATCGTTGAAAACGGCCACCTGCATAAAGGCTCCAAGCCGGTGCACTGGTGTACCGATTGCGGCTCCGCGCTGGCTGAAGCAGAAGTGGAGTACTACGACAAGAACTCCCCCTCCATCGACGTGCGCTTCAAGGCCGTCGACGAGGCTGCCGTTGCCGCCAAGTTTGATTGCGCCGAAGGCCACACCGGCAAGGGCGCGCTCTCTGCCGTGATCTGGACCACTACCCCGTGGACCCTGCCGGCCAACCGCGCCATCGCCATGCATGCCGATCTCGACTACGCACTGGTGCAGGTTGAGGGCGACAATCCCGAGCGTCTGATCCTGGCCGCCGAGCTGGTCAAGGACGTGATGGATCGCGCCGGCATCGAGCACTTCCACAACCTGGGCTACGCCAAGGGTGCCGCACTCGAGCTGCTGCGCTTCAACCACCCCTTCTACAGCTTCGACGTACCTGTGGTGCTGGGTGACCACGTCACTCTGGACGCCGGTACTGGCGCGGTACACACCGCCCCTGGTCACGGTCAGGAAGACTTCGTGGTCGGTCAGAAGTACGGTCTGGAAGTGGCCAACCCGGTTGGCAGCAACGGCGTCTATCTGCCGGATACCGAACTGTTTGCCGGCCAGCACGTGTTCAAGGCCAATACGGCCGTGGTCGAGGTGCTGACCGAGCGTGGCGCCCTGCTGCACCACAAGGTGTTCAACCACTCCTACCCGCACTGCTGGCGTCACAAGACCCCGATCATCTTCCGTGCTACCCCCCAGTGGTTCATCAGCATGGAGCAGAAGGGTCTGCGCAAGCGTGCTCTGGAAGAGATCGAGCGTATCGAGACTCAGGGCATTGCCCAGCACGGCCAGAGCGGCTGGGTCCCGGCCTGGGGGAAAAACCGCATCCAGGCGATGGTCGAGAACCGTCCTGACTGGTGCATCTCCCGTCAGCGTACCTGGGGCGTGCCCATCTCCCTGTTCGTTCACAAGGATACCCAGGCGCTGCACCCGGAGTCCGTGCGCCTGATGGAAGAGGTGGCCAAGCGGGTCGAGCAGTCCGGCATCCAGGCCTGGTGGGATCTGGACAAGGCCGAGCTGCTGGGCGCGGACGCCGACAACTACGAGAAGGTGCCTGATACCCTGGACGTCTGGTTTGACTCCGGTTCTACCCACGCCTCCGTGGTCGACGCCCGTCCCGAGTTCAACGGCAAGCCGGCCGACATGTATCTGGAAGGCTCTGACCAGCACCGTGGCTGGTTCATGTCCTCCCTGATGATCGGCGTCGCCATGAAGGACAAGGCACCCTACAACCAGGTGCTGACTCACGGCTTCACCGTGGACGGTCAGGGCCGCAAGATGTCCAAGTCCATCGGCAACGTGGTAAGCCCTCAGGACGTGATGAACAAGCTGGGTGCCGACATCCTGCGTCTGTGGGTAGCGAGCACTGACTACACCGGTGAGATGACCGTCTCCGACGAGATCCTCAAGCGCTCCGCCGACGCCTATCGTCGTATCCGCAACACTGCCCGTTTCCTGCTGGCCAACCTGAACGGTTTCAATCCGGCGACCGACATGGTGGCGCCTGCCGAGATGGTGGTGGTGGATCGCTGGGCAGTGGGCCGTGCCAAAGCGGTACAAGCCGAGATCGTAGCCGCGTTCGATGAGTACAACTTCCACGGCGTGACCCAGAAGCTAATGCAGTTCTGCTCCATCGAGATGGGCTCCTTCTATCTGGATGTCATCAAGGACCGCCAGTACACCGCCAAGGCTGACAGCCTGGCCCGTCGCTCCTGCCAGACCGCCCTCTATCACATCGCCGAGGCCATGGTGCGCTGGATGGCGCCGATCATGAGCTTCACTGCCGACGAGATCTGGGCCCTGCTGCCGGGTGAGCGCGGCGAGTTCGTGTTCACCGAGGAGTGGTACGACGGCCTGTTCGGGCTGGAAGCGGGCGAAGTGCTGAACGACGAGTTCTGGGCCGAGATCCTCACCGTGCGCGGTGAAGTGAACAAGGCGCTGGAAGTGGCCCGTGGCGAGAAGCGCATCGGCGGTTCTCTGCAGGCCGAGCTGACCCTGTTCGCCAAGCCTGAGCTGGCCGCGCGTCTGAACGCCCTGGCCGATGAGCTGCGCTTCGTGCTGCTCACCTCCAAGGCCAGGGTGGTCAGCGTCGATGCCGCACCGGCAGAGGCCGTGGCAACCGAGCGTGATGACCTGTGGCTCTGCGTGGCCCAGTCTGCCGCCGCCAAGTGCGACCGCTGCTGGCACCATGTAGAGGACGTGGGCACCATTGCGGGCCACGAAGAGATCTGTGGCCGCTGCGTCACCAACGTCGAGGGTGACGGCGAAACGCGTCAATTTGCCTGATGAACATGACTCAACATAAAAGCGGCCTGCGTTGGCTGTGGCTGGCGGTGCTGGCCTTCGTACTGGACCAGGCGAGCAAGCTCGCCGTGGTCAAGCTGCTGCCATTTGGCTACCCGGGGGTGGAGATCACCCCCTTCTTCAACCTGGTCCACGTCTACAACAAGGGGGCGGCTTTCAGCTTCCTGGCAGATCAGGGAGGCTGGCAGCGCTGGTTCTTCGCTGTGCTGGCGTTCGCCATCTGTGGCCTGCTGATCCACTGGCTGCGCAAGCAGTCGGTCACCCAGCGCTGGAGCGGTATCGCCTACAGCCTGATCATCGGCGGGGCGCTCGGCAACGTGTTTGACCGGCTGGTGCTGGGCCATGTGGTCGACTTCCTCGACTTTTACTGGCAGCGCGCCCACTGGCCGGCGTTCAATCTGGCTGACAGCTTCATCTTCATCGGTGCCGCCATGATCGTGCTGGATGGCTTCCGTGGTGAGAAAAAACAGGACGCGACCTTATGAGCCAGCTGATTGCTGCGGACAGCAGCGTGCTGTTCCATTTCTCTATCAAACTGGAAGATGGCTCGGTGGCGGACAGCACGGCGCTGCACGGCAAGCCTGCCCGTCTGCGGATGGGAGACGGCAGTCTGACGCCGAGCTTCGAGCAATGCCTGCTGGGGCTGCGCGAAGGGGAGAGCAAGAGCTTTACCCTGGCGCCGGAAGAGGCGTTTGGCCTTTCCAATCCCGACAACATCTACCATCTCGATCGCGCCAAGTTCGGTAACGAAGTTGAGCCCAAGGTGGGTACCATCATTCTGTTCGACCAGCCCAACGGCAGCGAACTGCCCGGGATCATCCGGGCGGTGGAAGGGATGTCGGTCACGGTCGATTTCAACCACCCCCTGTCCGGTCACACCGTCACCTTCGAGGTGGAGATCCTGGGGGTTGATGACGAGGAGAAGGTGCACTGATGGATATTCTGCTGGCTAACCCCCGTGGCTTCTGTGCCGGTGTCGACCGGGCCATCAGCATCGTCGAGAGCGCGCTGGAGAAGTTCGGTGCCCCCATCTATGTCCGTCACGAAGTGGTGCACAACCGCTATGTGGTGAACAAGCTCAAGGAGGCGGGTGCGGTTTTCGTCGAAGAGCTGGACGAGGTGCCGGATGACAGCATCGTCATCTTCTCCGCTCACGGTGTCGCCAAGGTCGTGCGCGAGATGGCCAAATCCCGCGCCCTCAAGGTGTTCGATGCCACCTGTCCGCTGGTGACCAAGGTGCACATGGAGGTCCATCGCGCCAGTCGCAAGGGCTCCGAAGCCGTGCTTATCGGCCATGCCGGCCACCCCGAGGTGATCGGCACCATGGGACAGTACGAGAACAGTGAGGGTGGCATGTATCTGGTGGAGACGCCGGAAGATGTGGCCAAACTCAAGGTGAAGAACCCGGACGACCTCTGCTTCGTGACCCAGACGACACTCAGCGTGGACGAGACCTCGGATGTCATCGATGCCTTGCGTGCGCACTTCCCCAAGATCCAGGGGCCGCGCAAGGATGACATCTGCTACGCCACCCAAAACCGCCAGGATGCGGTGCGGGAGATGGCCGGGCTGGTGGACGCCATGCTGGTGGTGGGGTCGCGCAACTCTTCCAACTCCAACCGTCTGAGGGAGCTGGCCGAGAAGGTGGGCGCCAAGGCCTACCTCATCGACGATGCCTCCATGATTGAGCCGCAATGGCTGGACGGGGTTGCCCGTATCGGGGTCACGGCGGGTGCGTCAGCCCCCGATGTGCTTGTTCAGAATGTCATCGCCCGGCTGCGCGAGCTGGGAGGCAAGATAGTGACCGAGCATCCTGGCCGGGAAGAGAATGTGGTGTTTGAAGTGCCGCCCGAGCTTAGAATTATTTGAATGTGGCCATGATGGCCTGAGAATAAAGAGTTATGTTCCTGATGCCGGATTTGTCGTTGCGACCTATCCGGCATTAGACTATATGAACCGCCAGTCACCAAGGATGGGTTATGATTGGGTTCTATCGAGGCTTTTCTCTCATTGAATTGATGATTGTCGTCGCAATCGTGGCGATTCTTGGCACTATTGCCTATCCCTCCTATCAGCGTTACCTGCTGTCCAGCCACCGAATTGATGCCAAAAAAATGCTGTTGGATGCCGCCAACAGACAAGAAACCTATTTTATGGACTTCAATCGGTATACCTCATCCGCAGCCGATTTGAATATCTCGGAGAACTCCGAATCCGGCTTCTATCACCTGGTCATCTCAGCCGGGGTCAATACATACATCCTGTTTGCCACAGCCTCTGGTGCGCAGGGGTCAGACAGCGACTGCATCATTTTCTCCATCGACCAGGATGGCACCCGGAGTGCCACCCGGCTCGGGGATACCGTCAACAATGCTTGCTGGGACTAGGCGATGAAACCACTGCACCATCGACACACGAGGGGATTCAGCCTGCTGGAGGTGATGATTGCGGCCGTGGTGCTCTCCTTCGGCTTGCTGGGATTGGTTGCCATGCAGGTCACCGCCAAGTTTTCCAGCTACGAAGCGCGTCAGCGCACCATCGCCAACTGGCTGGCCAATGATCTGGTCGAACGCGCCAGGATCAACAAAGACAGCTGGGCTGGTCAGGGAACGACAGTGGTATCCGGCAACGCGATCCTGGATATGCCGAGCTGTGCCAACAACAATGGCACCATGTCGGATTGCAGCAGGACTGAGCGGCAGGCACTGGACCTCTTCTACTGGCAGCAGTCTCTGCTGGGAACCGCGGTATCCGGTGCCGCGTCACCTCTGCAATCTCCGGTCGGCTGCGTGATTCGTGGCGCCAACAACAGTTTGACCATAGGGATCTTCTGGCAGGGGCGGGAGTCTCTGTCCGATGGTGCCGTTGCAGTGGCCGCAGTGCGCAACAGTTGTGGGTTGGGCAATGCAGCAGACAGACAGAGGCGTCAGTTCGTACTGACGACCACACTATGAATGCCCGCGGCTTCACCCTGATTGAATGGTTGATTGCCATGTTGATCGGCGTATTTCTGGTCGGTGGCGGCTTGAGCATCTTCGTGGCTTCCCGCGCCACAACGGAAGATGCTTTCGATCAGAGCGAGTTGCAGGAGAATGGGCGTATTGCGATGCGTTTGGTAACCCAGGACCTGAAGTGGGCGGGCTTCTGGGGGGACTACACCGGTTCCCCCATGGCAACGGGGCAAGGCGTGACTCTCAGCAGCGGGTCTGCGGTGCTTTCGGCGAACGATTGTCTGGACAATTTGGGGCGTGGCAGCTTGCCACCCAGCGTGGGAACAAATCGGGGGGTCTGGGTCGCTCGGGTGGACAATAACAGGGCGATTAACGGGGGGGCTTTTGCCTGTATTCCCGTGACGTCACGTATTGCCAATACGGATGTCATCAGCATCAAGCGATTGATTGGGCAGCCCCTGGCCGATGCCGCAGCTACTGATAATCGCTTCTATCTTGCTACTACGACGCAAGCGGCGCTGATGTTCAAAGGGGGAGAAACAGTGCCCACGATGACAGATATGCCGGCTCGTCAGCTCTGGGAATACCAACACTTTATCTATTATCTCGCTCCCAATGCCGCAGGCAACCCGGAACTGAGAAAGCGTTACCTGACTGCCAATGGGGGCTCGGTTCTGATAGGAGGCCCCATGGCGGAAGGGATTGAGCGCATGACGGTGCTGTTTGGTGTTGACGACACTCCTGTTGCCGATGGGGTCATTGATCGCTATGTCGCGTCTACAAACGTGACCGAGCAGGAATGGAGCGAAGGGCGTGTCGTTGCTGCCCGTGTTTTTATTCTGGTGCGATCGTCGCAAGCATCCAGCAGCTATGTGAACAACAACATCTATCAGGTAGGTAGTACCAGCGTATCAGGCAATGGGGATGGGTTTCGTCGCTTGCTGCTGGAGAGCAGCGTGTCGCTGCGCAACCCGGTGGTCATGACTGGAGGTGGTTCATGAGGTCTCAGCATGGCGTAGCCCTGATCGTCGCGCTGATCATTCTGGTACCTCTGACGCTGATCGCCGTGGTGGTGATGCAGTCCTCCGGGCAGGATCTCAAGATGGCAGGCTCTGCGGCCAATTTCAGGCAGGCAGAACACAGACTGGAAGGCATCATCGAAGCGGCGGTACAGAGCAATAACATATCGACGGTGATTGCAAACATAGGTTCTGCGCAGGGGGCGAGTGCTGCCATCAGTGTCAATAGCAGCAATAATTCAGCCAATGTGGCCCTCACCAATCGCACGGAAACTGTCTGCAAACGCAAGGTGGATGCCAGCAGCAGCAATGTGATTCCTGTATGCAAATATGTCGAGCTACAGGCCGGTGTCAATTATGGAAAATATTCTCGCCCGCTGACCTGGACTGCGGGTGTGGAACAGCCACTGCTCACAAAATAGGAGCGAAGGATATGTGGTTACAACGATTCGGTTCAATTTTATGCTGGTGCAGTCTTGTTTTTGGCATGACGTCAACACGAGCCGATGACACCGAGCTTTTTATATACGACTTTAATAAGGCTGGTGATTTCAGACCTAAAGTGCTGTTGATATTTGATAACTCCGGCAGTATGGCTGACACCATGGAACAGATAAAGGAAGCTTATAATCCAGCGACTGTCTATCCAGCCTTGAGCAATGATCCCGACAAAAGCAATACTAAACGATATATCTATTTTTCAACCGATGGGAGCATTCCCGCTATTAATAGCAACAAGCGTTTCTCTGACAAACTGAACGCTTGTGCCACCTCCAAGGGGCCTCTTGCAAGTATCGGTTATTTTCAGTCGCAAGTCTGGACTTATGAAGTGACAAGTGGCAACCCTCCGGGGAGAGGGAGGGGAAGCTGGTATTCAATTAGTGGTTATCAGGAAAACAACATCGAGTTGGTCGATTGCAAGCAGGATGTGACCGCAAATAACCCTGCCAACCCATACACAGGTACTTGGAGTGTTGGCACCGGGTATCCGGTCAATAAAACCAGCAATAATCAAGGCTCATGGTTTTATACAGCGGCAACAAGAGACTCTGTTAATGCCAGCAATACGGCCGTGGTGCTTTATTCTGCCAACTATATCAGGTGGTATTACGGGCCTACGGGTTACTCTATAGAATCCCGGCTGCGTATTGCCAAAGATGCAGTCAAAGGATTGATATCATCTGCCCCCGGGGTTGATTTTGGTCTGGCTATTTTCAACAGGAATGACAGTAGCAGTACCAATGGCGGCAGAGTTGTCCGGGATATTCTGGGTAGCGAGGTCACGTTGTCGAATGGCAAGACCGGAGAACAAGACCTGCTCGACAGGGTCGAAGGACTGACTGCCAGTACCAACACACCATTATGCGAGACGTTGAGTGAGGCGTATCGCTTCTTCGGGGGACGAAGCGTTGTTTATGGCTTGCAAGGAGGCACGAGAGATACGACCGCCGAAAGCCCGACAGGTACCTATCAAGCCCCCTATGACAACTGCTCAAACAACGGTTACGTCATATACATCACCGATGGAGAGCCGACTCAGGATGGGGATGCCAATACCTTTGTCCAGGGATTGATAAATACATTGTCCAGCGATGAAAAAGCGGCTTATGGCACTACCGTTACTTATGGGTCAGGGAACAGGTCCAGCAGCTATCTGGCCGCATTGGCGGGTTATATGAAACACAAGGATGTGAATGCCGTTTCCCCTGGTACCCAGACAGTCACGACCTTTACCGTCGGGTTTGGTGACGAGGCGATAAGCGGGGCCGGTAATTTGCTTGCTGAAACAGCCCGTCGTGGTGGCGGCGTTTATTATCCGGCAACCAACGCCTCTGCCTTGAGTGATGCGTTGAAGGCATCGCTGCTGGCGATCCTGCGGATCAATACCTCGCTGGTGTCCCCCGCCATTGCCAGCAACAACTTTGACCGGACACGCAGTCTCAACAACATCTATTACGCCATGTTTGAGCCGGATGATGGTCCCAGATGGCGGGGTAATCTGAAAAAACTGATCTTTTCTCCTGACGGTTATGTGGCTGACAGCCGGGGACTGCCTGCTATCAAGTTTGATGGCACCATCATCGACAGTGCCCAGACTTTCTGGTCATCCGGCCGTGACGGGAACGTTGTGGCCGAAGGTGGGGCGCAAGAGATGTTGGCGGGGAAAAGCAACCGCAGCCTCTATGTCATCAACAATGCCCAGAACCGTCTCGATCAGCTGACCAAGGCAAATCTGGTAACGCAGGCAGGCAGTGAAGCCGCGCTCATGACCTTCATGCAGGCAGTTACGACGACTGAACTCGATTCCCTGATCAACTGGACCAAGGGGTTGGATGTCGACGATGAGGACTTTGATACATCAACCCTGATCCGCGCCCATATCATGGGTGACCCCCTGCACT
Organism: Aeromonas sp. 25-248; assembly: GCF_053005425.1. NCBI lineage: Bacteria > Pseudomonadati > Pseudomonadota > Gammaproteobacteria > Aeromonadales > Aeromonadaceae > Aeromonas > Aeromonas sp. 25-248. The sequence continues at coordinate 40,479 of NZ_JBRKTB010000009.1, read as the reverse complement.
CACGTCCCCTGGTGCTGAACTATGGCCCGCAATCCGGTAACCCGACAGATGCACCGGACTTGCGTATTCTGTTTGGGACCAATGCCGGTTTCCTGCATATGTTCAAGGACATGGGGAGCACCATAGACGAAAGCTGGGCGGCGATACCTTATGAGTTCATGGCGAATCAGAAGGCGCTGCGTCTCAATGCGGAATCAGCCGAACATATCTACGGTGTTGACTCTTCTCCGGTGGCCCTTATCAAAGATGCCAATCGCAACGGGGTGCTGAAATCCTCGGAGAGCGATTTTGTCTGGGTATTCACCGGCTTGAGGAGCGGCGGCAAAGCCTATTATGCATTCAACGTTTCCAGCCCGGATACGCCGACACTGAAATGGCGTCTGAACAGTCTGACGACTGGTTTTGGTGAGCTGGGGCTGACCTGGTCGGTGCCGGAAGTCGCGTTTGTGCCGGGAGTCAGTGATCCCGTGCTTATCTTTGCTGGCGGTTATGACGTGAACAAGAGCGTGCTGGGATTGGGAACCAGTGACAGCATGGGGAGAGGTATCTACATCGTCAATGCCGATACTGGGGCGCTGATATTCAGTGCGACCCCTGCTGCGACTTCAACCAGCAACCTCAGAGTCACGGGGATGACCGACAGTATGCCCGGGTCGGTAGCTACGCTTGACAGCGATGGTGATGGCAAAGTCGATCGCATCTATGTGGGTGATACGGGGGGCAATATCTGGCGCATGGATCTCCCAGGCACCAACAAATCTGACTGGAGCGTCTTCAAATTTGCCAGCCTGGGGTCGGATGTCACTCAAGCCGATGATCGCCGTTTCTTCACCCAGCCTATCGTGGTGCGTACCATCAACAAGCAGGTCACCCGCACCGTTGTGGGAGGGAATGTGGTCTACTCCTATCAGGATCGTCCCTTTGATGCAGTGCTGATTGGGAGTGGAGACCGCAATCGCCCCTCATCGGAAGCGACTGTCCGCAATGGCTATTTCATGTTGCGTGATTATGATGTCGTGCCGCGTGCCGCCAATGCGCAGGCGAGAAGCCCCATCTTGATTACTGACCTTTATGATGTGACCTCTGATCCTTTGTCTGCCCAGACAAACACGGATGGAATATTGGCGACCAAGGCGGGAATTACCACTGCCAAAGGGTGGGTCAATTGGTTGAACGAACCGGGTGAGAAATCCATGGGGGCCGGGGTCGTACTTCAGGGCAAGCTTTACTTCACCTCGTTCCTGCCGCAAGTGCAGTCGTTCCAGCAATGCACCATTCAATCCATCGGGGCTGCACGCCAATACATGGTAGACATGCATTATGGCAGTTCCTTCCGTTATGTGGTTGATCTTGAAGGCAACCAGACACCTGAGCGTTATGTCGAAGTACAGAACAAGGTTGCCGACGATTTGGTGGTGCATGCAGGAGACGATGCCAAGATCCGCATTATTGGAGGCGGTGTCGGGGAAGAGGTCATCCTGAAAGATGAAGGGGATGGTGAGCCTGAGCGTTGTACCGGAGCGGGAGAGTGCAACCAGGGGGCAGAGGAGGCTGAGATGGATATGTCGCCCAAGAAAATTTACCTCTACGAAGGAGAGGCACAATGAAAATACGCAGCGGGGTGTTGGGTTTGTGCCTCTTGTTATCCGGGTCCGTCTTGGCAGATGACATAAAATGTTATGTCGAGCTGGTTAACGGCCAGAAGGTTGTCCTGCACGGTACTGTGGCAGACAACACGCCAAAGGCGGTGCAGGATAAATTCAAACAAAGAGGATACGAGGTGGATGGTGCGGTACAGCCTGTGAAGAAAATCCTGGAATGCCGCACTGCGGAGGAAAATTTCCAGTCAAAAGAGGGTCAGCAACAGGATGCCCGTCAACTGCGATAGCGAAGGACTTCATTCAGAGGCAGATATTTGCCTGGGTAGATTGGGTGGTGCGGCCGGAGGGAGAGATGACCAGATTTATCTGGGCATTTCCTGAACGACACAGCGTGATGGTGGCATTGGTACCCAGGCTGGTGCCATCAGGGCTGAAGGTAGTGGAAGTTCGATTGTTTGCAGCAGTCAGCGAGTCAGATAGCTGAGGGCTTCTTGCCAGAATCTGCTCACCGTTATTGAAAATGTCATTGCCATTACCGTCGACGAACACGAGGAATTGGGTCGGATTGGCGGTGACACAATTGTCACTGGCATTGGCAAGGCACACAGTGACAGATTGCTGGTTGTCGATGGCTTGGCTACGAGCAAAACGCAGATATTTCAAGAGTGTGCGAGATTCAAATTTCAAGGCATTCTCATTGAGCAGGCTCGACATGGCCGGTGCACCAATACCAAGCAAGATGACCCCCAGACTGACGGCGATCATCAGTTCCAGCAGGGTGAATCCTTTCTCGTCCTTGATCATGTCAATATCTCCCTCGATTAGTTACATCTTATCTCCAGACAGCCAGAACACCAGCGCAAAGCCCAAGTGTTGAGCTGGCACAGCCAGCGCCTTTTCTTTATCATTCCCCATCATTTTCGAATTCAAGATGCATCGCCATGGCAAAAGCCCTCTCTCTGATGCTTGCCCAGTTAAATCTGACGGTAGGCGCCATCGAAGATAACTGTGACAAGGTACTGGCGGCAGCAGCCCAGGCCGATCAGCAAGGGGCCGATCTGCTGGTTTGCTCCGAGCTGGCCCTGACAGGATACCCGCCTGAGGATCTGCTGCTGCGCGCCGACCTGATGATCCGGGTCGAGGCCGCGCTGTCCCGCATCGCGGCATGGCAGGGACAATGTGCCATTCTGGTGGGCCATCCCTGGCGCGAAGAGGGGGCGCTTTACAATACGGCGTCTCTCTACGAGCGCGGTCAACTGCGGGCACGTTATTTCAAACAGGACTTGCCCAACTACGGGGTGTTCGACGAGAAGCGCTACTTCACTGCGGCGACCGATACCTGTGTGGTGCCGTTCCGTGGCCATCAGCTGGGTTTGCTCATCTGCGAAGATCTCTGGCAGCCGGGTCCGGCGCTGGCCGCCAAGGCGGCGGGGGCCGAGCTGCTGCTCACCATCAATGCCTCTCCTTATGATCAGGAAAAACCCTGGATCCGCCGCGAGCTGATGACGGAACGCTGCGATCAGACCGGCCTGCCGCTCATCTACCTCAATCAGGTATGCGGCCAGGACGAGCTGATCTTCGACGGCTGCTCCAAGGTGTTCAACAGCCAGGGCGAGCTGACCCACAAGCTGGCTCCGTTTGCCGAAGAGCTGGCGCTGGTGCGCTTTGCCGATGGTCAGCCGGTAAAGGAGCGGGAACCCGCCGCGCCGCTGGAGCCGTTGGCCGAGACCTATCAGGCCCTGGTGCTGGCGGTGCGCGACTATGTCACCAAGAACGGTTTTCACGGCGCCGTGCTGGGTCTCTCCGGTGGTATCGACTCTGCGCTGACCCTGGCCATTGCGGCCGATGCCATCGGGGCGGACAAGGTGCAGGCGGTGATGATGCCGTTCCGCTACACCGCCCAGATGAGCGTGGAGGATGCCAAGGAGCAGGCCGAGCGGATGGGGGTGGAGTTCAACATCATCTCCATCGAACCCATGTTCGAAGGCTTCATGACCCAGCTGGCACCTCTGTTTGAAGGGACCGCCCGCGACACCACCGAAGAGAACCTGCAGGCCCGCTGCCGCGGTGTACTCTTGATGGCGCTCTCCAACAAGCGCCGCCGTATCGTGCTGACCACTGGCAACAAGAGCGAGATGGCTGTGGGATACGCCACGCTGTATGGCGACATGGCGGGTGGCTTTGATGTGCTCAAGGATGTCCCCAAGACCCTGGTCTTCAAGCTGTGCGAATATCGCAACAGCGTGGAGTACGTGATCCCGCAGCGGGTCATCGATCGTCCCCCATCGGCCGAACTGGCACCGGATCAGGTGGACCAGGACAGCCTGCCCCCCTATGACATCCTGGATGCCATCCTCAAGCGCTACGTGGAAGAGGATGCGTCTGTCGCCGACATGGTGGCGGAAGGTTTCGAAGAGGCGGTGGTACGCAAGGTGATCCGCCTGGTGGATCTCAACGAATACAAGCGCCGTCAGGCCGCCGTCGGCCCTCGCATCACGGCTCGCAACTTTGGTAAGGACCGCCGCTATCCCATCACGTCCGGGTTCGGCAAACAGAACTGGTAAGGAGTCACCATGAAGAAGATTGAAGCCATCATCAAACCGTTCAAGCTGGACGATGTACGCGAGGCCCTGGCCGAGATCGGCATCAACGGCATGACAGTGTCCGAGGTCAAGGGGTTCGGCCGCCAGAAGGGGCATACCGAGCTCTATCGCGGTGCCGAGTACATGGTCGACTTCCTGCCCAAGGTCAAGGTGGAGCTGGTGGTGCAGGACGAGGATCTCGATGCCTGCCTGGAAGCCATCCAGAACACAGCGCGTACCGGCAAGATCGGTGATGGCAAGATCTTCGTCTGCGAGGTGGAGCGCGTCATTCGTATTCGTACTGGTGAAGAGAACGAAGACGCGATCTGATGTGGTGGATGTGCCCTGTGATGAACAGCAAGAGTCTGTCGCTCTGATGTCGTTTTACCGTATCGGGGTCGTGGCGGCGTGCCTGATGGCGCTCACCGCGTGCAGTACCCGGCCGCCGGCCCAGCCGGAAAACCTGTGCCAGATCTTTCGGGAGAAACCCGAGTGGCACGAGGCGGCGCTCAAGATGAACGAGAAGTGGGGGACACCTGTCCAGGTAGTGATGGCCATGATGTACCAGGAGTCCTCCTTCGTGCATGATGCCCAGCCGCCGATGCAGTATTTCCTCTTCATCCCCACCGGGCGGGCCAGTTCAGCCTACGGCTATGCCCAGGTGAAAGACGAAACCTGGGCCGACTACCAGCGGGAAACCGGCAACAGCTGGAGCGATCGCGACGACTTTGCCGACGCCATCGATTTCATGGGCTGGTACACTCACAAGGCACAGCGGCTCAACGGCACGTCCAAGTGGGATGCCTATGGCCAGTATCTCAATTATCACGAAGGCTGGGGGGGCTACCGACGTGGCAGCTACCGCAGCAAGGGATGGCTGATGAAGGTCTCCCGCAAGGTGGAGGCCCGTGCCCAGCGCTACGGTGCCCAGTATCGACAATGCAAGGATCAGCTCTCCAGCGGGGGCTGGTTCTGGTAACCAAATCAGGAGTCAGAAATGCCGTTATTGGACAGTTTTACCGTCGACCATACCCGCATGGCCGCCCCGGCAGTGCGGGTGGCGAAGACCATGCAGACCCCGAACAAGGACACCATCACCGTGTTCGACCTGCGTTTCTGCGTGCCGAACGAGGAGATCCTCTCCGAGCGCGGCATCCATACTCTGGAGCATCTGTTTGCCGGCTTCATGCGTGATCATCTCAATGGGAATGGGGTGGAGATCATCGACATCTCTCCCATGGGTTGCCGCACCGGCTTCTACATGAGCCTGATCGGTGCGCCGGATGAAGCCCGTGTTGGCGCTGCCTGGCAGGCCGCCATGAGCGACGTGCTGACCGTGCAGGATCAGGGCAAGATCCCCGAGCTGAACGAATACCAGTGCGGTACTTACAGCATGCATTCGCTGGAAGAGGCCCATGCCATCGCCCGCCATGTGCTGGAGCGCGGTATCGGTGTCAACCACAATGACGAGCTGGCCCTGCCGGAAGAGAAGCTGAAAAGCCTCTGATCCCGAGAAGGGAAGCATGAAAAAGGCCGGTCAATGACCGGCCTTTTTGCATTTGGTGGGATCAGGAGGGCAGTGGCATCACCCGATTGCGTCCCAGCTCCTTGGCCTTGTAGAGCAGCTTGTCGGTACGCTCGATCAGGGTGTCTGCCGTCTCCTGGGGGATGTATTCCCCCACACCGAACGAGGCGGTGATGTGATCGATGCGTCGCCCGGATTTGCGATCCAGAATCGACATCCGCTCGATGACGCGACGCAGGCTCTCGGCCATCTGGCGGGTCAGTGCCAGGGCGCGGTTTGGCACCAAGAGGGCAAACTCCTCCCCCCCCAGGCGATAGGCGGTTATGCCCTCCTTGCTGGCCTCTCGCAGCCGCTTGCCGACGATGCGCAGCACCTGGTCCCCCAGCAGATGTCCATATTCGTCGTTGAAGTTCTTGAAGCGATCGATATCGGTCAGGATCAGGGAGAAGGGCTGCTTGCTGCGGATGAGGCTGTCCATCTCGAGATCGAAGGCGCGTCGATTGAGCAGAGACGTGAGCGGGTCCTCGGTGGCCAGCTTCCTCGTCTCGTTCAGGGCCTGTTTCAGCTCCTTGATCTCTTTCTCGGCGCTGCTGAGCTGGTTGCGAAAGTGGAGGGTGGACATGCGTACGTCGCGCGACTCGCGCACGAGATCCCGCAGGATCCCCATGGTGTCTTCCAGGCTGAGCCCCTCGTCGTCTATCTTGCTCAGCTTGTCGAAACTCTTGTCGAGCATCTCCTGAAACAGCCCGGTATCGGAGATGGCATCCTGCATCGAGTGACTCAGCTCGCTGGCCATGGCGGCCAGATTGAGTTTCATCGCCTCCATCTGCTGCTCGTCCTGGGCCGCAAGGTGCTGGTGGTAGAGACGCTCACAGGTGGTCAGGGAGAAGGTTCCCTGCTGCTTTATCGCCTGATCGACGGCATGGTTGAGTTCGGGCATGTCGCCGGAGACATAGCTGTACCAAAGGTGATAGTTGTTCGGCGTGGTGGGAATTTGATACTTGATCATCAGGGGAACCGCCTGTTTCAAATAGGCGGCAGATTGGGCGAACGAGTCCTTGCTCATGAGTTCCGAGTCTCACATACCTGCAAACTGTGTCCAGTATGACAGAGAGAATGGCCAAAAGGCAGTCGATGGATGCCATTAGCTCCCCCCTCCGATATAATGTCTGCGTTATTACCTACCCTAAGGCCTGCTTATGTCTCAAAAAGATCCTTTCCTCCAACGCGAGGCCGAAAAATACGAAAACCCCATCGCCAGTCGCGAGATGCTGCTGGAGCTCATCAAGGGCCATGAGAAACCCATGTCCCGGGAAGAGCTGGCCAAGGTCCTCAAGCTGACCGATGAAGAGCCGTTGGAAGCCTTGCGACGTCGTCTGCGCGCCATGGAGCGCGACGGGCAGCTCGTGTTCACCCGCAACCAATGTTACGCCCTGCCGGATCGCCTGAATCTGGTCAAAGGCTATGTGCTTGGCCACAAAGATGGATTCGGTTTTCTGCGCCCCGAGGGTGGTGGAGCGGATCTCTTCCTGAACAACCGCGAGATGCAGCGCCTGATGCATGGCGACTATGCCCTGGTGCAGCCGACCGAGATCGATCGCAAGGGTCGTCAGGAAGCGCGTCTGGTGCGCCTGCTCAAATCCCGCGAGGCGGACATCGTCGGTCGTTACTTCGTCGAGAACGGCGTCGGTTTCGTGGTACCCGATGACAGCCGCATCGGCCAGGACATCATCATCCCGGAAGGGGAGAACAAGGGGGCTCGCCAGAGCCAGGTCGTAGTCGTGCGCATCAACCAGCGCGCCACTGCTCGCTTCAATGCGGTCGGTACCGTCTTGGAAGTCCTGGGTGAGAACATGGCGCCCGGTATGGAGATCGAGATCGCCCTGCGTACCCACGGTATTCCGCACACTTGGCCGGAAGAGGTGACCAAGGAGGTCGCCGGTCTCGGTGAGCAGGTGCCGGAGAAGGCCAAAGAGGGTCGCATCGACCTGCGCGCCCTGCCGCTGGTGACCATCGACGGGGAAGACGCCCGCGACTTCGATGACGCTGTCTTCTGTGAAGCCAAGCGTGGAGGCGGCTGGCGCCTGTGGGTCGCCATCGCGGACGTTTCTGCCTATGTGAAACCGGGCACGGCCCTCGACACCGAAGCCTATCAGCGCGGCAACTCGGTCTATTTCCCCGAGTTCGTGGTGCCCATGCTGCCGGAGGTGCTCTCCAACGGTCTGTGTTCCCTGAACCCGCAGGTCGACCGGCTCTGCATGGTGTGCGAGATGACCATCTCCGCTGCCGGCCGCATGTCCGGCTACAAGTTCTACGAAGCGGTAATGAACTCCCACGCTCGCCTGACCTACACCAAGGTAGCGGCGATCCTGGACGGGGATCCCAAGCTGCGTCAGCAGTATGATCCGCTGGTGGGCCACATCGAGGAGCTGAGCAACCTCTACAAGGCGCTCAAGCATGCTCGCCATCAACGCGGTGCGGTGGAGTTCGAAAGCGAGGAGACCCGCTTTATCTTCAACGCCCAGCGCAAGATCGACCGTATCGTACCGCTGGTGCGCAATGACGCCCACAAGATCATCGAAGAGTGCATGATCCAGGCGAACGTGGCGGCCGCCCGCTACATCGAGAAGAACGAGGCCGCCGCCCTGTTCCGGGTGCACGACCGTCCGGGCGAAGAGCGTCTCACCGGTTTCCGCGACTTCCTGGCCGAACTGGGTCTGGAGCTCAAGGGGGGCCTGGAGCCCGAGCCGAAGGACTTTGCCGATCTGGCCGCCAAATTCGAAGGGCGCCCGGATGCGGAACTGCTCTCCACCATGCTGCTGCGCTCCATGCGTCAGGCCATCTATCAGGCCGACAACATCGGTCACTTCGGTTTGGCCCTGAAGTCCTACGCGCACTTCACCTCGCCGATCCGTCGCTACCCGGATCTCATCCTGCACCGGGCGATCAAGTATCAGACCGCCAAGGAGCAGCAGGGCAACCTGCGCCACAAGTGGACCCCGAGCGGTGGCTACCACTACCAGCTGGAAGAAGTGGACCCCATGGGCGAGCACTGCTCCATGACGGAGCGCCGTGCTGATGACGCCACTCGCGACGTGGCAGACTGGCTCAAGTGCGAGTACATGCTGGATCACGTGGGTGACGAGTTTGACGGCGTCATCGCCAGCGTCACCGGTTTTGGCTTCTTCGTGCGTCTGGCGGAGATCCACATCGACGGTCTGGTGCACGTCAGCACCCTCACCAACGACTACTACCAGTTCGACCCCCTGCACCAGCAGCTGATCGGCGAGAACTTCCGCCGCCGCTACCGTCTGGGTGACAAGGTGCGGGTCAAGGTGATGGGCGTGAACCTGGACGATCGCAAGATCGACTTCGTGATGGTGGAAGAGCCCCTCAAGGCCACCGGCAAGAACGCCAAGGAGATGGCGCGCAAGCAGGCCGAGATCAAGAAAGAGAAGGCCAAGAGCGCCCAGCGCCACGAGAAACGCAAAGAGGGCAAGGAGAGCGGCAAATCCGACAAGGGTGGCCGTGCCAAGCCCAGCAACAGACGACCGAGCAAAAAGGCTCGCGACAAGGCCAAGAGCACTAAATGAGTACTGAACTGATCTACGGCATTCACGCCGTCTCCGCGCTGCTGGAGCGCACCCCCGAGCGCTTCATCGAGGTGTGGGCCCTCAAGGGCCGCGATGACGAGCGGCTGCATCCCCTGCTGGCCGAGCTGGAGTCCCTCGGTATCAGGGTGCAGAGCGTGAACCGCAAGACGCTGGATGACAAGGCGGAAGGCAACAATCACCAGGGCATCATGGCCAAGGTGATTGAAGCGCCCAAGCTGGCCGAGCACGACCTGGCCAGTCTGCTGGACGGTCTGGCGGCGCAAGAGACAGCGCCCTTCCTGCTGGTACTGGACGGGGTGACCGATCCACACAATCTCGGTGCCTGTCTGCGCAGTGCCGATGCGGCCGGTGTGCACGCGGTGATCGTGCCGCGGGACAAGGCCACAGGCCTCACATCCGTGGTGCGCAAGGTCGCCTGTGGCGCCGCCGAAGTGGTGCCGCTCATCCAGGTCACCAACCTGGCCCGCAGCCTGCGCGAGCTGCAGGAGCGCGGCGTCTGGATCGTGGGTACCGCCGGCGAGGCGGATCACGATCTTTATCAGGCCAAACTCACCGGCCCCATGGCGCTGGTGATGGGGGCCGAAGGCAAGGGGATGCGCCGCCTGACCCGCGAACATTGCGACGAGCTGGTGAGCATCCCCATGGCGGGGGCGGTATCCAGCCTCAACGTCTCGGTGGCGAGCGGTGTCTGCCTGTTCGAAGCCGTGCGCCAGCGCCGCGTCTGACAAGACGATGACCGACAGACCCCCCTTTGTCTGGGAACGGGTTGCAGATGAGCAGGAGGCCGAGCGCCTCCTCTCTTTTGTCCGCTCCCTGACCTTGCCCCCTCGCTCCTGCCTCTGGCATGCCGGTGACAGTCCGGCGCTGCTGGTCAGGGTGGAGGAGGGGTTGCTGCGGGCCAAGGTGGTGCTGGCGGATGGCCGCGAGTACATCAAGGAGTTCTATTGGGAGGGGGACGAGTTTATCGACTTCCACCACCTGCTCAGTGGTGAGCCCGCCCGCTACAGCGTGGAGGCGCTGGAGCCTTGCCGACTGCAGCTTCTTCCGCTGGTGGATCTGCGCCGACTCCCTTGCTGGCCCGCCTGGTATCACCATCTCCTTGAAGTGCAACTGCGCATCAAGGAGGAGAAAGAGCTGTTGCTGCTGACCGGGGGCCCAGAGGCGCGCTATCAGCATTTTCTGCGAAGCTTCCCCGCGCTGGATGCCAGGGTTCCGGATCACCAGATTGCCGCCTATCTGGGGATCACCCCCATCAGCCTGAGCCGCATCCGCAGGCGGCTGAAAACGCGCGATCAGGGTTGAGCCAGAAGGGGTTGCCGATGAATCTGGGCAGAGAGCGGCTCTTTGCCGACCATGTCCGCATTGGATGAGAAGGGGGCTAACTTAACCAAGGTTAATGCCCCTCGTCGGGAGCAAGATTATGCTGTCAGACCCCATTAAACAGGAGTCATTCATGAACTGGAGTATGAAATCCTGGTCCGAGCTGACCACGGATGAATTGTATGAGCTGCTTGCCCTGCGCGCCGAGGTGTTCGTGGTGGAGCAGACCTGTCCCTTCCAGGATCTGGACGGGCTGGATCGCCGTGACGGCGTGCTGCATCTGCTCGGTCGTGAGGGGGATCACCTGGCGGCCTATGCCCGCATCATGGCACCCGGCATTGGTGATGACAGCGGCGCTGCCATCGGCCGCGTGGTCACCTCTCCCACGTCGCGGGGGGGCGGACTGGGTCACCGCCTGCTGGTGCAAGCGGTCAGAGAGTGCGAGGCACGCTGGCCTGCACACAGCATCTGGCTCGGTGCACAGGCCCACCTGCAAGGTTTTTACGGCCAGCATGGTTTCGTGGCCGAAGGGGAAGGGTATCTGGAAGATGACATCCCTCACATGGGGATGCGAAGGGAGCCTGCCTGACATCGTCAGGCGCCAGGAAAGGGGCAAGTGGCCCCTCATCCGTGGTGCATCGCATGGTTTTTTGCTACCCCGTGGCCATGGGGTCGCAGCCCGGGGTGAGATACCGCCGCGCTGATCTGCCTGCGGGCCTCTCTGTCGGGGCACCGCCCCGGTCAGGGCAGTGCAGCATCAGGAAGGCTGGGGTGGTTCAGGGGGTGACCCGGGTGGTGAGGGTAAATCCCTCTTCACTGGGGGCCAGCGTCACCTGAACCTGGCCCAACTCGGTCAGACTGCTCACATGGGTGCCGCCACAGGGAATGGTGATCTCCCGACCGTCCACCATGCCATGCCAGTAGCGGGAATCGATGATGGCCTCACCGGCCCGGCTACGGCGGATCTCGCCTCCCTCTTTGAGCCAGCGCATCAGCTGCTCGTTGACCTGGAGCGCTATCCTGTCGAGGTCGGCCAGCAGTGCCTCGCTGTTGATTCCCTTTTTTCGAAGGCTCTTGCCGATCCGGTACTGCTCCTTTGATCCTCTGGGCTCGACCCGGGAGTGCTGGATGGCGAGGCGGTCGAAATCCGGCTGCCCGAGAGCGTCAAGCTCGCTCGTCTCCTTTCGCCAATAGGGCGTGAGCGCCCGATTGAGGGCCAGTGCCACCAGGTGGCAGGCGCTGTGGCCCAGGCTCAGGGCATGGCGAGCCTCGGCATCCACCGTCAGTTCCACAGGCGAGCCAATGGCAAGGTGATGGGAACCGGCGAGGGGATGCACCACCACGAAAGCCCACCCATCCGCCCCCCGCTTGACCGGAATCTCCGTATCCACGAACAGCTCGCCCTCGGGACTGATGGCGCCCATGCGGCAGGGGCCCACGGCCGCTTCCCCCCCTTCCCAGCGCACTGTGCCCACGTCACCAGGTTGATCGGGCCAGAGGTGGCTCTGGGGATGAAAGGGGGTGAGGTCGGTGACCAGCAGGGTCGGATCCCCCTGTTTGCAACAGACGACGCTGGCCTGTTCCTGATGGTGGCCCAGTACGAAGCTGGCTCGGGTATGTTCCATGGCAGGGCTCCCGCAACGAGATGATGAGAAGGGAAAGGGGCAGCATACGCGAAAGTGCGAAGAGGCTCATCAACCCGGGTCAATGAGCCTCAAGATGGCGTTAGAGGGTGGTGACCAGCAGATAGGCATTGAGGCCGATCACCAGGGCGACGATGAGGCGCCCCACGGCCTGGGTGACGGGGTGATTGCGATGTGCCCCCATCAGGGCGCGATCACCGGTCAGGATCAGCAGCGGAATGAGAGCGAGGGCGATGCCGAAGCTCAGCACTACCTGGCTCAGCACCAGAATTTCCGTGGTGTTGAGGCCCATGGCGATCACCACGAAGGCGGGGGCCATGGTGATGGCTCGGCGCAGCCAGAGCGGAATGGTGAAGCGCACGAAGCCCTGCATCACCACTTGTCCCGCCAGCGTCCCCACCACGGTGGAGGAGATACCGGAGGCGACCAGGGAGAGGCCGAACAGGGTGGCGGCTGCCGGGCCCAGCAGGGGCGTGAGGGTCTGGTAGGCCGATTCCAGCTCGGCCACCTGCTGGTTGCCGGAGCTGTGGAAGGCGGCAGCCGCCATGGCCATCATGGCCAGGTTGACGAAGCCGGCGATGGTCATGGCGATGGCCACGTCGACCCGGGTGCTGTGCAGTCGCTGGGTCACCGTGCCCTGCTCCTGGGTGTGCTGGGTCAGGGCCGAGTGGAGATAGATGACATGGGGCATCACGGTGGCACCAAGCACGCCGGCGGCAAGATAGACAGCATCACCATTGGGGAGGCCGGGGAAGAGTGCCCCTTCCAGCAGACTCGGCAGGTGGGGGCGCGAGAAGATCAGCTCGACGATGTAGGCGGCGGCCACGAACAGCAGCAGGCCCCCCACCACGAACTCCAGCGGCTTCTGGCCGCGGGATTGAAGCATCAGGATCCCCCAGGTGACCACGGCGGTGATGCAGGCCCCTTCCAGCAGGGTGATGCCGAGCAGCAGCTTGAAGCCGACCGCAGCGCCGATGAACTCGGCGAGATCGGTGGCCATGGCGATGATCTCGGCCTGCACCCAATAGGCCCAGACTGCGGGCCTGGGCAGACGATCACGAATGTGTTCCGCCAGGTTCTTGCCAGTGACGATACCGAGCTTGGCCGAGAGGGTCTGCACCAGCATGGCCATGAGGTTGGCCCACACCACTACCCACAGCAGTTGATAGCCGAAGGTGGAGCCGGCCTGGATATTGGTCGCAAAATTGCCCGGGTCGATATAACCGATGGCGGCGATGAAGGCGGGGCCGAGCAGGGTCAGCTTGAATTTGCGGGCCGGGATGGCCGTGGTGAGCGCAGGTTGCATACTGTCATCCTCCGTGGGGATATGAGGAGAGTATGGATCTAAATGATAATTGTTATCAATTAAAGTTTTGTATCGGGCTCATCGAGAAAAACATCTTGCTTCGCCAGTTGCAGTGGGAGAGGTGATTTCGTACAATACGCCGCCCTAGAAAGCAGCGTCTAAACATCACTATGTTCCTTGCCTCCGAGGTCTGGCTGCACCTGGGCGGAGGCTGAATTAATCCGTAAGGAGCTAAAATGCGTCATTACGAAATCGTCTTCATGGTTCATCCGGACCAGAGCGAGCAAGTACCTGGCATGATCGAGCGTTACACCGGCGCTATCACCACCGCTGGTGGTACCATTCATCGCCTGGAAGATTGGGGCCGTCGTCAACTGGCTTACCCGATCGACAAGCTGCACAAGGCTCACTACGTTCTGATGAACGTAGAAGCTGAACAGGCCGTTATCGATGAGCTGGAAACCAACTTCCGCTTCAACGATGCCGTTATCCGCAACATGATCATGCGCACCAAGCACGCCGTGACTGAAGTTTCTCCGATGGCCAAGGCCAAGGAAGAGCGCTTCACCCGTCGTGACGACGAGCGTCGCGAAGATGCTGTTGAAGCGTCTTCCGAAGAGTAATTCTTAGATCACCGCATTAGAGGATAAAGGCCATGGCACGTTATTTCCGTCGTCGTAAGTTCTGCCGCTTCACCGCCGAGAACGTTACCGAGATCGACTACAAAGATATCGTTACTCTGAAAAACTACGTCACTGAATCTGGCAAGATCGTACCGAGCCGTATCACCGGTACCCGCGCCAAGTATCAGCGTCAGCTGGCACGCGCCATCAAGCGTGCTCGTTACCTGGCTCTGCTGCCGTACACCGATCTGCACAACAAGTAAGAATCGGCCCGGCGCTTACGCCTAACTCAACGAAATTTATAGAGGAAAGGTAATGCAAGTTATCCTGCTCGATAAGATCGCCAAACTGGGCGGTCTGGGTGACCAAGTTTCCGTAAAAGCTGGTTATGCCCGTAACTACCTGATCCCGCAAGGCAAAGCTGTTATGGCCACCAAGGCCAACATCGAAGCCTTCGGTGCTCGTCGCGCTGAGCTGGAAGCCAAACTGGCTGCCAACAAGGCTGCTGCCGAAGAGCGCGCTGCCAAGCTGGGTGAGCTGGCTGCCGTTGTCATCGCCTCCAAGTCTGGCGACGAAGGCAAGCTGTTCGGTTCTATCGGTACCCGTGACGTGGCTGAAGCCATCACTGCTGCCGGCGTAGCCGTTGCCAAGAGCGAAGTCCGCATGGGCAACGTTCTGCGTAATACCGGTGAGTACGAAGTTGTTGTTCAGCTGCACGCTGACGTCAAAGCAACCGTACAAATCCAGGTTGTTGCTCTGTAATAGCGTTCCGCTCTTGCAGAAAAACCCGCGCACATGCGCGGGTTTTTTATTTTCAGATCAAGGGGTAAAGTGAAGGTCTGTTCCTCTGGAGGAGAACCTTTATGGCTGCCTGGGTCGAAGGTCGGGTCATCGAGCGCATCGAGTGGACACCCACCCTGCTCTCCCTGCGTGTGGAGGCGGAACTTGCCCCCTACAAGGCGGGTCAATTCACCAAGCTGGCCCTGGAGCAGGGCGAGCGTCGAGTCCAGCGTGCCTATTCCTTCGTCAATCCTCCCGGCACGCCCTATCACGAATTCTATCTGGTGGAGATCCCCGGCGGTGAGCTGAGTCCCTCTCTCGGTTCCCTGCAGGTGGGCGACAGCCTGCTGGTGCAGTCCCAGGCCACCGGTTTTCTGACCCTGGATGAGATTCCCCCGGGACGGGACCTCTGGCTGCTCTCAACCGGCACCGCCATCGGCCCCTTCCTCGCCATGCTGGCTGAGGGACAGGTCTTCGACCGCTTCGAGCATCTGGTGCTGGTACACGGGGTGAGAAAAGGGGAAGAGCTCAGCTATCAGCCGCTTATCGCCCGTTTTGCCGAGCAGCATGGCGAGCGTTTTCGCTATGTTCCCTTCGTCAGTCGTGAGACCTGGCCGGGGGCGATGGCAGGGCGCATCCCGGCAGCCATCGTCGATGGCAGCTTGCAGGCGAGGGTGGGGCTGAACTTCTCCCCCGAGTTGAGCCAGGTGATGATCTGCGGCAACCCCGCCATGGTGAAAGAGACTCAGCAGACCCTGCTCGGGCTGGGGCTTGCCAAGAACCTGCGTCGCGCCCCCGGCAATATCAGCATGGAAAACTACTGGTAAGGGAGATGACTCCAGGAGCCACAGGCCCCTCAACTATGTCCATGTCCATGTCCATGGGCATGCTGGTCAGTGTTTCTGGTGGCCGTTGCCGCCGTGCTTGTTCCTGGGCTTGTCATGGCCCTGACCTGGGTTGTTGCCACTGTGAATGCTGCGGTTGTAATGGTCGCGGTATTTGCCATCCATGTTGTCGCAGTTGAGCTGGATGCGGCTGGTCCGGGTGCTGACATCCAGGCAGTTGTGTTGCCACCACTCGTACTCCTTGTCGTCCCAATCCAGGCTTACCCGGCCCTGGTCGGTGGAGATCCGGATGTCGTCATCGTGTTTGGAAGGGGGGGCAGCAAAGGCCATTCCCTGAACCAGAAGCAGGGAGAGCAGCAGTGCGCCGCAGGAAGTCATGGTCATGTGGGTCATCGCATCAAGGCTCCTGTCAGGGGGATCATTGATCCGGTTGCGTGCTGATCTGGTTGGTGCTGGGGGGCTGGTTGCGCTGCGTCTCGTCCTCCAGATTGAGGTTGGTCCTCTTGCAGTCGGCGGCGGCCGTGTCACCGCTCCCGAGATCGAAGCAGTTGCTCTGGGACCAGTCAAACTGCGTGTCATTCCAGTCCAGATTGAAGGTCAGCGCATCCACGGAGAAGGTCTGGCTCCCTTCGTCCTGTGCCAGTGCGCTACCGGTGATCAGAAAAAGAGAGAGCAACAAAGCCGTCGTTCTGTTCATGATGTCCTCGAGTCGTGTTCGGTGGAAATGAGTGTAATGCGGCGGGCTTAACCCGAGCATAACCGCAGATGTCCTTCAGGTACGGGGTCGATTGTAGTGTTTTTCTGCTGCCGATTTGCACGTTTTGGTCGCACTCTGGGCAGCTGATCGTCCATGGGCGGGAATTCGGGGATTTGCCCTTCTCTCCGGGGGAGTGGCGACTATAATCGGCAGCCAACTTTTCCTGCAGATGTTTCCCGTTTCATCATGACTACACAGGCTTGCGCCGCATTGCGTTACCCCAAGGGATGGTTCGCCCTCACGACAGTCTACAGTTTTACCGGGCTGGCCATTCTGGCTTCCATCGTCTTCTCCCTGCTGCTGTTTCTCTCCATCGACGAAAACCCCCTGATGAAGTGGCTGTTCGGCGGGCTGGCCATCATCTTCGAGCTGGGCAAGTTCTACGTCTGGTACGAGTACGGCGAGTGCAAGGCGAGGCGGGATCTGGGCGGCGCCTTCTGGTCGCTGCTGTTCTACAGCGTGCTGGCCGCCATCTCCATCGGGGGCAGTATCGGCGGCATCAACAGCGCCACCAACACCATTCTGAGCCAGCAGGCGCGTCACGAGCGGGAGATAGCCCGTTTCGACGAGCAGATAGCCAGCATAGAGCGGCAGATCCAGCTCAACGAAGAGGCGGCCCGCAAATACATCGAGATGGCGCGTATCTCGAGCGGCGTCAGCGGTCTGCAGCAGGCCAACACCAAGCTCAGGCTGCGTCAGGACGAGCTGCGCCAGGAGCGGGACGCCAAGCCGCTGGGGGAGCAGTCCTCCATGCTGGGGCTGATGAGCAGTCTGGCGGACGGGGTGGGCATGAGCATCGCCCAGGTGCAGTTCCTGCTGGTCTGCTTCCTGTCTATCCTGCTCGATGCATTTGGTGCCTTTTTCGTCAGCCTGATCGGTGAGGAGAACCGCTTCCGCCGTCAATGGATGTGGCAACGGGAGAAGGCGCAAGCCGAGGCCCGGGTCGCAGTGCCGACCCCGGAGCCGCCAGCCATCAGCAGACCCGTGCCCGAGCCAGCCGTGGTCGCCCAGGTGCGCGGCGCGCTGGAGAGCGGCGAGCTCAAATGCAGCAAACGCAAGGTGGCAGAGGCATTGTCACTGTCTCTGGAGGAGGTGGACCGGGTGTTCCAGCATCTGCTGGCGCAGGGCGTGCTGGGGCAGGGCAGCAATCGTCACTACCATCTTCGTGCCGAGCAGGGGTGAATCCGGCTCAGTCGAACCAGATAAGACCCTCATAGGGTTGCTGTCTGAGGGAGGCGAGGCGGCTATCCAGGTTGCCTGCATGGATTTCCAGTCGGTGCCCGTCGGGATCCAGCAGATAGAGTGAATCCCCTTCGCTGCTGTTCTTCTTCCACTCCACGACGCCCGCCGCGCGCAGACGGGCGCAGAAGGCTGAAAACTGTTCAGGCGAGATGCCAAACGCGACATGGCTGTAATCTCTGGCCGGTTGGGGAGGATCGCAGGAGAGACAGAGCCAGAGATCGCCGAGGGTGAGATAGGCTCCCCGTGCCCATCTCACCCTGGGGCGACATCCCAGCAAGTCGACATAAAAGGCAACGCTGCTGTCGAGATCGCCGGTTGCCAGCGTGAGATGGTTCAGTCCATGCAGCATCTTCTCTTCTTCCCCCTTGTCCCCGAACCCTAGTGAGTGAGCACCATCATCAGGCTGAGGAAGGCGGCAAGCCCGCCGCCGATGCCGATGATCCAGTAAAAGCCCTTGGCCCCCTGTTTGAGCGGAATGCGGAAGTAGAGCAGAAACGCCCACCACCCCAGGGCCAGCAACAGAGGAATAAGAAACATTCGAGCCATGGTGTCCTCGCTGTTATTCTGTTGACCCTTGATCAATCAACAGGATGGATTGTGCAATGACGCAGCTACAGATTACCGCATTCGGCGACCCCTCGGTACTCAGGCTCAACCCTTCCCTGGACAAGGTGCCCGCGGAGGGAGAGGTCCGGGTGCGCATCTGCTTTGCGGGGGTCAACCCCATCGATGCCAAGACCCGGGTCGGTCTCGGCTGGGCGGCGGCCCAGAACAAGGACAACCTGCCCTGGACGCCGGGCTATGACGTGGCCGGTGTGGTGGAAAAGGTGGGGCCCGGCGTGACCTCTCTGGCTGAGGGGGAACTGGTGTGCGGCATGGTGGGTTTCCCCCTCGCCGCCGGTGCATATGCCGAATCCGTGGTGGCCCGCGAGGAGGAGCTGGTCAAGCTCGATGGGGTGAGCCTCAGGCAGGGAGCGGCCCTGCCGCTGGCGGGTCTCACCGCCTGGCAGGGGCTGCTGGAGCACGGTGGCCTGCAGTCGGGGCAACGGGTACTGATCCTGGCCGGTGCCGGTGGCGTCGGCCATCTGGCGGTGCAGTTTGCCGCCGCCTATGGTGCCCACGTGGTTGCCACGGCAAGCGGCGACAATCACAGCTTCCTTCATAGTCTCGGGGCGAGCCGGATGGTGGATTACCACCAGGCCGGGTGGTGCACCGAAGCGATCACCGATGGTCCGTTCGATCTGGTGCTGGATCTGGTGGGGGGCGAGAGCGGCAAGGCGGCGCTGGCCTGCGTCAAGCCGGGCGGCCGTCTGGTGACGGTCCCCACCATCACGGCCCAGCAGATCAAGGACGCGGGGGCCGAGCTCGGCGTCGAGGTTGTCGGCATGCTGGTCCATCCCGATCGAACGCAGCTGACCCAGATGCTGACGCTGCTTCGCCAGGGGGAAGTGAAGATCACCGTCTCCGGTGAATACACGCTGGCAGAAGGGGCGCTGGCCCATCAGGCCATCGAGCAGGGCCATGTGCGCGGCAAGCTGTTGCTGCGCATGTCCGCCGCAGACGGTCAGCCCGGATGATAGACTTCACCGGGATGGGGCTGGGAGGGCTGTTTCTGAGCGCCTTCACCTCCGCCACCCTGTTGCCCGGCAGCTCGGAAGTGCTGCTGGGGGCCATGGCGGTCAAGGGGGAGTGGAGCATGACCAGCCTGCTTTTCTGGGCGACGCTGGGCAATACCCTGGGTTCCATGACCACCTGGTGGCTCGGCTGGCTCGCCACCCACAAGAAAAAACCGGAAGATTTTCAAGGCCGTGGGGAACAAAAAGCCCTTGGTTGGCTCAAACGTCATGGCCACTGGTGTCTGCTGCTTGCCTGGACGCCTGTGGTCGGCGATGGTCTCTGTCTGCTGGCTGGTTGGCTGCGCCTCTCCTTCTGGCGCTCCCTCATCTTGATCGGGCTCGGCAAATTGCTTCGTTATGCCCTGGTGTTTCTGCTGGCCAGTCAGATCTTCTAGCCCTTTTGTCACTCACGAGGTACCCGTGAACAAACTCATTCCATTAAGCATGCTGCTGGGCTTCTCCCTTCCCGTGCTGGCGGCCCCGACCCTGGTGTCCGAGCAGGTCAAGCAGGAGGGCAAGCTCGGCATTCCCTATCAGATGTACAAGCTGGACAACGGTTTGACCGTGATCCTTGCCCCCGACCACTCCGATCCCCTGGTGCATCTGGACGTCACCTATCACGTCGGCTCCTCCCGGGAAACCGTGGGCAAGTCGGGCTTTGCCCACTTCTTCGAGCACATGATGTTCCAGGGCTCCAAGCACGTTGGTGATCAGGAACACATGCGGATCATCAACGAGGCGGGCGGTGACATGAACGGCACCACCAACAAGGACCGCACCAACTACTACGAAACCGTGCCGGCCAATCAGCTGGAGAAGGTGCTCTGGCTGGAGGCGGACCGCATGGGTTTCCTGCTCGATGCGGTGAGCCAGAAGAAGTTCGAGATCCAGCGCGCCACCGTCAAGAACGAACGGGCCCAGCGCATCGACAACCAGCCTTATGGCCTGGTGGGCGAGCGGGTGGGGGAGGCACTCTATCCGCGTACCCACCCCTACTCCTGGCAACCCATCGGTTATGTGGAGGATCTCGACCGGGTCGACGTCAACGACCTCAAGCAGTTCTTCCTGCGCTGGTATGGTCCCAACAACGCGACCCTGACCCTGGGCGGCGACTTTGATACCAAGCAGGCGCTGGCCTGGATTGAGCAGTACTTCGGTTCCATCCCGCGCGGTCCGGACGTGGCCGAACCGACGCCTCAGCCTGCCACCCTGCCGGCAACCCGCTACGTGACGCTGGAAGACAAGGTGCATCTGCCGCTCCTGTATATCAGCTACCCGACCGTCTCCCTGGGTGACCCGCAGGAGCCGGCGCTGGACATCTTTGCCGATGTGCTGGGGGGCTCTGCCAGCTCCATGCTCTACCAGTCCCTGGTGAAAACCGGCAAGGCCATCGAGGCGGGCGCCTCCCACTCCTGCGAAGAGCTGGCCTGCACCCTGACGGTCTATGCCTACCCCAATCCGGCGGCGGATGGCAGCCTCAAGACCCTCAAGAGCGAGGTGGACAAGGTGATCGGCGAGTTTGCCCAGCGCGGCATCAAGCCCGCGGATCTGGAGAAGGCCATCAGCAGCTATCGCGCGTCCGCCATCTGGGGACTCGACAGCATCGAGGGCAAGGTAAGCCAGCTTGCCATGGGGCAGGTGTTGGCCCGGGATCCCGACTATGTGTTCAAGAATCTGGATGCCATCGCCCGGGTCAAGGGGTCTGATGTCAAGGCTGCCTACGACAAGTTCATCCAGAACAAGCCTGCCGTGGTGCTGAGCGTGGTGCCCAAGGGCAAGAGCGACTGGCAGGCCGCGACCCCGAACTTCACTCCCGCCAAGCGTGAGCTGCCGGATTACAGCAAGCATGACAAGGTGCTGGCCGAGCGACCGGTGAAAGATGACTTCGATCGCAGCGTGCAGCCCAAGGCGGCCGATGCGGTGAGCGTCAAGGTGCCCGCCATCTGGCGTGGCAAGCTCGACAAGGGGATCGAGATCATCGGCACCCACAGCGACGAGATCCCGGCCGTCTCCATCATGATCGCCCTGCCGGGTGGCATCCGGGCCGAAGGCAAGGGAGAGCTGGGGCTGGCCAGCCTCACTGCCGCCATGCTGGAGCAGGGGACGACGCGCCTCTCCGAGGCCGAGCTGAGCGACGAGCTGCAAAAACTCGGCGCCAGCATCAGCGTCTCCAGCGCCCAGTACAACAACCTCATCACCATCAGCAGTCTGGCGGACAAGCTGCCCGAAACCCTGGCGCTGGTGCGGGAAGTGCTGCTGCAACCCGGCCTGCGGGAAGCGGACTTCGAGCGGCTCAAGACCCAGATGCTGCAAGGCATGAAACAGAGCGAGCAGCAACCCGAGTGGCTGGCGGGTCAGGCGTTCCGCGAACTGGTCTATGGCAAGCAGAACCGCCTCGGCCAACCCTCTGACGGGGTGCTGGCGGACGTGGAGAAGCTGACCCTGGCGGATGTGAAGCGCTTCTATGAGGCCTATTACAATCCGACCAATGCCAAGGTGGTGGTGACAGGTGATGTGACTGCCCAGCAGGTGGAATCCGGTCTCGCCTTCCTGACCCAGTGGCAGGGGGCCGCCCCGACCCTGGGGGATCTCAAGCCAGGGGGAGAGCAGGCCAAGCCAGGCATCTATCTGGTGGACAAGCCGGGGGCCCCCCAGTCGGTGATCCGCATCGGTCGCCGCGCCATGCCGTTTGACACCACGGGAGACTATTTCATCGCCAACCTGATGAACTTCAACCTAGGTGGCAACTTCAACAGCCGCATCAACCTCAACCTGCGGGAAGACAAGGGCTACACCTATGGTGCCAGCTCGGGCTTCCAGGCCAACCGCGAGGCGGGGGTCTTCGCGACCGGCGCCAATGTGCGCACCGATGCGACCGTGGATGCCATCCGCCAGTTCCTCAAGGAGATGGACGGCTACCGCAAGAGCGGGCCGACCCCGGTGGAGCTGGCCTACATGCGCAGCGCCGTCTCCCAGCAGGATGCGCTCTCCTACGAGACCCTGGGGCAGAAGGCTGGCTTCCTGCTGCAGATGATCATGTACGACCTGAAGCCGGACTATGTGCAGGCCCAGAACAACCTGATCAAAACGGTGTCACCCGAGACTCTTAAGGCCAGTGCAGCCCGCTGGCTGGATCCGGCCGAGATGGTGATTGTGGTGGTGGGAGACAAGCAAAAGCTTGAAAAACCCCTGAGCGAGCTTCATCTTCCCATCTATCCACTGCAACTGCCCTGAGGGGCGTCGCAACAATAAGTGCCGCCCCGGGTGGGGCGGCCACACATGAGCCGTGAATATGACTACTACTAGCTTGTCGCTCACCGAGTTGCTGGCTGCGCTGGGCACCCCGGAACGGGTGACCGCCCTCAAGGGGATCCGGCGCGGGATCGAGCGCGAATGTCTGCGCATCACCCCCGAAGGGACCCTGGCCCAGACCGATCACCCCAGAAGCCTGGGGTCGGCCCTGACCCATGCCAACATCACCACCGATTACTCCGAGAGCCTGCTGGAGTTCATCACGCCGGCCACCGACTCCATCGAGAGCCTGATCGAGCAGCTCGGCGACATTCACCGCCACACCATTCATCATCTGGGAGAGGAGCGGATCTGGCCCCTCTCCATGCCCTGCTTCGTCGGTGACGAGGAGAGGATCCGCCTGGCCCAGTACGGCAGCTCCAACATCGGGCGGATGAAGACCCTCTATCGCCAGGGGCTGAAGAACCGCTACGGCAGCCTGATGCAGGTGATCGCCGGGGTGCACTTCAACTTCTCCATGCCGGACAGCTTCTGGTGCGAGTGGCAGGATCTGGTGGGAGAGGGCTGCTGCAGCCAGCGCTTCATCTCCGACAAGTACATGGGGCTGATTCGCAACGTCTACCGCTTCGGCTGGCTGGTGCCCTATCTGTTCGGCGCGTCTCCTGCCATCTGCGACTCCTTCCTCAAGGGGCGCAAGAGCAGCCTGCCGTTCCAGAAGACCGGCAAGGGCACCCTTTACCTGCCCTATGCCACGGCTCTGCGCCTGTCCGATCTCGGTTACACCAACAGCGCCCAGGCGGGGCTCAAGATCAGTCATGACAGCCTGCCCTCCTATGTGAGCAGCCTGCGCCGGGCCATCAATACCCATGATCCCGACTTCGCCAGGATAGGGATCAAGGTGAACGGCGAGTACCGCCAGCTCAACGACAACGTGCTGCAGCTGGAGAACGAGCTCTACGCGCCGATCCGCCCCAAGCGCACCCCCCGCAGCGGCGAGAAGCCCTCGGATGCGCTGGAGCAGCGCGGCATCGAATACATCGAGCTGCGCACGGTGGACGTCAATCCTTTCACCCCGTTCGGTATCGAGGTGGATCAGATCCGCTTCTTCGATCTCTTCCTGGTCTGGTGCCTGTTGCGCCCGTCCCCCGTGCTCTCGGATGACGAGGTTGCCCGCAACCGCCGCAACCAGAACAAGGTGGTGCTGGAGGGGCGTCGCCCCGGCCTGACGCTTGAAGATGAGCAGGGCAATGCCATCGGCCTCAAGGAGTACGGCCTCAAGCTGTTCGACGAGCTGGCCGAGGTCGCTGCGCTGCTGGACCGCTGCTGTGGTCGCAACCGCTATCGCGAGACGCTGGCGATGCACCGTGAGAAGCTGCTCGACCCCGAGCAGACCTACTCCGCCCGCCTGCTCAAGCAGTTGCTTTCAAGCGGACAGGACAACGGCTGCTTCGGCGATGCGCTGGCGACCCGCTACCGGGAAGAGATGCTGGCCGGCGAGCTGCAGTACTGGGACGAGGCCTACTTTGCCGGCGAGGCGCGGGACTCCCTGGCCAAGCAGCGGGAGCGGGAACGCAGTGACAGTCTGTCGTTCGACGACTTCCTGGCTGACTATTTCGGTACCCGCCAGACCACGGTCTGAGGATGCCGCCAAGATGACGAAAGCCGCTCCCGGGAGCGGCTTTTTCATGGGAGCCCGGCGGTGGCCTGGCATAAAAAAACGGCCCGTTCGGGCCGTTTTGCATGGGGTGGTTCATCGGTCAGAGGATGAGACCACCGAAGAAGAAGCCGAGCGCCACTGCCATGGCGATGGTGGCCACACCCGGGATGAAGAAGGGGTGGTTGAACACGGCCTTGCCGATGCGGGTGGAGCCGGTGTCGTCCATCTCGACCGCGGCCAGCAGGGTCGGGTAGGTCGGCAGCACGAACAGGGCGCTCACGGCGGCGAAGGAGGCGATGGCCGCCAGCGGGCTGACACCCAGTGCCAGGGCGGCAGGCATCAGGGCCTTGGTGGTGGCACCTTGTGAGTAGAGCAGCATGGAGGAGAAGAACAGCACCACGGCCAGCAACCAGCTGTATTGGCTCAGCAGATCGCCGGCGAACGCCTGGATCTCGACCATGTTGCCCTTCACGAAGACGTTGCCCAGCCAGGCCACGCCCAGCACGCAGATACAGGCGGACATACCGGACTTGAAGGTCGGCATGTTGGTGATCTGGGCCGCGTCCAGTTTGCAGAACAGTACCATCAGGGTGGCGGCGGAGAGCATGATGCCCATGATGGCGCCATCACGGGGGATCGGCGGATTGCTGATGAGGCCCACGTTGCCGGAGATGGCGGTGGCATAGGCCATCACGGCCACGATGGAGGCGACGAAGATGCCGACGGAGAGCTTGGCATAAGGCTTGATCTCAACCTGACTGGTACCGCGCAGCTTGATGAGTCCCTTGGCTTTGCGCTCCAGATAGACTTCGTCCTGATCCAGCGGCTTGCCCAGCAGGTTGGCGATGAAGGCCCCCAGCAGACAGGCGATGAAGCTGGACGGGATGCAGATGGCCAGCAGGGTCAGGTAGTCGACGCCAAGCGGCTCCAGCATGCCGGAGAAGGCGACCACGGCCGCCGAGATGGGGGAGGCGGTGATGGCAATCTGGGAGGCAACGACCGCGATGGAGAGCGGACGGGAGGGGCGAATGCCCTGCTCCTTGGCCACTTCGGCGATCACCGGCAGGGTGGAGAAGGCGGTGTGACCGGTACCGGCCAGCATGGTCATCAGGTAGGTGACGACCGGCGCGGCGAAGGTGATGTGCTTGGGATTCTTGCGCAGGGCCTTCTCGGCCAGGTGCACCAGATAATCCATCCCGCCAGCCAGCTGCATACAAGCGATGGCGCAGATGACGGACGCGATGATCATGATCACGTCCCACGGGAGATAGGTCACCAGCTGATCGCTCGGGATGGGCATGCCCAGCCCCCAGGTCAGTACCAGTACCCCCAGACCACCGGCAAAGCCGATACCTATGCTGCCTATCCGGGCCCCCAGATAGATAGCGGCGAGCACGACAAGTAACTCGATTCCAATCATAGCGAACACTCCATTTTCCAGTTTTTTTAGGTTTTATTAGGCTGAAAAGCCAATTCCCGATGGGGCTGTGGAGAGACCGCTCGGGAATTGACTTTAAATGGGCCGGGATAACCCCGGCCCATCTGCTCGCTTATACGGTGGCTTCGCGGGTGTAACGCTTGGCTTTGTATTGCGGGTTCATCAGGTTCTCGATGGAGAGGATCTCGTCCAGCTGTTCGGCGGTCAGCAGGCCGCGTTCCAGCACGACTTCGCGGACGTTCTTGCCGGTTTGGGCACAGATCTTGCCGACGATGTCGCCTTCATGGTGACCGATGAAGGGGTTCAGGTAGGTCACGATGCCGATGGAGTTCAGCACGTGGTTCATGCAGATGTCCGGGTTGGCGGTGATGCCTTCCACGCACTTCTCGCGCAGGGAGATGCAGGCTTTTTCCATCAGGCTCAGGGATTCGAACATGGCCTGACCGATCACCGGCTCCATGACGTTCAGCTGCAGCTGACCGGCCTCGGCGGCGAAGGTGATGGTGACGTCGTTGCCGAATACCTTGAAGCAGGACTGGTTGACCACTTCCGGAATGACCGGGTTGACCTTGGCCGGCATGATGGAGGAGCCAGCCTGCATTTCCGGCAGGTTGATCTCTTTGAGCGCGGTGCGCGGGCCGGAGGAGAGCAGACGCAAGTCATTACAGATCTTGGAGAGCTTCATGGCCAGACGCTTGACCGCACCGTGCAGCATCACATAGGCGCCGCAGTCGGAGGTCGCTTCGATGAGGTCCTCTGCCGGCACGTAGGCACGACCGGTGATCTCGGCCAGACGCTTGATGGCAAGACCGGAGTACTCGGGCGGAGTGTTCAGACCGGTACCGATGGCGGTGGCGCCCAGGTTCACTTCCAGCAGCAGCTCCTGGCAACGCTTGATGGATTTGATCTCTTCACGCAGGGTGACGGCGAAGGCGTGGAACTCCTGACCCAGGGTCATGGGCACGGCGTCCTGCAACTGGGTACGGCCCATTTTCAGGATATGTTTGAATTCCTTGGCCTTGGCATCGAAGGCGGCGATGAGGGCTTCCAGAGCGTGCAGGGTGGTGTCGGTGCTGTTGACCACGGCCACGCGGAAACCGGTGGGGTAGGCATCGTTGGTGGACTGGCACTTGTTGACGTGATCGTTGGGGTTGATGACGTCGTAGCGACCCTTTTCAAGTCCCATCAGCTCGAGGGCGATGTTGGCCAGCACTTCGTTGGTGTTCATGTTGACGGAGGTACCGGCGCCGCCCTGATAGACATCGACCGGGAACTGATCGAAGCACTTGCCGGTGTTCAGCATCAGGTCGCAGGCTTCGACAATCTTGTCTGCGATCTCGGGACGGATGGTGCCCAGTTCACCGTTGGCCAGTGCAGCCGCCTTCTTGGTCAGGACCATGCCACGAACAAACTCGGGAACGTCAGAAATCTTCTGAGTGCTGATCTTGAAGTTTTCAACAGCGCGCAGGGTGTGCACGCCGTAGTAGAGGTCGTTGGAAACTTCTTTGGTGCCCAGCAGGTCTTCTTCAATGCGGACGTTCTTGATGTCGCTCATTGTTATGCCTCAGAAATCAAATAAATGGAAACGATCCTCACCGAGTGGTCGCGATTTCCCTACGCACATTTCATCCTGAAGCACCACACATCGGGTGGGGCAGTTGGGAGCCAGTTGCTCCCTGTGCAATGACTGGTGTTGATGTTACCCCAATTGAGGTATCCGGTATTAGACCTGGATCACTAAATTTGAGGCAACCTCAAATTTCTTGTGGTCATTAAACAGATATTGCAATCGGGCGATTAACTTTGACAGAACAACCACCTCAATCCCAGTTGGGCGGACAAATATTTATCCGTATTCCGGGGCCTGCGGCAGGAGAGGCTTGAAAAATGATCAAGCAACCCCATTTTAATGTCAGAAGACCTGAACCCGGCGCGCCAGCATCAGCGATGTGCGGCTGCCGACCGGACACCCCGGGTCCATTCATTCATCGCTCCGAGGTTGCTATGGGCAAGTTGTTACTGTTGTTGGTCGGGCTGGTATTGCTGGAGCTCACCGTCATGATCAAGGTGGGCTCCGTGATCGGGGCCTTGCCGACCGTTGGCTTGCTGGTGCTGACCGCCGTGCTGGGATCGTCGCTGGTGCGCAGCGAGGGGATCAAGACCCTGCTCACTGCCCAGCAGAAGATGCAGCTGGGGGAGATGCCCGGCCGCGAGGTGATGGGTGGCATGATGCTGGCGCTGGCGGGCTTGCTGCTGATTATCCCGGGATTTGTGAGCGATATTGTCGGCATCCTGCTGCTGCAGCCCTGGCTGCGCAACATGCTGGCCGACAAGCTGATTGGCAGCAATCAGTTCAGGATGCAGATGGGGGGTTTCCAGGCTCGCCAGCAGCCGTTTGAACCAGGCCCGGGCGATGACAGACCCGGACAATCCCCGCGAGGGGGTGGCAATACCATCGAAGGGGAGTTCGAACGCAAAGAGTAATCGCGAGCCCCGAGCTGTGCAGTCAGGGTTTCCCCTGATGGCACAGCCGCTCGAATCTGTGGCGGGCATACCCCCAAGCCAGCAATCCGGCGGCCAGGTTCGCCAGCAGCATCCCCAGATAGATCCCCTGTTCTCCCCCCAGTTTTGCCCCCAGCCAGGCCCCTGGCAGCAAGAAGACAAACAGCCTGATGCCGTTTATCAGCAGTGACACCGCCGATGCCCTGACGCCGTTGAGCGCCGATGCCAGCAGCATCACCATGCCCTGAAAGCCGTAGCCGATGGGGACCAGATGCAGATAGAGCACGATGAGTCGCACCACTTGCGGATGATCGCTGAACAGATCGGCGATGAAGGGGGCGAGAAGCCAGGTCAGCACGTAGACCCCAAGCTGGAACAGCAGGGCAAAGCGCATGCAGAGCAGCAGGGCGGCCTTGGCTCGGGCCGGATTCCCGGCGCCGCAGTTCTGCGAGATGAAGGGGGCCAGCACGGAAGAGAGCGCCATCATCACGATGAGCAGCAAGGCCTCGACCCGGGATGCCGCGCCGTAGGCGGCGACCACCTCGGTTCCGAGCCCGGCGAAAATGATCATCAACACGGCGTTGGCCAGTGGGTTGAGCATGTTGGTAAACGATGCGGGCACCGCCACATGGAGCAGGGCGCGCCAATGGGCCAGCAGCTGAGGGCGGGGAGAGAGGCGCCAGGTCAGCAGCGTCTCCCGCCTGCGCAGCAGATGGAGGCTGACCAGCATGGCCATCAGCCAGGAAAGGGAAGTGGCGATGGCGGCTCCCCGAATGCCCCACTCGGGGAAGGGGCCCGGCCCGAAGATGAGCAGAGGATCCAGCACGCCGTTGACCAGACCGGCGACCCCCATCACCAGACTGGGGGTCTTGGTATCCCCCGTGGTCCGGATGGCCGCATTGCCGACCATGGGCACGACCAGCATGGGGACGGTCAGATACCAGATGAGCATGTAGTCGTGGATGAGGGAGATGAGCTCGGCGCTGGCCCCCAGCAGGGTGAACAGAGGGGTAATGGTCATTGCCCCCAGCCCGGCGAGCAGACTCACCAGGATGACGGCAAGGAACAGGCAGTCTGTGGTGATGCGGGCTGCCTCGTCATGGCGACCCTGCCCCAGGGCATGACCGAGCAGGGCGCACAGGCCCGCTCCCAGCCCCATGGTCAGGGAGGTGACGACAAAGGTGACCGGGAAGGTAAAACTGATGGCGGCCAGCGCCTGGGTACCCAGCATGCCGATGAAGAAGGTATCGACCAGGTTGAAGGCCAGGATGGCGATGATGCCCAGGATCATGGGGCCCGTCATGCGCAGCAGCATGGGCGTCATGGGAGCGGTCAGCATGGGATTGGGTCGGCTCAAGGCAGAGTCTCTAGGTGCTTTGGGCCTGAATGTTGGCCGTCTCCATCCGCCTTCCTGATTGGGGATGGGTGATCCATCGAAGGTGTTCATAGTACGTGAAAATATTTTTTTTGTATTTGCCCTTGAAGGGCTAGCCCTGTTGCCCCAGATCAGGGGCATGACAAATTTGGCCGATTGCGGCCATTCCTCAAGCAACACAGAGACTCATTTTGGGAGAGTTATCGATGAAAATTCGTCCACTGCACGACCGCGTCATCATCAAGCGCATCGAAGCTGAAGCCAAATCCGCTGGCGGCATCGTCTTGACTGGCACTGCGGCCCAGAAGTCCACCCGTGGTGAAGTTCTTGCCGTGGGGACTGGTCGAATTCTGGACAATGGGGATGTCAAAGCACTGGCCGTCAAGGTGGGTGACAAGGTGATCTTCAACGAAGGCTACGGCGTGAAGACCGAAAAGCTGGATGGCCAGGACGTACTGATCCTGTCCGAAACCGACATCCTGGCGATTGTCGAAGAGTAATCACCCTCCCTCTTTTCCCGAATTGATTTAAGGATTGAAGAACATGGCAGCTAAAGAAGTTAAGTTTGGCAACGAAGCTCGCATCAAAATGCTGGAAGGCGTCAACATCCTGGCCGATGCCGTCAAGGTGACCCTGGGCCCGAAAGGCCGCAACGTGGTACTGGACAAGTCCTTCGGCGCCCCGACCATCACCAAGGATGGCGTCTCCGTTGCCCGTGAAATCGAGCTGGAAGACAAGTTCCAGAACATGGGTGCCCAGATGGTCAAGGAAGTCGCTTCCAAGGCCAATGACGCCGCCGGTGACGGTACCACCACTGCCACCGTACTGGCTCAAGCCATCGTCAACGAAGGCCTGAAGGCCGTTGCCGCCGGCATGAATCCCATGGATCTGAAGCGTGGTATCGACAAGGCCGTTGTGGCTGCCGTTGCCGAGCTGCAAGCACTGTCCACTCCCTGTGCCGACAACAATGCCATTGCCCAGGTAGGCACCATCTCCGCCAACTCCGACGAGAAGGTCGGCAAGCTGATTGCCGAAGCCATGGACAAGGTCGGCCGTGACGGCGTCATCACCGTGGAAGACGGTCAGGGCCTGGACGACGAGCTGGCGGTGGTAGAAGGCATGCAGTTCGACCGCGGCTACCTCTCCCCTTACTTCGTGAACAAGCCGGAAACCGGCTCCGTCGAGCTGGATGACCCCTTCATCCTGCTGGTGGACAAGAAAGTCTCCAACATCCGCGAAATGCTGCCGGTGCTGGAAGGTGTGGCCAAGGCGGGCAAACCGCTGATCATCGTGGCCGAAGACGTGGAAGGCGAAGCGCTGGCGACCCTGGTGGTCAACACCATGCGTGGCATCGTGAAAGTGGCCGCCGTCAAGGCGCCGGGCTTCGGTGATCGCCGCAAGGCCATGCTGCAGGATATCGCCATCCTGACCGGTGGTACCGTGATCTCCGAAGAAGTGGGTATGGAGCTGGAAAAAGCGACCTTGGAAGATCTGGGCCGTGCCAAGCGTATCGTCATCACCAAAGAGAACACCACCATCATCGATGGTGTGGGTGATGCCGCCCTGATCGAAAGCCGCGTGGCCCAGATCCGTCAGCAGATCGAAGAGACCTCTTCCGATTACGACCGTGAGAAGCTGCAAGAGCGCGTGGCCAAGCTGGCCGGCGGTGTTGCCGTGATCAAGGTGGGTGCTGCCACTGAAGTTGAAATGAAAGAGAAGAAAGCCCGTGTTGACGATGCCCTGCACGCCACTCGCGCAGCCGTGGAAGAAGGCGTTGTTGCCGGTGGTGGTGTAGCGCTGGTGCGCGTTGCTGCCAAGCTGGCCTCCCTGCGTGGTGACAACGAAGACCAGAACGTCGGCATCAAGGTTGCCCTGCGCGCCATGGAAGCCCCGCTGCGTCAAATCGTCATCAACGCCGGCGAAGAAGCCTCCGTCATCGCCAATGCCGTGAAGAACGGTGAAGGCAACTACGGTTACAACGCCTACACCGAACAGTACGGCGACATGCTGGCCATGGGTATCCTGGATCCGACCAAGGTAACCCGTTCTGCTCTGCAGTTCGCCTCGTCCGTCGCTGGCCTGATGATCACCACAGAGTGCATGATCTCCGAGCTGCCGAAGAAAGATGCACCTGCCATGCCTGATATGGGTGGCATGGGCGGTATGGGTATGATGTAATCCCGTCAAGTCATCAAACGGCTCGCTTTTGCGGGCCGTTTTTTTTAGTGCTACTAAGCTGAAGTTGTTGATAGTGAAATGATCTGAGGTGAACATGCGATACTTAGGGCTTCTCCCGTTACTCCTTTCCCTGGCCTTGCCGGGCATGGCGCAGGCGACACCGCAGGGGCCGGTCATTCTCAAGGTGACGGGGAATCTGGACCCTGCCGACCCGGCAGATGGAGAGGTGCTGTTCGATATGGCCATGATCCAGGCGCTGCCGCAGCATGAGGTGGTGACGAGCAATCCCTGGGTGGACAAACCGCACAAATACGTAGGGCCGAAACTGGCGGACGTGCTGACGGAGGTGAAGGCCAACGGCAAGAGCATCACGCTCACCGCCCTGAACAGTTTCCAGATCCGGATCAACTGGGATAAGGTCAAGCAATACGATCCTATTCTGGCCTGGCAGGATGACGGGATGACCATGCGGGTACGTGACAAGGGGCCGCTCTGGTTTATCCTGCCACTGGATCAGCATCCCGAACTCAGGCGTTCCGAGTTCACCGACATGATGATCTGGCAACTGAGTGCGATCGACATTCAGCAGTAAAAACGGTGGTTTACGGGAGTACTGGGTGAAAGCGAAGACCAGGGCCTGGCCCTTACTCGGCGTTCTTTATCTATCCATTCTGTTGTTCACGGGTAGCACCCTCTATTGCCTGGTGCAGATACAAAATGCGACCCGGGTGATGGAGAAGTACACCTATGACGTCTCCTGGGCATTGATGCAGTTGCAGCTCGAGCTGGGCCGCTTTCTCAATGCCGTCGAGATTTACCACTATGGCGGCATAGACCAGGAAGCCCTGCTGCTCCGCTATGACATTCTCTGGAGTCGTACTCCCATCCTCCTGAGCGGCCAATTGAGAAAAAGCCTCGCGGACAATCCAAAGACGCTGCGGCTGGTGAAACTGACCGAAAGCAGTATCCGCAAGCTGGAGCCTGATTTGGTCAGGCTCAAACCGGGGACGCCGGATTACCAGCAAGTCATGATGACACTGGCGCCCTTGCAGGAACCCCTCTCTTACTCTCTTGCTTCCGTCATGCAGAACAACATCAACGTCTATACGGGCAACGACGCGCGTTTTGGCCAGTTGCGCAATGCCCTGCTGTTCATGGTGTCGGGGCTGGTGGTGTCCGTCATTCTGCTCAGCGGCCTGCTGGTGCGAGAAGCCAGGCGCCATTTCAGGACCGCTAGGATCGATCCCCTCACCGGGCTCGCCAACCGGCTGGCGCTGCTGGAAAAGATGGATGCCTATGTCACC
This sequence comes from Aeromonas sp. 25-248, assembly GCF_053005425.1. Lineage (NCBI taxonomy): Bacteria > Pseudomonadati > Pseudomonadota > Gammaproteobacteria > Aeromonadales > Aeromonadaceae > Aeromonas > Aeromonas sp. 25-248. The sequence goes on along the minus strand of NZ_JBRKTB010000009.1, from coordinate 7,319 downwards.
CGTGATACCTCCTTCGGACTGGTGCTGGTCGACATCAACGACTTTCGCGATATCAACAGCAAGTTTGGCTACAACACAGGGGACCTCCTGCTGCAAGAGGTGGCAAAGCGGCTGCGCGCCCTGTGCGAAAACGGGGAGTGGGTGGCGCGTTTGGGGGGAGATCAGCTTGCCATGCTGCAACGGGAGGGGAGCGATCTTCGCCAGGTCAGGGAGCTCGTGGCCAGAGTACTCCACTCGATCAAGCAAGACATCATCATCGACAACTACCCTTTCCGGCTTGAGGTCGGTATCGGTATCGCCTTCTTCCCGACCGACAGCAACCAGACCCAGGAGTTGCTCAGCCGGGCGGAGCAGGCCCTCTCTCACAGCCGCAAGACCCATGTTCCCTATGTCATCTATGACAGTTCCCTGCTCAACGAGACGGCCAGGCGCAAGCATCTTGCGTCCGACATGGTGATGGCACTGGAGCACAATGCGCTCGAGCTCTATTACCAGCCCATCGTCAATCTGGAAAGTGGCCGCTGTGAAGCCGTGGAGGCGCTGCTGCGCTGGCGCCATCCCGAGCTTGGCTTTATCCCGCCCAACGAGGTGATCCAGGTGGCGGAAGAGTTTCAGCTGGCTGAGAAACTGGGTGGCTGGGTATTGAATACCGCATGTGAGCAACTTCATCAGTGGCAGCACCTGGGTTTGGTGGACTTGCAGATGTGCGTGAACATCTCCCCGGGCATGTACCAGCGCAACCTGTTGAAGTTGGTGGCCAGAGCGCTGATGGAGCACCATATTCCCGCGTCCAGCCTGGTGCTGGAGGTGACGGAAGACACCACCATGCGCGAGGTCAAGAACTCGCTGCAGTTGATGCAGGATCTCAGCCAGCAGGGTGTGCATCTGGCCCTTGACGACTTCGGCACCGGCTACTCCTCCCTCAGCTATCTGCAGAAGCTGCCGGTGAGCAAGGTGAAGATAGACAGGTCCTTCATCCAGGGTATCGACACCTCTATCGAGGCGGCCGAACTGGTCGCCAACATCTGCCGTATGGGCTCCATGCTTGGCAAGAAACTGGTATGTGAAGGGATCGAGACTCAGGGGCAGCTCGATGTGCTGCGTTCATTGACCGACATACATCTGTATGGGCAGGGATATCTGTTCAGTCGCCCGGAGCATGCCGAAAAGGCCTATCAGACATTGCTGGAGATGGAAGAGCGCTGGTTGGCCCGGCGCTCGCCGGACAAGGCATATCTGCGTTGAACGATATGGCTCATGTCTCACCGGGCCCGGCCGATAGTCTCTTGGCAGGAGGTACACAATGGATATTTCTAGTTCTGCAAATGCGTCGTTCGGTTCTGCACTGATGGTGGCCAGCCTGGCCAAAAAGCAGCAGACCCAGGAAGGCGAATCCGCACTGAAACTGCTGGAAACAGCAGCGCAATCCGCTCCGGCTGCGCCGACATCGGCCAGCGCTTCCCTCGGAAGCAAGATCGATATCCGCGTCTGAGCGATAAAAAAGCCCCCATCTCTCGATGGGGGCTTTCTTTTTATTGGGTTGTTACCTGTCAGGCTCAGACCGGGAAAGGGGCCGGTGCCTCGAAAGTCATCCGCTCGCCGCTTCTGGGGTGGCTGATGGTCAGGCTGGCCGCATGAAGATAAAGGTGCGGTGCAGCCGTCAGCGCATCCGGGTTGGCGTAGAGGTTGTCGCCGAGGATGGGGTGACCCAGCTCCAGCATGTGTACCCGCAACTGATGGGAGCGACCGGTAATCGGGGTCAGCTTGATCAGGCTGTTGCCGTTCTCCACCTTCAGTTTCTGCCACAGGGTGAGGGCATGACGCCCCTCCTCAAAATCCACCTTCTGCTTCGGCCGGTTGGGCCAGTCGACGCAGAGCGGCAGATCCACTTCACCCGCATCCAGCACCGGTTCACCCCACACCCAGGCGAGGTAGTGCTTCTCGGTCTCACGCTCTCGGAATTGCCGGCTCAGCTCCCGGTGGGAGTTGGGGGTGAGCGGGATCACCAGCACGCCGGTGGTCGCCATGTCGAGGCGATGGGCAGCCGCCGCTTTGGGGTGCTGCTGCTTGACCCGATGGAGCACGCTGTCTTCATTCTCGGGGCCGCGTCCGGGGACGCTCAGCAGGCCAGTGGGCTTGTTGACCACCATGATGTCCTTGTCCTTGAACAGGATATCGAGCCAGGGTTCCAGGGGCGGTGAGTATACAAACATAGCGTCTCGCATCTTTGGTCAAAGTGGGGGCAAGCCCCCATTAGTTATGGATTACCACGATAAAAGTGCATGGCAGCCAACTCGCGTTGGGTTTGGCCATTTCACCGTTTTATCAGTTATGGGTAACCACAATAAAGCGGATGGCATCCAGCTTGAGCTGGGTCTGGTCGATCAGGTGGTGCAATTCTGCCTGCAGATTGCGCAGATAATCCAGTTCGCTGTCGCGCACGTTCGGGTTGACCGCCTTGAGCGCTTCCAGCCTGTCCAGATCCTGCTGCAGGGTCTGCGCCATCTGGGCGCGGGCCTTGTCGACAATCCCGGCTTTCAGCTCTTCGGCAATGGCCTGGCCCTTGCCAATCAGGCCGTGGATCACCGGTTGGGACGCGGTGACCAGCTTGCTGCCGAGGTGGCGATTGACCGGAGTCAGCTGGCGGTTGAAGGCATCGAATGCCACTTTCTCGCCCAGATTCTGGCCGTTCTTGTCCATCAGCAGACGGATCGGCGTTGGCGGCATGAAGCGATAGAGCTGGGGATGGGCTGCAGACTCGGCGACAAAGATCAGCTCAAGCAGGATGGAGCCGATGGGCAGTGCCTTGTTCTTGAGCAGTGCGACCGAGGTGGCACCGATCTCGGAGCCCAGGATCAGGTCGATACCGCCGCGCATCATGGGGTGATCCCAGGAGAGCAGCGCCATGTCATCCCGCGACAGGGCCGTGTTGCGATCGAAGGTGATGGTCATGCCGTCTTGTGGCAGGCCCGGGAAGCTGGAAACCAGCATGTGATCCCCGGGGGTCAGCACCAGCGCATTTTCACCGCGATCATCCTGGTTGACGCCGATCTCGTCGAACATCTTGAGGGCGAAGGAGATCATGCCGGTGTCGTCATCTTCGGCGGCCAGCTTGTCGACCAGCTGCTGGGCGGCGGCTCCACCGCTGGAGTGGATCTCCAGCAGGCGATCGCGGCCCTGCTCCAGCCGTGCCTTGAGCGGCTCGTGCAGTTCGCGGGTCTTGGCCAGCAGGGCGTCGAGGGCTGCCTGATCGCCGGTGTTGGCGGCCAGCAGCTCGAACAGCTCGTCACGCACCGCTTCAAATACCGGTCGGGCAGTCGGGCAGGTCTGCTCGAACGCGTCCAGACCATCGTGATACCAAAGCTGCAGGGCGCGCTGGGCAGTCCCTTCCAGATAGGGAACGTGGATCTCGACGGTATTCTGCTGACCGATACGATCCAGGCGGCCGATACGCTGCTCCAGCAGATCCGGGTTGAGAGGCAGATCGAACAGCACCAGATGGCTGGCAAACTGGAAGTTGCGGCCTTCTGAGCCGATCTCGGAGCAGAGCAGCACCTGGGCGCCACCCTCTTGCTGGGCAAAATAGGCGGAGGCCTTGTCTCGCTCAAGGATCGACATTCCTTCGTGGAACACGGCACCACGGATCCCTTCACGGGTGCGCAGCGCCTCTTCCAGGGCGATGGCGGTGGCTGCTTCGGAGCAGATCACCAGCACCTTCTGCTGACGGGCTGAGAGCAGCAGTTCAAGCAACCATTCGACGCGTGGGTCGAACTGAGTCCAGGTAGCGTTGTCGCTTTCGAATTGCTGGAAGATCTTCTCGGGATAGAGGTAGCGCAGGGCGCGAGTCTGCAGATCGCCGCCATTGCCACCCATCATGCCCATCACCTTGATGGCGGTCTTGTACTGTTCCGGCAGCGGCATGGGGTAGACGTTGAGGTGACGCTCGGGGAAGCCCTGAATATTGGCGCGGCTGTTGCGGAACAGCACCCGGCCGGTGCCGTGTTGGTCCAGCAGCTTGGCGACAGCCTGCTGACGGGCAGTTGCATCGCTTAAGTCCAGCCCTTCCAGCTGGCTGGCAAGGATTCTTTTAGCTTCATTGCTCAGGGGCTCGCCATCCAGCAGCTCTTGCGCTGCGCCGGCGACCTGACCGTAGGCTTGCTCCTCGGCGAGGAAGGCGTCGTAGTCGTAGAAACGCTCCGGGTCGAGCAGACGCAGACGGGCAAAGTGGCTCTGGTGGCCCAGCTGATCCGGGGTCGCGGTCAGCAGCAGCACGCCCGGTACTTGTTCGGCCAGCGCTTCCACCATTTCGTAGGCGCGGCTGGGGGCCTCCTCACTCCACTCCAGATGGTGCGCTTCGTCGACAACCAGCAGATCCCACTCGGCTTCCAGCACTTGTTCGAAGCGACGACGCTTCTTGCGCAGGAAGTCGAGGCTGCAGATCACCAGCTGTTCGGTCTCGAAGGGGTTCTCCGCATCGGCGAACGCCTCGATGCAGCGCTCCTCGTCAAACAGGGAGAAGTGCAGGTTGAAACGGCGCAGCATCTCGACCAGCCACTGGTGCTGGAGCGTTTCGGGCAGCAGGATCAGCACCCGATGGGCGCGGCCGGAGAGCAACTGCTGGTGAATGATCATGCCTGCTTCGATGGTCTTGCCCAGACCCACCTCGTCTGCCAGCAATACGCGCGGGGCGTAGCGGTGACCCACTTCATGGGCGATGTAGAGCTGGTGCGGGATCAGACTGACTTTCCCGCCAGCCAGGCCGCGAGTCGGGTTGCGGCGACGCTGGTGCTGGTTGACCAGCGCTTCGTAGCGCAGGGTA
>NZ_JBRKTB010000008.1:0-172075 GCF_053005425.1 Aeromonas sp. 25-248 | reverse complement strand
CGGAATTGGTAGACGCGCTAGCTTCAGGTGTTAGTGTCCCACGGATGTGAGGGTTCGAGTCCCTCTCTTCGCACCATCATTCTGCAAAGGCCCGTTACGAGAGTAACGGGCCTTTTGTGTTTTCATGCCCCATGGCTATGCTGTTGAAGATGCTGCGCCACCACGGGGGTTTTCTCATGATCCTGGATACCGATATTCACAACTTCTATGAGCATCTGGTGCTCAAGGAGATAGAAAAACAGGGGTTGGCTCGAACATTGACCCCCTATCAGCTGGCAGACCTCTGCTGCCTGACACTCAACCAGCTTCCTTCCCACTACATCCGCCACGATGTCGACATGATCTACTTCACGACAGACGCCGAACGCAGCGAGATGGAGAAGAAGGTCATCGCCTCCCTGCGCCAGGCCTACGACAAGATCCAGGCCGTCCCCACTCGCCAGGCTTAATGCCAGCCCTGCTGCCAGAGCAGAGTGACGACCCCTGTCATTCCCGCAACCGGCAGCAGGATCAACACCGGTCTCAGCCTGGGTTCCAGCATGACCCAGGCAGCCAGCAAGAACCCCAGACTCCAGAACCCGTATTCCTTCTCCTGACCCCAGACCAGCACCGCCAGAAGGGCGGCCAAGAGCAGAGCGCGTGCTATCCAGTTCATTGGCATTAGTCCGAAAAACATTAATGATAACCATTATCATCTTTGGTGTCGCCATCTGCAATCGAACTTGCCTATGGATCTCCGGCTATCAAACGGTGTCGATTGAACAGTGAAAAATGCCGATTAGATCAACTATTTTGTGGGATTTTAAAATTTTAAAGCTGTTTTGCCGAATGAGCAGGGATTTTACACCTCCGCTTTATGGTAGATTGCGCCCTCTTTTGGTAAGCCTCTCGGGATCGACGCATCCGCAGGACGAGAGGGGCTGACCTTGGCGAGCAAGAGTTTAGGGAGCGTCTATGCAAAACCAACAACACCACATCCGATTGCCGGGCATGTCGCAAGTATTTGCCTGCCTGGCCATTTTCCTGGCCCTGGCCTTCTCCTTCACCAGCGTGCTGGATCTGCCAATCCAGCTGGCACTATTCATCGCCTGGTTCGTCATCATGGGACTCGGCATCAAGCTCGGCCACGATTACAAATCCCTGGAGCAGGCGGCAGTCGACGGCGTCGCCAAGGGGATGGGGGCCATCCTGATACTGATCTCCGTCGGTGCCCTGGTGGGCACCTGGATTGCCGGCGGTATCGTCCCCAGCATCATCTACTTCGGCCTCAAGGTGATACACCCCTCCATCTTCCTGCTGGCGACCCTGATCATCTGCTCTCTCACCTCGCTGGCCACCGGCACCTCCTGGGGCTCGGCGGCCACCGCCGGCATCGCCATGATGGGTATAGGCCACAGCCTGGGGGTACCCGCGCCGCTGGTAGCCGGTGCCGTGCTCTCCGGCGTCTACTTCGGTGACAAGCTCTCCCCACTCTCCGACTCCGTGGTGCTGGCCTCGACCATGTCCAACGTCGACGTGATGGAACACATCAAGGGGATGCTGCCCATCAGCCTGTTCTCCTACGTCATCACCGCCGCCCTGTTCACCGTGGTCGGCATGCAGTACTCCGGCAACGTCAGCCTGGAGCAGGTCAATTTGGTGATGGACGCCCTCGACAAGCAGTTCAACATCACCCCCATGGCCATAGTGCCCGTGGTGCTGGTGCTGGGCCTGTTGGCCAACCGCAAGCCCGCCTTCCCGGTGATCAGCTTCGGCGCCCTGCTGGGTCTTGTCTGGGCCATCCTCTTCCAGGACATGGATCCGGTGAAGGCCATGCACTCCGCCTACAGCCCGTTTGCCATCACCTCCGGCGTCGATTTCATCGACAACATCCTCGGCCGCGGCGGCATGGAGTCCATGCTGGGCTCAGTGGCCGTCATCATCTTCGGCTTGGGCTTCGGCGGTCTGCTGGAGAAGGTCGGCATCCTGGAAGTGATCGCCAGCGCCTTCGAGAAGCGCATCAACAGCGCCGGCAGCCTGACCAGCCACACCATAGGCACCGCCTTCCTGGCCAACGTGTTCGGTTCCGCCATGTATGTGTCCCTGATCCTGACCCCCAAGATCATGGCCAAGAACTACGACCGGCTGGGGCTTGCGCGCAAGAACCTCTCCCGCAACGCTGAGTTTGGCGGCACCCTCACCTGCGGCATGGTGCCCTGGAGCGACAACGGCATCTTCATGGCCGGGGTACTGGGGGTGGCGACCCTCGACTACCTGCCCTACATGTGGCTCAGCTTCACCTGCATCATAGTGACCATCACCCTCGCCTATCTGGGCAAGGGAGTGAACCGTGTACCGGTAACAGAGGCGGTGACAGCCCGCTAATTTCCGGAAAAACAATGACAAAGGCGCCATCACGGCGCCTTTTGTCTGGGTATGATTCGAGGTTAAGCTGGCACTCACCTTGATCGCACGTGGCAGGACGCCCAGATGAACTTCACCTTTCGCCAGATCCGCTATTTCGTGGCGGTGGCCGACAGCTTCTCGGTGAGCCGCGCAGCCGCCGAGCTGCACATCTCCCAGTCGGCGGTCACCAGCGCCATCCGCGAGCTGGAGACCGAGCTCGGCGCCGCCCTGTTCGAGCGCAATCCGCGCGGGGTCAGCCTCACCACTCAGGGCCACCAGTTTCTGCTGCACGCCCGTCGCATCCTAAGCGCCATGACCGAAGCCGGCCAGTCCCTCAAGGCGGTGGCCCAGCAGGATCAGGGGCGGCTTACTATAGGCGTAACCACGCTGGTGGCAGGCTACTACCTCTCGGAGGCCCTCGGCCGCTTTCGCCGCGCCTTCCCGGCGGTACAGATCGAGGTGAAGGAGGATGAGCAGCCCTATCTCGAACACCAGATCGTCAACGGCGAGGTGGATGTGGGGATCCTGATGACCAACCGCACCATCCGCCAGGAGGCGTTCGATACCGAGCTGCTGACCCGCTCGCCGCTGCGGGTCTGGCTCGCCGCCAACCACCCCCTCTGCGCCGAGTCGACCCTCTCCCTCAAGGCGCTCGGCGAGGAGCCCATGATCTCGCTGACCGCCGACCAGCTTGACCAGATCATCGGCGGCGGCCTGCGCCGCTACGGCATCGCGCCGCGCATCGTGCTGCGGACCGCCTCGGTAGAAGCGGTGCGCAGCCTGGTGGCGAGCCAGCTCGGGCTCGCCCTGCTGCCGGACTTTGCCTACCGCCCCTGGTCGCTGGAGCAAGAGCGGGTCGAGGCCCGCGCCATCAAGGAGCCCATCCCCGCCATCGACATCGGTCTGGTGTGGCGGCGCGGCTCGCGCCTTGACTGGGCCGCACGCGAGTTCATCGACATCGCCAGAGATCAGAGCCGGCTACGGGCCCGCCAGCACCTCCCCCGCTAGGACTGAGCCTGAACAGCCGTGACTCCGGCAAAAAAATCAGATTCATCCGCACTCGATATCGATTTTACAGATACCCAAGCCGTTAAAAATTGAAATTCTCATTGCTCCCGGCTTCTCCTACGCTCATGACTGGTTAACAGGATGTTAATGCCTACTGTGGCGCCGCCACGGTTGCCAATCATGCAAGGAGAGCAAGATGAAATTGACCCCTCTGACCCTGGCCCTGATCCCGGCGCTGCTGGCAAGCCAGGTCCAGGCTGCCCCCACCACCCTCGGCAAGGGTGAAGGCCAGCTCAACATCGTGGCCTGGGCCGGCTACGTGGAGCGCGGCGAGACCGACAAGAACTACGACTGGGTGACCGGCTTCGAGAAAGAGACCGGCTGCAAGGTCAACGTCAAGACGGCCGCCACCTCGGACGAGATGGTGGCGCTGATGAACGAGGGGGGCTTCGATCTGGTGACCGCCTCCGGCGACGCCAGCCTGCGCCTCATCGCCGGCGGCAAGGTGCAGGCACTCAACCTGGCGCTCATCCCGAGCTACGGCAAGATAGACCCCCGCCTGCAGAATGCCCCCTGGCACACGGTGGACGGCAAGCACTATGGCGTGCCCTACCAGTGGGGCGGCAACATATTGATGTACAACACCAAGGTGTTCCCCAAGGCGCCCGACTCCTGGAACGTGGTGTTCGAGGAGCAGACCCTGCCGGACGGCAAGTCCAACAAGGGTCGGGTGCAGGCATTTGACGGCCCGATCCACATCGCCGATGCCGCCCTCTATCTGATGAGCCACCAGCCGGCGCTCGGCATCAAGGATCCCTACGAGCTGAACGAGGATCAGTACAAGGCCGCCCTCGACCTCCTGCGCCAGCAGCGCAAGCTGGTGGGACGCTACTGGCACGACGCCTTCGTCCAGATCGATGACTTCAAGAACGAGGGGGTGGTGGCCTCCGGCTCCTGGCCGTTCCAGGCCAATACCCTGATCGCCGACAAGCAGCCCATCGCCACGACGGTGCCCAAGGAGGGGGTCACCGGCTGGGCCGACACCAGCATGGTGCACAGCGAGGCCAAGAACCTCACCTGTGCCTACAAATGGCTGGAGCACTCCCTCAACAACAAGCTGCAGGGGGATCTCGCCTCCTGGTTCGGCTCCGTGCCCGTGGTGCCGGCCGCCTGCGAAGGCAATGCCCTGCTCGGAAAAGAGGGGTGCAAGACCAACGGCATCGACAACTTCGATCGGGTTCACTTCTGGCGTACTCCCGTCTCCCAGTGCAAGAGCCAGGGAACCTGCGTGCCCTACTACCGCTGGGTCTCGGACTATATCGCCATCCTGGGTGGTCGCTGAGGTGCCTCAGTAAATGCCGATATGGGGCCGGACAGGAGTCCGGCCCGCTTCCCACACAGACAAGGACGCCCCATGAATGCCGTACAATTTGACCGGGTCAGCCGCAACTATGGCGAGGTGAAGGCGGTCGACGACATCTCCTTCCAGATCCCGGCTGGCGAGTTTTTCACCCTGCTGGGGCCGAGCGGTTCCGGCAAGACCACCTGCCTGCGGATGATTGCGGGCTTCGAATACCCGAGCGAGGGGGAGATCCGGCTGTTCGGCGAGCCCTGCTCCACCGTGCCCCCCTACGATCGCAACCTCAATACCGTGTTTCAGGACTACGCCCTGTTTCCCAACATGGATGTGCGCGACAACATCGGCTATGGCCTGATGCTCAAGGGCGTCGCCAAGGCGGAGCGTTACCGCAAGGTGGACGAGATGCTGGAGCTGGTGCGCCTGCCCGGCGTCGGCAACCGCAAGCCGGGCCAGCTCTCCGGCGGCCAGCGCCAACGCATCGCCATCGCCCGGGCACTGATCAACCAGCCGCGCATCCTGCTGCTGGACGAACCGCTCGGGGCGCTCGACCTCAAGCTGCGCGAGCAGATGCAGCTCGAACTGAAAGCCTTGCAGCGCCAGCTCGGCATCACCTTCATCTTCGTCACCCACGATCAGCAGGAGGCGCTCTCCATGAGCGACCGGATCTGCATCTTCAATCAGGGCAAGATCGAGCAGATCGCCGCGCCGGATACTGTCTACGACGCCCCCGCCACCCCCTTCGTCGCTCGCTTCGTCGGCACCGTCAACCTGTTCGAGGGGGAGCAGGCCCGCCGTCTGTGCGGCGATGAGCGCCAGATGATGGTGCGCCCGGAGCGGATCCGCCTCGCCGAGGCCGGCACACCGGGCTGGTCCGGGGAAGTGCGCGAGGTGGAGTATCTCGGCCCCTTCGTGCGCTACCGGGTCGATCTCGGCGAGCAGCTCGAGCTTATCGTCAACCACCCCAACGAGGGCCAGGCCCGCCTGCCCCGTGGCGCCCGGGTCAGCCTCAGCTGGCCGGAGCAGGCGATCCATCGCCTGCACACCGCCCCTCAGAGAGCTCAACCATGAGCGCCCCCCACAGTGCGAGCCTTGCCATGAGCCAACCCACTGCCCCCCTCTCCTATCGGCCGCTGCGGCGCCTTTCCACCCTGCTCTACGGGCGGCCGGGTCTGTTGCTGGCCGTCCTGCTCGGGCCGCCGCTGCTCTGGCTTGGCATCATCTATGTCGGCTCCCTGCTGATGCTGCTCTCCAACGCCTTCTTCGGGCTGGACGAGTTCAGCGGCCAGATCCGCCACGAACTGGGGCTGCAGAACTTCGTCGCCCTGCTGCGGGCGGAGAACCTGGACGTGATCCTGCGCACCGTCGGCATGTCGCTGCTAGTGACTCTGGCCTGCGCCCTGCTCGGCTTTCCGGTGGCCTACTACATGGCGCGCTACACCAGCGGCAAGACCCGGGCCCTGTTCTACGTCGGCATCATGCTGCCGCTCTGGTCCAGCTATCTGGTGCGGGTCTACGCCTGGAAGCTGATCCTGGCCAAGGAGGGGGTCATCAGCTGGCTGGCAGATACTCTGGGACTGGACTGGCTGCTGGACGCCATCCTCTCGCTGCCGGTGATCGGGGGACCGTCGCTGTCGTTCTCGCGCATCGGCACCTTCATCGTGTTCGTCTACGTCTGGCTGCCCTTCATGATCCTGCCTATCCAGGCGGCGGTGGAGCGGATCCCGCGCTCCTTGCTGGAGGCGAGCGGCGATCTCGGCGCCACCCCGGCCCAGACCTTTCGCACCCTGATCCTGCCGCTGGCCCTGCCCGGCGTGGTGGCGGGCTCCATCTTCACCTTCTCCCTGACGCTGGGGGACTACATCATCCCCGGCATCATAGGCAACTCCACCATGTACATAGGTCAGGTGGTCTACATGCAACAGGGCACGGCGGGCAACCTGCCCTTCGCTGCCGCCTTCTCGCTGGTGCCGATCCTCATCATCGCCATCTACCTCACCATCGCGAAACGCTTGGGGGCCTTCGATGCGCTCTAATACTTCCATGAAGCGGGACCATGGCAGCCAGCCCTCCGGCCTGCTCAAGTACGCGGCCATCGGCGGTCTCCTGTTCCTGCACTTTCCGATCCTGTTCATCTTCCTCTATGCCTTCACCAGCGAGAGCAAGAGCTACCAGTTCCCGCCCCCCGGGCTCACCCTCAAGTGGTTCGAGGTGACCCTCAACCGCCCCGACGTGTGGCGCGCCATCCAGCTGTCGCTGGAGGTAGCGGGGCTGGCGACGCTGGCCGCCATGGTGCTCGGCACCCTGGCGGCGGGGGCCATCGCCCGCAGCCGCTTCTTCGGTCAGGAGGTGGTGTCGCTGTTGCTGGTGCTGCCCATCGCCCTGCCCGGCATCGTCACCGGTATCGCGCTGCGCTCCGCCTACGGGGTGATGGAGATCCCCTTCAGCTTCTGGACCATCGTCATAGGTCACGCCACCTTCTGCGTGGTGGTGGTCTACAACAATGCCCTGGCGCGCTTTCGCCGCACCAACCAGAGCCTCATCGAGGCGTCGATGGATCTCGGTGCCGACGGCTTCCAGACCCTGCGCTACGTGATCCTGCCCAACCTCGCCACGGCGCTGCTGGCGGGGGGCATGCTGGCGTTTGCCCTCAGCTTTGACGAGGTGATCGTCACCACCTTCACCGCTGGCCAGCAGACCACGCTGCCGATCTGGATGTATCAGGAGCTGATCCGGCCACGGGATAGGCCGGTCACCAACGTGGTGGCGCTCATCATAGTGGCCTTCACCACCATTCCCATTCTGCTTGCCTACTACCTCACCCGCGACGGCCAGGACGTCGCCGGCAGTGGCAAATAACGACTCAACGCGTGCGCAAGGATGCAACCATGAAACTCTCTACCCAACTCTTGATCGACGGTCAGTTCGTCACCGGTGACGGCCAGGCCGAGCCCATCCTCAACCCGGCCACCGGCGAGCTGCTCGCCTCGGTGCCAGAAGCCTCGTTCGAGCAGGTGAACCGGGCGGTGAACGGTGCCCAGCGCGCCTTCGCCCAGTGGAGCCGCACAACCCCGGCGAGCCGCAGTACCCTGCTGCTGCGCCTGGCCGACGCCATCGAGCGCCACGCCGAGGAGTTTGCGGCGCTCGAATCCCTCAACTGCGGCAAGCCCTATCTGGCGGTGCTCAATGACGAGCTGCCGGCGGTGGTGGACTGCTTCCGCTTTTTCGCCGGCGCCGCCCGCTGCCTGCAGGGGCCGCTGGCGGGGGAGTACATCGAGGGGCACACCAGCATGATCCGCCGGGACCCCATCGGGGTGGTGGGCAGTATCGCCCCCTGGAACTATCCGTTGATGATGGCGGCCTGGAAGATGGCCCCGGTGCTTGCCGCCGGCAATACGGTGGTGCTCAAGCCCTCCGAACAGACCCCGCTCACCGCCCTGCGCCTGGCGGAGCTCGCCAGCGAGCTCTTCCCGCGCGGCGTCATCAACATCGTGTGCGGCCGGGGCGAGAGCGTGGGGGCGCCGCTGGTGGAGCATCCGCTGGTGCGCATGGTGTCTCTGACCGGTGACATCGCCACCGGCCAGAAGATCCTGCAGAGCGCCGCCCGCACCATGAAGCGCACCCACCTTGAGCTGGGGGGCAAGGCGCCTGTCATCATCTTCGACGACGCGGACCTGGAGGCCGTGGTGGCGGGCATTCGCACCTTCGGCTTCTACAACGCAGGCCAGGATTGCACCGCCGCCTGCCGCATCTATGCCCAGGGCAAGATCTACGACAAGTTTGTCGCCGCCATGACGGATGCGGTGGCCTCCATCAAGGTGGGTGGTCCGCGCGAGGAGGGGGTGGAGATGGGGCCGCTCATCTCTGACCGGCAGCGCAACCGGGTGGCCAGCTTCGTGGAGCGGGCCCAGAGCAGCGGCCACGTGGAGGTGACGGCGGGGGGCAAGATCCGCCCCGGCAACGGCTTCTTCTTCGAGCCGACCCTGATCGCCCATGCCCGTCAGGAGGATGAAATCGTGCGGCGCGAGGTATTCGGCCCCGTGGTGTCGGTGACCCGCTTCAGCGACGCCGAGCAGGTGGTGCAGTGGGCCAACGACTCGGACTACGGCCTCGCCAGCTCGGTCTGGACCCGGGATCTCGGCCTTGCCAGCAAGGTGGCCAGCCACCTGCAATATGGCTGCACCTGGATCAACACCCACTTCATGCTCACCTCCGAGATGCCCCACGGCGGCATGAAGATGTCCGGCTACGGCAAAGATCTCTCCCTCTACGCGCTGGAGGACTACACGGTGCCGCGGCATATCATGGTCAAGCTCTAGGCTCCCGTCCCCCTGAAAACAAGGTGGCCCCTTGGGGCCATCTTGTTTTGCATCAGGTCTGTGCATCCCTGCTGTGCACCGACGCAGCGTCACCATTCACCCGACCTCGACCCGCATCAACGTCATGACAACCGCCACAGCCAGTGGTGATCCAGAATCAGCAGACCAAACAGCAGCATCAGGTGATAGATGGAGAAACGGAAGGTGCGCATCGCCTGGCCGGGGCGCTCCTCATATTTCAACAACCAGCCATGCCAGCAGAATCCAAGGTTCAGCCCCAGACTGCCGACCAGGTAGACAAGCCCCGACATACCAATCAGATAGGGCAGCAGGCAGACGAGCGTCAGGATCAGCAGATAGAGCAGGATGGCGGTCTTGGTGAAATCGGTGCCGTGGGTGACCGGCAGCATGGGAATGTCGGCACCGGCATAGTCATCGCGCCGGTGGATGGCCAAAGACCAGAAATGGGGCGGCGTCCAGGTAAAGATAATCATCACCAGCAGCCAGGGCTCGGCCGAAAGCTGCCCCGTGATGCTGGTCCAGCCCAAGAGCGGTGGCATGGCTCCCGCCAATCCGCCGATGACGATATTCTGCGGCGTGGCCCGCTTCAGCAGCAGGGTATAGACGACCGCATAGCCGAACAGGCTGGCCAGGGTTAGCCAGGCAGTCAGGGGATTCACGCCCCAATGGAGCAGAACAAACCCCGACAGTGCCAGACAGATCGCGAAACTCATCGCCTGCCCCGGCGTGATCCGTCCCGTGGCGACCGGGCGCCAGCGCGTTCTTGGCATCCGGGCATCGATGCCGCTATCCAGAGAATGGTTCATGGCCGCCGCCCCGGCAGCGAGCAGTCCAATCCCCGCCAGGCCCAGTATCATTTCGTCCAGAGAGGCGCGTGTCGGCTCGGCCAGCAGCATGCCCACCCAGGCGGTCAGGAGCAGCAGGGCGACCACCTTTGGTTTGGTCAACTGACAATAATCGCGCACCCGGCGGAGGGCGAAGCGCTGTGCCCGCACTCTCCCATTCATGTCCGGCTCCTGACCATCCCAGGGGGTCGCAAGGGGTCGTGATGAGGCACAGAGAGCCTCCCGCGCGCCAGCACACAGCAGACCAGCAGGTGGGCTGCCACCAGATTGTGCGCAAGGGCGTTGGCCAGCGGCAGGGCCAGATGGACGTTCGCCAATCCCAAGGCAATCTGCACGGTCAGCAGACCCAGCAACAACCAGCCAAACCCTCTCAGGGGGGGCCGCTGGCAGAGCAGCGCGAGGGCGAAAGCCCCCACCAGCAAGGCCGTGGTCAGCGCTCCCAGGCGATGGGCGATGTGAATGGTCTGGCGCGCCTCCTTACCCAGCACGCCGAACTCATAACTGGCGTGCCCCAGGGGGAGATGAAAGGCTTGCGCCCAATTCAGCTCTGCCTGCCAGTCGCCCTGGCACAAGGGAAACTCCACACACGCCATGGCCGCATAGTTCGCCGACGTCCAGCCCCCCAGCGCGATCTGCAGCAGCAGCACGCCACAGGCCATGCTGCCAAGCCAGGACACACCCTGGTGTACGGGCGGGGGTGAAGGGAAGCCTGCCAATTCGGCCCGATAGAGCCAAAGCAAGGTCAGGATGGCGAAGCCGCCCAGCAGATGAGTGGTCACCACCAGGGGATGCAGGGCCAGGGTCACCGTCCACATACCCAGCGCCGCCTGGCCTGCAACCAGCACCAGCAAGATGAGCGAGAGGTGACGCAGTCGGCCGCCTGTACTCCAGCCCAAGCCGGACAGGAGCACAATCACGCCTCCCAGCACCCCGGCGAAGTAGCGATGCACCATCTCGCTGCGCGCCTTGTGAGGAACAAGCGGGCTGGCCGGATAGCGCTGTGCCGCCAGTTCCGCATGCTCGGCGCGGGGAATGGCCAGGGAACCATAGCAACCAGGCCAATCGGGGCAAGCCAACCCGGCATCCGTCAACCGGGTATAAGCACCGAGCGCGATGACCAGTACTGCCAGCGCAATGGCCACGGAGGCCAGCCTCTTGTGCATCTTCATATGCCGCCTCGTTGACCGTGCAGTAGCCAGAAGATGCGAGTCCCATGCCGGCTGCATCGTCACTGCACCCCACGCTGATACTTGAGCAGTTGCTGCAGATCCGACAGTACCGCCTTGCCAAGCAACGGCCAGGTCGTCGTGCTGCCGGGCACCTCGTAACGCAAGATGGCCAGCCCGCGGGCGTCCACCAGCAGTATATCCCCCTCCCTCATTTCACTGTTTGCCTCGTGAGGTGGCGTCAACTGGACCAGCTCCAGCTTATCCAGATTACGGCCAAGTGCGGCCTGGATACGTGCCATCAGCGCGGGGACCTGCCGGCATTGCCCCTCGCAGCGAGGGGTCACCAGATAGACCAGTCGCCATTGGTGCTGATGGGCAGGAAGCGGTTTCAACAGGTAGATCTCCTGGTGCAGCCAGTACCCCTTGCTGCGCGTGCCGGGTTCATACCAGCCCTGGTGAAGAGTCAGAGCCGCCAGCACCACAGGCAGCAGGATCACCGCAGCAAAGAGCGCTGGCACCCGCCAGCGTCGCCATCCGCTCATGGGGAGCACCTCCTCGTCAGCATGACCCCCCCTGACAGAACCACCAGCGCCAAGCCGAGCCATTGCACCGCATAGGCCCGGTGTTTTTCAGGAGGCATGACATTGTGCTGGTAGTGATAGAGGAATGGGGTTCGTCTTTGATACAACACGGCGTCTGCAAGCGGGGCTCCGATTGCCTGTCGCAGGGTCTCGACCCTGATGGATTGCAGCCGGTTCGGGTAGGGGCCTGGTTCTATGTTCTGTCCCAGCAGGAAGCCGCCGGGAGCCATGCGCAGAACACCTTCAAGGGTCATTACGGCGGGGATGGCGGGATTGGGCAATTGCGACCTGTCGGATGGCGCGGGCACCCATCCCAGGTTGACCAGCAACAGTGAGGATCCCCCCTCTGCGCGTACCGGGATGAGCACGTCATAGCCAACCTCCCCGTTGACGATCTGGTTGTCCAGCAACCAGACATAAGGGCTGACCCACTCGGCTTTCCCTTGCAGAGGCTGGCCATCCAGTGACTCCGGGTGTTGCCAGTCGATCTGGGCCAATGTCCTTGGCCCGGCCTGCTGCATCTTTGCCATCTGCGCCAGCCAGGCCGTTTTTTCCATTCCGCGCTGCCACTGCCAGAACGCCAGCTTGCACAAACCGCCCGTCACCACCAGAGTGAACAACAAGACGAACCAGCGTCTGTGATGCCATGGTCGTCGCTTGTCTCGTGCAGCCGAATCGCGCATATCGAGGAGGATCCCAAGATGTTGATCAAGGTCGTTCTGATACTCATGCTGCTGCTCATCATCGGCCAGCTGTTTCACGCCCTCTGGCTGATGCTCAGTCCAGGCAATACGCAAAAGATGTCGGTACCTCTGGGCCGGCGCGTCTTCTTCTCCCTGCTGGTGGTCATCATACTGCTGCTCTCTCTCGCGATGGGCTGGCTGGAACCCAACCCGCGCCCCTACTGAGCACGGCATCAAAGCAGGTAGACAAAGACGAACAGACAGAGCCAGACCACATCGACGAAGTGCCAATACCAGGCCGCAGCCTGGAAAGCGAAATGACGCTGTGGGGTGAAATGATCCCTCAACATGATGCGCAGCCAGATGATGGTCAGGAAAAGGGTGCCCAGCAGCACGTGCAGTCCATGGAACCCGGTCAGAATGAAGAAGGTATTGCCATAGATGCCGGAATCCAGCCGCAGCCCGAGATCCCGATAGGCATGCAGATACTCATAGCCTTGAAACCACAGGAATGTCAGCCCGAGCACCACGGTGGCCAGCAACATCCCCTTGAGCCGCATCCGTCTGCCGTTTTCCAGACTCATGTGTGCAAACAGCAGGGTCACGGAGGAGCCGAGCAGGATCAAGGTATTGATGAGGGGGATCCCCTGCCAGGGCATGGCCTGGGTCGTGGCCCCGCCGGGCGTCTTGAGCAGGGGCCAGTGAGCGGTGAAATCCGGCCACAGCAGCTGGCCCGTCATCACCCTGTGGCCCGCACCATCCAGCCAGGGCACCGCAAGCTGGCGGGCATAGAACAGCACTCCGAAAAAAGCCAGAAAGAACATCACTTCGGAGAAGATGAACCAGACCATGCCCTGCCTGAAGGATCTGTCCATCTGGGCGCTGTAGAGCCCGGTCATGGACTCCCGGATGATGTGACGGAACCAGCCAAACAACATGAATGCCAGCAGGGCGACACCGGCCATCATCAGATACCGGCCGAAACCGGTTTGCCCACTCGCCACTTCATTGACCAGATGTCCCGCCCCCAACGCCAGGAAAAACAGTGCAATGGCACCAATGATGGGCCAGCGACTCTGGTCCGGGACATAATAGGTCTGGTTCACCTTGGCCATGGTCATTTCCTCTGTGCGAGTGCCGGTGCAGGTACGGACTCCGTGATGTCATAGAGCGAGTAGGAAAGCGTGATGGTATTGATGCTGTCCGGTAGTGCCGGATCGATATAGAACTTGAGCGGCATCAGCTTGCTCTGCCCTGCCCTCAGCTCCTGGCGATTGAAACAGAAACACTCCACTTTCTTCAGATAGGCTGCGGCGGGACCAGGAGAGACCGACGGGACCGCCTGACCCACCATGGTCCGCTCCGTGGGATTGAACACCCGAAAGTTGACCATCTTCACCTCCCCCGGCCGCACCGACAGCCGAGTCGTCTCACCGCTGAACTCCCACGGCATCCGGGTATCCGCATGAGCAAGAAACTCGATCTGGATGCTCCGCTTGCTGTCGATCACCGCCCGCTCCGTACTGGCCGCTTGATCAGACGTCTTGCCATTGAGGCCGGTGATCCGGCAGAAGACGTCATAAAGCGGCACCAGCGCAAAGGCAAAACCAAACATGACGAGCACGACCAGAGCCAGTTTTCTGAGCAAGGGGGCATGACTGACCTGGGTCATATGACCTCCCTAACGCTCTTCCGACCGGATATCCGGCGGAGTCTGGAAACTGTGATAAGGAGGGGGAGAGGAGAGCGTCCATTCCAGCCCCTCGGCCCCCTCCCATACCCGATCGCTCGCCTTGGCTCCGCCTCTGATGCATTTGACCACGCCCCAGACAAACAGCAGTTGGGACAGGCCGAAGGCAAAGCCCCCCAGGCTGATCAGCATGTTGAAGTCGGCAAATTGCAGGGCGTAATCGGGAATGCGGCGAGGCATGCCCGCCAGCCCGACAAAATGCATGGGGAAAAACAGCACATTGACCGAGACGAGCGAACACCAGAAATGCCATTGGCCGAGCCGCTCGTCATACATGTGCCCCGTCCATTTCGGCAACCAGTAGTAGGCAGCGGCCAGGATCGAGAAGACGGCACCGGTCACCAGCACATAGTGGAAATGGGCCACTACGAAATAGGTGTCGTGATACTGAAAATCAGCCGGTGTCATGGCCAGCATCAGCCCGGAGAAACCGCCAATGGTGAACAGAGTGATGAAGGCGATGGCAAACAGCATGGGGGTCTCGAATGTCAGAGAACCACGCCACATGGTGGCAAGCCAGTTGAACACCTTTACCCCTGTCGGCACCGCGATCAGCATGGTGGTGTACATGAAGAACAGCTCCGCCACCACGGGCAATCCGGTGGTGAACATGTGGTGAGCCCAGACCATGAAGGAGAGCAAGGCGATGCTGCTGGTGGCATAGACCATGGAGCGATAACCGAACAGCTTCTTGCGGGAGAAGGTCGGAATGATGCTGGAGACGATGCCGAAAGCCGGCAATATCATGATGTAGACTTCCGGGTGCCCGAAGAACCAGAAAATGTGCTGAAACAGGACAGGATCCCCCCCACCGGCCGCATCGAAGAAACTGGTCCCGAAATACTTGTCCGTCAGCACCATGGTCACCGCAGCCGCCAGCACCGGCATGACAGCGATGAGCAGAAACGCCGTGATGAGCCAGGTCCAGACAAACAGCGGCATCTCCATCCAGCCCATGCCCGGCGCCCGCAGGTTGAAGATGGTCACGATGACGTTGATGGCCCCCATGATGGAGGAGATCCCCATGATGTGAATGGCAAAGACAAACAGGGCCGTGCTGTTGCCGCTGTACTGGGTAGACAGGGGGGCATAGAAGGTCCAGCCAGAACTGGGGCCGCCTCCCTCCATAAACAGGCTCGACAGGAGGATGAGGAAAGCAAACGGCAGGATCCAGAAGCTCCAGTTGTTCATGCGGGGCAGCGCCATGTCAGGGGCCCCAATCATGATGGGGATCAGCCAGTTGGCGAGGCCGGTGAAGGCGGGCATGACGGCACCAAAGACCATGATGAGGCCGTGTACTGTGGTCATCTGGTTGAAAAACAGGGGTTCCACCAGTTGCAGTCCGGGCTGGAACAGTTCTGCCCGGATCACCATGGCCATGGCGCCACCGGTAAAGAACATGGTGAGGGCAAAGCACAGATAGAGGGTACCGATGTCCTTGTGATTGGTGGTGTAGAGCCAGCGCCTCAGACCGGCCGCTGGCTGGTGGACATGTTCGCTGTGCGGGGTATCCGTGATTCCATCACTCATGCCGACGCCTCACTTGTCCTTGTCCGGATTGGCCGGATTGAGAAGGGACTGCACCTCGGCTGGCTGCACAAGGTCACCGGTCTTGTTATCCCAGGCATTGCGTTCATAGGTAATGACGGCGGCCAGTTCCTTCGCCGTCAACTGTTTGCCAAAAGGTTGCATCGCCGTACCACTCCGGCCGTGCAACACAGTATCCAGATGCTGGGCACGATGCTCCGCCTGTGTGGTCACCTTGCTGCCATTGAGCGCCGGGAAGATGCCGGGCAATCCGGTACCCGCGGGCTGATGACAGGCCGCACAGTGGCCCAGATAGACTTTCTCCCCCAGCGCCATGGCTTGTGGCAACGTCATGGTCTCCGCTGCCTGCGCCTGTTGCTGTGCCTTGGCGGTTGCCTGCTCGTCTCCCTTCCTGGCAATCCACGCCTCGAACTCCTCTGCGGATTTGGCCACCACAACCACGGGCATGAAAC
Source organism: Aeromonas sp. 25-248 (assembly GCF_053005425.1). Lineage (NCBI taxonomy): Bacteria > Pseudomonadati > Pseudomonadota > Gammaproteobacteria > Aeromonadales > Aeromonadaceae > Aeromonas > Aeromonas sp. 25-248. The sequence goes on along the minus strand of NZ_JBRKTB010000008.1, from coordinate 155,957 downwards.
CGTGATCCTTGCCGCACAGCTCGGCGCACTGCCCACGATAGGTGCCCGGCTTGTCGATCCGGGTCCAGGACTCGTTGATGTAGCCAGGATTGGCATCTTTTTTCACGGCGAAGGCGGGAACCCACCAGGAGTGAATGACATCGTCCGAGGTCATCAGGAAACGGATCTTCTTGCCGACCGGCAACACCAGAGGGTTATCCACCTCCAGCAGATAATTGCCGCCCTTGGGGGCATCACCCGAGATCTGCTGTTTGCTGGTCGCCAGCAGGGAATAAAACGCCACCGGATACTCGAGGTATTTGTAATGCCATTTCCATTGTGAGCCAGTGACGAGGACGGTGAGATCGGCCTTGGAGGTATCCTCCATCTTCAACAGGGTCGAGGTTGCCGGTGCCGCCATCGCGATCAGTATCAACACGGGGATGGCCGTCCACAGCAACTCGATGCGGGTGCTTTCGTGAAACTGGGCGGCTTTGGCACCGCGCGATCTTCGATGGTGCACGATGGACCAGAACATGATGCCGAAGACGAGCAGACCGATGACGCAACAGATATAGAAAATCGTCATGTGCAGGTCATAGACCTGCTGGCTGATGGCGGTGGCCCCGCGCGTCATGTTGAACCGGATCTCATTGGCAAAGGCACTGCTGCTGATGAACCACATCATCATTCCGGCACTTGCCTGAGCTGCATCGTTTCTCACATTGCACTCCCTGTGCACGTTGGAGAAGATGGCCTGCATTCAATACACCCAACGCTAACCATCTGAAAATAATGCATTTATTAAAATTCATTTCACATTCAAGTATTAGTCCATATTCAGAAAAAACCAAAATGCAGACAGCCCTGACCAGGCTCATCAGAGCAGTGGCAATAGGCAAAACGCGAGCAGGGAAGAGGGAGAAACGGGTCCCGGGGTGGCCGCGCCTTGAACGGGGAGAGCTTCAGCCATGGTGAGTCGAATCGATGTGCAGAACCCGGGAGGGGCCATGGGTTCCTCCCGGGCTCCGTGGTTTTCTGCCGTGCCAGAGGCGGGGTCAGCCCGCTGGGGCTTGCTGAGCCAGCAGTCTGGCCAGCAGGGAGCGCAATGCTTTTATCAGGGCGGGTTTGCCCGCGACACCCTGTCGGGCAGCCAGCTCGGACCAGGACGCATATTGCCAGATGGTGGCGATCAGCAACCGTCGTTCATCCTGACTCAACGCATCCAGCATCATCACTTGCCGGAGCAGCCAGCGTTGCAGTGTCCCCTGGCACAATTCGAATGGTTTGTGATGGTGGGCAAAGCAATCGAGTTCCCGATGCTCGAATTCATCCAGATCCGGCACATGAGTGACAGGTCCGCCTCTGAGGGATAGCCAGACCAGTTCGGTATCCAGCCTCTTGAGTTCACCCGCCAGCAGGGCCGGCAACTGGCTCATGAAACGCTGTCGCCATTGCGCCAGCTCGGCGTGATATTCCGATTGCAGCGGCATCAGCAGCAAAGCTGCATGACTGCCGCTGGCCGCATCGCGCTGCAGACCCAAACGCAGCACCTTCAATCCCGCCTTGAGCCAGAATGGCAGCAGATCTGGGCTGGCGGAGAAGGCAGAACCCAGATAATCGACCCCTAATGCCCGGTAATGTGATACCAGACTGTCTAGCAACCAAGACCCCAGCCCGAGACGATGAAGGGCAGGATGGATGGCGATGCGCATCACCCTGGCATAAGAGCGCTCCCCCGCCGTCACGAAACCGGCGTGGGCCAGCAGCGACTGGGGCAGCAGATGTCCACGAGGGCGCCTTCGTCCGGCCCAGATCGCATGCGCCAGATCAGGGGGTATCTTGCCCTCCCGCGCGACCAGCGCCACCCCGAGCAACTCCTGTCCCTGCTCCATCAGATGAATGTCGAGATCCGGCCCCTCCAGCAAATACCGCAGATCACTGGGGCTGGTCTGGTAGTGAGCCAGCACGAGCAGGCCGAACACCCGATTGAGCAGCGCGTCATCACGGGCCAGCTCATCTTGTCCGACCTGGCGCCAGGTCGGTGATGTCGGGGGATGAGGTGCCGATATGTCGGCATTCAGACCAAGGAGCCGGAAGATCAGAGGCTCCAGCGGATCGCTCAGGCTCCAGCGAATGGGCTCCACCAGGCGCAGCTCCTGCCAATCCGGGGTTTGCTCATCGAGTACCCTCTTGAAGCGCAGATGGAAGCCGCGCCCCGTCCCCTCATAACCATGCTCCGTTGTAGCGAAGACAATACGACTGTGACGGGCCAGCATGGCCTCCAGCAGTGGGGTCGGGATGGCGGCGGCCTCATCTACCAGCAGCAGATCCGCCAGTACGTCTCCTTGAGCCACCCGATCAGGGGACACATAGCTCAGACCGGCCAGCCGCTCAGGCATCTCTGCCAGCGCGCGCTCTGCATGGGCAAAAAGTGTCGCTACTGTGGCGTGGGAAGGGGCCGTCACCGCTATCGTCAAGGCCGGATCCCGACTCAGCAAGTCGGCGCTCGCCAGCCCCAGCACGGCGCTCTTGCCACGACCGCGATCGGCGCTCAGCACCAGGGGGCGGCGGCGATGGCCGTGCAACACGTTGTGGATGGCGGGCAGCGCACGGGCCTGATCCGCGCTCAGCGGCCGGTCCCCGTCGAGAGGCTGCCAGGTAATATCACAAGAGGCAGGCGTCAGATCTCGCGCCGGATCTTCTGCCAGCAACCGTACCAGACGGGAGATGAAACCCTGCCCGGCACGATCTGCCTCCTCTGGCTGGGCGACCAGCCTCTGACGATCAGGGTCTGGGTAGGTCGGCCATACCTCCCGCGGCGGGGTCAGCAGAAGCAAGAGCCCCCCAGCCCTCAATGTCCCCGCCAAGGCACCGAATGCATCGGGGTGAAAACCGCTGAAGGCATTGAATACCAGGGTGTCGCACTCCTGACCGAGCCGTTGAAGCGCCTTGGCGGCAGGCTGCGGAGCATGACGCTCAGGACCCTGCCCCAGCCAGAACACCGCCCCCCACAGCAAGGATTCGGCACGAACGATGCAGTCATCCTCCTCCCCTTCCAGCCAGATCAGACGCCGCTCGCCGGCAGAAGCGATAGCGTGGCGCAAGGCGAGCAGCTCAGCTGACATCATGGAGCTGGGCTGGCGTCTGGCTTCACGCGGGGTTCAAACATGCGCTCCCCCATCTGGTCGATGAAGGTATGGGCCTTTTGCACCATGAAGCGCTCGGCATCCGCCGGATTGGCAAAGAGATCGGAGCGGATGAAGCGATGGGTCTGTAATTGCCCGTCGATCTCCCTGGTGATGCGACCTGCCAACCTGTATTGCCCCCCTTCCGCCATGGGCTCGGGATAGATGAGATAGCCCATGTATTCGATGGGCTCAACCTCGGGGCTCTGGGCGATCTCTCCCTTGAACAGGGCATTGAATAGTTTTTTGAACATGTTCGCATCCTCTCTGATACAGGCATTCTCCCCAAGGGTGGAATCACTGGCAAGCACGGGATCTTATTACCATTCGTTCTTTGCACTACGAACCATTCTCATTTAGATTTCATTTCATTCCAGCATGAGGTCCAGATTATGTACGTGTGTTTGTGCCGCGGCATCACAGATAACCAGATCCGCAAGGCGGTACAGGCAGGCAAGACTGAATTCCGACAGTTGAAACAGTCGCTGGAAGTCGGTACCCAATGTGGTAAATGTGTGCGCATGGCGATGGAGATCATCGCTACCGAAATCGACAAGATGGAGTCAGAGCAGGCACCGCTCTATTACGAAGTGGCGTAAAACCGCCGACTTCTCGTCTTCATCTCTCCTTCTGCCCTCCAGGGGACGACTTTCCCCATCACGTTATGGTCATGTTTCTGGACTAAGCTCTAGTGATCGTTGCCTAGGCTCGAACACGAGGAGTAATGTCGATGAAAGGAGATCCCAAAATCATTGCCCACCTCAACAAGGTGCTGGCCAATGAGCTGGTTGCCATCAACCAATACTTCCTGCATGCCCGCATCTATGATGACTGGGGCCTCAAGGGGCTGGGGCACAAGGAGTATCACGAATCCATCGATGAGATGAAACATGCCGACGAGCTGGTCAAGCGGGTGCTGTTTCTGGAAGGGCTGCCCAACTTGCAGGATCTGGGCAAGCTGCGCATCGGTGAGACGGTGGAAGAGATGCTGCGCTGTGACTTGTCTCTGGAGATGGACGCCATCCCCGACCTGAAAGTCGCCATCACCTATGCCGAGTCCGTGCAGGACTACGTCAGCCGTGACCTGTTCCAGGAGATCCTGGAGGATGAAGAGGAGCATGTGGACTGGCTGGAAACCCAGCTCGATCTCATCGCACGTATCGGTCTGGAAAACTACCAGCAATCCCAGCTCCATGCCGAGTCATCCTGAATCTAGATGACATCAAGAGACAATCCCAACCCGCCCAGGCGGGTTTTTTCATGGCGCCAGCGGCAGAGATCTTGCCCAACGATACGGTAGCCAACCTGGCTGCTGACAAGGCAGGCCAGAGGATGGCAGGATGGCAGGATGGCAGGATGGCAGGCGCCAGATTGAACCACCTCCGGGATCACAGTTACGATGCATGGGGCAGCGGCAGGCGCCGCTTTCGATTAGGATACGACCCCATTCCCATCATTTTGCTACGGATGACCTCCATGGAACTGATTGCACGCGAGATGGCGCCCCACAAACGGGTTGCCCTGGTGGCTCACGACAACATGAAAGCCCCTCTGCTGAACTGGGTGCTGCGCCGCAAGGAGGAGCTCAAGCTCCACCATCTCTATGCGACCGGCACCACGGGCACCCTGCTCGGCAAGAAGGCGCAGCTGCCCATTACCTGCCTCTTCTCCGGCCCCATGGGAGGGGATCAGCAGCTCGGCGCCCTCATCGCCGAAGGGAAGATAGACGTGATGATCTTCTTCTGGGATCCCCTCAATCCCGCCGCCCACGATCCTGACGTCAAGGCCCTGCTGCGCCTCGCGGCCGTCTGGAACATCCCGGTCGCCACCAACGAGGCGACGGCGGACTTCATCATGGACAGCCCGCACATGCAGCAGGCATTCAGCGTCCAGGTGCCCGACTACGCCGGCTACCTCAAGGCCAGAACCGAATAAGCAACGCCAGACAGCAAAGAGCCGGAACAGATGTCCGGCTCTTTTCTTTCATGGGTGGAGAAGGTCAGCGCTGGAGGCTTTTCTGCGCGAATTTGGGCCTGGCGTTCATGATCTGCTCCACCTGCTCGTCGCTCATCTTGCCCCGCGACAGCCCCAGAACCTTGTAGGTCAGCAGAGGGCGCGCTGGCAGGGCGATCATCAGGGCGCGGATCTGGTTCTCGTCCTCCTTCTCTCGCGTCGGCTTGCCGTAGGCGTAGGTGAGCACGCCGGCATCCATCAGGTTTTTGACGGCGGGTTCGGTGATCGGCAGGTTTATGACGCTTTTCCGTTGCAGTACGAACTCCCGCAGCACCGCCTTCTCGTTGAAGTCGAGGAAGCCAATCATCTGGGCCAGTTGATCCTGCTGGCGGCGGGACTGCCACTCGTCACAGGCCCACTCCCAGGCGATCAGGAAGCCCTGACTGCAGAAATAGGAGATGGCGATCAACATGCCGACCCCAAGCCAGGCCGCATGAGCCGTGGCCCACTGGCTCACGGCACCTTTCATCAATCCGGCCGGAAACAGCAGGATGATGCTGCAGCAAAGCAGCAGCCAGACCATCAGCCAGTTGAGGCGATTAAGCTGGTAAAAATGTTGGATCCACCGTTTCATCGTTCACCCTTCCCAAGTCAATGTGGACAGTAGCCAACTCGTAGCAATCGCTGTGCCAGCACAAGGATCCCCGTAAAAAGATCAGGATCCCGGACGGGAGAGTCGAGGGGGTTGTCACATCCTTTTACAACTTGTCGCGCGGATCATCTCCTGTTGGCCTTGCGACTCACCGAGCCACTTGGTAAAAAGCCCGCACTGTCACTGGGGAGTAGCAACCCGCCCGAAATCCGGGCAGGGCCCATGTCAACACTCTTGGATCCGCAGATCCATGGCATGGGCGGCGATAGCACCTGTCGTCCTGCAAGACCTTTGGCCTCGATACGCACGCCAGCCGGGCGAGCCGTATCGGGTCCATCGGTTGTTCTGCTCGCCTGGCGGTTACTCATCATGCTGATAACCTTGCTGTTATTTCTGATCTCTGCCGTCACCATCTATCTGTCCTGCGGATACTTCGTCAACGGCATCGAATGGACCGGCCATCATTTCAAACTGTCCCAAAGCGCCACCGGTTCTCTGCTAGCCGCCCTCGGCACGGCCCTGCCCGAATGCATCGTCACCCTGACCGCCCTGCTGATGGGGGATGCCCCCGCCCAGCAGCAGATAGGCATAGGTGCGGCCCTCGGCGGTCCCCTAGTGCTCTCCACCCTTGGCTATGCCGCCGTTGGCGTGACCCTGCTGCTGTGCATGAACCGGGAGCACAGAGCCATCAATAGCGAGGTGCAGCGGGAGATAGGCCGCGATCAGGCCTGGTTTGCCGGCACCTTCCTGTTGGCCGTGCTGCTTGGCATGATGGCCTTCACCGGTAAAACCTGGCTGGCCCCCCTGTTCGTGCTGATCTACCTCCTCTATGTGCGACGTGAGCTGAAACAGACCGACAGCCACGATGCCGAATTGCCCTCCCCCCTCAAGCTGGATCCGCACGCCAGGATCCCGGCGCTCGGCAAGGTGCTGCTGCAAACCCTGGTGGCGCTCGGTGTGGTGGCGCTGGCGGCCCAGCTGTTCGTTCACCAGCTGGAGAGCATGGGCGAGCTGTTCGGTCTCTCGCCGGTGCTGGCGGCCCTGCTGCTGAGCCCGGTGGCCACCGAAATGCCCGAGCTGATGAACGTGCTCATCTGGGTGCGGCAGGGCAAACACCGGCTGGCACTGGCGAATATCTCGGGGGCCATGATGATCCAGGGCACCATTCCCAAGGCGTTCTGCCTGCTGTTCACCCCCTGGCTGCTGGACAGCACCATGATGGCCTCCTCCCTGGTGACGCTGCTGGCGGTCGCGCTGCTGTGGTGGGGGTTCAGTCGGGAGCGGATGACAGCGGGCAGGCTCGCCCTGGTGGGGCTGGTTTACCTGGGTTTCTGCGGCTGGCTGATGATGAGCTGAGGGCCGGCATCTGCCTCTGGCGCAACAAGAAAGGGCAGGATCCCATCCTGCCCTTCATCTCACGGGGTAGTGTCAATCAGGCCGAGCCGAGGTCTTAGAACTGCTGGAACCAGCGCTGGATCTGGGCCGGATCCTTGCTCTGGGTCAGGGCGAGCATCAGCAGCACCCGCGCCTTCTGCGGGTTGAGGGTCTCGGCGGCGACGAAGCCGTACTTGGCATCATCGATCTCCGCATCCAGGGTGGTGGAGCCGGTCGGCACGCGGGCGGAGCGCACCACGCGAATGCCGTCCTTGCTCGCCTTGGCCAGGGTGTCGAACAGGGTGTGGTAGAGGTTGCCGTTGCCCACCCCGGCGCTGACGATGCCGTCAAACTTGGCATCCACCAGGGCCTTGGCCGGCAGGTCCGAGGCGTTGGCGTAGCTGTAGACGATGCCGACCTGGGGCAACTTGTCGAGCTTGCTCACGTCGAACGGGGTCTTGCTGGTGTGCTGGCGGGCCGGGCTGCGCTGGTAGTCGATCTTGCCGTTGTGGATGTAGCCGAGCGGGCCGAAGTTGGGGGAGGCGAAGGTCTGCACCCCAGTGGTGTTGGTCTTGGTGACGTCGCGGGCATCCAGCACGGTGTCGTTCATCGCCACCATGACGCCACGCCCCTTTGAGGCGGGGTCGGAGGCAGTCACCACGGCGTTGTAGAGGTTCATGGGGCCGTCGGCGCTCATGGCGGTGGAGGGGCGCATGGCGCCCACCAGCACCACCGGCTTGTCGCTCTTGACGGTCAGATTGAGGAAGTAGGCGGTCTCCTCCATGGTGTCGGTGCCGTGGGTGATGACGATGCCGTCCACGTCATCCCTGGCCAGCAGCGCGTTGACGCGCTTGGCGAGCGTGAGCCACACCTCGTCGTTCATGTCCTGGGAGCCGATCTTGACCACCTGCTCACCCTGCACGTCGGCCACGTTTTTCATCTCGGGCACGGCGGCGATCAGCGTCTCGATGGCCACCTTGCCGGCCTCGTAGTTGGACTGGGTGGCGGACTGGCCCGCCCCGGCGATGGTGCCCCCGGTGGCCAGAATGTGCACGCTGGGCAGCGCCATGGCCATCGGGGAGAGGGTCAGGCCGAGTACGGCGGCGATCAGGGTCTTGCGAATGGGAAGGGTCATGCTGCAATCCTTTTGGATGAGGGAATTGCAGCATTTTTATTCTTTTTAAACGGGATTTAAGTGATCATTCTCACCAATAAAAAGAAGTAAACAGAATATTAGTCTGATTTATACCAATTAAGTGATAATTCACTCTACCTGAAAGCCTCTCGCCTCGATCAGGGCGATCAACTCGGCTTTGCTCAGCTCGCTCTCGATGACGGCCTGGCGGCTGGCAAAGTCGACCGTGGCGGTGCGGACTGACGGCTGAGCCAGCAAGGCCTTTTGCAGGCTGGCAGCGCAGCCGCCGCAAGACATGCCGGTAACGGTGAGTTCGATGGTCATGGGCTCTCTCCTCTGTCGATGTGACATCAGCCTAAAGCTGCCGCCTCCGGCAAGGTCAAGGGTGAATGCCGATCCCGTCAACCCCGGGTCGTGCATCATGGCGGCGCCCCATCACCCCATCAGTCCCAGGTAGTTCATCAGGGCGGCCCCCAGGCTGGTGGTGACGAGCGAGCCCAGGGTGGTGGTGGCGATGATGTTGGCCGCGAGGGCACTGTCACCGCCCATGGCGCGGGTCATCACATAGCTGGCGGCGGCGGTGGGGGTTGAGCTGATGAGAAACAGGATGCCGAGGGCCTGCGGGCTGAAGCCGAGCGCCCAGGCCCCCAGCACCAGCAGCACGGGGATGCAGCACAACCGGTTGACCGTGGCCCAGCCGGTCAGCATGGCGCCGCCGCGCAGGGCCTTGAGGTTGAGGCTGGCGCCGGTGCAGAGCAGGGCCAGCGGCAGGGTCATGTTGGCGAAATAGTTGCCCGTGGTGATGACCAGCTGGGGCAGTTCGATGCCGAGCAGACCGAAGGGCAGGGCCGCCAGAATGGCGATGATGAGGGGGTTTTTGACGATCCCCTTGAGTATGGGGGCGAGCCCCTTTCCGCCCCCCAGGCTGCGGGTCAGGGTGATCACCGCGAGCACGTTGTAGAGCACTGTGATGGAGCCCACCAACAGGGCGGCGGCCCCTATCCCCTCCGGGCCGTAGGCGTTTTGCACATAGGCCAGCCCCATGATCCCCATGTTGCCGCGAAAGCTGCCCTGCACGAAGATGCCCCGCAATTTCTGCTCGCTGATGAAACGGGCCGCCAGCACCTCCAGCACCAGGAAACCGGCGAGGGTGCCGAGCAGGCCGTAGAGGATGAGCCAGGGGCTCGGCATGGTGGAAAAATCGGTGCGCACCATGCTTAGAAACAAGAGAGCTGGCAGGGTGACCTGGAACACCAGACGGGAGGCGGACTCGACGAAGCTGTCGGGCAAGAGACCCAGCCGCTTGAGCCAGATGCCGAGTACCAGCACCAGACAGATGGGGCCCGTGATGGAGAGAGAGAAGTGCAGACTTGCCAACAGATCCATGATGCGCGTCCTGTGCAACGGCGAAGAAAGTCGCCTGGGAAAGGGCATTCTAACGCCATGGGCTTGTATTCACAGGAGTTAATCACAACAATGTCTGCATCCCGGTTGTCGCCCTCCCCTGTCACGGATCCCCCATGGAAAAGAAACTGACCATCCTCGATATCGCTCGCCTCAGCGGAGTCGGCAAGTCGACCGTCTCCCGGGTGCTCAATCAGGATCCCAAGGTCAATGCCCAGACCAGGGCCAGGGTCGAATCGGTGATCGCCCAGCACGGTTTCGTCCCGAGCAAATCGGCGCGGGCCATGCGCAGCCAGAGCCAGCAGGTGGTCGGCATCGTAGTGTCGCGCCTCGACTCCAGCTCCGAGAACCAGGCGGTGCGCGGCATGCTGGAGACCCTCTACCAGCGTGGCTACGACGCCGTGCTGATGGAGAGCAAGTTCTCCCCCGCCAAGGTGAGCGAGCACCTGGCGGTGCTGGAGCGGCGCAGGGTGGACGGCATCATCCTGTTTGCCTTCAACGATCTGGACTATGCCGCCATGGCGCCGCTCAGGGAGAAACTGGTGCTGATGGCCCGCGAGCGCCCCGGCTTCTCGTCGGTCTGCTTCGACGATGACGGGGCGGTGCGCGCCGTGCTCGCCCACCTCGGGGAGCGTGGCCTGACCGAGGTCGCCTATCTCGGGGTGGAACGCAGCGATCTCACCACTGGGCTGCGTCGGCATCAGGCTTACCTCGACTACTGTCGGGAACAGGGGCGCACGCCCCGCAGCGCCCTCGGGGATCTCGGTCTGCAAAGCGGCTATCGGCTCGCGGCCGAGCTGCTCACCCCCACCACCCAGGCCATGGTCTGTGCCAGCGACACCCTGGCCATCGGCGCCGCCAAATACCTGCAGGAGCAGGGTCGCACCGACATCCTGGTGAGCGGCCTTGGCAGCAATCCCATGCTGACGTTCCTCTTTGCCAACACCCTCAGCCTGGATTTCGGCTACAAGGATGCCGGCATCCTGGCCGCCAGACAGCTGCTCGACCAGATTGAAGAGGGGCAGCCCCCCAGAGCGACCATCGCCCCCTGTCAGCCCCTGTAGTCTATCTTTTCCTCCATTCCCGGCGTTTTGCGCTTTTTGTGACCAGCGCCACGAATTGGGAACGTTCCCATTGCCGATGCCAGCCACTGGCTTCATGCTGATTGGGAACGATACCAATAAACGGGCGGTCCTTGGCCAGCCGGTAAAGACACGACCATTATTCATGGAGTCACAGAGGGAAGGCTCATGTCAAAAGTCAACACACAGCATCTGGCGCAGCTGATCGAGCGGATCGGCGGCAAAGAGAACATCACCACTGTCAGCCACTGCCTGACCCGGCTCAGGTTCGTGCTGGCCGATCCGGCCAAGGCCGATCCCAAGGCCATCGAGACCATCCCTTCGGTGAAGGGGAGCTTCACCCAGGGCGGCCAGTTCCAGGTGGTGATCGGCAACGAGGTGGATCAGTGGTACAAAGCGCTCACCCAGGAGATCGGCGTGAGCGGCGGCAGCAAGGAGGCCGCCAAGCAGGCCGCTCGCCACAACATGAACCCGTTGGAGCGCGGCATCTCCCACCTGGCCGAGATCTTCGTCCCCCTGCTGCCCGCCATCATCACCGGTGGTCTGATCCTGGGCTTTCGCAACGTCATCGGCGATATCAAGATGTTCGACGACGGCACCCACACCCTCACCGAGATCAGCCAGTTCTGGGCCCAGGTGCACGCCTTCCTCTGGCTGCTGGGTGAAGCCATCTTCCACTTCCTGCCGGTGGGTGTCTGCTGGTCTGCGGTGAAGAAGATGGGCGGCTCCGAGATCCTCGGCATCGTGCTGGGTATCACGCTGGTGTCGCCGCAACTGATGAACGCCTATGGCATCGGCCAGCAGACCCCGGAAGTGTGGGACTTCGGCCTCTTCGTCATCCAGAAGGTGGGGTATCAGGCCCAGGTCATTCCGGCCCTGCTGGCGGGTGTCTTCCTCGCCTGGGTGGAGACCAGCCTCAAGCGCATCATCCCGGCCTATCTCTACCTGGTGATTGTGCCCTTCATCTCCCTGCTGCTGGCGGTGATCGTGGCCCACGCCCTGATCGGTCCGTTCGGCCGCTGGATTGGTGACGGCGTCGGCTTTGCCGCCAAGGCGGCCATGACGGGTTCGTTTGCCCCCATCGGCGCCGCCCTGTTCGGCTTCCTCTATGCGCCCCTGGTCATCACCGGCATCCACCACACCACCAACGCGGTGGACCTGCAACTGATGCAGAGCATGGGCGGCACCCCCATCTGGCCGCTGATCGCCCTCTCCAACATCGCCCAGGCGTCTGCGGTCGTCGGCATCATCCTGATCAGCCGCAAGGAGAACGAGCGGGAGATCTCGGTCCCGGCCGCCATCTCCGCCTATCTCGGGGTGACCGAGCCGGCCATGTACGGCATCAACCTCAAGTACAAGTTCCCCATGCTGTGCGCCATGGTGGGCTCAAGCTGTGCGGCTCTCATCTGCGGCTTCGCCGGGGTGATGGCCAACGGCATCGGGGTGGGCGGCCTGCCGGGCATCCTCTCCATCCAGCCGCAATACTGGGGCATCTACGCCATCGCCATGCTGGTGGCCATCGTGGTCCCCGCCCTGCTGACCCTGCTGGTCTACAAGCGCCAGCAGGCTGCCGGCAAGCTGGAGCTGGCCACGGCCTGATCCACACAACCTCGGCGGAGCCCTGGCTCCGCCCTTTATCGTTGCCCTGTTCCAACTAATCCGGTTTCAACCAATGAGCGAACCAACCATGACACAGACACCCTGGTGGCAAAGCGCCGTGATTTACCAGATCTACCCCAAGAGCTTTCAGGATTCCGGCGCCCGTGGCACCGGTGATCTCAAGGGGATCATGGCCCGCCTCGACTACCTCAAGACCCTCGGCGTCGATGCCCTCTGGCTGACCCCGGTCTATGTCTCCCCCCAGGTGGACAACGGCTACGACATCGCCGATTACCTCAACATAGATCCCGCCTACGGCACCATGACCGACTTCGAGGCCCTGCTGGGCGCCGCCCATGCGCGCGGCATCCGCATCGTGATGGACATAGTGGTGAATCACACCTCCACCGAGCACGCCTGGTTCAAGTCGGCGCTGGGAGACAAGAACAGCCCCTATCGCGACTACTACATCTGGAAAGATCCGGTGGACGGCGGCGTGCCCAACAACTGGCAATCCAAGTTTGGCGGCAGCGCCTGGGAGCTGGACCCGGCCACCGGCCAGTACTACCTGCACCTCTTTGCCCGCGAGCAGGCGGATCTCAACTGGGAAAACCCGGCCGTGCGCGCCGAGGTGAAGAAGATCATCCATTTCTGGGCGAAGAAAGGGGTCGACGGTTTCCGCCTCGACGTCATCAACCTCATCTCCAAGGATCAGGCATTCCCTGACGACGAGGTGGGGGATGGCCGCCGCTTCTACACCGACGGGCCGCGCATCCACGAATTTTTGCAGGATGTGAGCCGCGACGTCTTCGCCCCCGTGGGGGCCATGACGGTGGGGGAGATGTCCTCTACTTCTCTGGAGCACTGCCAGCGCTATGGCGCCCTCGATGGCTCCGAGCTCTCCATGGTGTTCAACTTCCATCACCTCAAGGTGGATTACCCGGGCGGCGACAAATGGACCAAGGCCCCGTTCGATTTCCTCGAACTCAAGCGCATCTTCAACCACTGGCAGAGCGGTATGCATGGCAAGGGGTGGTCGGCGCTGTTCTGGTGCAACCACGATCAGCCGCGCATCGTCTCCCGTTTCGGCGATGAGGGCGAGCATAGGGTGGTCGCCGCCAAGATGCTGGCCAGCACGCTGCACGGCCTGCAGGGGACGCCCTACATCTATCAGGGGGAGGAGATCGGCATGACCAACCCCGGCTATCAGTGCATCGATGACTATCAGGATGTGGAGAGCCGCAACATCTTCGCCATCAAGCAGGCGGAAGGGATGAGCGAGGGCGAGATCCTCGCCATTCTCGGCGCCAAGTCCCGGGACAACTCGCGTACTCCGATGCAGTGGAGCGCGGCCTCCAACGCCGGTTTCACCAGCGGGACGCCCTGGCTCAAGCCTGCCGCCAACTATTCCGAGATCAACGCCGAGGCGGCGCTCGCCGACCAGCACTCGGTGTTCTGGCACTACCGGGATTTGATCCGCCTGCGCAAGAGCCATCCCATCTTCACCCAGGGGAATTATCAGGAGCTGCTGACCGGGCACCCGCAGATCTGGGCCTATGTCCGCCGCGCCGACGGTCAGACCCTGCTGGTGGTGAGCAACTTCTACGGCGAGCCGGTGGCCTTCGAGCTGCCTGCCGAACTGGCCAATGGAGAGGGGCGCCTGTTGCTTGGCAACTACCAAGACAGCCCGACCCGGCCGCAATCCTGCAAGCTGCGCCCTTACGAATCCCTGATCTGGCTGATGGAGCAATGATGACTGACGCAACGACAGTGCAGCGGCCCGCTGTGCGTGGCCCCGAGTGGCAGAAGATGGTGGCGGGAGCGCCCTATGATGCAGGGGACCCCGAACTGCGGGCTGCGCGGGAGCAGTGCCGCGCCCTGCTGGGAGAACTGAACCGGGAGCGAACCGATGCCCCTGGTTGGGATGAGCGCCTCACCCGCCTGCTGGGTGGCCGCGCAGAACGCTGTTTCATCACGCCCCCCTTCTTCTGCGACTATGGCGCCAACATCTTTGTCGGCGAGAATTTCTACGCCAATTTCAACTGCACCATCCTGGATGTGTGCGAGGTACACATAGGCGACAACGTGCTGCTGGCCCCCGGAGTGCAGATCTACACCGCTACCCACCCGGTGGCGGTAGCGCCGCGCATCAAGGGGGTGGAGTTCGGCAAGCCGGTGCGCATCGGCAACAACGTCTGGATTGGGGGCAGCGTCGTCATCTGCCCGGGCGTCACCATAGGGGACAACAGCGTCATCGGGGCGGGGTCCGTTGTCACCAGAGACATTCCGGCAGGCGTGGTGGCGGTCGGCAATCCCTGCCGGGTCTTGCGCCCCATGACGGCAGAGGAGCTGGCGCCCGGGGAACCTGGCTGACACAGAAGGGGCAGGCCGTACCTGCCCCTGTTCCTTTCCCTGACGGCGCTCCCGCAATGCCGGCAAGGCTTCGGCGCAGCCCCCTCTTTACCCGGGCAGCAAGGCGCCGCAACGCTTGTGCTGTCCCATGACCACCAGAGTCTTGAAACTGCGCACCTGGTCCCTGGCATGGAGCACCCGACGGGTGAACTGCTCGTAACTTTGCATGTCCCTGGCGGCCACTTGCAGCACGAAGTCCTGCTCCCCCGTCACATACCAGAGATCCATCACCTCGGGTTCCCGCTGCAGGCTGGCGATCATCTCATCGACGATGCGGCCATGATCCCGCTCCAGGGTCACCAGCACCAGCATGGTGATGGGCCAGCCCATGGTGGACGGTGCCACCAGCGCCACTTCCCGCTCGATGAGACCGGACTCCCGCAAGGCGCGGACGCGGCGGTAGCAGGCTGGGGCGGAAAGACCGACCCTGTGGGCCAGCTCCGGCGTGGGCAGACGGGCATCCTGTTGCAGTTCGGCGAGGATGAGCAGATCAAATTTGTCGGTCATGGGGTTCATTAGATAAAAATTATCGCACAAGGCCAGTATTAGACCGGTTTTACCCAAGTCTCCAGATATATTTTACTGCTCATCGTCCTGCCCGGTATGAATACCATGCAACCCAATCCCAATGCCCTCTCCTCTCTTCTGGCCGTCCTGCTCGCCATGCTGTCGATCACCCTCGGCGCCTCCCTGGCCAAATCCCTGTTTCCCCTGCTCGGAGCCGCAGGCACGACCCTGTTCCGGCTGGGGTGCGCCGCCCTCCTTCTCTCCCTGGTGTTTCGCATCTGGCGTGTCCCCCTCGACCGACGCACCCTGCTGGGCGCCATCCCCTACGGCCTGTCGCTTGGGGCCATGAACCTGCTCTTCTATCTCGCCATCGCACGCATTCCCCTCGGCGTTGCCCTGGCCATCGAGTTCATCGGCCCCCTGACAGTGGCCCTGCTCTCCTCACGCCACCGGGCAGACTTCATCTGGCTGATACTGGCCATCGCCGGGCTGTTGCTGCTCTTGCCCCTGCGGGCAACACAGCAGGCCATCGATCCCCTGGGAGCCGCACTGGCTCTCGGGGCTGGCCTCTTCTGGGGGCTCTATATGCTCACCGGAAAGCGGGCAGGAGCCTTGCTGGGCGCACAGGCTCCGGCGCTGGGCATGTGGGTGGGCACCCTGCTGGTATTGCCCTTCGGGCTGGAGGGGGCGATCGAGGCGTCATTCACCGTCCCCGTGATCCTCACCATCATCGGGGTGGGGCTACTCTCGAGCGCCATCCCCTACTCTCTCGAGATGTTTGCCCTGCGCCGCCTTCCCCTCAAGAGCTACGGCATTCTCACCAGCGGTGAACCGGCCATGGGAGCCTTGATGGGACTGGTATGGCTGGGTGAGCAGTTGCCCCCGTCCCAATGGCTAGGGATAGCCGCCATCATCGCCGCCTCCATGGGCACCACCTGGCAGGCGGGTCGTCGACAAGCCGGCTCCGCCTGAACCAAAAAACGGGGCCGGCGATGACCGGCCCCGGGGATGGCACGAGCGCGTCAGGACGAGTAGTCGTAACAGCGTTTGAGCTCGCCGAAGTCATAGAAGAAGCTGCCCACCGCAATGGGGGCGCAACCTGCCTTGAAGGCGAGCTCCTTCTCGTTGTAAAGCATCTTCACCAGCACCCGGCCGGCCTCGTTGCGGTAGACATCCCACTGGATGTTGGCCGCATAGGGAGAGACCCAGCCGCCACGCCATTCGTTGTTTTCCTGGCTCATCAACACGCCGGGCTGGGCGCTCTGGCGGCTCCCTGCCAGCTTCATCAGGGCCGCCAGCGGGATCAGGGTCTCCGCATGGGCAAAGCGCAGCTTGGCGACATGCTCGCCCGCCTCTTCCACCACCTGGGTCTGTACCTCGTTGAAGAGGCCGTCGAGCAGGGGCTGGGCCACGGCGTAGGTGGCGCTCTGGCTGGCAAGACTCGGTCCTTTCTCGTAGAAGTCCTCGGCATCGGAAAGGTAGGAGAACCAGGCAGACTCCTCTGGCGTGATGAACTGCTCGAGATCCCAGGACCCGCCTTGTGCCTGCGCCTCCCGGATCATCCCCGGGCCGATGATGAAGAGGTTGTAGAGCATGAGGGCGGCGTCCACCTCGTCGCGCACATGGGTCTTGCCGCCGTCTTCCGGGTTCACCGCCACATAATCCACCCCGGCGGCCAGCTCGTCGACGAAGGCCTTGCTGTAGAGACGCTCGAGCATCTCGCGGGCCATCACCCGGGTCCTGGGCAGGGCCTTGAGCGCATCGAGGGCCTCGGTCAGCTCGGGAGCGGGAGCCACCCCGTTGTCTTCGTCCCCGACAAAGGCCTGATAGGCCTGGAAGGTGGGCAGATACCGGGTGTACTCCCCCTGCGGCTCGGTCTTGTGGAAGTAGAGCTCGAACTTGTTGCGCAGCCCCTTGTCGATCTCGGAAGGGTTCTCCTGGCTGACGTAACAGTCGGGGCTGTCCGTCACCAGAGAGACCCGTTTGGCCAGGCTCTGCATGAAGAAGTAGGCGCTTTCGTTGGCGCGATCCTTGCCCGATGTCTCGACCTTGAGGCAGAGGGGAGTCGATTCAGTCGTCAGCAGGGTGGGCAGCCGTTCGGCGAGCCGGGTCGCCAGGTTGGCGTGCTCCTCCTTGCCGAGCGCACTCAGCAGGCCATAGCCGAGGGTCTGGTTGGCGGCCGTGACGGCGTCCACCTTGGCGCCGAGCCGTTGGCCCAGCTCGGTCAAGGCCCCCTGTCTCGCGGCCTCCTCCCACACCAGCTTGGTCAGCACATCGTATTTGGGGCTGGACAGCGAGCGGGAGCCATGGCGTGCCACCAGTTCAGTGAAGACGGGACTAAAGCCTTCAGGGGCCACCTCATAGCTGTTCATTGCCTGACGGGCGGCATAGACCGCCTTGGTGCTGTATTGATAGTCGCCGACGGCAGGCGAGGAGGAGTCGTTGCCCGAATGGCAGCCGCTCAGCAGGGTGGCCGCCACGCAGGCGGCAAGGGAAGAGACGCGAAACATAGTCATCCTTGAACCAGTGTGAAAATGAAGCCGCACAGTACGCACCGGATGTGACAATCCCGTGTCAGGTCTGGGAAATGCACCTCTCTCCGGAAGGGTGACTCCCCTCCAACCTGCCTGCTTCCTCCCCACAAAACATCATTCATATTTTTTGAACGTGTAGACCAGTTTATCTCGCTAACAATGACCGGGTGAGGCGCTTAATATTCACACATCGCTTAGGCAGGAGCGCCAAGCCGCAAAACAACTGGTCGTTCATGGCAGTCCCCCATACATATGGGCGACAAACATCCGTGACAAAACAACACACCATTTGAATGACCTCTTGCAAGGATGCATTGATGCAGGCCTGTCAGGCCTTGCCAATGACATAAAAACCAAGAGAGTGAATGAACATGAAAAACGTGATCAAGATGCTGGCCGTTGCAGGCCTGATGAGTGCCGGTGTTGCCCAGGCTTCCGTCCCCGCCGACTTCAATGCCACCCCGGGTGTGCTGTTCGTGAACTGGCATGCTGGCGCCGCCATGGCCGGCAAGGCCAACCCCATGCTGGAGGTGCGCGATGAATCCGGTGATCTGGTGGCCTCCGTCCACGCCAACCTGATGGGTACCCAACAGGTACAGATCCCGAGCCGCGCCCAGGGCAACCTGACCGTCAGCCTCGGCGATCAGAGCAGCGATTACCGCATCCCGTTCGGCATCGGCAGCGGCAATCCCCGCTGATCAACGCAGACGACTTCCCTCCCGGGTCTGGCAAAGACACGCCGACCAGGCGAGAGATCAACGACAAGGGCGCCATCAAGGCGCCCTTGTCGTCGTTGCCGTCGGCATACACGGCTACTGGGTGAAGACGGGACCGAAGCCGGATCCCCACAGGATGGCCGTGGCAGCCAGCACGCAGACCAGCAGCACCAAGCCGACCGTCACCACTGAGCTGGCGTAGATGAATCCCTGCTCCTTGGTGATGTGCATCAGGATGGGCACGCCGATATAGAGCAGGTAGACGGAATAGGTCAGCCCGACCAAACCGATGAGCATCACGAACCAGAGATGCGGGAAGAAAGCGGAGAAGCCCACCATGAAGAGCGGCGTGGAGGTGTAGGCCGCCAGCTCCAGCGAGGTCGTGTAGCTGGGATCCGAGCCGAAGGTATGCCCCATCCAGTGCACCAGATAGGAGAGTGCCAGCACGCCGATGATAAGGGTCACGTACATGGCGACCGACAGCTTGAATGCGCTGTTGGCGGTCAGGGTGATGGGATCGCCGACCCCGATGCTCCAGCCGATGTGAACGGCGGAATAGTAGGCGCAGATGGGAGGGATAAGGGCCACGAGCAGGATGTGAGTCAGACTGTTTCTGAAGCTGTCGTGCCGCTCGTCTATGGTATGCCATTCGGTGTGGGGATGGGCATACAATCCCCATAAGTGATTCAATATCATAGCGTTATTCCTTCTCTACATCGGTGGTTGGCGGATCGATACCGGGCTTTCTCCTCTGATTGCGTCATGTCCGGGCGCTGGTGGCGCCATCGCTTGCCATGGCATGCGATGACTTTAAATAAAGTCGCTCCACCGCCGCTGCGTCAAGCAAGGTCGCCGGGCCAGCCGGGAGGGATGGGAAGACAGCAGGAGGGCACCGGAGGCGGGCACTGATGGCACCCGCCGTCGGCGCTCCCGTCAATACTGCTTGGTTTTCGAGGCAAAACCCGCGAGGAAGAGACCGGTCAGGAACATGCCGCAGAAGGCTTCGATGGCCGACAGCAGTTGCAGCGGCGAGGAGGTCTGGGAGATGTCCCCATAACCCAGGGTCACGAAGGTGACGATGCTGAAATAGAGAGAGCGCCCCAGATGGCCGTGGGTTGCAGACTCCGGCGCCAGGAAATAGGTCAGGGTCGCCAGCAGGATCACCCCCATCGACATCAGCAGGCTTCTGATGGGACGCTCCCCAAACCCCCAGGTGATGAAGCTGATGAACTTGCCCGCGCACTTGAGATAGCACAACAGGGAGAGCCAGCACTTCGTCATCGGACCGCTTCGCAACCAGCGCTCCCGGTACAGCTCCCGCGGGCTCGCCAGGGACTTCATCTCGTGCAGCTTCTCCTTGTAGTAACACTCGCCGGCATCGACGGTGTCACCCACGCTGGAGAAGAGGCGCTTGGCATTGCGATAGAGTTTGCTCGCCTCGTTGTGGTCGATCCGCCCATTGTCGTTGTAGACCACCTCCACCTTGTCCAGGTTGGTGTGCTCCATGGTGGCATCGAAGTTCTTGGCGCTGACGCTGAAGTTTTTCAGCACCGCCCGGGAGGAGTGGAAGCGGATCTCCTCGCACTCTATGGTGAAGTCCTGAAAGACCCCGTCCTCCAGCGCCAGCTCCCGCTTCTTGGCCCAGGCCCTGTGGTCCCACAGCAGGGAGTCGAACAGATCGAGCCCGATCACCCCGCCATTGACCCTGACCCCCTTGGCCGAGCAGTGCCACAGATAAACCTTGGAGTTGTTGACGGCGCCATCGAGAGAGAGCTCGTCGAGACAGGTAAAATCGAGCAACCGGCCGGAGATGATGGGGCTTTTGAGGGTAACACCGCCGATGTTGAGCAGACGATGCTTGCCCAGCACCTGGGCTTCCCCCTTGTTGTTCTCCGAGACCGAGAGCAGGCTTTGCACCCGTTTCACCTCGTCATTGCCATGTTTTCCCGCCAGCCACATGCTGTAAGGCTCGAAACGGGTCTCCGAGCGGATGAGGCCGCTCTTGCGCAGGGATTCCAGTGCACTCGAGGCGCTCTCATACAGGCGGACCTTGTCGTCGCTCATGTAGACACAAAGGCTCAGCACGCAGCGGGAGCTGATGAAGCGGGCGATGCCGATCTGGAAGATCACACTTTTTTCTATCTTCTGCTCCGCCATCCAGTCGTCGAAATGGGGCAGCGACGCCACCAGCAGCGCCCAGATACGGGGATAATCGTTCTCACGCCGCCACTCGTTGAATTGCTCGGGGGAAAGCTGCCAAAGCTCTGTTGCATTCATGCATGACCTCACTCAAGAAACCGATCCCGTTTTGCCGGGCCGGGGTGACGGCAAGCGTCGATCACGACAGGGTGATCCGGCGGGCACAGCATAGGGACTCACCACGCCATCATACTCGGCAGACGGGCCAAGTCACTGGGAGGAAAGATTCAAGAGGGGCGCTGCGACAGCTTTGTCACCGGACAGGACGCTTTTCGAACAGCGGGAAGCGGAACATCGAAAAACGGGAAAAGAAAAAGCCCAGCATTGCTGCTGGGCTTTTAGATTGGCTCCTCCTGCTGGGCTCGAACCAGCGACCTGCGGATTAACAGTCCGTCGCTCTACCGACTGAGCTAAGGAGGAATTATTCGTGGTGCCCAGAGACGGAATCGAACCGCCGACACGGGGATTTTCAATCCCCTGCTCTACCGACTGAGCTATCTGGGCAAATGGTGCCGGCTACCGGAATCGAACTGGTGACCTACTGATTACAAGTCAGTTGCTCTACCTACTGAGCTAAGCCGGCACACTTCAAACCATTGTGCATGAACACGTTTTTATTTCATGGCACCAAAATATGGTGCCCAGAGACGGAATCGAACCGCCGACACGGGGATTTTCAATCCCCTGCTCTACCGACTGAGCTATCTGGGCGTGGGCGCTATTAAACGGATTTTAGGGCAGGTGGTCAACGGGAAATTTCACTTTTCGTCTCGTTCGTCTCTTTTTTGCTCAGCATCATCCATTTTCATCACTTCTGCTGACGGGACCGCTCCCCGGCGCCCCCAGAGGCGGGACTCCTCCCCCTTGAGCAGGCGAGTAATGTTCTCGTGATGACGGATCAGGATGAGACAGGAGAGCAGGGAGACCGGCAACGTGTATTCCGGTTTGAGCAGATAGGTAAAGAGCGGAGTCAGCAACACGGTCACGATGGACGCCAGTGACGAATAGCCGCTCACCAGCAGCACCAGCAGCCAGGTGGTGATGACGGCGCCCCCCATGGCAAAGCCGATGGGCAGCATGGTGCCGAGGGCGGTGGCGACGCCCTTGCCACCACGGAAGTGGAAGAAGAGGGGGTACATGTGGCCCAGACAGGCGGCCACCCCGATAAAGCCGAGGTAGACGGGCTTGATCTGCAGATACCAGGCGAGGTAGACGGGGGCCATCCCCTTTAGCACGTCGAGAAGCAGTACGATCAGCGCCGCCATCCGGCCGCCGAGGCGCAACACATTGGTCGCCCCCGGGTTGTGGGAACCATGGTCACGGGGATCCGGCAGACCCGTGATGCGGGAAACCAGCACGGCACTGGACAGCGAGCCGCCCAGATAGGCCAGAATAATCATCAAAATCGTCAGGGCCGTCATCTTGGTCGTTTTTACCACGATATGAATGGGGTATGATGCGGGCCACATTCCCAGGCCCGGGCTTGCCCGAAAGCGTGTCGCCCAAACCGGCCGCCAGCGGCAATCTGCTTGCCGGGCCTGCATCCCTGCGCTGTTTTCACAGCCCATCAAGAGTAAAGAAGAAGTACTGTCATGGACAAGGTGTTTATTCGCGGACTCGAGGTTTTGACCACCATAGGGGTATATGAGTGGGAGAAGGGCATTCGCCAGAAGCTCTGTTTCGACCTCGAGATGGGGTTTGACAATCGCCCAGCCGCCGCAACCGACGATATCAATCTGGCGCTGGATTACGCCACCCTCTCTCGCAAGATCTGTGATCACGCCCAGGGCAAGATAGTGGAGCTGGTCGAGACCATGGCCGAGCAGGTCGCCGCCCTGGTGCTGGAAGACGAGCGGGTACAGTGGGTCAAGGTAACCCTGACCAAACCGGGTGCCGTGCCCAATGCGGCAGGCGTCGGGGTCGAGATCCTGCGCCATCGCACGCCGGCTGCGAGCGCCAGCTGATGACCCGCATCTATATCAGTCTGGGATCCAACATCGATCGGGAACGCTATATCCGCGCCGGCCTCGATGCCCTGCACGCCGAATTCGGCGAGTTGCAGGTCTCCCGGGTATTCGAGAGCGAGGCAGTGGGCTTCAACGGCCGCCCCTTCTACAACCTGGTGGTGGGCGCCGATACCGAGCTGCCCCTGGCGACCCTGTGCCAGCGGCTGCGCGCCATGGAGTTCGCTCACGGCCGCGAGCCGGATGCCAAGAAGTTCGCCCCGCGCACCCTGGATCTCGATCTGCTGCTCTACGGCGAGCTGGTCTGCGAGACGCCGCTGGTGCTGCCCCGCGGCGAGATCCTCACCAACGCCTTCGTGCTCTGGCCGCTGGCGGAGCTGGCCCCCACATTCCGCCATCCCATCGATGGTCGCACCATCGGTGATCTGTGGGCAGGTTACGACAAAGCCTCCCAGCGCCTTGACCCCATTCCCTTCCACTGGAAAGCGGGCGAATTGCAGCATCACTGAACAACAAGGGTACCCTCGGGTGCCCTTGTTGATGACTCCGCTGATGACGGATAAGAAACCGTGATTGGGCCTGCGCCGGTGCAAGTGGCAGGATGGCCGCCATCACAGGAGAACCCCATGCCACTCGATACCATTCACGACTTCAACTG
The DNA here is from genome assembly GCF_053005425.1 of Aeromonas sp. 25-248. Lineage (NCBI taxonomy): Bacteria > Pseudomonadati > Pseudomonadota > Gammaproteobacteria > Aeromonadales > Aeromonadaceae > Aeromonas > Aeromonas sp. 25-248. Next base: position 132,601 of record NZ_JBRKTB010000008.1, on the reverse strand, counting down.
CCGGCTGCTGGCCGGGCTGCCCCACCAGCGCTTCGAGCACGAACCCATTCTCGACTACGCCACCGATGAAAAGGTGAGAGCACGCCTCGGCTGGCAGGCCGAATTCAGCAAGACCCTGTTTCTCAAGTTCAAGGATGGCCGCTTCGCCCTGCTGCTGACCCACAGGGACGGCCGACTCGACAACAAGGCGGTCAAGGCGGCGCTCGGCGCCAAGCCCTCCATCTGCACCGCCGACGAGATGCAGGCGGAGATTGGTTGCCTGCCGGGCGCGGTCTGCCCCTTCCTGCCTCGCGCCGACATCCCCCTGCTGGTGGATCCCGTGCTCATGAATCACCACGCCTTTACCTGGACGCCGGGCCACCCCGAGCAGACTTTCCTGCTGGAGACCACCCACCTGGCCGGACTGCTGGCCCGATTGCCCTGCGACGTGAGCTACCTGCCCGCCCCCTGAGCCTGGGACTCAGCGCTTTTCCCGCGCCAGCTGGGCGAAGATCAGCGCCGCCAGCATGGACATCAGGCCGATGCACAGATAGGTGAGGTGGAACCCCTCCAGCCAGCGGCCACTCTCCTCGGGCTGGCCGATGGAGAAGAGCCCCAGCAGGCTGGCGGCGATGGCCACCCCCAGGCTCATGGAGAGCTGCATCACCACCGACAGCAGACCGTTGCCGCTGCTGGCGTGCTCGCTGCTGAGATCCTGCAGGGTCAGGGTGTTCATGGCGGAAAATTGCAGGGAGTTGATGGCACCAAAGACCGCCAGCCACACCAGCAGTACGCCGTGGGGCACCTGGTTGTCGATGAAATAGAAGCTCGCGATCATGGCCCCGAGCGCCAGGGTGTTGCCGATCAGGATGCGGCGATAACCGATGCGCGGAATGAGCTTGTTCACCAGCGTCTTGGTCAGCATGGCGCCGATCACCGTGGGGATCATGGTCATCCCCGCCTTGCTCGGGGAGAAGCCGAGCCCCAGTTGCAGGAAGAGCGGGGTGAGAAACGGCATGGCGCCGCTGCCGAGGCGGGCAAACAGATTGCCCCAGATACCGATGGCGAAGGTGGACGTCTTGAACAGCGCCAGACTGAACAGGGGCTGCTCCGCCGTGGCGGCATAGAGCCAGTAGCTCGCCATGGCGGCCAGACCGAACAATACCGCAAACAGGGCCCAGCCGGTTGAGATGCTGTGCTCCCCCAGACCTTGCAGACCGACGGATACCAGCACCATGCCGACACTGAACAGCACAAACCCCTGCCAGTCAAACCTGGCGGTGTGCTGGCGAAGGTCGGGCATGAAGTGCCAGCTCGCCACGAAGCCGAGCAATCCCACCGGCAGGTTGATGAGGAAGACCCAGTGCCAGCTCGCCACCTCCACCAGCCAGCCCCCCAGGGCCGGGCCGATGAGGGGGCCGAGCAGACCGGGGATGGTGACGAACGACATCACCCTCAGCAGCTCATGCTTGCTGTAGACCCGCAGCACCGCCAGACGCCCGATGGGCATCAGCAAGGCCCCCCCGACCCCTTGCAACACCCGGGCGATCACCAGCATGGGCAGGGTGTTGGCGATGGCACAGGCCAGGGAACCCAGGGTAAACAGCAGGATGGCGACCAGATAGACCCGGCGGGTGCCGAATCTGTCCGCCAGCCAGCCGGAGGCGGGAATGAGCAGGGCCACCGTCAGCATGTAGGCGATGATGACGGACTGCATCTGCAGCGGACTCTCGCCCAGGGCCTCGGCCATGCTGGGCAGGGCAGTGTTGAGGATGGTGCCATCCAGGGTCTGCATGAAAAAACCGACCGCTGTCAGCCAGGGCAGCCATTTGCGCTGGGCGGGCGTCACCATCGGGGAGCTGTCAGGCATGGTTCTGTCTCTCCTCATCACATAAGAAAAGACCCGCACGAGCGCGGGTCATATCAGCATATCAGGCATCCGGCTGGCCGAGCATGGCCTTGAGGTGCTCTTCCAGGCTGGGTTCGGGGGCCTTGAGGGTTGAGAGGAACAACTGCTCTATGCCTACCCTGTCCTGGCTCTTCACGATGAACACCAGCCGGGACTGGGCCTTGCCTTCGGGCCACTCCCCCAGCGCCTGCAACGGATAGAGCTGGCCGTGCACGCCGTGGATCACCACGGGCTGGCTCTCCCCTTCCAGTTGCAATATCCCCTTGAGGCGCAGCAGGGCATCGCCGTATTGCGCCTGCACCGCATCGATGGCGGCCAGCAGGCGGGAAGGCTTGAGCGGCTCGCCGATGCGCAGGGAGAAACTTTCGATATTGCCGTGCTCGAAGCGGGTGGGCGCGGCCGTCCCCACCTTGGCGGCAAACGGCGTCATCTTCGGCTGCATGGGCGAAGCCAGCCCCTGCTTCGGGGATTCGGTACGCAGCCAGGCCAGCAACTGGCGCACGTCGCGCCCCGCCTCCTCGTTGTAGGCGCCGAGCTTCTCCAGCACCGCGGGTGAGAGCACCCCATTGCTGACCCGCTGGATGGGGGCTGCCGGATTGAGGGCCGCCAGTTGGGCTTCCACCCGCGCAAGGGTCTCTTCATCCACCAGATCGCCCTTGCTCACCACCAGCAGATCCGCCAGCGCCACCTGTTTGACCGCCTCATATTGAGCGGCCAGCTGCTGCTCGATATGGCCGGCATCCACCACGGTGACGGTGCCATCGAAGCGGTAGCGCTGGGCGATAAAGCCCTCTTCCCTCAACGTGAACAGCACAGGGGCCGGATCGGCCAGACCCGTGGTCTCGATGATCAGCCGTTTGAAGGGTTTGATTTTGCGCTGGATGGCCTTCATGAAGAGCCCCTGCAGCGCCTCCACCAGGGAGCCCTGCACCGAGCAGCAGATGCAGCCGGAATCGAGCAGCACCACCTGCTCGTCCACCTGCTGTACCAGATGGTGATCCAGCCCCACGGAGCCGAACTCGTTGATGAGCACGGCGCACTCCCCGAGCTCGGGCTGCTTGACCCAGTGGTTGAGCAAGGTGGTCTTGCCGCTGCCGAGAAAGCCGGTCAGCAGGGTCACGGGGATGCGGGTGTCTTGCATGTCTGTCATCGGGTTGCCCCCCCTCTGATCGGCAGGAGGATGAGTAAGCGAGTGTCTTGCATATCGGTCATGTCAGATCCTTACCGGTTGGCGAACAGGTCGCCGAGCCAGCGGTTTTCGAAACGGCCATGGGGGTCAAGCTCCCGCTTCAGGGCCAGGAAGTCGTGCCAGCGCGGCAACAGGGCCGGGAAGTCGTAGAGGTCCATCGCCAGGTGCTTGCCGAAATGGGGAATGCCGCCGAGGGGCACCAGCAGTTGCTGCAACTCGCGCATCTGCTCCATGGAGCCCCCGACAAAGGTCCCGTCCGCCGCCAGATAGACCAGAAAACCTATCCAGCACACCGACTTGTCATGGGCGGCACTGAGCCAGGCCACGGAGGGACCGGTGCAGCGCAGAATGAAGGGGTAGTGCAGCACGCCGGGGTTCGCCTCCTGCCATGCCTGCAGGATTTCAAGGGCCTCCCCCATGCGTTCGAGGGGCACGGCCACCTCGCAATTGATCTGGGGAGCAGGGATCCCCTTGCAGAGGATCTGGTAGACGTTGCCCACCAGATCCGAGGCGTCCTTGAAGCGGCGTACCGTCTCGAAGTGCTCGCCTGCCCTGGCCTCGTCCTTGGTGTCTCTGGCCATCTTCTGCAGGGTCGCGTCTATGGTGGCATTGAGCGCCAGGTTCATGCGCTCGTCCATGTCTCCCTCCAGCACCAGCGGCTCGCTGCCCCCGGCACGGTAGCGGGCCACCTCGTCATCGGAGGCGGGATCCACCAGCCAGATGTGACTCTCGCCGGTCCAGGCGAACCACCAGCTCTTCACGAAGGCGTGCTCCCGGTTGAGACGCTCGTTGTGTTCCAGCAGGAAGGGGTAGTCGGTGGTGAACTTGGTGCAGCGCATGATGCGGTTGGGCACGGTGTTGAGGGTCACATCCAGCAGGATGCCGAGCATCCCCATGCCCATCACGAAGGCGCCGAAGCGCGGATCGGTGCGATCCACACGGATGATGTCGCCGCTCGCCAGCATCACGGTCAGGGCAGCCACCGCATCGCACAGGGCGGACTGGTGCAATCCCTGCCCATGGGTGCCGGTGCTGAGGGCGCCACCCAGGGTCTGGATGCCGATGACGCCGGGGGACGCCGGCAGCATGCGATCCATGGCGATGAGGTCGGCATAGACGGTATCAAGCGGCGTCCCTGCCAGGTAGGTCACCGTATCGGCAGTCTTGTCCAGCTGGCCGCGCAGGTGGTGCAGGTCCACCAGCAGCGCCTGGCTGCCTTCGGCGTAGACGCTGTGGATGGGTTCGAAAGAGAGGCCGGAGCCGATGAGCCGCAGCTTGCGCTCGGGGTATTCCCGCAGCAGTTGCTGCAGCTCGTCACGGGTCGTCGGGCGCCACACCTGATCAAGGGCGCCGAGGGGGTTGGTTCTGGACCAGTTGAACAGCACCTCCCGATTGCCAATCGCCTTGATGCTGTGAAATGCCTGGAACCTGACCGTCATACCGCGCCTCATCTGACTTCAAAATGAGCGCCAATTCTACCGAAAAGTGGCTGCCAAGGCATGAAAAACAAGACCCTACAGTCGGGGGTGGATAGGGGGAGCGCCCCTCCCCGCCTCAGCGCGTTTGCTGGGTCAATGCCAGCAACATGCCGAATCCCACCAGCAGCCCCCCGAACACCCGATCGATCCAGTGGCGTACCGCCAGCAGTCGGTCGCGCACCGCAGGGGTGGAGAAGAAGAGCGCCACCGCACCAAACCAGAGGGCGTGCGCCAGCGCGATGAAGGCGCCATAGCCGATCTGGACCGCCAGCGGCGTCTGCGGCTGCACCACCTGCATGAAGAGGCTGACGATGAAGATGGTCGTCTTGGGATTGAGCACATTGGTCAGAAATCCGGTGCGCAGCGCACCCAGACTGGAGAGGGCAGGCTGACAGATGCTCTCTTCATCGGCAGCCGGTTTGGCCCGCAGCATCTTGATGCCGAGGAAGATGAGATAGGCGGCCCCTGCCAGCTTGATGAGGTTGAACAGCCAGAGGGATTGCTGGATCAGCAGGCCCACCCCCAGCAGGGTGTAGGCCACGTGCACGCAGACCCCGGCCGCGATGCCGATCGCCGTCAGCACGCCGGTGCGGCGCGAGAGCAGCAGGCTGTTGCGCGACACCATGGCAAAGTCGGGCCCGGGGCTGATGACGGCAAAGAGGGTAATGGCGACAACGGCTAACAGTTCGGTCATGAAAAGAGTCCTGATTAGAGGGGATATCGGCTATTTTATTTGCCAATAACACCAATAACGAACGATGATTTCTGACATGAATGGTGAAAAAAACTCACAAAAAGCCCTCTCGCTTCCCTCCCTTACCGCCCTGCGCTGTTTCGAGGTGGCTGCCCGCACCGAGCATTTCGGCCGCGCCGCCGATGAACTGCATCTCACCCATGGCGCCATCAGCCGGGCGGTACGACTGCTCGAGGAGGATCTGGGGGTCATGCTGTTCGAGCGGCGCCAGCGCCGGGTCTTTCTGACCGACGCGGGTGAACGGTTCTATCAGGCGGTCAGAGAGGGGTTGGGCAGCATCCGCCAGACGGCGCAGGCCCTGCGCCAGCAGAGCCGTCCCCAGTCGCTGGTGCTCTCCTGCGAACCCACCCTCCTGATGCGCTGGCTGATCCCGCGCTGGCCCGCCTTCCAGGCTCTGCACCCGGAGCTGGACGTACACCTGATGGCGGGCGGCGGCGCCCTCAGCTTTGGCAGCGGCATCGATCTCGCCATCCGGCGCAACGACTTTCACTGGCCTGCCGAGCTCTACAACCAGTTGCTGTTCGAAGAGCGGACCGGCCCTGTCTGCCCGCCGGGCAAGGTGGCGCACTTCTTTGAATCCAGGGGGGATATGCAGGCCCTCAGGCCAGCGGCCCCCCGTCTGCACACCAAGACCCGTCCGGGCGCCTGGTTGGAGTGGCAGCAGCACGCAGGTATGTCCGCCGACGAGGAGGTGCCGGGTCAGACCTTCGAGCACTTCTATTTCAGCCTGCAGGCGGCAGTCGCCGGGCTGGGAGTCGCCATCGGCCCCTACCGCCAGGTGTGCGACGATATCGAGGCCGGTCTGCTGGTGGCACCGCTCGGCTTCGTCCCCGACGGCACCGGCTATCACCTGCTCGCCCCCGCCCCTCCCGAACCCGGCAGCCCCCACGACATCCTGGTGAACTGGCTGCACAGCCTGGTGGGCGCGGCCTAGCCCTGGGCGGTGCGCCCGGCAGCGACCTGTATCTCTCCCGCCGTCAGCTCCCGGCAGAACTGGCGTATCGGCATGGGGCGGGCAAACAGGTATCCCTGCAGATACTGGACCCCCTTGCCTCTCAGATAGGCGGCCTGCTGCTCCGTCTCCACCCCTTCGGCCACCAGGGACAACCCCAGCCGTCCCCCGAGGTCGATGACGTTGTCCACGATGTGCTCGGAGAGGGACTCCGTCCCGATACGGCCGATGAAGGAGCGGTCGATCTTGAGATAGTCCACGTGGAATTGCTGCAGATAGATGAGGCTGGAGTGGCCGGTGCCAAAGTCATCGATGGCGAGCTGCACCCCCATCTCGTCGAGCTGGCGAAACAGGGAGAGGGTCTGCGGGCTGGTCACCAGCAGCTCCCGCTCCGTGAGCTCCAGCACCAGCACCACCCGTCCCGGCACGAAGTGGCCGAGGAAGTCGCGGCACTCCGCCACCAGGGAGAGGTCCCGGCAGTGGATGGCACTGATGTTGAAGCTGATGTGAAATGCCTCGGGCAGCTGCTCCTGTACCGGGTGGAGTGTCTTGGCCACCGTCTTCATCAGGTTGACCGTCATGGGCACGATCAGGCCAGACTCTTCCGCCTGGGGGATGAAGAGATCGGGGCGGATCAGCCCCTCGGTGGCATGTTGCCAGCGCATCAGTACCTCGGCTCCCACCATCTTGCCGCCCTTGCTGGCGATCAGCGGTTGCAGATAGGGGACAAATTCCCTGGCTCGCAGCCCGCGCCTCAGCTCGTCCGTCAGGGCCCCCGGCCGCCCAAGCAGCCACCACACCAGCAGTGAGAGCACCAGCGAACTGACTCCCAGCCAGATCAGTTGCAGATGGCGAGCCTCCCACAGGGCACGCCAGTAGATCGGCATGGCATAACCGGCGTGGATGGTGAAGGGGTAACGCTGGGAGGCGAGTATCAGGGCAAACTTGCTGTGCAGTTTCGGCGGATCGCTTTGGAAGTGGCCGGACTCATCGAGCCAGGCGGACCCCACCTGCAAGAAGAGCTCGCTGGGATCGCTGCTCAGGGTAAGCATGAAACTGAGCTGACTGCTGTCAATGGCGCTCAGTGCCGCATCACGCCCCCGCTCCTGACGCACCACCAGCAAGGGGTGATTCTTGCGCACCAGGTTGCCGCTCATCAGCAGCAACTTGCGATCCGTGTAGCGGGAGCCGTCATCCACTTCCCTGGCAGGCCCGAACAGCGAGGTGCAGTTGATGATCCCCTGTCGCACCAGATTGATGGAGCGCAGGAACGGCTCCAGCGCCACTCGCTTGCGCAGCAGCAGCAGGTTGTCGCTGCAAGGTCGACCGGCCAGCGGCAATACCTCGAGGTTGGCCCGTTCGGCCTGATCCAGCATGCGCTCCAGCAAGGTTCTGGCCTTGCTGGCTGACGCACTGGCATCGTTTTTCAGCTCCTGCTCGTAGCTGTCGTGCACCATCCACCCTCCCACCACCAGGGGCAGGGCCAACACCAGCAGGGCACAACCAAGGCGCCACTTCATGCGGGCCAGATCAATCCGGAACAGAAACATAGCAACCACGCCGCAATGCGCGGGCCCGCTTCGCAGGTACCGCGGTATAAAAGTGCCCACCAGGAAACGGTGGGGCCATCATGGCCAGACAACGAAAGCGCAACGCGCGTACCAGGCAGATCGACGACGCCGTTGCTGGGCATGGCGGGTCATTATCGCGCAGCCCCCTGAAATGGAAAATGCCGCGTCGAGACGCGGCATTGTTATTTTCAGTGGTCAGACCGGCGAGTCTCAGACCGCTTGCTGCAGGATCACCGCATCGGCCTTCTTGGTGTAGGAGGCGATCTCGTTGAAGTTCAGGTAGCGGTAGGTGTCGGCCGCAGTGGCGTCCAGCGCCTTGGCATACTGCAGATACTCTTCCACGGTCGGGATCTTGCCGATGATGGCGGCAACCGCGGCCAGCTCGGCAGAAGCCAGATAGACGTTGGCCCCCTTGCCCAGACGGTTCGGGAAGTTGCGGGTGGAGGTGGAGACCACGGAGGCCCCTTCCGCTACCCGCGCCTGGTTACCCATGCAGAGGGAGCAGCCCGGGATTTCGATGCGAGCACCGACGCGACCAAAGATGCCGTAGTAGCCCTCTTCGGTCAGCTGATCCTTGTCCATCTTGGTGGGGGGGGCGATCCACATGCGGGTCGGCAGCTCGCCCTGATACTTCTCGAGCAGCTTGCCGGCAGCGCGGAAGTGGCCGATGTTGGTCATGCAGGAACCGATGAACACCTCGTCAATCTTGTCACCCGCCACGTCGCTCAGCAGACGGGCGTCGTCCGGATCGTTCGGCGCACACAGGATGGGTTCCTTGATGGTGGCCAGATCGATCTCGATGATTTCGGCGTACTCGGCATCCTTGTCCGCTTCCATCAGTACCGGGTTGGCCAACCACTCTTCCATCCCCTTGATGCGGCGGGTGATGGTGCGCACGTCGCCGTAGCCTTCGGAGAGCATCCACTTCAGCATCACGATGTTGGACTTCAGATACTCGATGATCGGCTCTTTATCCAGCTTGATGGTGCAACCGGCGGCGGAGCGCTCGGCGCTGGCGTCCGCCAGCTCGAATGCCTGCTCCACTTTGAGGGTCGGCAGACCTTCGATCTCGAGGATGCGGCCGGAGAAGATGTTCTTCTTGCCCGCTTTCTCGACGGTCAGCAGCCCTTTCTGGATGGCGGCATACGGGATGGCATGGACCAGGTCACGCAGGGTGATACCCGGTTGCAGCTCGCCCTTGAAGCGCACCAGCACGGATTCCGGCATGTCCAGCGGCATCACGCCGGTGGCGGCGGCGAAGGCCACCAGACCGGAGCCCGCCGGGAAGGAGATACCAATGGGGAAACGGGTGTGGGAGTCACCACCGGTACCCACGGTATCCGGCAGCAGCATGCGGTTCAGCCAGGAGTGGATGACGCCGTCGCCTGGACGCAAGCTCACACCGCCGCGGTTCATGATGAAGTCCGGCAGGGTGTGGTGAGTCTGTACGTCGATGGGCTTGGGGTAGGCCGCGGTGTGGCAGAAGGACTGCATGGTCAGATCGGCGGAGAAACCGAGGCAGGCCAGATCTTTCAGCTCGTCGCGGGTCATCGGGCCCGTGGTGTCCTGGGAACCGACCGTGGTCATCTTGGGTTCGCAGTAGGTGCCCGGGCGGATGCCCTTCACGCCGCACGCCTTGCCCACCATCTTCTGGGCCAGGGTGAAGCCCTTGCCGGTGTCGGCGACAGGCTGCGGACGGCGGAACACGGTGGAGAAGGGCAGACCCAGCGCTTCGCGGGCCTTGTCGGTCAGACCGCGGCCGATGATCAGCGGAATGCGGCCACCGGCGCGCACTTCGTCGATCAGCACGTCGGTCTTCAGTTCGAACCGGGCCAGCACCTCGTCGGTGCCGTGGCGGGTGATCTTGCCCTCATAGGGGAAGATGTCGATGACATCGCCCATCTCCAGTTTGGAGACGTCCACTTCGATGGGCAGGGCGCCGGCATCTTCCATGGTGTTGAAGAAGATCGGGGCAATCTTGCCGCCGAGGCAAACGCCGCCGGCACGCTTGTTCGGCACGAACGGAATGTCGTCGCCCATGAACCAGAGCACGGAGTTGGTGGCGGATTTACGGGAAGAGCCGGTACCGACCACGTCACCCACGTAAGCCAGCGGGAAGCCCTGCTCTTTCAGGGCATCGATGGTCTTGATGGGGCCGATGACGCCATCCTTGTCCGGGGTGATGCCGGGACGGGCGTTCTTCAGCATCGCCAGGGCGTGCAGCGGAATGTCCGGGCGGGACCAGGCGTCCGGCGCCGGCGACAGATCGTCGGTGTTGGTTTCGCCGGTCACCTTGAACACGGTGACGGTGATCTTCTCGGCCAGGGCCGGGCGGTTCAGGAACCACTCGGCGTCAGCCCAGGATTGCAGTACCTGTTTGGCGTGGGCATTGCCCGCCTTGGCCTTCTCTTCCACGTCGTGGAAGGAGTCGAACATCAGCAGGGTGTGGGAGAGGCCCTTGGCGGCAAGAGGAGCCAGGGTCGCATCGTCCAGCAGGTCGATCAGCGGCTGGATGTTGTAACCACCCTGCATGGTACCGAGCAGCTCGACGGCTTCGGCGGCAGTCAGGATGGGGGAATGGGCCTCGCCCTTGGCGACGGCGGTGAGGAAGCCGGCTTTCACATAGGCCGCTTCATCAACACCCGGGGGAATGCGGGAGGACAACAGTTCTTTCAGAAAGTCCTGTTCGCCAGCGGGCGGATTCTTGATCAGCTCAACCAGGGCGGCAACCTGCTCTGCGTCCAGAGGTTTGGCGACCACGCCTTCGGCGGCACGTTCTGCGACGTGTTTACGGTATGTTTCAAGCACGACTAATTCCTCTTTGGTCTTTTTTTTGGGGTTCGCCCAAGCTCGCGGCGATCGTCCTTGCGGGACACCCGTAGGGTGCCCCCCACTATATAAGTTTTAACGACTAATTAAAATCCAAACCCTGTGCAGTTATTCATCAAACCAGCATAACCATATAAACCCATTAGGTTTTTTTAGAGTGACAAGCCGCCCACCCAAGGTGAGTTAACAAAAAGGCAGCATTTCGCCCTTATTGGAACGTAGTGCCCAATTGCAGATAGAACATGTCGTGTCCCCCCTCCGCCACGCCATAGCCGAGGAAGATGGGACCGAGGAAACTCTCCACCCCCATATAGAGGGAACCCGAGGTATAGGAGGATTCGATACTGATGTCCTCTCCCTTGTCCCAGACCCCCCCCTGCTCGAGGGAGCCCCCGAGGAACAGGGGGGCCTTGAAGGCACCGAAGTCGTTGTCCGCCACCCGGTAGATGTAGCGCAAGCCGCCGAACAGGCTGTAGCGACCGCTCAACTGGTAATGCTGGAAACCGGACATGCGGAACAGCCCCCCCAGATCCTGCACGAACAGCGGAACCGTCTCCTGGGAGCTTGAGCCGCCCCCTTCCAGCATCAGGTTGAGGCTGTGCCTGTCCCAGGACCAGGGCTTGATCATCACCAGCCGGTAATTCACCCCCTCGGCCTGCTCGGAGGGGCCGTCCGAGGGGTCGAGATCGACGTAGGAGTAGCCCCCCTTGATGTCCCAGTAGACCCCCTGATAGGGGAAGTAGCGGCTGTCGAGGGTGTCGTGCTCGAAGCGGATGTAGGGTCCCCAGGCGGAGGCATCGGCATCCGCGTTGGTGAGGTTCTGGATCTCCACGCTGCCGATCTTGCCCTCCAGTCCAAGGGAGAAGCGACTCCAGGGCTGGCGATTCCAGCCGACGGCGAGATCCACGCTGGTGAAGCTGTACTCGGAGTCCAGATAGCTGACCCCGGACGAGGACCTGCTCTCTTCCGGGAAGAAGACGCGTCGCTGGGTCTTGTCGTAGGCCAGGCTCGTCTCACCGAAGTAGGTCTGGGAAGGCTCCAGTGGGGTGTAGAAGTCGGTCTTGAGGTGCTTGGCGGTCCCGAGGGACGCCTCGGTCAGCCACTCGCCTCCCCAGTCGTTGACGTTGGTCAGGGTGTAGGACATGCCGACGTTGTAGTTGGAGCTGCTCTCGAAGTCATCGGAGAAACCGAGCTGGAAGTTGAGATAACCCGGCCCCCAGTTCTTCTCGCTGGCGTCCACCACCAGCACGTTCTCCCCGTCCCGCTCCTCCACCTCGTAGGTGATGCGATCGAACGACTCCAGGGCGTAGAGGCGACGGATCCCCGCCTCCAGGCTCTCGTAGGTCTGCACCTTGTCCGGACGCACGTTCAGCATGGCCCGCACCGTGTCGTCGGAGAGGCGCGACTTGTTGATGATCTCCACCTTGTCGATGTAGTAGGCGGGCTGGCCGCTGCGCTCGGCGCGCCGGCTCAGCTTGCCGTTGCGATAGTCGGCGTAGGCGGCGGGCGAGAGAGAGAGTGCATCGAGCCGGGCCGCTGCACTGTTGGCGACCGCCTCCCCGATCTTGATCCCCTCCGGCATCAGGGCGAAGTCGGCGATCCCCATGTTGCCGAACTCGGGGGTCAGCAGGATGTCCCTGGGGCCCAGCAGCGCCTTCTGCTTTTCGGTCCCCACCTGGGTCATGTAGGTGGTGAGCTGATCGATCATGGCCAATCCCGACTTGAGGGACTCTCGGGTACGCAGCTTGGCGCTGATGTCCACCGCGATCACCACGTCGGCCCCCATGGCCTTGGCCACGTCCACCGGCATGTTGTTGACCGTGCCACCGTCGGCCAGGATGCGGCCGTCCCAGTCCACCGGCTTGAGGGCACCGGGAATGGACATGGAGGCCTGCATCGCCTTGGCGAGGCTGCCGTGATCCAGCACGAAGGGGGTCACCGTCTCCATGTCGGTCGCCACCGCGCGATAGGGGATAGGCAGGTTGTCGAAGCTCTTTTGCGCCGGCAGGTTGGAGGTGGCGTGGCGCAGCAGGCTTGCCATGGACTGTCCCTGGAAGAAGCCGTCCGGCAGCTGGGTCTGGTCACCGTTGACCCCGATGTCGGTGCGCAGCTGGTACTTCTCGGTCTGCTGCTTCTTGCGCAGGGAGAGCTCGTCGCGCCCCACCTTGTCCTGATAGCCCTTGTTCCAGTCGATGGCAAGCGTCGTGCGCTCCACCTCCTCGGCGCTGAGCCCCATGGCATACATGCCCGCCACATAGGAGCCCATGCTGGTCCCGACGATGATGTCCACCGGGATGTGCTTTGCCTCCAGCACCTTGAGCACCCCGATATGGGCCGACCCCTTGGCCCCGCCGCCGCTCAGTACCAGGGCGATCCTCGGACGCTCCATCTTGGTTGCCCCCGGGTTTCTGGCCGAAGGCGCGGGATCATTGGCTCCGGCCGCCGCCATGAACGGCAGGGTCGCCAGCAGGAGCACGAGCAGGTGGGTCCATCCCCGATGAAAGATGCGCATATGAGAGTCCATAAATCCGGTGCGAGTCGAGCGGGCAGGCCGCCAGTCAGGTGCAGCCTACTATAAGTGCAAGCACTTTAACCGCAAGCCGGGGTGCTGGCGAGGGGTCGCCCCGCTTGCAACGATGTCTCGGCAAAATCGGGCGCCAATCCAGTCCAATCCGGGTGTGAGCGCAAACGTTAATCGACAATAAACGCCCCCGCCGCCTCAAGAGCGCGCCAAATCAGCCGCTATTATGAGTTCAACCCTGGTTCACACTTCCGAGTCACCCTTATGTTCGCAAGCCTGACACTGAAACAGAAAATTCTGGCCACCGTCATCCTCGCCGTGGCCCTCTCCTGCCTGCTGGTGGGCTATTTCAGCCAGCGTTCTGCCCAGCAGCTGATCGAGAACCGCATGTTCGAGCAGGAGCTGCCCAACCTGACCCAGCGCATCGGCAAGGAGATCGAGAAGGATCTCACTTCGGTCGCCAATGCCGCCAGACAGCTTGCCAACGACCGCTTCGTGCTGGACTGGGTCGAGCGCGGCATGCCAAAAGAGCAGGAGTCCATCCTCATCAACCAGCTCAAGGACATGACGAGCCAGTATGGCCTGGTCACCGCCTCCTTCGCCGATCGCCAGAGTGCCGCCTACTACAACCAGGACGGTTTTCTGCGCATTCTTAATCACGAGCAGGACAACTGGTTCTATGACTACACCAAGAGCCGCCAGGATCTGATGCTCAGCATCTTTCGGGAGAGCAACGGCGAGGTGAAACTGTTCGTCAACTTCCAGCAACTCGACGGACGCGGCCTCGCCGGCCTCGCCAAATCCCTCGACAGCATGGTCAGCATGCTCGCCAACTTCCGCATCGGCGACAGCGGCTTCGTCTTCATGACAGACGGCAGCGGCAAGGTGAAGCTGCACCCCGACGCCGCCCGCATCGATCGGGACAACCTTACCCAGCTGGCCAGCGGCAGCAGCACCAACCTGCTCAACAAGCAGCCCTTTGCAGCCACCCGTGCCGAGGTCGACGGCCAGCCCGTGATCCTGGCCAGCAGCTACATCCCCCTGCTCGACTGGTATCTGGTGGCCCAAGTGCCGGAGGCCGAGATTTATGCCGAACTGGACAGAGCGCGCCTGCACATGGTGCTGGTCAGCCTGGCCATCGCCGTCGGCATGGGGCTGCTCGGCGTTCTCCTGGCGGGCTCCGTGAGCCGCCCCCTCAACGAACTGGCCCGCCTGTTCCGCGAACTCGGCAGCGGTGATGGCGACCTCACCCATCGCCTCAAGGTCGATGGCCGTGACGAACTGGCCCAGGTGGCGACCGGCTTCAACAACTTTGTCGCCAAGATCCACGGCTCCATCGAACAGGTGGCGAGCAACTCCCGCCAGCTCGCCGCCACCGCCAACGAGGTGGCCGCCAAGGCCCAGCTCACCCAGCACAACTGCACCGCCCAGCGGGATCGCACCGTCCAGGTCGCTACCGCCATCCACGAGATGGGAGCCACCGTCAGCGAGATCGCCGGCAATGCGTCTCTCGCCGCCGACGTTGCCAAGCAGGCCAACGAGCAGGCCGATGCGGGGGCCCAGGTGGTCGCCCAGGCCCGTCACGGCATCGTCGGCCTCTCCGGTGAAATCGAACAGGTCGCCGGGGTCATCGAGTCCCTGGCGAGCCAGACCGACTCCATCGGCAGCATCCTCGACACCATCCGCAGCATCTCGGAGCAGACCAACCTGCTGGCCCTCAACGCCGCCATCGAGGCTGCCCGCGCTGGCGAGCAGGGCCGTGGCTTCGCCGTGGTGGCCGACGAGGTGCGCAACCTCGCCAGCCGCTCCGCCGCCTCCACCGCCGAGATCCAGGGCATGATCAACAGCCTCCAGGAGCAGAGCGCCCTCGCCGTCAGCGCCATGGCCCAGGGGCGCAACCAGAGCCTGCGGGTGGTGACCCAGGCCGACGAGGCCAACGGCGCCCTCGACCAGATCACCGGGCACATCACCCAGATCAGCGACATGAACATCCAGGTCGCCACCGCCACCGAAGAGCAGTCCAGCGTGGTCGGGGAGATCAACCGCAACGTGGAGGACATCAACCAGCTCACCATGGAGACCGCCGACATCGCCCACCAGTTGACCGAGTCCAGCCGCAGCCTGCAACAGCTCTCCGGCGAGCTCGACAAGCTGGTCGGCAACTTCCGGTTATAAGATGAAAGGGCGCTGCGGCGCCCTTTTTTCACCGGGTCGACAGGGAATACCGACCCCCATGACGGCGAACCGTCATGACAAGCCGCTACAGTAGCGACACAGCAACACACCAAGGAGTCAACATGCTGGCAGGCAACCTCACCATCAAAACCCAACTGATCCTGGCCGTCACCGTGCCCTGTCTCGCCCTGCTGCTGGTTGGCGCCGCCAGTCTGCGCAGCATGGACAACATCAGGCAGCAGGCCGAAGAGCTGTTCCAGAATACCGCCACCCCCATGCGGGCCATGGCGGAAGTGGCCTCCCGCATCCCGCGCATGCGCGTCGGCATCGACATGATGCTGCTGCAGGACACCTCCCTGCGCGACGAAAAGGGGGTGCTGACCCGGGTCAAGGAGACCCGCGAGGAAGACATTCCCGAGATGCGCCAGGCCATGGAGCAGGCCGTCAAGGCCCAGGTCGATCCGGACGCCCGGGCCAGGGCCCAGACCCTGCTCGATCAATTCACCCGGGTGGAGCGGGAGGAGCTGACCCCCATGTTGCAGGCGCTCTCTGACAACAAGATGGACGAGGCACGCGCCATCTACCGGGATCGCTACAGCCAGAGCTACGGGGTCATGCGCAAAGGCGCCAATGAGCTGCTCGACGGGTTGATAGGTCAGGCCCAGCATCGCAACGACCTGAGCGAAAACAGCTATGACAGCGGTCGTACCCAGATGATCGCCATCATCGTCATCGCCATCGCCATCTCGCTGCTCGTCTCGACCCTCATCCTCATCGGGCTGCGCCGCCGGGTCTCCTTCCTGCAATCCCATATTGGCGAGGTGGCCCGCCACCTCGCCCTCGACAGCCGCGCCAGTCTCACCGGCAAGGACGAGCTGGCCGAGATTGCCCACAGCTTCAACCAGTTCGTGACCCGGATCCACGGGGCCATCGTGCAGGTGGCGAGCAACTCCCGCCAGGTGGCCGCCACCGCCAGCGAGGTGGCCGCCAAGGCCCAGCTCACCCAGCACAACTGCACCGCCCAGCGGGATCGCACCGTCCAGGTCGCCACCGCCATCCACGAGATGGGGGCCACCGTCACCGAGATCGCCGGCAATGCGTCTCTCGCCGCCGACGTCGCCAAGCAGGCCAACGAGCAGGCCGATGCGGGGGCCCAGGTCGTCGCCCAGGCCCGTCACGGCATCGTCGGCCTCTCCGGTGAAATCGAACAGGTCGCCGGGGTCATCGAGTCCCTGGCGAGCCAGACCGACTCCATCGGCAGCATCCTCGACACCATCCGCAGCATCTCGGAGCAGACCAACCTGCTGGCCCTCAACGCCGCCATCGAGGCCGCCCGCGCCGGCGAGCAGGGCCGTGGCTTCGCCGTGGTGGCTGACGAGGTGCGCAACCTCGCCAGCCGCTCCGCCGCCTCCACCGCCGAGATCCAGGGCATGATCAACAGCCTCCAGGAGCAGAGCGCCCGCGCCGTCAGCGCCATGGCCCAGGGCCGCAACCAGAGCCTGCGGGTGGTGACCCAGGCCGACGAGGCCAACGGCGCCCTCGACCAGATCACCGGACACATCACCCAGATCAGCGACATGAACATCCAGGTCGCCACCGCCACCGAAGAGCAGTCGAGCGTGGTGGGCGAACTCAACCGCAACGTGGAGGACATCAACCAGCTCACCATGGAGACCGCCGATATCGCCCATCACCTGACCGAATCGAGCCGCAACCTGCAGCACCTCTCCGGCGAGCTCGACAAACTGGTCGGCAACTTCCGCCTCTGAGCGTCCGGCACCTCTTCCTGACCCGCACCAGGGCGCTTCGGCGCCCTTCTTCATGACCACGGCAAGCCGTGACGCACGGGGGATACGTCGTCTCCCACCGCCCTGCCACATACCTCATAATCAGGAAAACGCGAGGAGGTATGATGGGCAAGCTGGTCGTGATGATAGTGCTGGGGGGGCTGCTCAGTGCCTGCAGCAGCGGGCCCGTGCGGGTGCACGGGGCCGATGTGAGCGTGGACGATACCCGGATCCGGGTCAGTGATGGGGATCGCGGAGGCTACGGTACCTTCTGCCCACCGGGACAGGCCAAGAAGGGGCGCTGCTGACCGCAGGGTGCCGAAAGACAGACAACAAAAAGCCGCTCCATGGAGCGGCTTTTCTTATGAAACGGGCAGAAGATTATTTTTTCTTCTTGGCCTTGGCGTTCGGCAGGTCGGTGATGGAGCCTTCGAACACTTCGGCAGCCAGACCCACGGACTCGTGCAGAGTCGGGTGAGCATGGATGGTCAGCGCGATGTCTTCAGCGTCGGCACCCATCTCGATGGCCAGACCGATTTCACCCAGCAGTTCACCGCCGTTGGTACCCACGATGGCACCACCGATGACGCGGCCGCTCTCCTTGTCGAAGATCAGCTTGGTCATGCCGTCGGAGCAGTCGGACGCGATGGCACGACCGGAAGCAGCCCACGGGAAGGTGGCGACTTCGAAGTTCAGACCCTGTTGCTTGGCTTCCTTCTCGGTCAGACCCACCCAGGCCATCTCCGGCTCGGTATAGGCGATGGACGGAATCACTTTCGGGTCGAAGTAGTGCTTCTTGCCGGCGATGACTTCGGCCGCCACGTGGCCTTCATGTACACCCTTGTGGGCCAGCATGGGCTGACCGACGATGTCGCCGATGGCGTGGATGTGGGCCACGTTGGTACGCAGCTGCTTGTCGACTTCGATGAAACCGCGCTCGTTGACGGCAACACCGGCCTTCTCGGCATCCAGCATCTTGCCGTTCGGCACACGACCCACGGCAACCAGCACGTTGTCGTAGCGAACCGGCTCGGCCGGGGCGTGCTTGCCTTCATAGGAGACGTACAGGCCGTCTTCACGGGCTTCAACGGCGGTGACCTTGGTCTCCAGCATGATGTTGAATTTCTTGGCAACGCGCTTGGTGTAGATCTTGACGATGTCTTTGTCGGCAGCCGGTACCAGCTGGTCGGCAAATTCCACCACGTCGATCTCGGAACCCAGGGAGGAGTACACGGTACCCATCTCCAGGCCGATGATGCCGCCACCGATGACCAGCAGCTTGCCAGGAACGGTCGTCAGCTCCAGCGCATCGGTAGAGTCCCATACGCGGGGGTCGTCATGGGGGATGAACGGCAGCTTCACCGGACGGGAACCGGCAGCGATGATGGCGTTGTCGAAGGTGACGGTGGTCTTGCCGTCGGCGCCTTCCACTTCCAGGGTGTTCGGGCCGGTGAACTTGCCAAAGCCGTTAACAACCTGGACTTTACGCATCTTGGCCATGCCAGCCAGACCGCCGGTCAGCTGGTTGATGACCTTCTCTTTCCACAGACGCACCTTGTCGATGTCGGTCTGCGGGGCACCGAAGACGATGCCGTGCTCGGCCAGCGCCTTGGCTTCTTCAATGACTTTGGCGACGTGCAGCAGTGCCTTGGACGGGATGCAACCCACGTTCAGGCAGACGCCACCCAGGGTGGAGTAACGCTCGACGATAATGGTATCCAGACCCAAGTCAGCCGCACGGAAGGCAGCGGAATAACCGGCAGGGCCAGCACCCAGTACTACGACCTGGGTTTTGATTTCTTTACTCATCATGACCTCTTTGTCGTTCTTATATCCCCGGACAGCACAGTCTTATGCCAAACAAGGCCGCTGCAGCCGTGAAAAAAACGGGGCAAGTTTACAATCCTGTTAACGAAATGAGAAGCAAAAAGGGCGGGCTCTGGGCCCGCCCTCTCACTTACAGGACCAGTCGACGAATGTCGGACAACACACCACTCAGGGTGGTGATGAAGCGGGCACCGTCGGCGCCATCGATGACGCGGTGGTCGTAGCTCAGAGCCAGCGGCAGCATCAGGCGCGGCACGAACTCTTTACCGTTCCACTTCGGCTTCATCTCGGACTTGGAGACGCCCAGGATGGCCACTTCCGGCGCGTTGACGATCGGGGTAAAGCTGGTACCGCCGATGCCACCCAGGCTGGAGATGGTGAAGCAACCGCCCTGCATGTCGGCAGCGGTCAGCTTGCCGGCACGGGCCTTCTTGGAGATCTCGGCCAGATCGCGGGACAGCTCGTGGATGCCCTTCTTGTTGACGTCGCGAACCACCGGAACCACCAGACCGTTGGGGGTATCCACCGCCACACCGATGTGGATGTACTTCTTCATGATCAGCTTGCTGCCGTCTTCGGACAGGGCGCTGCAGAAGCGCGGATGGGCTTCCAGGGCCTTGGCGGCCGCCTTCAGGATGAACACCAGCGGGGTGATCTTCACGTCCAGCTTCTGCTTCTCGGCCAGGATGTTCTGCTCTTTGCGGAACGCTTCCAGATCCGTGGTATCGGCTTCGTCGAACTGGGTGACGTGGGGGATCATGGCCCAGTTGCGGTGCAGGGCAGGACCGGAGATCTTCTGGATACGGGTCAGTTCCAGCTCTTCGACCGGGCCGAACTTGCTGAAATCAACCTTCGGCCAGGCCACGACGCTCATGCCGTTGCCAGTGCCGGTGCCGGCAGCCGGAGCGGACTCGGCGCGCTTGACCGCATCCTTCACGTAAGCCTGCACGTCTTCTTTGACGATGCGACCCTTGCGACCGGAGGCTTTCACCTTGGCCAGGTTGACACCGAACTCGCGCGCCAGACGGCGTACTGCCGGGGAGGCGTGGACGTAGGCGTCGTTGGCGACGAAATCGGAAGCGGCAGCAGCCTGGGCAACCGGTGCAGGAGCGGCGGCAACCGGCGCGGCAGCAACAGGCGCTGCGGCAGGAGCCGGAGCAGCCACGGCAGCCGGAGCGGCACCCGCCACTTCGAATACCATGATCAGGGAACCGGTGGAGACCTTGTCACCCGCCTTCACCTTGATCTCCTTGACCACACCGGCGAACGGCGCAGGCACTTCCATGGAGGCCTTGTCGCCTTCCACGGTGATCAGGGACTGGTCGGCTTCAACCTTGTCACCCACGGCGACCATGATTTCGGTCACTTCCACTTCGTCACCGCCGATGTCCGGCACGTTGACGTCTTTGGCACCGGCGGCAACCGGAGCAGCGGCAGCCACGGGGGCTGCAGCAGGAGCCGGCGCGGCAACAGCGGCCGGGGCAGCGCCCGCCACTTCGAAGACCATCACCAGGGAGCCGGTGGAAACCTTGGCGCCGGCGGCGACCTTGATCTCGACCACGCGGCCGGCGAACGGTGCCGGTACTTCCATGGAGGCCTTGTCACCTTCCACGGCGATGATGGACTGGTCGGCTTCAACCATGTCGCCCACGGCAACCATGATCTCAGTCACTTCGACTTCGTCACCACCGATGTCCGGCACGTTGACGTCCTGACGAGCGGCAGCGGCAGGAGCAGCGGCCGGCGCGGCAGCAACCGGGGCAGCAACCTGGACCGGAGCCGGTGCGGCAGCACCCTCGGCTTCGAAGACCATGATCTGGGAACCGGTGGCAACCTTGTCGCCCACCTTGATCAGGATCTCTTTGACGATACCGGCGGCGGGGGCCGGGACTTCCATGGAGGCCTTGTCACCTTCCACGGCGATCAGGGACTGGTCCAGCTCGACCTTGTCACCCACAGCCACCATGATCTCGGTGACTTCAACTTCATCGGCACCGATATCCGGCACCATAATCTGTTTGGACATTGCGCTTTATCCTCTTGCGTGCATCCGCGTGGCTGCCTGAGCATCACCACGCGCATCCCGCGTTATCCGTTTAAACCCAGGCAAGGTCGCGCCGGATACCCGGCGCGACACTCAATCCTCTTACGCGTACAGCGGGTTGACCTTGTCGGCATCGATGCCGTACTTGGCGATGGCTTCGGCCACAACCTGCTTGTCTACCTCGCCGCGCTTGGCCAGTTCGGTCAGGGCAGCAACCACTACGTAGAACTCGTTCACTTCGAAGTGACGACGCAGGTTGGCACGGCTGTCGGAGCGGCCGTAACCGTCGGTACCCAGTACACGGTAGTTCTCGGTCGGAACGAAGGCACGCACCTGATCGGCGAAGGACTTCATGTAGTCGGTCGCGGCGATGGTGGCTTCGGAACCCAGCACCTGAGCGATGTAGGGCACACGCGCTTCGGCGGTCGGGTGCAGCATGTTCCAGCGATCCGCGTCCTGACCGTCACGAGCCAGTTCGTTGAAGGAGGTGACGCTGAACACGTCGGAACCCACGCCGTACTCGCTGGCCAGGATCTGGGCGGCAGTGCGCACGTGCCCCAGGATGGAACCACAACCCAGCAGCTGTACCTTGGCCTTGGTGCCGGCCACGGTTTCCAGCTTGTAGATACCCTTGCGGATGCCTTCCTCTGCGCCTTCCGGCATGGCCGGCATGGCATAGTTCTCGTTCAGGGTAGTGATGTAGTAGAACACGTTTTCCGGGTTCTCACCGTACATGCGGCGCAGGCCGTCCTGTACGATCACCGCCACTTCATAGGCGTAGGACGGGTCGTAGGAGATGCAGTTCGGGATGGTGTTGGCCAGGATGTGGCTGTGACCATCTTCGTGCTGCAAGCCCTCTCCGTTAAGAGTGGTACGACCGGAGGTCGCGCCCAGCAGGAAGCCACGGGCTTGCTGGTCGCCGGCTGCCCACGCCATGTCGCCGATCCGCTGGAAGCCGAACATGGAGTAGTAGATGTAGAACGGGATCATCGGGCAGTCGTTGGTGCTGTAAGAGGTGGCAGCAGCCAGCCAGGAGGACATGGCGCCCAGCTCGTTGATGCCGTCTTGCAGAACCTGACCCTGCTTGTCTTCCTTGTAGTAGGAGACGATGTCGCGGTCTTGCGGGGTGTACTGCTGACCGTGCGGGCTGTAGATACCGATCTGGCGGAACAGGCCTTCCATACCGAAGGTACGGGCTTCGTCAGCCAGGATCGGGACGATGCGCTTGCCGATGGACTTGTCTTTCAGCATCACGTTCAAGGAACGCACGAACGCCATGGTGGTGGAGATTTCGCGCGCCTGTTCACCCAGCAGCGGACCGAAGGCATCCAGCGCCGGGATTTCCAGCTTGGTGGTGCTCTCGCGCAGACGGGTCGGTACATAGCCCTTCAGTGCGGCACGGCGGGCGTGCAGGTACTTGTGCTCTTCGGTACCCTCTTCGATCTTCAGGTACGGCAGGTTTTCCAGCTGCTCGTCGGTGACCGGCAGGTTGAAACGATCGCGCAGGTGACGCACGGAGCCCAGATCCATCTTCTTGACCTGGTGAGCGATGTTCTTGCCTTCGGCCGCTTCGCCCATGCCATAGCCCTTGATGGTCTTGGCCAGGATCACGGTCGGCTTGCCCTTGGTCTGTGCAGCCTTGGAGAAGGCAGCGAACAGTTTGCG
Source organism: Aeromonas sp. 25-248 (assembly GCF_053005425.1). Classification (NCBI taxonomy): domain Bacteria; kingdom Pseudomonadati; phylum Pseudomonadota; class Gammaproteobacteria; order Aeromonadales; family Aeromonadaceae; genus Aeromonas; species Aeromonas sp. 25-248. The sequence continues at coordinate 109,921 of NZ_JBRKTB010000008.1, read as the reverse complement.
GGGGTCGTGACCACCGCGGTTCAGGGCGAAGATCTCCTCGTCGGTCATGTCTTTGACCAGCGCGGCGGTTTCCGGGTAACGGTTGAAGAAGTGCTCGCGCACGTAGGCACCGTCGCGGGACTTCATGGTCTGGTAGTCACCGTCCACGGTCTCGTTCATCAGCTGGATCAGCTTGCCGGAAGTGTCTTTCTTCAGCAGCTCATCCCACTTGCGACCCCAGATGACCTTGGTCACGTCCCAGCCAGCGCCTGCGAACAGACCTTCCAGCTCGTTGATGACCTTGCCGTTGCCGACAACCGGACCATCCAGACGCTGCAGGTTGCAGTTGACCACGAACACCAGGTTGTCGAGCTTTTCACGCACGGCAACGGTCAGGGCACCCTTGGCTTCCGGCTCGTCCATCTCGCCGTCACCCAGGAAGGCGTAAACGGTCTGCTCGGAGCAATCCTTGATGCCACGGTCGGTCAGGTACTTCAGGAAACGCGCCTGATAGATGGCGGCGATGGGGCCCAGACCCATGGAAACGGTCGGGAACTGCCAGAATTCCGGCATCAGTTTCGGGTGCGGGTAGGAAGGGATACCCTTTCCATCCACTTCCTGACGGAAGTTGTCCAGCTGCTCTTCGGTCAGACGACCTTCGGCGAATGCACGGGCGTAGATGCCCGGGGAGATGTGACCCTGGAAGTAGACCAGATCGCCACCGTCCTTCTCGTTGCGGGCACGGAAGAAGTGGTTGTAGCAGACTTCATAGATGGTCGCGGAAGAAGCGAAGGAAGACATGTGACCACCCAGGTCCAGGTCTTTCTTGGAGGCGCGCAGCACGATCATCATGGCGTTCCAGCGGATGATGGCGCGAATGCGGCGTTCCATTTCCAGGTCGCCCGGGTAGGCCGGCTCGTCGCTGGACGGGATGGTGTTGATGTAGTCGCGGTTTGCCTTGGCAGCCACGTCCACACCGCTTGCGCGGGCTTTCTCGGCCAACTGTTCAAGGATGAACTGAGCGCGTTGCGGACCCTCTTCACGCAGCAGGGATTCCAGAGAGGCAAGCCACTCCAGCGTTTCTATCGGGTCCACATCGTTCTTCAGGATATCAGACATGGCTGGTTCCTATGTTGTTGTGATTGCACGGCATTGCACGGCGAAGGGCGCAAGCATTCGACAATTAAGAAAGCCTTGTGGGATTAGTTTTCCTGCTGACGGATCCGACGCATGGATCGCTGGATCCGGCTGTCTTCCCTCTGCATATCCAACAAGGTGTCCTCGATAAAGGCCAGGTGCTCATGACAAGCAGCCCTGGCCCGCTCCGGAGCCCCCGACAGGATAGCCTCGATCAGGCTCGCACGATGGCGACGGATCTTGGCGACCACTCCCGGACGGCGATTCAAAATTTCGTTATTGCGTAAAATGTTCTGCTCGAGCATGGGGCCCATGGCCCGCAACAGATGCAGCAGCACCACGTTGTGGGAGGCCTCGGCCACGGCCAGATAGAACTGGGTCACGGCGGCCGATTCGACCACCAACGACCCTTGCTGACCGGCTTCTTCGATGGCGGCTTGCGCCAGGCGAATCCGTTCGAAATCAGCCTCGGTGCCCCGCAGCGCCGCATAGTAGGCACAGATGCCTTCCAGCGCGTGACGAAACTCCAGCAGGTCGTACTGGGCTTCCGGGTGAGTGCTGAGCAGTTCGAACAGGGGGTCGGCGATCCCCTTGCTCAGGGCATTTTGTACGTAAGTGCCACCGCCCTGACGACGATACAAGAGTCCTCTCGCTTCCAGGCGCTGGATGGCTTCGCGCAAGGAAGGGCGCGACACCTGAAACTGGATGGCGAGTTCCCGCTCGGGCGGCAACTTCTGGCCCGGCTGCAGGCTGCCTTCCAGAATCATGCTTTCCAGCTCGGCGACGATGGCGTCGGCCAGCTTGGGCTGAGTTATCTTGATATAGGGCATGAGGCTACTTTGTTAAATTGGTATTACCAATTTTATGGTTGGGGCGAAAATTAGCAGAGGGCTTGAAAAAAGTCCACCCAAAAGATGATCTGAATCAAGAAGCTCGGTTGCCACTTTGGGGGTAAAAGCGCGGAATCATGATATAGCTCATAGAAAATGGTCTGACCAATATTTGTGAGCTTGCTCACCGATAACATTTGGCCAACAGCATGAAAAATGGCTTGCCAGACAAGGCAAGCCATTGATTCTAAAAACACAAAATAATTTTTAGATTTTTCACTCAAAGTGAAGCTTTTCCCGATAGCGAGGCCATTCGAAACTGTCACCCGGATCCGTCTTGCGGCCCGGCGCGATGTCGCAGTGGCCGACAATACGGTCCGCCGTGATGGCGGGATAACGGTGAACAATCGCCCGGCTGAGGTCCGACAGTACCTCGTATTGCTTGTCGCTGTAGGGAAGCTCGTCGGCCCCTTCCAGTTCGATCCCGATGGAAAAATCGTTGCACGCCTCCCTCCCCTCCCAGCTCGAGACTCCCGCATGCCATGCCCTGGCGCCAAAAGGCACGTACTGTACCAGCTCCCCATCGCGGCGGATCAGACAGTGGGCCGAGACCCTCAGTTGGTGAATACCGGCGAAATAGGGGTGAGCACCGGGATCGAGGCGCCCCAGAAACAGATCGTCGATAAAGGGGCCACCAAACTGCCCAGGGGGCAGGCTGATGCCGTGTATCACCAGCAAGGAGACATCCTCCGGGCTGAGCCTCTCATTGTGATGGGGGGAAGGCACCTTGCGGGCCTGCTCGCACCATCCTTCTCGATCGATGGAAAACAGGGTTGTGGGTTGTGTCATCGTCTGCTCGACTCACAAATGGAAGCGATGTGCCTCTGGCGGGATGGGAAAACTGGGAACAAGTCTCTGAATTCATGGATAACGCTATGTTAGGCTGAGCCATTCACTCGCGCGATATGGGACACACTATGCACCCGATGGCACGCCGTCTCTGGCTGCTCGCCTGGCTCTCGCTGCTGGGTCTGCTGACCCTCTACTTTCATGGTCGTGAACAACCGTCGGTGACCGCCAGCGGCGATCTGCTGCTCAGGGCCGATGCCAGCGGCCATTATCGTCTGGAGGGTGCCATCAACGACCAGCCGGTGCAACTGCTGCTGGACACAGGAGCAACCCGGGTGACCATACCGAGCCAGGTGGCCGCCCGGCTCGGCCTCGTCGCCACGGGCCGCAGCCGGGTCAACACGGCAGCCGGAGAGATCCAGGTCGAAACCGGCCGGATCGAAAGTCTGGCGATGGGTCCGCTGACCCTGTACGATTTGTCCGTCTTTATCAATCCGGCTGCCGACGGGGAGGAGATCCTGGTGGGCATGAATGCCCTGGGCAGGCTGGAATTGCGCCAGAAAGACAGGCAATTGCTTCTCAGACCCTTGCAGGAATAAGGCATGTTACAACAGGACATCCGCCGCGCCGTGCGCGCCGCACTTCTCGAAGACTTGGGCGATGCCCTCACCGCGCTGGATCAACCGGATGCCAGCGCCGACATCACGGCCCAGCTGATCCCGGCCGATCGCATCTCGACCGCGCGAGTCATCACCCGCGAGGCGGGCGTCTTCTGCGGCCAGCCCTGGGTCGACGAGGTGTTTGCCCAGCTCGGTGGCGAAGTGAAGGTCGAGTGGAAAGTGCAAGATGGTGAACGCCTTGCCCCCAATCAGGAGCTGTTCCGCCTCCATGGCCCCGCCCGCGTGCTGCTGACCGGCGAGCGCAATGCGCTGAACTTCGTGCAGACCCTTTCCGGGGTCGCCACCCTGACCGCCCGTTATGTAGCCGAGCTGGAAGGCACTGACTGCCGCCTGCTCGATACCCGCAAGACCCTGCCAGGCCTTCGCAGCGCCCAGAAGTATGCGGTCACCTGCGGGGGCGGCAAAAACCACCGTATCGGTCTGTTTGATGCCTACCTCATCAAGGAGAACCACATTCTCGCCTGCGGCGGCATCGCTGAAGCAATCAGCGAAGCGCGCCGTCTCAATCCGGACAAACCGGTGGAAGTTGAGGTCGAATCCCTGGCCGAGCTGGAGCAGGCCTTGGCCGCACGGGCCGACATCGTGATGCTGGACAACTTCGACATCCCCATGATGCAGGAAGCCGTTCGCCTCAATCAGGGAAGAGCCAAGCTGGAAGTCTCCGGCAACGTCACCCTCGATACCCTTGCCGGATACGCCGCGACCGGGATCGACTTCATCTCGGTGGGAGCGCTGACCAAGCATGTGCGGGCACTGGATCTCTCCATGCGCTTTGTCGCGGCTTGAGCAAGCCCCATCCGTTGCTCGTGCCCAAAAATATTACAGGGCTCGAAACTTGCAAAAGGCGCCATCGGCGCCTTTTCTTTATGCAGGATCCCACGACATAAGGAGTGTGAAGATGGGCCCTCCCGCCTCATGACAAGTGCCAATGGAAGCCATTTAATCTTTGATTTTTCTACACATTTCACTAAATGACATAAAAGTGGCTAACAAGGTCCCCGCCTCTGTTGCCAACCCGAAGCGCTCGGATAAGATACCAGCGTGGATAGCATTCCACCGGTGCTTATCAGGAAACATGGAAAAAAGGATATTTCACATGAAAAGACAGTCAGGGTTTACGCTAATCGAATTGATGATCGTCGTTGCGATCGTCGCCATCCTCGCCGCCATCGCCTTGCCGGCGTATCAGAGCTATACCAAACGCGCCAAATTCTCCGAGGTCATTGCCGCTGTAGGTCCGGCCAAGACCGCCGTAGAAGTCTGCGTTCAAGGGTGGGCTGGCACATCTGCAGCCCTTGGTAACAGTTGTGCAACTGCAGGTCAGAATGCCCTCTCGGGCGCTAGTGCTGTCACACAGAATTTTGCCAGCGCTGCAGTTACTAATGCTGCCGGAGTTATCACTGTTACAGGTACTGCCGCCGCAGCCTTGGATGGCTCGACTTATTCACTCGTCACTTCTGGAGCAGTCCAAGCCGGACGGCAAGTTTTGTGGAAAATTTCTGGCTCTTGCGTCACCGACGGCAAATGCTAACGCATGACCTCTAGCCTCAATAGCGGCCTGGCCACCAGCCTGGCCGCTTCTTCCCTCCTCAGTGAGCCGGACTCACAGCGCTATCTGAGCCAGGCCAAGGCGCAGCGCAAGCCCTTTGTCACCTTCCTGATTGAAAACGACATCCTCGACAGCAAAGCCCTCGCCGATTTCTGCGAGCTGGAATATGGGGTACCTCTGCTGGATCTGGCGGCCTTTGATCTCGCCGAGATCCCGCAGAAATACCTCAATCAAAAGCTGATTGAAAAGCACCATGTCCTGCCCATCTACACCCAGGGGCATACTCTCTATATCGCCATGTCCGATCCGACCAATGTGTCGGCTCTGGAGGATTTTGGCTTCAGCTTCGGCCTGCATACGGAAGCCCTGCTGGTCGAAGAGAGCAAGCTGACCGCCGCCATCGGCAAGCTGATGGAGAGCGAGCAGGATACCCTGGGCATGGATCATATCGACGAGGCCGAGATCTCCGAACTCGAGGTCTCCGACGAGAGTTCCCGCCTCGACGAGAGCGTCAACACCGCGGACGATGACGCCCCCATCGTCAAATACATCCACAAGATCATGATGGATGCCATCAAGCGCGGGGCCTCCGACCTGCATTTCGAACCCTACGAGACCAAGTACCGGATCCGCTTTCGGGTAGACGGCATACTGCACGAAGTCGCCACGCCGCCGGTCAACCTGGCCAACCGCTTCGCGGCTCGCCTCAAGGTGATGGCGCGGCTCGACATTGCCGAACGGCGCCTGCCCCAGGATGGCCGCATCAAGCTCAAGATCTCACGCAACAGATCCATGGACATGCGGGTCAACACCCTGCCCACCATGTGGGGCGAAAAGATCGTGATCCGGTTGCTGGACTCCTCGGCCGCCCGACTCAATATCGATCAACTCGGCTTTGACGACCGGCAGAAGACGCAATACCTGCACGCCCTCTCCAAACCTCAGGGCATGATCCTGGTGACCGGCCCTACGGGGTCAGGCAAGACGGTCTCACTCTATACCGGCCTCAACATCCTCAATACCAGCGAGGTCAATATCTCCACCGCCGAAGATCCGGTTGAGATAAACCTGCCCGGCGTCAACCAGGTGCAGATCAATCCCAAGGCGGGGCTCACCTTCGCCAGCGCCCTGCGCTCCTTCCTGCGCCAGGATCCCGACATCGTCATGGTGGGGGAGATACGGGATTTGGAAACCGCCGAGATCGCCATCAAGGCCGCCCAGACCGGTCACCTGGTGCTCTCCACCCTGCACACCAACTCGGCGGCAGAAACGCTTACCCGGATGATGAACATGGGGGTGCCGGCCTTCAACATCGCCTCTTCGGTCACCCTCATCATGGCCCAGCGCCTTGCCCGCAAACTCTGCGATCACTGCAAGGCGCCGGAAGTGGTGCCGGAAGCCGAGTTGCTGGAGCTGGGCTTCACCCAGCAGCAACTGGCCGCCGGGTTGCGGCTGTTCAAGCCCGTGGGATGCAAGGAGTGCTCGGGAGGCTACAGAGGCCGGGTCGGCATCTATGAGATCATGCTGATGTCCGACAACATCGCCAAACTCATCATGCAGGGAGCCAACTCGCTGCAGATTGCCGCGATAGCCCAGAAGGAAGGGATGCGCACCCTGCGTACATCCGGCCTCGAGAAAGCGCGTCTTGGCGTCACCAGCCTGGCCGAAATCAACAGGATCACCACCAACTGAGTTCGCAGTGCCCGAGTCATCTCGCCGGGTGAAGCCGCTGCCATCACCCCGATGACCTTCTTCAAGCCAAGATGAGCCGGACAGGCAGCAGCATCCGGCCACCGTCGCCCAATTGCAGGATGCAGTGATGGCCACATTAGCTCAAAAACGCAACGCACCGAAAAAAGTCTTCTCCTACCGCTGGCACGGCGTCAACCGCAAGGGGCAGAAGGTCTCAGGCGAGCTGCAAGCCGACAGCATCACCACCGTCAAGGCCGAGCTGCGCAAGCAGGGCGTCAACGTCACCAGGGTCAGCAAGCAGAGCCAGGGGCTCTTCTCCAAGGGCGGCGCCAAGATCAAGCCGATGGACATCGCCGTCATCTCCCGCCAGATCACCACCATGCTCTCCGCCGGCGTGCCTCTGGTGCAGAGTCTTCAGATCATTGCTCGCGGCCACGAGAAAGCGGCGGTGCGCGAACTCATCGGCCAGATCGCCGCCGATGTGGAAACGGGCACCCCGCTCTCGGAGGCGTTGCGCCGCCATCCCCGCCACTTCGACGACCTCTATTGCGACCTGGTCGAGGCCGGGGAGCAATCCGGTGCCCTGGAGACCATCTACGACCGTATCGCCATCTACCGCGAGAAGAACGAAGCCCTCAAATCCAAGATCAAGAAGGCCATGTTCTATCCGTCCATGGTCATTCTGGTGGCCATCGTCGTCACCTCCATCCTGCTGCTCTTCGTCATTCCCCAGTTCGAGGATATCTTCAAGAGCTTCGGTGCCGAGCTGCCCGCCTTTACCCGGTTCGTCATCGCCATCTCCCGCTTCATGCAGGAGTGGTGGTACGCCATCTTTGGCGGCGCTGCTCTCGCCGTCTTCCTCTATGTGCGGGCCTGGCGAAAATCCCAGAAGGTCAGGGACAACACGGACAAGTTCATCCTCACCATTCCCGTGGTGGGCAACATACTGCACAAGGCGGCCATGGCCCGTTTTGCCCGCACCCTCTCTACCACCTTCTCCGCCGGTATCCCGCTGGTGGATGCCCTGGTCTCGGCGGCCGGAGCATCGGGCAACTATGTCTATCGCACTGCGACCATGGCCATTCGCAACGAGGTGGTGGCCGGCATGCAGATCAACGTCGCCATGCGCACCGTGGATCTTTTCCCCGACATGGTGACCCAGATGGTGATGATCGGTGAGGAATCCGGCGCCATCGACGACATGCTCTCCAAGGTCGCCGCCATTTTCGAACAGGAGGTGGACGACATGGTCGACGGCCTCACCAGCCTGCTCGAACCCATCATCATGGTGGTGCTCGGGGTGCTGGTCGGCGGCATGGTCGTGGCCATGTACCTCCCCATCTTCAAGCTGGGCTCTGTGATACACTGACCCCCTCGACAGAGGGCCGGGCGGTGCATTTCCCCCCGGCCATCTGTCATCCCCGTTCCCGACACAAGCGATTGATCTATGGTGCCTTTGATCGAACTGGCCCAGGGCTTGCCCTGGCTCTATCTCTCCTTGATTTTCCTTTTCTCCCTGATGGTGGGCAGCTTCCTGAACGTGGTGATCCATCGCCTGCCCATCATGATGGAGCGGGCCTGGCATGCCGAATACAGCGACTATTTCGGTGACGATGAAGAGACTCCTCCTGCAACCGGACGATACAACCTCATGGTGCCTCGCTCCCGCTGCCCCCACTGCGACCACCCCATAGGGGCACTGGAGAACATTCCCCTGCTGAGCTGGCTATGGCTCAGGGGGCGCTGCCGCAACTGCCACGCCCCCATTTCGGCTCGCTATCCCCTGGTCGAGCTGCTCACCGCCCTGCTGTCGGTCTCGGTGGCAGCCGCGCTTGCCCCCGGCTGGGGCACCCTTGCCGCTCTGCTGCTCACCTGGACATTGGTCGCACTGACCTTCATCGACCTGGACAAGATGCTCTTGCCGGATCAGCTCACCCTGCCCCTGCTCTGGGGTGGCCTGCTGTTCAATCTGGCGGGCGGTTTCGTGCCCCTGGCCGATGCGGTAATCGGTACCATGGCTGGCTATCTGGTGCTCTGGAGCCTCTATTGGGCCTTCAAGCTGCTCACCGGCAAGGAAGGGATGGGCTATGGCGACTTCAAACTGCTGGCGGCGCTGGGCGCCTGGCTGGGCTGGCAAGCCTTGCCCATCGTGCTGCTGCTCTCCTCGCTGACGGGCGCCATCATCGGCATCGGTCTCATCCTGCTGCGCAACCATCACCAGAGCAAACCCATTCCCTTTGGCCCCTATCTCGCCATCGCGGGCTGGATAACGCTGCTGTGGGGCGATAGCATCACCCGCTGGTATCTTGATGTCGTGCTCTAGCAAAAGGATCTCTGACCCATGTATGTAGTCGCAATCACAGGGGGAATCGGCAGCGGCAAGACCACGGTTGCCAACCGCTTTGCCGAGCTGGGCATCGAGGTGGTTGATGCGGACATCATCGCCCGCGAGGTAGTGGAGCCCGGCACCCCTGCTCTGGCTGCCATCGCCGCCCATTTTGGCCCGGATGTCGTTGCCCCCGATGGCCAGCTCGATCGCCGCCGGCTGCGAGAGCGGATCTTCACCGATTCGCAGGCCAAGGAGTGGCTCAATGCCCTGCTCCATCCCCTCATCCGCAGCGAGATGCTGCGCCAGTGTGAGGCAACCCGCTCCCCCTACTGCCTGCTGGTCGTCCCCTTGCTGGTGGAAAACAGGCTCACTTCCCTCGCCGATCGGGTACTGGTGATCGATGTGGACGAAGCGACACAAATCGAGCGTACCTGCCGCCGCGATGGCGTCAGTCGGGAACAGGCCCAGGCGATACTGGCGTCCCAGGCGAGCCGCAGCGAGCGCCTGGCGATGGCCGACGACGTCCTGGACAACCAGAGTGGTACGAGTGAGACCATCTGGCAGCGAATTTTCGCCCTGCACCAGACATATCTGGCATTTGCCTCTCAACAAGCCCAGCAACTGTGAGTACACTAGGCCGGTTTATGGCTGGCCAGGATTAGGCATGATTTACGATTTTCCCCTCAATGAAAAAAGCCGGACCTATCTTCGTCTGGAGTCCCTGTTTTCCCAGATCCGCGACAATCTGGAGAGTGACCAGTCCTGGGCACATATCGCCTTCTTCAAGGGGTTGTTCGATTTGCAGGAGTTGCTGGAGCGTGGTGACCTGCGTGCCGATCTCATCAAGGATCTGGAACGCCTCGGCCAACGCCTGAGCCACTGGGCCAGTCTACCTGACGTCGATCTCGAGCAGATCCAGCGGATGCAGCAGGAGAGTACCCAGCTCTCCCGCAACTTGCTGAACTCCCCGCGCCCCGGTGCCCGTCTGAAAGAGGATCGCCTGCTCGGCTCCATTCGTCAGCGCTTCTCCATTCCGGGTGGTCTGTGCGCCTTCGATGTGCCGCAACTGCACCACTGGCTGGCGACCCCGGCCGTCACCCGCCACCAGCAGATGCAGCAATGGCTGAGTGACATCACCCTGTTGATGAACGCCATCTCCCTGTTGCTGCGCCTGTGGCGCGAGTCGGGCAACTTCAGCGACCAGGTGGCCACCAACGGCTTCTTCCAGGATACCGCCGAAGGGGCTGAACTGATCCGCATCCGTCTGGCGGGCACCCAGCCCTGCTATCCGACCCTGAGCGGCCACAAGAACCGCTTCGCCCTGCGCTTCCTGCCGACGACGGAGCAGCAGATAGGCGACGTCTCCTTCCAGCTCGCCTGTTGTTGAGGAGCGCCCCATGGTAACCAAGGTAAAGTGTCCGACCTGTCAGAGCGAGATCGAATGGGGTCCGCAGAGCCCGTTTCGCCCCTTCTGCAGCAAGCGCTGCCAGCTGATCGACCTCGGCGAGTGGGCGGATGAACAGAAGCGCATCCCGGGCGAGATCAACCCGGATCTGCTGCCCGACCCGGAACAGGGCGATCCCTGGCAATGAACACTTCACGATCAAAAAAGGGCCCTCAGGCCCTTTTTCGTTGGTATCGATCCTTTCAGGCAAGCGAGGCCTGCAACCGCGCGACGATGGGGCCGTTGGCATCCGGGAAGTGGTATTCGTGCAGCGAGGCCAGTGGCACCCAGCGGCACTCCTGTCCCTCCTTGCCAAAGGGCTCGCCGTGGAAGCGGGTCACCTTCCAGATATCCAGCAAGACCTGCTTGTCGGGGTAGTCGTGGTGCAGCTCCATGAAGGGGGCACAATCCTGCACCCGGATCCCGATCTCTTCCCACAATTCCCTGTCCAGCGCGGTGAGCAGATCCTCCCCCGACTCCACCTTGCCACCGGGAAACTCCCAGCGGTCCCCCTGATGGCGATCGGCTGAGCGTTTGGCGATGAAGATATCGCCCCGTTCGTTCTCGATGACGCCCACCGCCACCCAGATCCGTTTCTTCTGTTCCATCATTGTCCTCAGCGTAAACACGGCAAACGGGCGATCCAGGGGGCAAGCCGAATGGCCTGCTGATCCCCCCAGGCCCTGAAGAGATCCTGCCCGACATGCTCATTGCCCGGCGGCGCAACCTGCGGCCAGGGCACCGCACCGGGCGGAGTGAAACAACGATCGTGTACCCGCGCGCTCTGGCGCAGATAGCGCCATAAACAGTCTCGCAAGAACCACTGGTCGATGTTCGGTGTTTCCATGGTACTGGGCTGATAGCTCGCCATCAGCGGCGCAAGGGGAGGTAGCACACCGGCCACACCGCCCCACATGCCGGCCAGCACCAGATCGGTGTGGCTCCACCAGTCACGCATGATATGGAACCAGCGCCCCGATGCAAGCCAGTCATCGACCGCCAGCCGCTCCCGCAGATTCAGCACGGAGTCCGCATCGCGCACAAGGAAGCGCCCCACTCCGGGATCATTGGCGACCAGGAAGCGCCAGCAGAGGCGCTGACGCTGGGATTGGCCATCGGGCTGCACCTTTATCTCTGCGCCATGTTCCTGCAGGCAGGCCAGAAACCCCTGAGAGACACTGCCATCCACATAAAAGCGCACCCGCCAGCCCGGATAGAGGTAAGCGGCGGCCAGCACATTGTCGAGCGCTCCCCGCAAATAGCGGGGCTGTGCCCCCCACAAGGAGAAGGCGATGACTGCCTGCTTCTCCCCCTGCTCCGCGAGCCAGACATCCGGTCCCTCTGCCGGCAGCACCCACCCCGCGACGGGCTGCGAGACGGCCTCATCCTTGAGAGTCAGGGCACGGGTTCCCGCTTGTGCCGCTTCTTCATAGCGTCCTAGCTTGGCAAGGGAAGTGCAAAGCCCGTCATGGACCAGATAATCATCCGGCTCGCGCCGCACCAGTTCGACCAGGTGCGTCACGGCCCGCTCATGTTGATCGGAGCGCGAGAGGCAGACACAGAGATTGCGCAGCACCTCAGTGTTATCGGGCGCGGACCGGTACGCCAGCGTCAGCACCTGTGCCGCCGAGGCGGGATCGCCGGATAAAAAGAGGTAATAGGCAAACTGCAGTTGTAGGGGAACGGATTTGTTCGTCTCTGCGTTCAGCCTGCTCAGCACACAACGGATCGCCTCCTGGCGTCTCTCCTGCAGCCAGTGCCCATGTGCCTCCCCATCCCATCCCGCCGGCAATCTGCTCATCGTCCCCTCCTTGGTCCGAAAATGAATACACCGCCCGGAGGCGGTGTATTCATCATGGCAGGGTGTCAGGTCAGCTGACCGTGACAGTGCTTGTATTTTTTACCCGAACCACAGGGGCAGGGATCGTTGCGCCCGATCTTCTGCTCGTCGCGCACGAAGGTGGTATGGCCCTCGGCCCCACCCGTATCCTCGTCAGCCAGCTGGTTTTCGGCCGTGGCATGGGTGTAGGTACGGGGAGCGGCTTCGGCCTGCTGGCGCTGCTGCTCTTCCATCGCCTCCACATCCCGCTCCTGCACCTGTACCCGGCTCAGGATGCTGACCACGTCGCGCTTGAGGGTCTCCAGCATCTGGGTAAACAGATCGAAGGATTCGCGCTTGTACTCCTGTTTGGGGTTCTTCTGTGCGTAGCCGCGCAGATGGATGCCCTGGCGCAGGTGATCCATGGCCGCCAGGTGCTCCTTCCACAGACCATCCAGCGTTTGCAGCATCACCGCCTTCTCGAAGTTGCGCAGCACCTCCTTGCCGACCAGCTCTTCCTTGTGGGCATAGAGCTTGGTGGCTTCATCCAGGATGCGTTCGCGCAGCTTCTCTTCATACAGCTTGTCGTCTTCCGCCAGCCACTGCTGCAGCGGCAGATCCAGGGCGAAATCGGACTTCAGACGCGCTTCCAGACCCGGCACGTCCCACATCTCTTCCAAGGACTGGGGCGGGATGTACTCATCGATGATGGCGCCGTAGACGTCGTCACGGATGACGTGAATGGTCTCGGAGATGTCGTTGGTGTCCAGCAGTTCGTTGCGCTGCTCGTAGACCACCTTGCGCTGATCGTTGGCCACGTCGTCAAACTCGAGCAGGTTTTTACGGATGTCGAAGTTGCGACCTTCCACCTTGCGCTGGGCATTCTCGATGGCCTTGGTCACCCAGGGATGCTCGATGGCTTCGCCCTCTTCCATGCCCAGCTTCTTCATCATGCCGGTCACGCGGTCGGAGGCGAAGATCCGCATCAGGGTATCTTCCATGGAGAGGTAGAAGCGGGAGGAACCCGGATCACCCTGACGACCGGAACGGCCGCGCAGCTGGTTGTCGATACGACGGGATTCGTGACGCTCGGTACCGATGATGTGCAGGCCACCGGCCGCCAGCACTTCGTCATGACGCACCTGCCAGGCCGCTTTCAGCTCGGCAATCTGCTCGCTTGACGGGTTTTCCAACTGGGCGATCTCCGCCTGCCAGTTGCCGCCCAGCACGATGTCGGTACCACGACCGGCCATGTTGGTGGCGATGGTGACGGCGCCGGTCTGGCCGGCCTGGGCGACGATCTCCGCTTCCATGGCATGGAACTTGGCGTTCAGTACCTTGTGCGGGATATTTTCCTTGGTCAGGATGCCGGAGAGCAGCTCGGAGTTCTCGATGGAGACGGTACCGACCAGCACGGGCTGGCCGCGCTTCACGCACTCGCGAATGTCCTGCACGATGGCCGCGTATTTCTCTTGGGCGGTCAGGTAGACGAGATCGCCCATGTCCTTGCGCACCATCGGCTTGTTGGTCGGGATGACCACGGTATCCAGGCCATAGATCTGCTGGAATTCAAAGGCTTCGGTATCCGCAGTACCGGTCATGCCCGCCAGCTTGTCGTACAGACGGAAGTAGTTCTGGAAGGTGATGGAGGCCAGGGTCTGGTTCTCGTTCTGGATCTTGACCCCTTCCTTCGCTTCGACCGCCTGGTGCAGACCGTCTGACCAGCGACGACCCGGCATGGTGCGGCCGGTGTGCTCGTCGACGATGACGATCTCGTCCTTCTGGACGATATAGTCGACGTTGCGCTCGAACAGGGTGTGCGCGCGCAGGCCGGCATTGACGTGATGCAGCAGGCTGATGTTGGTGGCGGAGAACAGGGAGTCATCCTCGGCCAGCAGCCCCTCTTTCTTGAGCAGCTCTTCCACGAAGATCTGGCCGTTTTCGGTCAGCAGCGCCTGGCGGTTCTTCTCGTCCACCGTGTAGTGGCCGTCGCCGGTGTACTCCTCGGAGTCTTCCTTGTCCTGCTTGACCAGCAGCGGGATCAACTTGTTGATCTGGGTGTACATGGCGGAGCTGTCTTCCGCCGGACCGGAGATGATGAGCGGGGTGCGGGCTTCATCGATGAGCACCGAGTCCACCTCATCCACCAGCGCGTAGTTGAGAGGACGCTGTACGCGCTGCTCCGGCGAGAATGCCATGTTGTCGCGCAGGTAGTCGAAACCGAATTCGTTGTTGGTACCGTAGGTGATGTCGGCAGCGTAGGCATCGCGCTTCTGGGACGCATCCATGCCGGGCACGTTGCAGTCCACCGTCATGCCGAGGAAGGCGAACAGCGGGCGGTTGGCTTCCGCATCACGCTTGGCCAGATAGTCGTTCACCGTCACGACATGCACACCGCGGCCGGTCAGGGCGTTCAGGTAGGCCGGCAGCGTGGCCGTCAGGGTTTTACCTTCACCTGTCTTCATTTCGGCGATGCGGTTGGAGTTCAGCACCATGCCGCCGATCAGCTGGACGTCGAAGTGACGCATGCCGAACACACGGCGGGAGGCTTCACGGACGGTGGCGAACGCTTCCGGCAGCAACTGCTCCAGTGTTTCGCCCTGCTCCAGACGCTGACGGTACTCGGCGGTCTTCGCCTGCAGTTCCTGATCGGACAGTGCCTCGAACTGAGGCTCCATCGCATTGATTTGTTTTACAATTTTGCGCAAAGCCTTGAGCGTTCTGTCGTTCCGGCTGCCGATAATCTTGGTGAGCAGTGTGCTAATCATGGGTACCAACTGTTTTGGTTATATAAGCGTTCCGTCACTGGAACCTGAAGAAAAAACCTAACCCCGTCTGGCATTCAGAAAGCGCGCGGGGTTGACCTGACGACCATCTTTCAACACTTCGTAATGCAAATGAACTCCGGTTGCACGACCGGTTCGCCCCATCAGGGCAATCTTCTGGCCCTCATCGACCAGGGTGCCCACATCCACCAGTAACTTGGAATTGTGGGCATAGCGGGTGACCAGACCATTGCCATGGTCAATCTCCACCATGTTGCCAAACTCCGGATGGCGCCCCGCCCAGCTGACAATCCCCTTGCCTGTCGCCAGGATGGGGGTGCCGGGCCTGCCGCGGAAATCCACCCCTTTGTGCATCTTGGCGCGACCGTTGAACGGATCGACCCGCCCACCGAAACCGGAGGAGATCCAGACACGCTCCTGCTTGACCGGTGAGCCGGGGATGAATCCCGCATCGGTGATATGGTGGTTCATGATGAAGGATTCAAGTACCGACAGCTGTTCTTCGCGGCTGCTGAGCTGACGGCTGAGGTGTTCCATGGAATCTTGCAGTTCACCCAGGCTGACTTCCAGGTCTGCATCGTAGGAAGGGCCGCCCATCGGGGGCAGCTCCTTGAAGTTGAACTCCTCGGGATCGAGGTCCGCCTTCTCGGTCAGGCGCTCGCCGAGGGCGTTGAGGCGACCAAGTTGTCCCTGCATGGTGCCCACCTGGGCGGCCAGCATGGCAAGCTGTTCGCGGGCTTCATCGGCCCCTTGCGTGGATTTTTGCTGCTGCGCCAGGGTCAGCGCCACTTCCAGCGCCTCCATTTTCTGCTGCCAGCTCTGCCAGAGCCAGCCGCCCCCCAAGGCCAATACAGTGAAGAGAATACCGCCGACCCAGGCCAGACGTTGTTTGGGTAAGTGCAACCTGCGGCGCTGCTTACCGTGGAGGATCAGGGTAATGCTCATAGAAATCTGTCTTCTCGGTCAGGTGAGGCCAAGGGCCTGCACGGGCAATAAAACCGGGAGATAATCGGTATTAAAGGATGGAATAAACAAATGACAGGACGTCGGTGCGGAGAGATGACCGACGTCCTGTTGCACAGCTATCAGGCCAGAACCAGACCGTTGTCGTAGTAAGCGATGGGCGCTTTGTCGCCCTCACCCTCGAAGGTCACCAGTTCCCAGGCCTCCTGCTGGGCCAGCAGGGCACGCAGCAGCTTGTTGTTCAGGGCATGGCCCGTCTTGTAGGCACGGAATTCACCGATGATACTGCGATTGCACATGTACAGATCGCCGATGGCATCCAGCATCTTGTGCTTCACGAACTCGTCTTCGTAGCGCAGACCATCTTCGTTCAGCACCCGGTAGTCATCCAGCACCACGGCGTTTTCCAGGCTGCCGCCCAGTGCCAGGTTCTGGGAACGCAGGTACTCGATGTCACGCATGAAGCCGAAGGTACGGGCACGGCTGATCTCTTTCACGAAGGAGCTGCCGGAGAAGTCCAGCACGCAACGCTGGTTGCGGCCTTCAAACACCGGATGCTGGAAATCGATCTCGAGATCCATCTTGAAGCCGTTGCGATAGGGGTGGAATTCCGCCCACTTGTCGCCGTCTTCAACCCGGATGCTCTGCTTGATCCGCACGAACTGCTTGGGTGCGTTCTGTTCACGAATACCCACTTCCTGCAGCAGATAGATGAACGGATGCGCACTGCCGTCCATTACCGGGATCTCGGGGGCATCAACCTCGACATAGAGGTTGTCGATGCCCATCCCGGCCAGAGCGGCAGACAGATGTTCGATGGTCGACACGCGAACACCGGCTTCGTTCACCAGAGCGGTACAAAGCACGGTATCACGCACCTGATCGGCGTTGGCTGGCAGCGCGACCACAGGATTCAGATCGGTACGCAAGTAAACGATCCCTGTGTTAACAGGCGCCGGACGGAACGTCATAGTGACTTTCCGGCCCGAATGCAGGCCCACACCGGTGGCCTGGACACTCGTTTTCAAGGTTCTTTGTCTAATCATGGGCGTATCCGCTTTAACAGCTCAAATTCCTGACCAGATGGTCGTTGCCGGGCCATCTTAGCACAATCCTTAAGCAACAAACAAACCAGAGCCATCAGAGGCTTAGTCTGCCTGCTTGCGCAGGAACGCAGGAATATCGAGATAATCCGGTTCGCGACGAGCTTGCGGCTCGGCGTTCACCACCTTGGCCGGGGCCTCTTCCATCACGCGAGACTGCAGGGCTTCGCTGATCAGGGGCTGACGGGCCGGACGCTCTTGAACCATGTTGTTCTTGACCAGAGTGATGTCGGGCTTGCGCTCGGCACCGATACCGGTCGCCACTACGGTAACGCGCAGTTCGTCGTGCATTTCCGGGTCGATTACGGTACCCACCACCACGGTAGCGTTCTCGGACGCGAAGGCCTTGACCGCGTTACCCACGGTCTCGAACTCTTCGATGGTCATGTCCATGCCAGCAGTGATGTTGACCAGGATGCCGCGGGCACCGGCCAGATCCACGTCTTCCAGCAGCGGGCTGGAGATGGCCTTCTCGGCCGCTTCTTCGGCACGGTCGTCACCGGAGGCGGAGCCGGTACCCATCATGGCGGTACCCATCTCGCGCATCACGGTCCGCACGTCCGCGAAGTCGACGTTGATGAGGCCCGGGCGGGTGATCAGTTCGGCGATGCCTTGCACCGCACCCAGCAGCACGTCGTTGGCCGCCTTGAAGGCGTCCAGCAGGGAGATGCCGCGACCCAGCACCTTCAGCAACTTGTCGTTGGGGATGGTGATCAGGGAGTCGACGTTCTTGGAGAGCTCTTCGATGCCGTGAGCGGCGAAGCCCATCCGCTTCTTCCCTTCGAAGGAGAACGGCTTGGTCACGACGGCAACGGTCAGGATACCCATCTCGCGGGCCACTTCGGCCACGATCGGGGCAGCGCCGGTGCCGGTACCACCACCCATGCCGGCAGCGATGAACACCATGTCGGAACCGGTCAGCAGCTCGCGCAGCGCTTCCCTGTCTTCCATGGCGGCGTCACGACCCACTTCCGGGTTGGCCCCGGCACCCAGACCCTTGGTGATGCCACCGCCGATCTGCAGGGTGGTATTGGCGCTGGAGTTACGCAGTGCCTGGGCGTCGGTGTTCACGGTGATGAACTCGACACCTTCGATGTTTTGACGAACCATGTGCTCGACTGCGTTGCCGCCGCCGCCACCCACACCTATCACCTTGATGACGGCTTCGTCAGTGTGGCTATCCATAAATTCAAACATGTTGTCTCTCCGCTTTATTTGCCTGACTCAGCAAAATCTTTAGAACTCGCCACGCAACCAGTTGCTGACCCGTTTGACCAGCCCACCTACGCTTGCCTTGGCGGCATATTCCTTGTTACTGCCGGTGGATTGGTTGGTGCGGCCGTACTGCAACAACCCGACCGCAGTCGAGTACACCGGTGCCTGTACGTAGTCACTCAATCCCCGGATATTCATGGGCTCGCCCACCCGGACCTGGCTCTGGAAGATCTGCTCTGCGCACTCCACAATGCCTTCGATCTGGGCCGCGCCACCGGTCAAAACCACACCGGCGGCCAGCTGATGCTTGACCCCCTGTGCCTTCAATTCGCTCTGCACCCGCACCAGCTCGTCATTCACCATGGAGAGCAGCTCGGTGTAACGGGGTTCAATCACTTCCGCCAGTGTCTGCCGTTGCAGGCTGCGCGCCGGGCGACCGCCGACACTGGGCACTTCGATATTGTCTTCCTTGCTGACCAGGCGGCCGAGGGCGCAGCCGTAGCGCACCTTGATCGCCTCCGCATCCAGCGGCGGCGTGCCGAAGGCATAGGCGATGTCGCTGGTCACCGTGCTGCCGGCATAGGGAATCACCTTGGTGTGACGCAGGGCGCCGCCGGTAAAGAGCGACATGTCCATGGTGCCGCCACCGATGTCCACCACGCAGACACCCAGCTCCTTCTCGTCTTCGGTCAGCACGGCGTAGCTGGAGGCCAGGGCGGAGAAGATCAGCTGATCCACCCGCAGACCCACCTTCTCCACACACTTCTCGATGTTGCGCGCCATGTCGTTGTGGCAGGTGATGAGATGCACCTTGGCTGCCATCCGCACGCCGGAGAGGCCGACCGGGTTCTTGATCCCTTCCTGATAGTCGATGGCGAACTCCTGGGGCAGCACGTGCAGCACCCGGAGCTCGTCCGACAACCGCACCGACTTGGCGGTGTGGATGACGTTGTCCACATCCTCCTGGGTCACCTCTTCGTCGGAGATGGGCACCATACCGGTCTCGTTGCGGCAATCGATGTGCTTGCCGGACAGCCCCAGATAGACGGAACTGATCTGGCAGTCGGCCATCATCTCGGCCTCTTCCACCGCGCGGCGCAGGGACTTGACCACGGAGTCGAGGTCATTGACCCCGCCCTTCTCCATCCCGCGAGAAGCGTGGCTGCCCATGCCGATGACATTGAGTTCGCCATCGGGCAATACTTCGCCAACCAGTACCGCCACCTTGGTCGTGCCGATATCCAGTCCGACAATCAAATTTCTATCTGCGGTGTTGGTCATTCACTTTCTCTTCGCTTTTCTTCCAGCCAACTGCCATCCCGGTGTCGTATCGAAGATCCACGTAAGCAACCCGCTCACGGGGCTCGATGACCGGAAAGGCATCGATAAACCGCTGCAGACGAAGCGCGATATCCGAGCGCCCCACAAACAGCTGAATGTTGCCATCCAGGGTCAGTTCCCAGGCATGGCGGGGGGTCAGATTCACCCCCAGCAACTTGTATCCCTTGGCCGCCAGCAGCGTTTCGTACTGATGGCTGGCTTCCAGCACCTTGGCGGCCTGATCATCGGGCCCGGACAACTGCATCAGGGGCTTCTTCACCCTGTCCGGGGCACTGAATACCTCACCCTTGGTGTTGACGAAGCGGTTGCCGTTCCAGCGAGCCGCCACATCCTGTTCCGTGAGATAGACCTTGATCTTGTTCGGCCACTTCTTTCGTACCGAGACCTGTGCCACCCAGGGCAGAGCGTTCAGACGCGCCTGCAATTCGTTCACATCCAGCTCGAAGAAGTTGCGAAGTTCGGCACCATCCAGCACGGCAGCACGCAACTCATCGGCCTTCAAATATTCGTGTTGCCCCTGCAGCAACAGCTCGCTCATGGGCAACCGACTGGCATCCGTCAGCCAGTCTTTAACATCCAGCGCAGTCTGGTAGAGCCCCCACATGACCAGGATGAAAAATGCCACCCCGGCGATGAAGCCCCCCTTGGTGCGCCCTTGTGCCCTTGCCTCCACCCGATCGATCCCCGTAAAACGCGCCATGCCGGCCACTTGCAGACCGGTTCGCCATTATATAGGCCTCGGCTTGGCGGTCAAAATACTCATTGGGCCCTCAGGCACCGGATTTCATGCTATCCACGCTCAATTTCATCTCGCCGAGACGACGGGCCAGCGCACCGACGTTACCCGCCCCCTGGGTCAATACCAGATCCCCCTCGCCAATCAGGTCGGCCAGCACCGCGGGCACATCGTCCGGCGTTGCGACAAAGATGGGCTCCAGGGTGCCGCGGGAGCGGATGGAACGGCACAGGGCACGACCATCGGCACCGGGGATGGGCTCCTCACCGGCGGCATAGACCTCCAGCATCACCAGCACGTCCACCTTGGAGAGCACGTCTGCGAAATCTTCGTAGAGATCCCGGGTCCGGCTGTAGCGGTGGGGCTGGAACACCATCACCAGCCGCTTCTCGGGCCAGCCGGCACGAGCGGCGTTGATGGTTACCTTGACCTCGCTCGGGTGGTGACCGTAGTCGTCCACCAGCATGGCCTTGCCGCGACCCGTCTCGAACTCGCCATATTGCTGGAAGCGGCGACCCACCCCTTCGAACTTGGCGAGCGCCTGGATGATGGCCTCGTCGCCGATGCCGTCTTCGGTGGCCACCGCGATGGCAGCGGCGGCGTTGAGGGCGTTGTGGATGCCCGGCAGATTCAGGGTCACCTCCAGCTCACCCGCCCCTGCCCGGCGCACCCGGAAGCGGCTGCGATTGCTGGTCTGCACGAAGTCCAGCACCTGCACATCGGCATCATCGCTCAGACCGTAGGTGAGGGTAGGACGGGCGATCTCCGGCAGCATGCCGCGGATCACGGGGTCATCCACGCACACCACGGCCAGGCCGTAGAACGGCAGGTTGTGCAGGAAATCGATGAAGGTGGCCTTCAACCTGGAGAAATCGCCACCATAGGTGTCCATGTGATCCGCTTCGATATTGGTCACGATGGAGACCATGGGTTGCAGATGCAGGAAGGAGGCGTCGCTCTCGTCCGCCTCGGCAATCAGATAACGGCTGCTGCCCAGGCGGGCATTGGTGCCGGCGCTGTTGAGCAGACCGCCGATGACGAAGGTGGGGTCGCGATCCGCCTCGGCATAGATGCTCGCCACCAGACTGGTGGTGGTGGTCTTGCCGTGGGTCCCGGCGATGGCGATGCCGTGACGGAAGCGCATCAGCTCAGCCAGCATTTCGGCGCGGCGCACCACGGGAATACGCAGCTCGCGGGCAGCCAGCAGCTCGGGGTTGTCCTGCTTGATGGCGGTGGAAACCACCACCACGCTGGCACCGTCCACATGCTCGGCACTGTGACCGACAAAAATGTGTGCGCCCAAAGAGGCCAAGCGTTCGGTCACCCCGTTGCGGGCCAGATCCGAGCCGGTCACCTGATACCCTTCATTGGCAAGCACTTCCGCAATACCGCCCATACCGGCGCCACCGATGCCGATGAAGTGGATGCGACGCACGCGGCGCATTTCGGGGATAACGGTACGCAGTTTTGCCAGTTCAACCTTGGTCATAGTTCTTTCTCAATTCGCGGCCACAGGCCATTTTCATTCGGCGACATTCATCAGTTCGAAGACAGAAGCGGGGCCTTGGCGGCACATCTTGGCCTTCCATCTCGTTTGGCTCAGCCGGTGGCGAGCCGTTTGCACTCATCGGCAACCCGTTCGGCGGCATCGATGATGGCGACCCGGCGCGCGGCCTGGGCCATGTTCAACAGGGTTTCCCTGCGCCCGGCGAGCCAGGATAGGCGCGACGCCAGAGCCGCCGGCGTCAGCTCGGACTGGGGCAGGAACTCGGCCGCACCGCCGTCGACCAGGGTCAGGGCGTTGCGTGTCTGGTGATCGTCCACCGCATGAGGCAGGGGCACGAAGATCGCGGCCACACCGGCGGCGGCCACTTCGGAGACGGTCAATGCGCCGGCGCGGCACACCACCAGGTCCGCCCAGGCATAGGCATCCGCCATGTCCTTGATAAATTCACTCACCTCGGCCTCGACCCCCAGCCCGGCATAGGAAGCAGCCACGGCCTCCCCGTTGCCCTTGCCGCATTGGTGACGCACCTCGATGGGCACACCGGCAGCTGCAACCGCAGGAGGCACCTGCTCGTTGAGGACCCGGGCCCCCAGGCTGCCACCAACCACAAGCAGGCGCAGAGGATTACTGCTGCTACGCAGTTGGGGATCCGGCAGCGCCACCACCTCGGGGCGCACCGGGTTGCCCACCACGGCGGTGCGGGCATTGGGGGCGAAGGCACCCGGGAAGGCCATCAGTACCCGCCTGGCGATACGGGCCAGCAGCTTGTTGGTCAGGCCGGCGGCGGCATTCTGCTCGTGAAGCAGTAGCGGAATGCCGGACAGCCAGGCGGCCACGCCACCCGGGCCGGAGGCAAAGCCCCCCATGCCCAGCACCACATCGGGCTGGATGGTCTTGAGCACCTGGCGGGCCTGCAGCACGGATTTGATGACACGGTAGGGCGCCGCGAGCAGACGCTTGATGCCGTTGCCACGCACCCCCTGGATGTCGATGAAGGAGATGGGATAACCATGGGCAGGCACCAGCTCCGCCTCCATCCGGTCGGCAGTGCCGAGCCAGTGGATGGTCCAGCCCTGGGCCTTGAGGCGATCGGCGACGGCCAGGCCGGGGAACACATGGCCCCCGGTACCACCCGCCATCACCAGTAACGTCTTGCTCACGCAACCTCCCGCACGCGCGCCTGGGCACTCGCCTGGCGCAACTCGAAATCGATACGAATCAACATGCTCACCGCCACCATCATGATGATGAGACTGGAGCCGCCATAACTGACCAGCGGCAGGGTCAGCCCCTTGGTAGGCATCATGCCGCTGGCGGCACCGACGTTGACGAAAGTCTGGAAGCTGAACCAGATGCCGATGCCGATGGCCAGATAACCTTCATAGAGCCGCTCGGCCACCAGCGCCTGGTGACCCAGCTTGAGCGCCTTCACCGCCAGCGCAAAAATCAGGAAGAGTGCGCCAAGCACCCCCACGTAGCCCAGCTCTTCGCCCAGAATGGCGAACACGAAGTCGGTGTGGGCCTCCGGCAGGTACTCCATCTTCTGGATGGAGTTGCCGAGCCCCTCGCCAAACCAGCTCCCCCGACCAAAGGCCATCAGGGACTGGGTCAGCTGATAGCCGCTGCCAAAGGGATCGGCCCAAGGGTCGAGGAAAGAGGTCACCCGCCGCATCCGGTAGGGCTCCGCGATGATCAGGGTCACCACGGCGCTCACCCCCACCAGGATGAGACCGATGAACTGCACCAGCCGGGCACCGGCCAGGAACAGCATCCCGAGGGAGGTGACGAACATCACCACCACTGACCCGAGATCCGGCTGGGCCAGCAGCAGGATGGCCACCACGAACAGCACCGCCATGGGTTTCATGAAACCGATGAAGCGTTCGCGCACCTCGCTCTGGCGGCGCACCAGATAGCCCGCCAGATAGACGAACAGCGCCAGCTTGCCGAACTCGGCCGGCTGCAAGTTGAAGGGGCCAAGCGGCAGCCAGCGTACCGAACCGTTGACGCTGCGCCCCACCAGCAACACCATCACCAGCAGCACGATGGCCAGCAACAACATGGGGCCGTTGTACTGCTGCCAGCGTGCCATGGGTACCTGCAACACGAACCAGGAGATACCCAGCGCCATCACCAGGAACATGCCGTGGCGCTTCACGAACATGAAGGGATCGTTGTTGATGGCGATCCCCTCAGGGATGGAAGCGGACGCCACTATCACCAGCCCGACGCCCATCAGGGCGAGGGCCAGCACCACCAGTTGCCGATCGTAGAGACCGGCGGGGCGCGCCGGTAGCAACCAGCGCTGCAAGAATCCCGCAACCACGCGCAGGGCGTTCATAAGCCCATCACCAGTTCGGTGAAGCGATCGCCGCGCGCTTCGAAGGATTTGAACTGATCCAGGCTCGCGCAGGCCGGGGCCAGCAGCACCCAGTCTCCGGGCCTGGCGTCGGCCGCCGCCTTGGCGACAGCAGCGTCAAGATCGGCAACCCGCTCGGTCTGTTCGCCCAGGGCCAGCAGCACCTCGGCATCCTGGCCAAAGCAGTACATGTGATCGATCTGGCTGCCGAGCAGGGCCTGCACCGGGCCGAAGTCCTGGCCCTTGCCCTGGCCACCGGCCAGCAGCAGCAGGCGGCCCTTGACCGCTTCACGCACCCCGGCCACGGCGGCCAGGGTCGCCCCCACGTTGGTGGCCTTGGAGTCGTTGATCCAGCGCACCCCATTTACCTCCCGCACGAAGCGGGCACGGTGAGGCAGGCCTTCAAAGCGGCGCAGCACGGCAAGTTGTGCCTCGCGGGGAATACCCACCGCATCGCACAGGGCCATGGCCGCCAGGGCATTGGCCTGGTTGTGGGCACCCACTATCTTCATCTCGTCCACCGCCAGGAGCGGCTCACCGTGCAAAGTCAGCCAGTGACGGCCCTCCAGCTCGCAGCGACCGTAGCCGTTGCAGTCGAGGCCGAAACTCTGCCACACCTGACCCACATCGGGCAGGGTCTGGGGATCGTCGCGATTGATCAGGATGTGCTGGGAGTGCTGATGGATCTCCATCTTGGCGGCGCGGTAATCCGCCATGCCGGCATAGCGATCCATATGATCTTCACTGAGGTTCAAGACCACGGAGGCGGCGGCCCGCAGGCTGTAGGTGGTCTCGAGCTGGAAGCTGGAGAGTTCCAGCACGCAGAGATCCATGGGCTGCTTGAGGAGCGACAGCGCCGGGGTGCCGATATTGCCCCCCACACCGACCTTGAGTCCCGCCTCGGCGATCATCTCACCCACTAGCGTGGTGACCGTGCTCTTGCCGTTGGAGCCGGTGATGGCGATGACGGGCGTCTGGGTTTCACGCACGAACAGTTCGATGTCACCGACGATGCGCACTCCGAACTCGGCGGCGGCCTTCAACTCCGGAGTCGCCAGAGCGATGCCCGGGCTCGCCACTATCATGTGCGCCTGCTTGAGCCGCTCAGCGTCCAGCCCGTGGATGAGCTCCACCTCGGGGGGAAGCTCGTCCTTGCCCGGCGGATTGGCACGGGTGTCCATCACCAGCGGCGTGACGCCGCGGTCGAGGAAGTAATCGACGCAGGAGAGTCCGGTTTTGCCCAGTCCGATGATGATGACCATGGCTTACCTCACCTTCAGGGTGGCGAGGCCAAGCAGCACCAGCATGAGGGTGATGATCCAGAAGCGCACGATGACGCGCGGCTCCGGCCAGCCCTTCTTCTCATAGTGGTGATGGATGGGGGCCATGCGGAAGATCCGCACGCCGCGCAGTTTGTAGGATCCGACCTGCAGGATCACCGAGACGGTCTCCATCACGAAGACGCCCCCCATGATCACCAGCAGGAACTCCTGGCGCACCAGCACCGCGATGGTACCGAGCGCGCCGCCCAGGGCCAGGGAACCGACGTCCCCCATGAAGACCTGGGCCGGGTAGGTGTTGAACCAGAGGAAACCCAGACCCGCGCCCACAATAGCGGTACAGACGATCACCAGCTCGGAGGTGTAGGGCACGTAGGGAATGTGCAGGTAGTTCGCGAAGTTGACGTTGCCGGTCGCCCAGGCGATCAGGGCGAAGCCTCCCGCCACCATCACGGTCGGCATGATGGCCAAACCATCCAGGCCATCGGTCAGGTTGACCGCGTTGGAAGTACCGACGATGACGAAGTAGGTCAGCAGGATGAACATCAGGCCGAGCTGGGGCATCACATCCTTGAGGAAGGGGACCACCAGCTGGGTCTGACCATCGTGGGTGGCCGTGGCGTAGAGGAAGACTGCCACACCCAGCGCGACCGCGGACTGCCAGAAGTACTTCCAGCGGGCGATGAGGCCGTCGGTGTTCTTGCGCACCACCTTGAGATAGTCATCGGCAAAACCGATGGCGCCATAGGCCCCCAGCACGAACAGCACCAGCCAGACATAGGGGTTGTCGAGGCGGCACCAGAGCAGCACAGAAGTGAAAATGGCTGCAATGATCATCAGGCCGCCCATGGTCGGGGTGCCCTTCTTGCTGAGATGGGATTCGGGACCGTCGTTGCGGATCACCTGGCCGAACTTCATGATCTGCAGGCGACGGATGAGGCGCGGCCCCATCCAGAGCGCCACCACCAGACCGGTGATGATCGACAGGATGGCGCGAAACGTCAGGTAGGAGAAGACGTTGAAGAAGGTGAAGTGCGGGGTGAGCAGTTCCGCCAGCCAGACTAGCATGTGGCTGACTCCTGATGGCCCTTGACCATCTCGACGATATCTTCCATGCGGGAGCCACGGGCGCCCTTGACCAGAATCGAAATTTCCTGATGTGTCTTTATCATTTGCGCAAGCACTTCAAACAACGACGCCTTGTTATCGAAATGTCGGCCAGCCGCGGCATCTGCGGTGTGGCGACTCTGTTCCCCTACGGTCAGCACGGCATCGAGGCCCTGCTCACGGGCGTGGTGTCCGACCCGGGCATGCTGCGCGGCGGACTCCTCACCCAACTCTTTCATGTCACCGAATACCAGCACCTTGTAGCCGTTCATGGCGGTCAGGGCATCGATACCCGCCAGCACGGACTCCACGCTGGCGTTGTAGGTGTCATCCACCAGGGTGAGGCCACCCCAGCGTTGCACGCAGAAACGGCCCTTGACCGGCGCCATCTGCTCCAGCCCCGCCTTGACGGACGCAAGCGATGCGCCCAGGGCCAGGGTCCCGGCGGCAGCAGCCAGGGCGTTGGCCACGTTGTGGCGGCCCGGAATGGCCAGGGTCAGGTTCACCTCTCCCTGGGGCGTCACCATCACGAACCCGGCACAACCCTGCTCGTTGAGCACGATGTCGCGGGCGTGGAACGGCTGACGCTGATCCTCGAGGGAGAAGGCGCACTGGATGCCCTTTTCACGCCACTTCGGCCAGAACTCGTTGTCGGCATTGACGATGGCGGTGCCGCCCTCGCCTAACCCTTCGAAGATTTCGCTCTTGGCATGGAACACCCCTTCCAGGGAGCCAAAGCCTTCCAGGTGCGCGGCAGCGACGTTGTTGATGATGGCGGCGTCGGGTCTGGCGAGCGACGTGGTCCAGGCGATCTCGCCCGGGTGGTTGGCTCCCAGCTCCATCACCGCGAACTGGTGTTGCGGCTCGAGGCGCAGCAGGGTCAGCGGCACCCCCACCTCGTTGTTGAAGTTGCCGGCGGTGGCCAGCACCTCCCCTTCACAACGCAGGATGGCCGTCGCCATCTCCTTCACTGTGGTTTTGCCACAGCTGCCGGTGATGGCGAGCACTTTCGGATTGATGCGCTCGCGCACCAGCCTGCCCAGACGCCCAAGCGCCTTGAGGGTGTCGCCCACCACCAGTTGTGGAATGGCCAGCGGCAATTCGCGCTCCACCAGCAGGGCACTGGCGCCGGCGGCAACCGCCTGGTCGCAGAAATCGTGGGCGTCGAAACGCTCGCCGCGCAGGGCAACGAACAGCGCCCCCGCGCCCAGGGTACGGGTGTCGGTGCTGACCGCCGTGATCTCATGGTCGCCCCCGATCAGACGGGCATCGAGCACCTGCGCCAGGTCGGCAAGCCTGAGGGTCATCATTTGAATGACTCCATTAATGTGTGCAAGGCGGCTGCGACGGTTTCCCGATCGCTGTAGTGCCGCTTGTCGGTTCCAATGATCTGATAATCCTCGTGGCCTTTGCCGGCCACCAGGATGATGTCCTCTTTGCTCGCTTGGCTCAGTGCCAACTGGATTGCCTTGGTCCTGTCGTGCTCAATCTGCACGGCGCCGGGATCGCGAAGACCCGCCACCATGTCGGCCATGATCCGGGCCGGCTCCTCGGTACGGGGATTGTCGTCGGTCAGGATCACGCAGTCCGCATGCAGCTCCGCCATGGCAGCCATCATGGGACGCTTGCCGCGATCCCTGTCGCCGCCGCATCCCACCAGGCACCAGAGCCGGCCGCGACAGTGCACCCGCAGGGCCTGCAATGCCTTCTCCAGCGCATCCGGGGTGTGGGCGTAATCGACCACGGCGAGCGGCGCATCGCCACCGCCGAAGCACTCCATGCGACCGGTCACCGGTTGCAGTCTGGGGGCCGTCGCCAGCAGGTCATCGAAGTCGTAGCCGAGCACCAGCATGGCGCCCATGGCGCCCAGCACGTTGCTGACGTTGAAGCGGCCGAGCAAGGGGGCGGATAATACACCATTCCCCCAGCTGGAGTTAATGCGCGTATCAAAACCTTGTTGGTGGAAATGGGGATCCTGCGCCGTCAGTTGTCGTCCGGCATGGTTTTCAATCGGACCATGAACCCCGAAGGCCACCGCACCGGGATAGGTCGCCAACCATTGCCGTCCCAGATGGTCATCGGCGTTGATGACGGCGCAAGGCTCATCCACCAGCTTCAGCAGCTCCTCCTTGGCGGCGGCATAGGCCTCCATGGTGCCGTGATAGTCCAGATGATCCCGGCTCAGGTTGGTGAAGACTGCCGCGGCAAACGGCAGGGCCGCCACGCGATGCTGCACCAGACCGTGGCTGGAGACCTCCATCGCCACCAGATCGGCCCCCTGCTGCTGCAAGGCGGCCAGATTGGCCTGCACCTGGACCGCGCTGCCCGTGGTGTTCTCTGCTTCGATGAGCTCGCCAAACAGACCGTTGCCTATGGTGCCCATGACCCCGGCCTTGCCCCCCAGCAGGGTGCGCCAGTTGGCCACCAGCAGGGCCGTGGTGCTCTTGCCGTTGGTGCCCGTGATGCCCACCAGTTGCAACTTTTGCGCAGGGTGACCGTAGAAATGGCCGGCCAGCTCGGAGAGACGAGCGGGAAGATCCCTCATGCCGATGCAGGGGATCTGGGTCGCCGGAGGGACGAATTCTCCGTCCTCCTCAAACAGCACGGCGGTCGCTCCCTGAGCCACCGCCTGTTCGATGAAGCGCCTGCCATCCACCTGATGGCCACGAATCGCCACGAAGAGCGAGCCGGGACCGACCCGCCGGCTGTCGAGCTGGAGATCGGTGAGGGAAAGCGCCGGTGCATCGATGCCGAAGCGGCTCATCAGTTGATCAAGTGTGCGGGGCGGCATGGGAAGCCTCCGAAAATGCGGGAATGCGGGCGCTCGTACACGCCATGGAAAACGCCCCGACAGCAGCGGGGCCGATGGAAAAAGCCGGATGCCCGTCAAGTACGCGGTGCGCCATTGTTGGCCTCCGTGCGGGCAAGCTTGGCGGGTACCTCGGGCGGGATCGCATCGGGACGGATGTTGAAGAGCTGCAACACGCCTCCCATGGCCTCCGCAAAGGGCGGGGTCGCCACAGCACCGCCGTAGTAGGCATCCCCCTTGGGCTCGTTGATCACCACCACCATGACGAAACGGGGATTGCTGGCTGGCGCGAAACCGGCAAACCAGGCCATGTAGTCCTTGCCATAGCCCCCAGCCACGGCCACCTTGGCGGTACCACTCTTGCCACCGACCCGATAACCGGGGATCTGGGCCTTGGGAATGGCATTGCTGACCACGTACTCCAGCGCCTGCAACATGGCAGCGGCGTTGTTGTGATCGATGACCTGCTCACCCTTGGGCGGCTTGGTCACCTTGATGATGGAGAGCGGTACCCGCTTGCCCTTGTTGGCCAAGGTGGCGTAGGCGGAGGCCAGCTGCAGCGGGGTCACTCGCAGACCATAACCGAACGACAGGGTGGCTCGCTCAATGTCGGACCAGCGGCGACGCTGGGGCAGCATGCCGCTGCTCTCCCCCATCAGGCCGCTGCCGGTGTCCATGCCGAAGCCCACCATGCTCAGGGTGTTGATCATCTCCTGGGCCGGCATCCGCAGCGCGATGCGCGACATGCCGATGTTGGAGGAGTAGCGCAGGATGTCGTACAGGTTGGTCGCCTTGTGGATACTCACGTCACGGATCTGCTTGGCCCCGATGAAGAGGGGACCGCCCGGGATGAAGTCCTTCCAGCTGGTGACACCGGCTTGCAAGGCACTAAGCAAAATCAATGGCTTGACCGTGGAACCCGGCTCATAGGTATCGGTCACCACCCGGTTTCGCACCCGGAAACTCTGGTACTGGCCGCGGTTGTTCGGGTTGTAGGAGGGGGTGTTGACCATGGCGAGCACCTCGCCGGTCTTCACATCCAGCATCACCATGGAGCCGGAGGTCGCCTTGTTCTCGTCGGTGGCCCGTTTGAGGGCGCGATAGGCCAGCGCCTGCACCCGCTGATCGATGCTCAGTTGCAGATCGTTGGCGTGTTTGCCCTCTTTCACCAGGCCCAGGCGCTCGATGACGCGGCCCTGCCTGTCCTTGCGCACCCTCATCTCGCCAGGGGTCGCGGTCAGCCACTCGTTGTAGCTGCGCTCAATCCCCTCGATGCCGCTGCCATCGATGTTGGTCACCCCCACCAAGTGGGAGCTTATCTCGCCGGTCGGGTAGAAACGGCGCGCCTCGGGGCGCAGATAGATGCCCCCCAGCTTCAATCCCTTGATGTACTCGGCCACCGCAGGCGTCACCTGACGCTGCAGATAGACAAAGCGCTTGCTCGGGTTGGCGATGCGATGCTTGAGGGTGTTGATGTCGAGCTTGAGCACGGCGGAGAGTGCCAGCCAGGCACGCTCGTTGTGGATGGCACCGGACTCATGCACCGTCTTAGGATCGGCCCAGACCGCTTCGACCGGCACGGATACCGCAAGCTGTTCGCCATTGCGGTCCGTGATCATGCCGCGCACCGCCTGGGTGGAGGTGGTGCGCAGGGAGCGCATGTCCCCCTCCTGGCGCAGTCTGTCCGGATCGATCACCTGGATCCAGGCCAGCCGCAGGATCAGCCCCGCAAACGCGATGCCGATGAAGAAAACCAGGGTACGAAAGCGCCACGGGTAGAGTGAGGGTGCTTTCGCCTTGGCTTTGTCCTTTGCCGGAGCCTTGGTGGCGGCCTTGCGTGTCATGGTTGTGTAATTACCTTTTCAGTGGTCACCAGGGGACGAGCCATCTGCAACTTGTCCATGGCCAGACTCGCCACCCGGGAGTGCTCAGCCAGTGTGCCCTGTTCCAGCAAGAGGTGGCGCCACTCGATGTTGAGCCTGTCCTCCTCCGCCATCAGATCGTTCTGCTTGGCCGTCAGACCCCGGGTCATGTTGGTCACCAGGATCACCGCAAAGGCGGTGACCAGCACGGCGACGGTCAACAGGACCTGCAACTTGTGGCGCCAGAGATCCGCAACGATCTCCCTGGCGAGGTGAACACGCACATCGCTCATCGCTTACTCCGCAAGACGCTCTGCGACCCGCAGCACCGAGCTGCGGGACCGGGTGTTTTCATTGACCTCGTGGTCGGAAGGCTTGAGCGCCTTGCCGATCGACTTCAGCTTGCGACCACCGGCAAGCTGGGCTTCGGTCAGGGGGATCCCGTGGGGTACTTCCGGACCTTTCTCATGCTTGCGAATAAAATGTTTCACCAGCCGATCTTCCAGAGAGTGGAAGCTGATGACGGAGAGACGACCGTGAGGAGCCAGCACGTCCAGCGCGCCGTTGAGGGCGGTTTCGATCTCGTCCAGCTCGCTGTTGATATAGATGCGGATGGCCTGGAAGCTGCGGGTCGCCGCGTGCTTTCCCTTCTCCTTACTCGGGTTGACCCGGGCAATCATCTCCGCCAGCTGGCGGGTGCGCACATAGGGCTCGGTCACCCGATCGTGCACGATGGCGCGAGCAATCTTCTTGGCGAAGCGCTCCTCACCGAAGGTTTTCAGCACCCAGGCGATGTCGTCCACATCGGCACGGGCCAGCCACTCGGCGGCACTCTGACCGGAGGTGGGATCCATCCTCATGTCGAGCGGGCCGTCCTTCATGAAGCTGAAGCCACGCTCGGCATCGTCAAGCTGGGGGGAGGAGACACCGAGATCCAGCAGGAAACCATCGACCTTGCCCAGCAGGCCGCGTTCGGTCAGATAGCGGGTGATGCCGGAGAAGGGACCGTGCACGATCTCGAAACGGGGATCCTGGATCTTGGCCGCCTCGGCAATGGCCTGGGGATCCCGGTCGATGGCGATCAGACGGCCGTTCGGGCCCAGATGCTGGAGAATGAGACGAGAGTGACCACCCCGGCCAAAGGTACCGTCGACGTAGATACCGTCCGGCTTGATGGCCAGCCCTTCGACGGCTTCGTGCAACAGCACTGTGATGTGTTCAGCGGCTTGGGTCATTTATAAAGAAAAATCCTGTAGTCGTGGTGAACTTGCCCAGTCGTCCTCGGGCAGGCCCAGGATGTCGTCGTTGATCTGTTGTTGCCAGCGGGCTTCATCCCACAGCTCGAATTTGTTGAGCTGGCCCACCAGCATGATCTTCTTGTCCAGCCCGGCATGGCTGCGCAGCGGCTGGCTGAGCAGCAGACGGCCATTGCCATCCAGTTCGCATTCGGCCGCGTGGCCGAGCAGCAGACGCTGCAGGCGGCGTTCCGCCGGGTTGGTGCTGGAAAGGGTCTTCAGCTTGCGCTCCACCTCTTCCCATTCATTCAGGGGATAAAGCAGCAGACAGGGATGGGCGATGTCGATGGTGCAGACCAGCTGGCCGTCGCATTCGTCGCGCAGCCAATCACGAAATTTGGTCGGAATCGCCAACCGCCCCTTGCTGTCCAGGCTGATGGCGTGAGCGCCACGCAACAAATTGCAGTCCCCGAAGGTGAGTTATGGGGGCTAGATGCCCAATAAAACCACTTTGATCCACTTTTCTCCACCATGAAGTTTAAGGACGAGCAGGGGGCTTTTCAAGCAAGGATCTCGGGCATGGGGAACATATTGACGCAGCGTGATGGGACTACCGATTAAATGAATTGATTTTCCACAAGTTATTCATGGGGGAATTAAATCATCCCGGCGAAGTGCGCCTCGTAATTAATCGATTTCACGGGGAAATGATGAAACGGAACAGCACGACGGCGCACAGGATAATGCTGACGCCCACCACGGGATAGATGATATAGCCATCCCCCACCCGACGGGCTCGCAGCACCACCAGCTGGCAGAGCAGCAGGTTATAGACGATGAGAAGAAAAGTCAGCAGTAGATTGGCGCCCAATGTCAGCTCGTCGGCATACATGATATAGAGCCACATCAAACCAAAATTAACGAGGATCAGATAAAGCAGAAATTTCTGAATCGCCCTGCCCGCCTTTGGGGTCTTTTTTACTCGTGTTATCATGCTTATCACGTCCTGGATACCACATGAACAGTCGACAGATATTGTCAAAAACTGTTGAGATACATCGTGTTTTTATCATTTTCCCGCCAGGCTCTGTCCGCTGTTGCCAAAATATCCCTGCGCCTTCTCCCCGGGCTCTCGCTACTGAGCAGTGCCGTTTGTTACTCCTATGATCATTATCACTGGCAGGCGGGTTTTCCTACCCCCGTTGTCGGCCCGGGTGCCGAACTGGTCAACGAGCAGACCCGCTTTCTGCTGCGCCAGCGCAGCCACCTGCAGACGAGGCTCGCCGAGTCCCAGCCCATGATCCGCTGGGTCACGGAGCAGGTTCAGACGCGAAAACTCCCGCCCATGCTGGCACTGCTGCCCCTGATCGAGAGCAGCTACCGGCTTGACGTGATCTCCTCGGCGGGCGCCGCCGGGCCCTGGCAGTTGATGCCGGATACCGCAGCCCGCTTCTCCGTCCCCATGACGAACGGCTTCGATGGCCGCTATTCCCTGCCATTGGCGACGGAGGCGGCGCTCTCCTACCTCGGGTGGCTGCATCAATTCTTCGGGCAGGACTGGTTGCTGGCACTGGCGGCCTACAACGCGGGAGAGGGAAGAGTACTGAAGGCGGTGCTCAACGGCGGGACACGCAATGTGTGGGAGTTGCAGTTGCCTACCGAAACGCGCCTCTATGTGGCGCGCTTCCTCGCGCTCTCCCAATTGCTGGACAGAGCGGCGCAGCACGGGTTTGTCCTGCCGCCCTGGCAGGCGGGAGAAAATATCCGGGTATGGCGGCAGCCGGGGGGCTGCTCATTGCTGGAGTGGGCCATGGAACGGGGGGTTGCCATGAACGAGGCAAGCCGGTGGAATCCCGCCTGGCGATTGCCCGATCCCCGGGAGGTGAGTGACTGCCCCATCGTTTATGGCGGAGGCAAGGCCCCTCCTGCACCGCGCCATCAAGAGACACGCCCGCAGCTGGTGCGGGCCGTGTCCCTGGAAAGCCTGCACGATCCCCTGCTGTTGCTGCCTGCACGGGGACTGGACATGGGGCGGGGAGGCCTCACTCTTGAGCGGTTGCCGGATCCACTGGGATTGGAGCAGGCTCGCCCTCTGCTGGCGCCATGAAACAGTGGCGCCAGTGGCTCAGAACAGGCGCGAGATCCACCGAGTCAGGATCGACCCATCGCGCGCCGTAGAAGCTGAGGTACTGGCCTATGGCCCTGCGATGGGTGATATGACAGGCCAGCACGATCCGCGGTGACAACGACAGGCTGACGTTATCGGGCAAGGTAAAACGGGCGGGGGCGAGGAAACCGACCCCACCCGGTCCGATATCCTTGATGACCGCCCGTCCGATGCGCTTGTCGAACAGCAGGCCAGAGACCATGAGCCGGGCCGCGATGCCGCAACTCTGGGATTCCAGGGGCGTGGTCCCGTCATGAAGATACCAGCGCGGCAGTTTGCGCCTGGGATCCTTGAACGGTGTCACGGGGGGGAGATCGGCGTCAGGGGTTTCCATGGGCAACGGCGTCCTTGGCTGTCCGGGTGGCGGCTTGGGTTTGGGCACTGAACAGCAGCTCCAGGCTCTTTTCCGCCTGGGTCGTCATCACCAGCAGCTCGATGCGGCGGTTCTCGCTGCCTTTGGGATCGGCGGTGTTGTCCAGCATGGTATCCGACATGGCGACCACCTGACCCACCCGCTCGGGAGGCATGCCGCCAGCAAGCAGGACACGCCTCGCCATCATGGCGCGATCGGAGGAGAGCTCCCAGTTGCTGTAGTTGTCACCGGCAAAGGGGGTGCTGTCGGTGTGGCCCGAGATCATGACCCGGTTCTCCACTCGCTGGAAGACAGGGGCCAGAGCCATCAGCAGGTGACGGAAATAGGGGCTGATGCGGGCGCTGCCACGGCTGTACATCTCGCGCTCGTCATCGTCGCGGATCAGGATCCGCAGACCCTGGGGCACCAGTTGCAGCTCCAGGTTGTTTCTGGCCTGCATCTGATCCGCCATGGACCCGATGAAACCGGCCAACTGCGCCATCTGCTTTTCTCCCTCAATCTTGCCCGCCAGCAGGCTCTCATAGCCTCCCTTGGCACCATCGGTAAAGATGCTGCGATCCCGCTCCATGTGTCTGGGCATGCGCTGCCCCTCCTCCACGAACTGGGGACTCAACTCCTCCAGTACCGAGGGGTTGCCGCCAAGATCCACCGGATAGGGGCTGTTGCTGATGTCGAACGGGTTTGCCTCGCTGTCCATGATGCTGTAGTCGCGCAGACGGCTGGCCACCACATCCCGCTCCTCCTGGCTGGAGACGGCCAGGATCCAGAGCACCATGAAGAAGGCCATCATGGCCAGGGTGAAGTCGGCGAAGGCCACCTTCCATGCACCGCCCCCCTTGGGAGCGCTGCTGCGCCGCTGCTGGCGCTTGATGACGATCTGCTCGTGGTTGCGCATCACATGGCCCTGTTGGTCACCCAGTCTTCCAGTTCGAGGAAGCTGGGTTTCACGTCAGGTTCCAGCATCTTGCGGCCGGAATCGACGGAGAGCAGCGGCGTCTTGCCCCGCAGCTGAGCGATCAGGATCGACTTGATGCACATCAGCATGCCGATACGGCGCTTGACCATCTCTTCCATGGCATTGCTGATGGGCTCCAGCAGGCAATAACAGAGGAAGATGCCGATGAAGGTGCCCACCAGGGCGGCCGCCACATGCACCCCTATGTTGCTGAGGGGGCCGTCGAGTTGCTGCATGGTGATGATGATCCCCATCACCGCCGCCAGGATCCCGAAGCCGGGGCAGGCCTCCCCTGTCTTGTGCAGCGCATGGGCGGGCTTGAGCATGTCCTCCTCGATGGCCATGATCTCCTGCTCCAGTATGGTGTCGAGCTCATGGGGCGTGATCTTGCCCATGCCCAGCAGACGCAGGTTGTCGATGATGAAGCCCAGCAGTTGCGGATCTTCCGATACCTGGGGATACATGAGGAAGACGGAGCTCTGCTGCGGATTCTCCACGTGCTCGTCCAGCGCCTTCATCCCCTTGTTGCGGGTCTCTTCCAGCAGTTGGTGCATCAGGGTCAGCAGTTCGCGATAGATCTCCTTCTCGTCCTTGTTGGACTTGAAGCAAAGCTTCATCTGGCGCCACATTTCATGCATCACCTCCTTGGAATTGCCAAGGAACATGGAGCCGACCGCCGCCCCTATGATGATGATGAGTTCGGCAGGCTGCCACAGGGCGATGGGGCGCCCCCCGGCCATCATGAAGCCGCCGATCACACATACGAAAATGACACCAAGACCAATCTGTTTTTGCATGGATGCTCCCGCAGAAATCAACAAGACTCCCCCCGCGGGGAGAGGCATAACTATATGGAGTCGACCAATCGCTGCTTGAGCTGAAGGACGCACTGCTTGTGGAGCTGGCACACCCGCGACTCGGTCAACCCGAGCACCAGTGCAATCTCCTTCATGTTCAATTCCTGCTGGTAATAGAGGGAAAGCAGCAGCTGTTCACGCTTGTCCAGGGTGCCGAGCACCTTGCCCAAGGTCATGGCCAGATCCTGATCGTCAGACTCGGATGCGGGCGCCCTGCCCCCGTTCTCCAGCCACTCCTCCAGACTCTGCAACGCCTCGGCCTGGCTCGCATAGGCGAGCTGGCGCACCTCCTCGACGGTGCAGGAAAGCGCCTGTGCCAGCTCCTGCTCGGTCGGGTTGCGCCCCAGACGATTGAACAGCTCCCGCTGTACCTGGTTGTGACCGTGCACCTGCTGGCGCAGCTGACGGGGGCGCCAGTCGAGGCGCCGCAGCTCATCCAGCATGGCTCCCCGTACCCGCTTGAAGGCATAG
Source organism: Aeromonas sp. 25-248 (assembly GCF_053005425.1). Classification (NCBI taxonomy): domain Bacteria; kingdom Pseudomonadati; phylum Pseudomonadota; class Gammaproteobacteria; order Aeromonadales; family Aeromonadaceae; genus Aeromonas; species Aeromonas sp. 25-248. Next base: position 72,487 of record NZ_JBRKTB010000008.1, on the reverse strand, counting down.
CTCTCGAACTGGGCATCCGGTTCACCCCCATAGCGACGCCAGGCTTCCAGCAGCCCCATCATGCCGACCTGCTCCATGTCCTCCTGATCGAAGCTGGCGCTCACCTGACTGCGCAGGTGAGTGGCTGCCCGCTTCACCAGAGGCAGATAACGGCTCAGGATCACCTGCTCACCGGTGCGGGGAGCGGAGGCGGTCAGTTCGCAGGGAGTATCCCAACCAGCGTCCATCATGTTCGCTACTGCACCAGGACCTTGGTGACCAGCACTTCATCCAGATAGGGCTTGTAGCCATACCCCTCCAGGGTTCCCACCAGTTTGCCGAGCAGAGAGGTCTGAAGGGCCGAGATGTTCTGCAGCTCCTGCTTCACCGCTTCATGGGAGCGATGGCTGAAATATTGCACCATGGCATTGCGGATCAGGGGGGTCAGCTCGTTGAGCGTCTCCAGTTGCTGGGGATTGTGGGTGACCAGCGCCAGCTCAAGCACCAGATAGTGGGGCTCTCTGTCCCCCTCCAGGCTGATGACGAAACGCTCCATCGGTTTGAACAGCGGCGTCTTGCTCAGCTCGGGCTTGGCCTCTGCCAGACCCAGCCAGACGGCAACCGTATCCCGCTTGAGATAGGCGCCATAGGCCAGCGCCGCCAGCAGGCACAGCGCCATCATTATCACCATCAACCACTTCATGACACGCCGCATAATTTGAAATCACTCTCGCTATTGCCAGATCTTGAAATGTCACACCAGGGTGTTGAGCCAATCCTGGCCAGCACTACCCGATGCGTCCTGTTCTTCCTGCCACTGTCGTCGACCTGCCAGGATCTTTTCCTGCTGCCAGCGATCCCCCCGCTCCTGCTCTCCCCCCTGGCCCACGTTCACCTCGACGCCACCGGCATGATGGGGAGCCAAACTCATGCGAAGCCGCTCCATCGACTGGATCAGGGCTTCACGCACCGCCGGGTTGGTCACGTTGAGCTGCACGTTGAGCCGATCCCCTTCCATCCTCACGGTCAGTTCGAGGCGACCCAGCTCGGGGGGATCGAGGCGGATATGGGCCTGCTTGATGCTATGGTTCACCTGCAGCTCGACCCTGTCTTTAAGCACATCGACCAGCTGCTGGCCCCACTGGGCCTCGCTTGCGGCAAGACGCGCCGGTGCCCACTGGTATTCCGCAGGCCTGGCGGCAGAGAGCGCGGGCGACAACCCCGCCATTGCCTTGAATTCGGTGACGCTGACCTCCCGCTCCGGGGCGGGCTCCCCGGGAAGAGGCACCACCACTGCCGCACTCCGGGTCGCAGGCTGCTCGCCCTGGGTGGTTGGCTGGAGCATTCGCATGGCCAGCTCCCCGGTGGGTTGAGGGAGGCTCTCCTTGCCAACGGAAACCGGCGGCACCGGCATCCGCTCCCCTTCCATTCGCTCGAACCCGCTGAGGGCGCGCAGCACAGGCGAGGAGGCGGGTTGCACCTCCCCGACGGGGGCAAGGCCGGCACTCGATGACAAACGGGCAGGAGGAAGGCGTCCCTCCTCCTGTCGGACAAAAGGTGGTGGCATCTGGTTGAAGGCGGCGAGTTGCTCGGCGACATCCGCAGCCACTTCGACGCTCTCCTCCTGCTCCGTCTCGTCGACGGGGGCGGAAGGGGCGGTGGACGGAGGAAGCATCGCCTCCTGCGGAAGATCCATAGGCTGGTACTCTTCCCCCTGCCCGTCAGGCTGGCGGGAGAGGCGGGTAAAACCACCGGATGGGGAAGTGGGCAGTGTCTCTGCCACGGGGAGAGGGATCATGCCCATGTTTGCGCCTCGTCGTAGGCCTGCAATCCTTCCCGCTTGCGGGAGAGGCTGTCCCACTCCTGCTTGCGCAGCGCCGTTTCCTGCTCACAGAGCGCGAAGGCTTCCCGATGCCAGTGACGCACCTGATCCCGGGCCGGCATCAGGGATTGCCACAATGCAGGCTGGCTGTTCAGATGCGCCACCAGCTGGGCCAAACGATGATCCGCCAGCCGCACCGCATCCCACTGTCCGGCGCGGGCCTGCTGCAAGATAAGACGCCCGAGCCCCAGAAGCTGGCGCTGACGTGTCTCGCGTTCCGCACCGGGGGGCACGGCTCCTGTCATGGACATGATGATGGCCTCAAAATAGGACGACCTTGCGGGCAAGCAAGGAGCAGGCCAAATATATAAACATTATATTTCAATACGTTAATTCCGACCTTTGCCCCATGAGGAAGGTGGATTTCCGCATCAACGGGGATGGCGGGCCATCGCTTCCCAACCCTCTTTCAGCTCCAGCAGGATGCGACGCACCTCTGCAAAGCCCGCGACATCGTTGGCCACACTGATCTCGAACAGCCGCTGGCCGCAGTAGTCGTAGAGACGGTGCAGGTTGCTGGCCAGCTCCCCGCCCTTGTCCATGTCGAGGGCACTGTCGAGCCCTCCCAGGATCTGCAGACACTTGTTGATGGACTGCCCCTTGCGCTCGTACTGCCTGGCCAGAATGTGGCCCTCGGCCCTGGCTATTTCGTCGAGCAGGCCATCCATCAACATCAGCACCAGCTGGTGCGGATCGGCGCTCGCTGCCTTGGCCTGGGTGGCGGCGAACTGGTAGGCGTCATAGCCTTCTTGGGGTTCAAACATGAAAAACTCGCTTATTCAAAGTGTTACGGGCTAGCCGTCTCACAAGCCGCCCATGGTCTGCAACATCTGGTTCATGGTGGTGAACTGATTGAGGTAGCGCTTATACGCGGAATCCATGCGCCGATCCAGCGCCTCCATCCGCTCGTTCACCCGCTTCTCGTTCGCTTCAAGACCTGTCTTGCGTCCCTTGAGTGCTCCGTCCCGCTTGGTATAGGGGTCCAGGACATTGCTCATCCGCTTGAGCAGACCGTCGTCGCCCATGAGTGCCTTGCCGAGCAGCTCGGGATCCTTCTCCAGCGCCTTGTTGAAGTCGGTCTCGTTGAAGGAGAGCTTGCCCGCCTTGTCGGTCTTGATCCCCAGGCTCCCCAGGGTCAGATCATCGGGCAGCTCCCGCACGCTGCGGGCAATCACGCTCTTGAGGCTGCGAACACCGCTGTCGGAGGAGAGGGCTCCCGGTGCCTTGGGATCGCTGGAGGTCATCTTGGCCAGCTCGTCCACCAGCTCGTTGTAACTGTCGACAAACTTCTTGAGGGAGCCGGTAACCGCCTCCTTGTCCTGATCCACCGTGACCAGCAGCGGAGCGTCATCCGCCTTTTGCGCCTTGGTCAGCTGGAACGTCAGGCCATCCACCACGTTCTCTATCTTGTTGCTGGCAGAGGTGATGGTGAGAGGGTTGTCCCCCCCTATGCGCAGCTTGGCGTCCTGCGCCTGGGTGATGTCCGTCTTGCCGGCCATCGCCACCCCGATGGCATTGGCGCCATCCCCGCTGTACCCCAGGGTGATGGCGTTCTCCACGCCGCTCTCCTTGCTGGTCAGTACCATGCTGACCTTGCCGTCGGTACGTACCAGGGTCGCCTTCACCCCCGGGTTGTCCTTGGCATTGTTGATCTGGGAGACCAGATCCTTGACGGTGGCGCCAGCCGGGAGAGAGGTCAGGTCGATGTCCAGGGTCTTGCCCTTGACGGTCAGGGAGAAGACACCGTCTGCCGGCAGCGGTGCCGTGTCACTGTCAAGCTGCAAGCCGACCTGATGGGACTGGGCAAGCTGCTCCACGAAGAAGCTGTACTGACCCGAGCTGGCCTTGCCATTGCTCGTCACCGTCATGAGCCCTTCCTGGGACAGGGTGGCCTTCTGAGCCTGCAGGCTGCTCGCCTTGTTCAGATCCTTGAGCAGGGTCTGGAAACTCGACAGCTTGGTGGTGAGGCTGCTGATGGCGCTCTGCTGCGCCTTGACGCTGTCCAGCTGCTTCTTCAGCAGCTTGTCCATGTTCTGGCGCTCGACGGCCACCAGTTGCATCGCCGTGCTAGCCGGATCTATTTGCATCTTTATCCCCTTATTCGGTGGCATGCCTGTTGGAAAAGACCGGCTCGGCCCTTTCCAACCGGCAAGCGGTTGTCAAACAAGAGCCGCCCCTCTCGGGGCGGCCCGGCAAACCATCAACGCAGCAGGGAAGTCACCATGCCGGTCATCTGGTTGGAGTTGGACAGCACGGACATGCCAGCCTGCATCAGCATCTGGTTCTTGGTCATGTTGGTGCTCTCCTGGGCGAAGTCGGCATCCATGATGCGGCCGTTCGCCATGTCGGTGTTCTCTTTCATGTTGGAGAGGTTGTTGACGGTGTGCTCCAGACGGTTGATGTTGGCACCGAACTGGGAACGGGCGGTACCGATGGCATCCAGGGCATCTTCCATCTTGGTGATCTGCGCATTGAAGTCAGTAGAGGCCAGGGCGGAGGCCGCCACATCGGCCGTGGCCAAGTCGGAGGTCGCCGTGGTGATAGCGGTGTTGACGGCCTTGACGTTGGTGTCGGCCTTGACGTCCAGCTTCTCGGCGGCAGTACCACCGATCTGGAAAGTCACAGTACCGGCTTCGAACTTGCCACCAGCGCCGATCAGAGCCTCACCACCGAAACGGGTGTTATCGCTGATGTTCTTCAGCTCGGCAGACAGCTCCTTCATTTCGGTGCCCATGGCCAGACGGTCTTCCGCGCTCGCGGTGCCGTTGGCGCCCTGGGTGGCCAGGTCTTTCATGCGCTGAACGATGTTGGTCATCTCGTCCATGGCACCTTCGGCGGTCTGCATCATGGAGACGGCGTCCTGGGCGTTGCGCATGCCGACCTTCTGGCCGTTGGACTGGGCTTGCAGACGGGTGGCCATCTGCAGACCGGCGGCGTCATCGGCGGCGGAGTTGATGCGAAGACCGGTACCCAGGCGCTGCATGGCGGTGCCCAGCATCTTGTTGGTGTTGTTCAGCTGGTTCTGAGTGGTCAGAGAAGCGAAGTTGGTATGAATGGACAAACCCATGATCTATTCCTCGAAGAAGGCTGCTACCGCAGCGGATAACCGTACGAAGGAGAGAAGCGACAGGTGCGAGGCAAGACTTGAGCTGCGGGTGAAAAATATGATGAAAAAAGAGGGCGCAGGAGGAGCTGGGAGGGGAAACGGGAAAAAGGCACCCACCAGGGGGATGGGTGCCACCAACATCAACGCAGCAGGGAAGTCACCATGCCGGTCATCTGGTTGGAGTTGGACAGCACGGACATGCCAGCCTGCATCAGCATCTGGTTCTTGGTCATGTTGGTGCTCTCCTGAGCGAAGTCGGCATCCATGATGCGACCGTTCGCCATGTCGGTGTTCTCTTTCATGTTGGAGAGGTTGTTGACGGTGTGCTCCAGACGGTTGATGTTGGCACCGAAGGAGGAACGGGCGCTGCCGATGTCTTTCAGGAAGGTTTCCATCTCGGTGATAGCGGCATTGGCTTTGGTCTGATCACCGATACCGCCACCCTTGACTGCGGTACCATCCAGGCCGGAGCCAGCGGTGGAACCGGTCACTTTCTTCAGGTCGGTGGAGATGTCCACGCTCAGGGTCTCGGCGGCGGAGCCACCGATCTGGAACTTGACCGCACCCTTCTCGAAGTTGCCAGCGGCTTTCTTCAGCAGGGACTGGCCACCGAAGGTGGTGTTGTCGGTGATGTTGGCCAGCTCTTTCGACAGCTCGCCGAACTCGGCGTTCAGGGCGGTGTAGTCTTCGGTGCTGGTAGTGCCGTTGGCACCCTGGGTAGCCAGATCCTTCATGCGCTGAACGATGTTGGTCATCTCGTCCAGGGCGCCTTCAGCGGTCTGCATCATGGAGATGGCATCCTGGGCGTTGCGCATGCCGACCTTCTGGCCGTTGGACTGGGCTTGCAGGCGGGTAGCCATCTGCAGACCGGCCGCGTCGTCGGCGGCGGAGTTGATGCGAAGACCGGTGCCCAGGCGCTGCATGGCGGTGCCCAGCATCTTGTTGGTGTTGTTCAGCTGGTTCTGGGTGGTCAGGGAGGCGAAGTTGGTATGGATGGACAAGCCCATGATGTATTCCTCGAGTTAAACGCTGCACAGCAGCCCGTTAGGTTGACATCAGATAGAGACGACCCCTTTCGCGCAGAAATGTAATCTTCCCTCCGCATATTTTTCTTCTGGCCCCCTCCCGGGCATTCCGGTATCCCGGGTGCTCGCCGCCTCCCCCATCCGGCATGCTTATTGCTTTTAAAACGTCCTCTCTCACTACCGGATGGCGACATGGCTGCTTCGCTCTACACACCGCATTTCGTTCAACATTTCCAGTGCATCGGCGATCGCTGCGAGGACAACTGCTGCCACAGCTGGACCATCAGCATCGACAAGCAGACCTTCCGCAGCTATGAACGCCACCCCGACCCCACGGTCAAGTCCCTGAGCAAGCTGCACATCATCAAGGTGAAGCAGAGCAACGAGCGCTGGGGGGAGATAAAGCTCGACGAACAGGGCGCCTGCCCCTTCCTCGATGAAAACCGCCTGTGCCAGATCCACAGCAAGGCGGGTCCGGATGCCCTGAGTCACACCTGCAAGACCTACCCCAGAGCCCAGACCCGCATCGGCAACCAGCTCAAGAGGTCCCTGATGCTCTCCTGCCCCCAGGTGTGCCGCCAGTTGTTGCTTGACCCCCTGGCGATGCAGACCGAGGTCACCGAGCTCACCCAGCCCCTGCCCTTCGCTCCGCCCCCCTCCAACGCCATGGCGACGTTGCACAGCCTGAGCATTCACGTGCTGGCCGCCACGGATATCCCCGTGGCGATTCGGCTATGGCTGGTCGGCATGCTGATCCATCGGGATCCTGCACAACTCTCCCACGAGGCCTTCCTCGATCAGGTGGCGGTACTGGCCGAACGCGGGGAGCTCAACACCATGTTCGAGCAGTTGCCCGTCCTGCCCAGACTGCAGTGGTGGGGCCTCAGAACCATGACCCACCAGTTGCTGGCCTACTCCCAGGGGAGACGGGGGCGGCAGACCATGCAGGTCTGCCTCGACAAGATCAACGGGGTACTGGAGGGAACCTACGACGAGGACAAGCTTGCACGCCTGCAGCAAGTCTGGCACGACAGGGTCGCCCCCTTCCTGGCCAGCCATCCCCAGATCCTGGACAACTACCTGCTCTACTACGTCTATCACCACAACTTCCCGCTGCAGCAGGGCGACAAGTGCCAGGCATATCAACTGCTGGTGGTCGACTACTTTCTGCTGCGCAACTACCTCTGCCTGCTGGCCATGGACAAGGAGCTGGACGAGCAGGACGTGGTCAACCTCTTCTACAGCTACCACACCATACGCCAGCACAATGCGAGTTTTATCAAGACCATAGAACAGGGGCTCAATGACTCCGGCTTCGCGTCGGACATCTCCCTGTACGCCCTGCTCAAGCCCTGAAAACAGAAAACCGCCAGCGAGCTGCATGGCGGTTTTCTGTCGTGAACGGGACCTGGCACCCTAGGTGAGCAGCGCCACCACATTCTGGCGCGAGACGTTGGCCTGGGCAAGCAGACCGGACATGGTCCCCATGAAGCCCCCTTCCTTGAGCTGGAGGCTGAGCTTGCCCTGCAACTGGACCAGCTCCTCCTGCTGCAGGTTCTGGCTGCGTGACTTCACCCGATCGAGCTGCTTCACCATCCGCTGGCGAAACTGCTTGAGCTCGCGCACCGACTGCTCTATCTCCCCGAGCAGTCGCTTCAACCGTTGCTGCTCCTGTTTGATCTCCCCCTTGTCGAGCCCCTCGCCGAGCTGGGTCAACTGCCCCGCCTTTGGCTTGAACTGCACGGGTACCGGGTTGCCGGCGGGAATGCGGATGCCCTCACCGCTCAGCAGCACGGGTTCATCCAGCTTGCGCCTGTGCTGATCCGGCACGCTCAGCTCCAGCTTGCCCAGCTCGTTCAGGCGCGCCTGGATATGCTCCTTGCGCAGCGCGCGATCCAGACGGGCGGCCGCCTCCGCTTCACTGGCATCGGCGGGCAGCAGCACCTCGACGGCGCTGCTGGTCTGAGGGAAGGAGAAGACAAGACGCTCGGCACTCGCCCTTGGGCTCAGCAGATCGAGCCGCTCCGCGCTGTAGTGCACCCTGCTGTCCGTGGCCGACGCCAGCAAGCGTGGCCTGAGCTCGCTCGTCAGTGGCGCCTGCGGCTGGGTCAGCTTCTCTTCCAGTACCTTGAGGCGGGAGACCAGATCCCCGCTCGCCGCCTTCTGCTGGCCGAGCTGCTGCTCCAGGCGCTTCAGCTCGCCCCATACCTGGCTCAGGGCCTGTTCGCCCCCCTGGGCATGGGCGATGCGCTGCTGCGCCGTGCCGATCAGGGCCCAGCGATCGAGCCGGATGACATTGGGCTGGCGTTCATTGCGAGGAGTCTGGGGAGAAGTAGCCTGGGCAGTCGAACGACCTTGCAACCTGGGTTGGGCCGGCGTTTCGGCCACGCTCCCCGGACGGGTTTGTTGAATCTGCATCCTGGCTCCTTAGACAGATTTAGGGCATGTAGTTGAACAGGCTCAGGCCATTCACCTTGGCAAAGGCCTGCTGTTGCACCTGCAGAGCCATCAGCACATGCGCCTGCTGGGTCACGGCCCCCGCGTAGTCGAGGGACTCTATCTGATTGCTCACTTCCTTGCTATAGGTGCTCTTCTCGGCATGACCCTCGTCCATCTGGTCCAGCAGGTTGATGCGTGCCCCTATGGTGCTCACCATCTGGCTGATGTCATCCTGCAGGGTCTTGCTGCGATCCAGCATGGCTCTGGCCTGATCCGCCGCATCCGGTGCGCCGGCATCGAAGGCCGCTACCATGTCGTCCAGCTGCTTGAAGAAATCCCCGTTCTGGATAAACAGGCTGTCTGCGGTCTGGTTGAGGGACACCGTCACCCCCCGGGCAATCTCCACCTCCCGCACCAGGGCATCCCCCTGATAGAGATAGCCGCCACCCGGACCCTGGACGATGGGGGTCTTGTCCACCTGGCTGCCGCTGAACAGGCTTGAACCGTTCTCGTTGCGGGCATTGGCGAGATCCAGCAGTCCCTCCTTGATGATGGCCGCCTCGCTGGACACCGCCCGGCGATCGTCCTCGGAGAGGGAACCGTTGGCCGCCGTCTGGGTCAGCTCCCGCAACCGGCTCAGCATGTTGGTCATGGTCTCGAACTGCAGCTCCCCCTGGGATAGCTGGCTCTTGGCATTGGCGATGTTCTTCTGGTACTGGGCCATAGCCACCTGCTCTTTCTTCAGACCGAGCAGTTGCACGCTGCCCACGGGATCGTCCGAAGGCTGCAGGATCCGCTTGTTGGAGGAGATCTGGCGATCCAGCCGGGCGTAGTCGCCAAAGCCCCGCTGCAGGTTGTCGAGCATGCTGAGCTGGATCTGGTTGGTGCTGATGCGCATGCGGACTCCGTCAGAACATGTTGAGAATGGAATTGAAGAGTTGATCCGAGGTGCTGATCACCTTGGCATTGGCCTGATACGCCTTGGTGTAGGCCATCACCTTGACCCCTTCCTCATCGAGGTTGACGCCGCTCACGCTGCTGAGCTTGGTGGCGAGCTGTTTCTCCATGTTGGCATCGGCCTCCATGGTCGCCTTGGCCTGACCGCTCTGCACCGCCATCTTGCCAAGCAGGGCACTGTAGGCATCGTACTGATCATCCTTGATGGTCAGCAGCTCCTGCAGGTTGCGGTTGTCGCCGTTGCCGCCCCCCGCCTTGGCGAAGGCGAGGTGATCCCCGGTAAAGCCGTCGGCCACCTTGAGGGTGCCGGAGGGATTGAGGGGGTCGTAGCTGAACAGGGGTTTGCCGGGATCGCCGTTCAGATCGACGCCACCCGCCTGCTTGGCGTTGAAGTCATCCGCCAGCTTCTTCGCGATCTGGTTCAGCTCATCGCGCAGGGGGCGCAGCACTGTGGTGCGATATTCCAGCACGCCCGCCAGGGTGCCGCCCTGAAGTCTGGGGACCTCGAAGGATTGCGGCCCGAAGCTCAGGCTCAGGGTGTCGCCGGCCAGAGAGAGGGTGCTGCTGCTGCCGGCCAGCACCAGGGGCTGGCCCTGGGGCAGGCTCAGGGAGAAGGAGCCGTCGCTCTGACGGTTGACCCGCACCTCCATGAAGGTCGACAGCTCACGCACTATCTGCTCGCGGCTGTCTTCCAGCGCCGAGGTGTTGACCCCTTTGGAAGCCTGCTCGCCGATCTGGGTGTTGAGCTCCGCCACCTGTTTGAGATAGCTGTTCACCTGGGTGATGGTGCTGCCCAGCTGATCGTCGATCTGCTTCTCCTGGGTCAGCAGGCTCTCGTTCAACTGGCCGAAGCGGTTGGCCAGGGCACCGGCCGAGCTGACGATCTGGCTGCGCTGCGCCGGTGTTTCCGGGCTGTCGAGGGCGGCGCTCAGGGACGCGAAGAAACTGTCCAGCCCCTTGGTGATGTTCATCGACTCGCTGCCGAGCAACTGCTCCGTCGTATTGATGTACTGGTGAAACGCATAGGAGGAGCCGGTCGCGGAGCGGCTGCGCCAGTGCTGGGAGACCAGATAGTCATCGGTGATCCTGCGAACCCCGGTCACCTCGACCCCCATGCCGTTGTCCATCCGGCCAAAGCCCGACAGGCTGCCCATCATGGCCTCCTGGCGGCTGTACCCGATGGTATTGACGTTGGCGATATTCTGGGCAGAGATGTTCAATGCGATCTGCGATGCATTGAGTCCGCTAAAACCGATACTGAGCAGCGACATCAGTCAACTTTCCTCATTTTTGCCGAATTCAGAGGCTGACTGAAGGCAGCCAGGGTCTGGGAGTCTGAAGCGACCACCGGCTCGGCATTCTTTAATGTGGGGGCCAGTTGATTGACCATCTGCTCCTTGAGCCCCATGCCGCCGCGCTTGACCAGGCTCATCGCGAGCTGGCTGTCGTACATGTCGCGGTAGAGGGACTCCCCCTTGATAAGCCTGTCCTCTTCATCCTGCATGGCGTCGGACGCCGAACGCATGTGCTTGAGCACCGTCTGCAGGAAGCTCACTTCGAACTGGCCGGCCGCCGCCTCCAGGGCCGCGCGCTGATCCGGGTTGCTCTTTATCTGCTGCAGTTCATTGAGATCCTGATAGAAACCAGGCTCCGAGGTAATTCTGGTCATAGAGATCCTTAGATGACCACCAGCTCGCCTTCGAGGGCTCCCGCCTCGTCGAGGGCTTGCAGGATGGCCATGACATCATCCGGGGTCGCCCCCAGGGAATTCACCGCCTTGACGATCACCTCCAGGGAGGTGCCATCCGGCCAGACAAACATGTTGTTGCGCTCCCGGTCAACCTGGATCTGGGAGTTGGGCGTCGTGGTGGTCCGCCCGTTGGAGAAGGCGTTGGGCTGGCTCACCGTCTGGCTCTCCCCTATGGTCACCGTCAGGCTGCCATGGCTGACCGCCGCCTTGTGCACCTTGACCCCCTGCCCCATGACCACGGTGCCGGTACGGCTGTTGAAAACGACTCGCGGCCGCTCCTTGCCCATGTCCACCTGGATGTCCTGCAACAGGGCCATGAAGGAGATCCGCTGGCTCTCGTCCCGGGGAGCCGCAATCTGGATGCGACCGGCGCTGACCGCCTTGGCCACGGGGCCGAGCTGGCGGTTGATCTCCCGTTCCACGTTGCGGGCCGTCTTGAAGTTGGGCTGGTGCAGGTTGAGCGTCACTTCCGGCTTGTCCGAGAAATTGCTGGCCACCTCCCGCTCGATGATGGCACCGTTCGGGATGATGCCGGCCGTTGGCACGTTGATGGTCACGGAGGAGCCGGATTGCCCCTCCGCCTTGACCCCGGCCACCACCAGGTTGCCCTGGGCGACCGCATAGACTTCACCGTCGATCCCGCGCAGGGGAGTGAGCAGCAGCGAGCCGCCTCTCAGACTCTTGGCATCGCCGATGGAGGTCACGGTCACGTCCATCTGCTGACCTTTGCCGGCGAGGGCGGGCAGCGTCGCCTGCACGGAGACGGCAGCCACGTTCTTGAGCTTGGGATCGATGTCATCGGGCAGTTGTACCCCGAACTGCTTGAGCATGTTGGTCATGGACTGGCCGGTGAATTTGACCTGGCTGCGATCCCCGGTACCGGAGAGGCCGACCACCAGGCCATAGCCCACCAGCTGGTTGGCTCTCATCCCCTGCACGTCGGCAATGTCCAGCAGGGCCCGTTTGGCGGGGGCAGCGGCGCCGGCCACGCCCGACAGCGCCAGGCAGAGCAGGGCGATATACCATCTGTTCATCGAAATCCTCACAAGGGGGAGAAGGCGGAACTGAAGAAGCGCGACAGCCAGCCCATCTGGTTGCTGTCGGCCAGGGCGCCGCGACCGGCATAGGTGATGCGGGCATCGGCGATGCGCTGGGACGAGATGCGGTTGCTCTGGTCGATGTCCTCGACCCGCACCATGCCCCCCAGACGGATGTACTCATCCCCCTGGTTGAGGCGGATCCACTTCTCCCCCCGGATCCCCAGCACCCCGTTGGGCATCACTTCGGCCACGGTGACCGTGATGGCCCCCGCCAGAGTATTCTGCTGGCTGGAGGTCGCCCCGCCGTCGAAGTCGCGATCCGCCTTGATAGAGGCACTCCAGTCCGGTCGGGAAACACCGCCGATGGAAGGCACAGGCACGCTCAGATTGCTGTTCTTGTTCATGCTGGTGTTGGCCTTCTTGCTGGACTGGGTGCGCTCCTCCAGCATGACGGTCAGGATGTCGCCGACCCGGTAGGCACGGCGATCCTGGAACAGGGTCATCATGTAGTCGTTACGGTAGAGGCTGCCATCCTCACCCACCCCGGCTTTCGTCAGCTCGGAGCGGGAAGGAGCCCACTTCTCGTCACCGGGCTCGGGGGCCTGCAACTCATAGGTGGAGCAGCCCCCCAGCAGCAGGGCGAGCACGACGCAATACCACACCGGCCTCATCATCACAGCGCCTGGGTCACGAATTTGAGCATCTGATCGGCGGAGGAGACCACCTTGGCATTCATCTCGTAGGCGCGCTGGGTGGTGATCATGTCCACCATCTCTTCCACCACGTTCACGTTGGAACTCTCCAGGGTGAACTGCTTGATGGCCCCCATGGCCTCTTCACCCGGAACCCCTTCGATGGCTTCACCGGAGGCACCGGTCGCCCGGTAGAGGTTGCCCCCCAGGGCTTCCAGACCGGCCGGGTTGGAGAAGTTGGTCAGGGTGATGCGCCCCAGCTCCACGTTCTCCTGCTGTCCCGGCAGGGTGGCGCTCACGGTGCCGTCGGTGCCGATGGCGATCTTGGTAGCGTTGTCCGGGATCTGGATCTGCGGCAGCATGGGCAGGCCGTCGGCATTGACCAGCAGCCCTTCCGCATTGCGGTGCCATTGACCGTTGCGGGTATAGGCCGTCTCGCCATCCGGGCGCTCGACGCTGAAGAAGCCGGCCCCCACCACCGCCATGTCCAGCTCCTGGTTGGTGTTCTGGAACTGCCCTGGCGTGAATACCTTCTGGGTGCCGACCACCCGCACACCGTTACCCATCTGGATGCCGATGGGGGACAGGTTCTGCTGATCCTGCTGGGCACCGGGCTGGCGCTGAACCTGATAGAACAGATCCTCGAACGCCACCCGATCGCGCTTGAAACCGACCGTGTTGACGTTGGCCAGGTTGTTGGAAATGCTGGCCATCTTGGCATCCTGTGCCGACAGACCCGTCTTGCTCACCCACAGCGCTGCATGCATCTTCGTTTCTCCACCTGATTCGTTCGAACGGGGTGCATCCCGTCAGTATTCATTCCCGGCCGCATGGCCGACCGTCAGCCCTGGCCAGAGATCAGCCTGGCACCCTGCCTGGCCTGCTCGTCCGCCGTCTTCATCAACTTGACCTGCAACTCGAAGTTGCGGGTCAGGGACATGCTGCCGATCAGCTCGTCCACCGCGTTCACGTTGGCCCCCTCGAGGAAACCGGACGCCAGCACCACCTGCTCGCTGATCTCCGCATCCCCGCCCTGGCGCTGGCGAAACAGGCCGTCAGCCCCCTTGACCAGCTCGGCCGGATCCGGGTTCACCAGCTTGAGCCGGCCCACGTCCAGACGGGCGCCGCCCCCCGGCGGGGTGATGCTGAGGGAGCCATCCTTGCCAAAGCTCAGATCCCGATAGGCGGGCAGCACCATCTCGCCGCCATCCCCAAGCACGGGGCGGCCGTTGAGGGTCAGCAACCCCTCCCCGTCCACCTCCAGGTTGCCGGCACGGGTGTAGGCCTCCTTGCCGTCTGCGGTCTGCACGGTGAGAAAACCGTCGCCGCGGATCGCCACGTCCAGCTTGCGGCCGGTCTGCATCAGGGCGCCCGCCCGAAAGTCGGTTCCCGCCTGCTCTTCCCTGGCCATGACCCGGCTCTGGTAGCCATCGCCGGTCAGGGCATAGGCGGACGCCCGCTCGAAGTCGGCACGAAAACCGGCGGTATTCACGTTGGCCAGGTTGTTGGCCCGGATCTGCTGGGCCATGAGGGTGTGTTGCGCCCCCGACATGGCGGTATAGATAAGCTTTTCCACGGATCACGCCTTAGAAGGAGTTGAACAGGACCTGGGTCATCTTGTCCGCCGAGCTGATGGTCTTGGCGTTGGCCTGGTAGTTGCGCTGGGAGGTCATCAGGCTGACCAGTTCCCCGGTCAAGTCGACGTTGGATGCCTCGTAGGCGCCCGCCGTCAGGCCGCCCAGGGTCCCGCTGCCCGGTGCCCCCAGCACGGGCTGGCCCGAGCTGAACGACTGCTGCCAGGTGGTGTTGTTCGCTTGCAGCAGGCCCTGGGGATTGGCGAAGTTCGCCATCACCACCTGACCCTGGAGCAGGCTCTGGCCGTTGGTGAAGGTGGCGTAGACGCCGCCGTCCGCATCCACCCTGACCCCGGTCAGATCCCCGGCGGTATAGCCGTTAGACTGGTTGCGCGTGGCGTTGAAATCGGAGGCGTACTGGCTGACCCGGGCCAGATCGGCGGTGAGGGTGATGGGCTCGGCACCGGCGGGGGCCAGGTTCAGCACGGGGGCAGTGGTCGGCGACTTCAGGGTGCCGTTGGTGTTGAACTCCATGGTCACCGGCGCACCGGTCTGGGTCCCGTTGAAGGCATAGTTGACCTGCCAGGTATTCTCGCCGGTCTTCACGAAATACTGGGTGACGGTGTGCTCGACCCCGAGAGAGTCATACACCTTGCTGGACTGGGAGTAGCTGAAACTGTCCGCCTTGGCGGGATCGAAGGGGTGCAGCCCCTGGTCGATGACGCTGGCGTCCGCCTTGAGGTTCGCCACGAACTCCAGGGTGTCGGACGGCTTGGCCGCCAGGCTGCCCGCCTTGACCTGAATGTCACCCACCACGCCGGATTGCAGCTCACCCGCCTCGTTGGTCACATAACCCTGCAGACGGTTGCCGCTGGCGGTGATCAGGTAGTTGCTGGCATCACGCTGGAACAGGCCGGCCCGGGTATAGGAGGTCTGACCGTTGTCATCCTTGAGCACGAAGAAGCCGTTGCCGGAGATGGCCAGATCCAGGCCCCGCCCGGTACGGGTCACATCCCCGTTGCGATCGAAGTTCTGGGAGACGTTGCTCATCTCCACGCCGCCAGCCTGGCCGCCACCGTAGATGGCGGCAAACTCGGCACGGCTGGACTTGAAACCGGCGGTGCTGGCGTTGGCCACGTTGTTGCTGATGACGCTCAATTCCTGGTTGACGGCGCGCAGGCCACTCAGTCCGATATTAAAAGACATGTTTCGCTCCTATCTGGTTACGCCGACTTGCCAAACTGGACGGCGCTGAACAGGGGAACCTCCCCCACGCCTGCCACTTGCAGCATGATCTCGCCCGTGCCCGGCAAGCTGACGCGCTCCACCTGGCTGGCTACATAATTGCGGGTGGTGGTGGCGACTCCCCCCAGGGAAGCCTTCACCTCGAAGCTGTATTCGCCAGCGGGCAGCACCGGCAATTCGTAATCCAGCGCCCCCGCCTTGCTCTCGCCCCAGTTCTTGGTGGCGACCAGGGTGCCGTGCTTGTCATAGACCTTGAGCTCGACCGTGTCGGCCGCGCCGCCCAGCTCCACCTGACCGCGGCTCGCCTTCTCCTGCTCCTGGCCAAGGGTCTGGCTCGGCACCATCACTTCCTTGCCGATGAGATCCGTGCTCTGGAGCACCTGCTGGGTGTCCATCATGTTGATGGACTTCTGCTGCAGCACTTTCAGGCTCTCGACCCCTTCCACCATGCTGAACTGGGCCAGCTGGGTAACGTACTGGGCACCATCCAGGGGGTTGGTGGGATCCTGGTTCTGGATCTGGGCCACCATCATCTGGAGAAATTCATTGCGAAGCTGGACCCCCTGCCCCTCGGAAGTACCGTTGGCGGCGATCTCAGAGGTGGCGGCGCGCTGGCTGGCGCTGCGGGCGGTATCCAGGCTGCTGACTTGAGGCAGGCTCATTTACACCCCCTGACCAAGACGCAGCAGCCCTTGCTGCATGCTGTTGATACGGTTGATCACCTCGACCGAGGTCTCGAATCCCCGGGAGGCGCTCATCATGTCCGCCATCTCTTCCACCGCGTTGACGTTGGAGTAGTAAACGAAGCCATCCCCGTCGGCCAGGGGATTGGTCGGCTCCAGACGTTTTTCCACCTGGCGGTCAGACTGGACGATACCGGCTATCTGCACCTGGGCGGCCCCCAGCCCTTCGGCCTCCTGCACCCGCTGATAGAGGGTGGAGAAGACGGGCTTGATGGCGCGGAAGGCGGCCTCTTCGCTGCCGGCGGCGCTGTCGACGTTGGCGAGGTTGGAAGCAACGGTGTCAAGGCGGACGGTCTGCGCCCGCATGGCGCTGCCGGCGATGTCATAGATGCGATTGAACGACATGATTAACGGCCCTCGATCGCCTTGGCGATCCCGGTGATTTTCATATTCAGGAAGGTGAGACTGGTCTGGAAGTCGGTGGCATTGCTGGCAAACTTGCTCTGCTCCACGCTGAGCTCGGCGGTGTTGCCATCCATGGAGACCTGATAGGGTATGCGGTAGAGGGGATGTTGCATGTCATTGCCCATGGTGCCCTCGCTGATGGTGCTGCCCGGCTCTCCTGCCTCCACCTGCCGGGCGACCCGGCCGAGGATGGCCTTGTAATCCACATCCCGTGCCAGATAGCCCGGGGTATCCACATTGGCCAAGTTCCCTGCCAGAATACGAGCCCTGTCTGCCCGCACATCGAGGGCATAGGGGTGTACGCCAAGCGCACTGTCAAATGAGATACTCATGCTTCATCCTTCTTGTGAACCAGTCAGACCGGTGCATCCTTTATCAAGACTCATGCCAATCATGAAAAACCGTTGTTTCCGCTGGTCAGGCCATCACCCCTGGCTGACAAGAGTGACAAAAGGGGAAGCATTGTTTCCCATAGGGAAGCGAGCAGGTCTCCTTGCCCTGCTACTCCTGGCACTCCCCTCGTGGGCGGCCCCTTCGTCGCTGTCGCAGCAGTTGACCGACGGTCTGAGGGCAGATGCCGAAACGGCACTGGGGGAGTATCTGCGCCAGCAAGGCTGGCCAGAGACCCGGGCCGACTATCAGGTCTGGCTCTCCCCCGCCGTGGCCCACCTGCCGGCATGTAGTCAGGCGGTTCGCTTCCAGGCTGGCGGGCAGTATCGCCAACCCTGGGGGCGGCGCCCCTATCTGGTGGAATGTACCGAGCCCGCCTGGCAGTTGCGGGCCCGGGTGGAGGTCACCCTGATGTTGCCGGTCTGGGTGGCGGCAAGGGACATCCCCAAGGGACATGTCATCGCCCCGGAGGATCTGCTGGAGAAATCCCTCGATGCCAGCCGGTTGCAGCGGGGCTTCACCCACAGCTCGCAGCCCCTGGCAGGCAGCAAGAGCCTTCGCCATCTGAGGATGGGGCAACTGGTCGGTGAACTCGATCTGCAACAGGCCTGGGCCGTCCGGGCAGGGGAAGGGGTGCTGATCCGGGCCGGGCAACCGGGCTTTTCCGCCACGACCCGTGGAACGGCCTTGTCAAACGGCGCCATCGGTGAAGGGGTGAGGGTCAGGAATCTCGGCTCCGGCAAAGAGATCCAGGCCTGGGTGGTTGACAAGGGGGAAGTCGAAACCCGCTTTTAGCACAGAAATGGCGAGTTTGATTCAAGTTCGGCCACCTCAGGGTCGCCTGTCACAAGAGAGACCACCAGGAATTCACGTTATGAAAATCACACGCACCGACCCTGTCTACGTTCAACCCCAGTCTCAGCGCAAGGCGGGAGCCACACCGGCACCTCAGCCCCAGGCCAGCCAGGGGGAAGCCAGGATCAGCGCCACCGCCCAGACCATCAATCAGGCGAGGGTCGAGCTGGCCTCCACCTCTGATGTGGACATGGAGAAGGTCAACCAGATCCGCCAGGCCATCAGCGAGGGTCGGCTCGAACTGGACATGGATGCCCTGAGCCAGGCCATTCTGGACATGCATCGCCGATGAGTCTGCCTCCCAAACAACGGATCCAGCAGTTGATCATCGGCATCCGGCAGGATTGTGGCCGCTACGCCGACCTGCTGCAGTTGCTGCTCAATCAGTACCGTCTGCTGGCAAGCCACGACGTGGCCGGGCTGACGGAACACAACCGGCAACAGACCCGGCTCATGGGCGAGATCCAGCACCAGGTCAGGCTGCGCTGCGAACATCTCCAGGCACTGGGGCTCAAGCCTGACGAGCGGGGCATGGCCATCCTCATCGGCAAGCTCCCCTCCCCGCTGCGCCAGCAAGTGGACGAGCAGTGGCAGCGGCTGGAGCAGTTGCTGCTGCAGTGCCGTCGCCAGAACGAGCAGAACGGCCGCCTGCTGGCAGGCCAGATAGAGACCATCCACACCCTGCTGGGCCAGGAGTCATCCTATGGCAGGCAGGAGCACTTCCCCGACTGACCCTTTACGTTCCCTGCCGGGCACGATGACCCAGTGCGGCGAGTTCGTCGAGCTGCCGCTGCTCACCTGACTCCTGACGCTGACGGGCCGCCAGGGCCCGCTTGTCCAGCAACAGCTCCAGCCCCTTGACCCGACCGAACTGCCTGACGAGCTGCCCCTCGTGATGAGCCAGATCCTGGCTGGCGAGCGCACACTGCTGCAACTGGTGGGTCAGCAGGTGGCGAAGCTGCCCCTGCATCTGCTGCTTGTTCTGCCACAGCAGGGGATGAAAGCTCGACGAGCCCGGGTGCATCGTCTCGATGACCTCCTGCAGCCTGAGGGCTCGGTGCTCCTCCTTCATCGCGACCTCGCGCAGACGCTGCCGCTCTTTGCCCATGGCCTCCAGGGCATCCTGCTGCAGACCGAGATAGGATTTCAGCACGCCGCCTCCTTATGCCCTGCCGAGCACATGCTTGAGACCGCCCAGCACCTGGGTGATGGGTGTCTCTTCCTGAATGCCCTGCTGCAGGAAGCTGGCGATGGCAGGATAGCGCTGGACCGCCTCGTCCATCTGGGGATCCGCCCCGGGCTGATAACCCCCCAGGGGCAGCAGCTCACGCACCTGCTGGTAACGACCCCAGAGCTGGCGCAGATTCACCGCCAGCCCCTGCCATTCGGGAGAGACCACCTGAGGCATCACCCGGCTCACCGAGGCACCAATGTCGATGGCAGGATAGTGCCCCTCCTCCGCCAGGCGGCGGGTCAGCACGATGTGACCATCGAGAATGGCCCTGGCGGAATCCACCACGGGATCCTGCTGGTCATCCCCTTCCGCCAGCACGGTATAGAAGGCGCTCAGGCTGCCCTCGGGGTGCGTGCCGTTGCCCGCCCGCTCCACCAGCTGGGTGAGCAGGCTGAACACCGAGGGCGGATAGCCGCGGGTCGCAGGGGGTTCGCCGATGGCCAGCGCGATTTCCCGCTGGGCCTGGGCGTAACGGGTCAGGGAGTCCATCAGCAGCAACACATCCTGACCCTGTTCGCGGAAATATTCGGCGATGCGGTGGCACAGCTGGGCGGCGCGCAGCCGCATCAGGGGGGATTGATCCGCCGGTGCCGCGATCACCACGGCGCGGGCAAGCCCCTCGCTGCCCAGGCTGTGTTCGATGAACTCCCTCACCTCCCGGCCACGCTCGCCGATGAGCCCCACCACCACGATGCGGGCGCTGGTATTGCGGGTCATCATGCCGAGCAGCATGCTCTTGCCCACACCGGAACCGGCAAACAGTCCCAGACGCTGGCCCTTGCCCACCGTCAGCAGGCCATTGATGGCCCGGATGCCCACGTCGAGCGGCTCGCGTACCGGGGTGCGCAACAGGGGATTGGGAGGGGAGGAAAACAGGGGAACCCGTTCCCCTTCCTCTTTCAGGGGACGGCCATCCAGCGGTTGCAGCAGGCCATCCACGACCCGGCCAAGCAGATGCTCGCCGACCCGGATGGTCTCCTCTCCGTCGACGGGCAGCACCCGGGCGCCGGCATAGAGACCGCTCATGGGCTGGAGCGGCATCAGGTAGGAAATGTCCCGGTTGAAGCCGACCACTTCCGCCAGCAGGGCGGCGCCGGTGGCGGTCTCCACCTCGCAGCGCTGCCCCATGATGAGCTGGCACCCCACGACTTCCAGAGTCAGGCCGGTCACGCGCACCAGCCTGCCATAACGACGATAGCCGGGCACCTCCTCCAGGCTATCGAGGGCACAGGTCAGCGCCTGTTGCAGCGCATCATGCATCCGAAGAGAGTTCCAGGGTCTGGTTGAGTTGTTCGATGCAGCGGCCGAGGCGCTCCCCCGTGTTGATCTCGACCACCGCGGCCCGTGTCTCGATGCGGGCGTCCCCCACGGCCAGTGCCGGGTCCACCTGCAACGGCCACTTCTCGCAGCGGGTCACCCCCTGCTCGGCCAGGCGCTGCCGGTCTCCTTCGTTGAGGTAGATCACCAGCTCTTCCGACTCGCTCGGCAGGCTGGCCATGGCCTGCTCCACCTGCTGGAGCACCTGCTGGGGATTGAGGGTGAACTCGGCCTGGATCACGCGCTTGGCCACCTGGGCCACCAGCTGGGCGACCAGGGCCTTCTGTTCCAGCATCCGGGCCCGGGTCAGGGATTCCCACTGCTGCTGCAACGTTGCAAAGGGCACCATGGCCTCATCGAAGGCGGCACGTCCCTCGGCCAGCCCCTGGGCCAGACCACGCACCTGTCCCTGTTGCAGCCCCTTGGCTTCCCCCTCGAACAGGCCACTGGCCAGCCCCTGCTGGTACCCGGCCTGATACCCTTCCGCCTGCCCCTGCTCCAGCCCCTGCTGGTAGCCGTATTCGAACTCTTCCTGCTGGCTTCTGGCCTCTTCCCCGCTCTGGCCCAGCGCCGGGAAGCGGTAGAGACGGGTGGCACCTGCCGCCAGTTTGCGCACATGCTGACTCATGCCTGTCTCCTGTTAACTGACGGTGGGCTCTTCGAACAGCTGGAACTCGATCTCGCCCTGCTCCACCAGCTCGCGCACCAGCTTCATGGCCTCTTCCCGGGCCTGCTCCACCTTGCGCAGGGAGACGCTGCCCTGATCCTGGATCTGGGCCTCCAGTGCCTGTGCCATCCGTTTGGGCATGGCGCCAAGCACCACCTTGCGGAAGCCGGCATCGGTGTTCTTCAGGGCCAGGGCCAGCAGATCCGCCGGCAGCTCCTGCACCAGACGTTGCAGGGTATCGTCGCTCTGGCGACGCAGGGCCATGAAGTCGAACATGTTCTTCTCGATTTCGAGGGCCAGCTCACCATCGTGCTCCCGCAGCAGGATGAGCATCTGCTCCTTGTTCCCCTGATAGCGATTGAGGATATCGGCCACCTGGCGCACCCCGTTGACCTTGGCGCCGGACTGATCGGCCACATAGGCGAGGCAGCGATCCAGCGTGAGCCGCAGCTCACCCAGCACGTGTTCGCTGACCGAGCTGAGGCTCGCAACCCGCACCAGCAGATCGTCGTGCACCGACCCCGGCAGGGCATCGAGCACGGCAGAGGCGGTCTGGGGTGGCAGGAAGGCGAGCAAGACAGCCTGCATCTGGGGATGCTCATTGCGGAAGAAGCGGGCCAGCACATCCGCCGGCACCCATTGCAGACGCTGGATGTCCTGGCTCATCGCATCGCCATAGAGGCTGTCGAGCAGGCTGCGGGAAAGCCGCTGGCCCAGCGCCAGATCCAGGGTCTGTTCCAGATATTCCCGGGAGGCGCTGCCGATGCCGCTCTGCTCGCGATACTGGTTGAAGAACTGCTGCAGCGTCCACTTGGCTTCTATCGAACTCACGCCGGAGAGGCTGGCCATCTTGGAGATGAGGCGCTGCACTTCGTCGCGGGACAACTTCTGCATCACCTTGGCCGCCGCCTCGGTGCCCATGCTCAGCAGCAGGATCGCGGCTTTTTCCAGATTGTCGATGTCGATGTCGACCGCGTTCTGATTCAGATTAACGTTGCTCATTGCCACTCACCCATTGTCTGACCACTTCCGCCACCCTGGCCGTGTCCTTGTCTACCAGCAGTTGCAGGTGCTTGAGCTGGACTTCCAGCTCGGAACCCGGTTCGGGCAGCGCCTCCAGATCCAGGGAGGAGAACTGGGGCTCGAGCCGGAACTCGGACTGAGACTGGGACAGGCTCTTGCCCGTCGCAGACTCTTCCAGTTCCCCATCCCCTTCCCGGCGCATGGAGAGGCCCATGGTCGGCTCCTGCTCCTCGTCCGGCTCCTGTGCGGCATCAGTGTCGGGATATTGCTGGGTACGCACCAGGTGCTTCACCAGAGGACGGATGCCGAAGAACACCAGGGTCAGCCCCAGCAAACCACCCACCAGGTAACGCAGGGAGTCTTGCCAGTAAGGGGTTTCCAGCCAGCTCGACGCTGGCGGCTCCACCGGCACCGCACCGGTGAAATCGAAGACCTGCAGACTGATCTGGTCGCCACGGGTGCCGTCAAAGCCCACCGAGCGCTCCACCATCTGGCGGATCTGCTCGAGCTGTTCCGGACTCCACCCCTCCTTGGGGGCGCTCTGCTGATTGAGCAGGATGGAGACGTTCATCTTCTCCAGTCGTCCCTGCTGATAGCGGGTATGCACTATGGTGCGGCTGCTTTCATACTGCCTGCTGACTTCCTGCCGCTCGGTGCGGGTATCGTTCTTGGCAGGCTCCTGGGCAGCATTCCCCTCGGTGGCGGCCTGATCGGTCTTGGGAGCGGTTTCGGGCGGTCGATTGGAGAGCGCACCGGGGATACCGAGGGCCAGGGCATCGATGGTCTTGTCCGATTTGTTGGACTCCCTGGTCACCACGGCATTGGGATCGAGCTGTTGCTGGGTCTCTTCCACCGCATTGAAATTGACGTCCGCGGCGATCTGCACCCGGAAGTTGCCCGTGCCCAGCATGGGGGAGAGCATGTCGCTGGCACGCTGGCGAATGTACTGCTCCAGCTTGCGCACATATTCCATCTGCTGGACGCTCTGCTTGCCGAAACCGGCCTTGTCGCCGAGCTCGGCACTCAGCAGCTGGCCGCTTTGATCCACCACGGTGACGGCCCCGGGCTTCATGCCGGAGATACTGCCCGCCACCAGGTTGGCAATCGCCTCGACCTGGCCCGGCTCCATGGTCTGGCCCGGTTGCAGATCCAGCATCACGGACGCGCTGGGTTTCTCCTCGTCGCGCCCCACGAACAGGGTCCGCTTCGGAATGGCCAGATGTACCCGGGCACTGCGCACCGCATCCAGGGAGATGATGGTTCTGGCCAGCTCCCCTTCCAGGGCATGGCGGTAGCGCGCCCCTTCCATGAATTCGCTGGTGCCAAGGCCGGTGACGTTGTCGAGCCCCTCCAGGCCGGACGGCATGGCCGCCCTCACGCCCCGCGCGGCCAGCGCCATGCGGATGTGGGCCAACTGGCTTTCAGGTACCAGGATCTGGCCGGAGCTTTTCTCCAGCCGGAAGGGTACCTGCTCCTTCTCCAGCATCTCCATGATGTTGGCGGTGTCGTAAAGCTCCTGCTTGCCGTAGAGGGGCACGTAATTCTTGCTGGAGGTCCAGAGGATGACCACTATGGTGGCGGCAACCACGGCGGCCAGCAGCGCGATGGTCAGAATGGATTTGTTGTCGCGAGACAGGGTACGCCAGTTGCGCACCCCGTCCTGCACCCGGGCCAGCAGGGAGCCCGACGCCCCCGGTGCGGAGGATACCAGTTCAGTCATGATCAACCTCAGAGCGGCATGCGCATGATGTCATCAAAACCCGTCATCAGTTTGTTGCGCACCTGCATCAGGGCGGAAAAACTGAGACCGGCCTTCTGGCTGGCCACCATGGCCCCCACCAGATCGTCGCTCTGACCCGCATCGACGGCGGTCATCAATCGGGAGGCGATGTTCTGCTGCTCGTTGACGCGGCCGACGACGTCGCGCATGGCGTCGCTGAACGAGACGCCTGACGCCTCGTTCGGTTCGATGGAAGGGGGTTGACTGGCGACTCGCTGCATTTCCTGCATCTGCTGCAGGAGCGTCACCTGTGATGACATGATCTCAATCTTCACTCGGTTATCCCTTAGTTTTGTATCTGCTGCTCGACATCGATGCCCTGCTCGCGCATGGCAGCCAGCTTGTATCTAAGTGCCCGGGTCGTCATTCCGAGGGCTTCGGCCGTGCGTGTCCGGTGACCACGGAAACGGCGCAACGTCTCAAGGACGAATTGAAATTCAGCATGCCGCTTGGTCTCGCTGAGCCCCTCGGGGGCCGCAAGCGTCTGCGGTTGCGGGGTGTCGGCTTCGGCGGCGTAATGGGGCAACATCAGATCGACGGCCTGAATATGCAAGCCGCGAGCCATAATTAGCGCTCGCTGAATCACGTTGTCCAGCTCACGCACATTGCCAGGCCAGTCATAGGAGAGCAGTTGCTGACGGGCACTCTCGCCGAGGCGATACCCCTGCTGTGCGGCGTAGCGTTCGATGAAGTATTCCGCCAGAGGCAGGATGTCATCCCGCCTCTCCCGCAGTGCCGGCCAGCTCATGGGGAGCACGTCGAGCCGGTAGAAAAGGTCCTCGCGAAACGCGCCCTGCAGCACCAGCTCCCTCAGGTCCCGGTTGCTGGCGGCGATGATCCGCACATCCAGCGCGATCACCTGATGACTGCCGAGGCGTTCCACCTCTTTCTCCTGCAACACCCGCAGCAACTTGGCCTGCAGCGCCAGCGGCAGTTCGGAGATCTCGTCGAGCAGCAGGGTGCCGCCCTGGGCCAGCTCGAATTTTCCCTGCTGGTTGGCGGTTGCCCCGGTGAAGGCCCCCTTGCTGTGTCCGAACAGGATGGATTCGAGCATGGCTTCCGGGATGGCCGCACAGTTGATGGCCACGAAAGGCTTGCCGGCCCGGCTGGACATCTCGTGGATGTAGCGAGCCAGTCGCTCCTTGCCTGTCCCGGATTCGCCACCGATGAGGATGGTGGCCGATGTCTTGGCTGCCCGCCGGGCAAGCTGCAACACCTGCAGGCTCTGGGGGGACGTGGCGATCAGATTGGGAATGGCCTGGCGCAGGCGCAGGGCCCCTCTCACCACATCGAGGATCTGGCGCTGGCTGAAGGGCTTGATGATGTAGTCGATGGCGCCGGCCCGCATGGCTTCCGCCGCCAGGTAGGCCTGATGCTCGTTGACCAGAATGACGCAGTCGGTCCCTGCCAGCGTCTGCACCATGGCGGGCCCTGCCTCGGTCATGACCGCCATGTCGAGCAGAATGAGATCGACCGCATGGTTCGAGAGAAATTGCTTGGCCAGCGACACGGAATCGACACAGGAAACACGATAACCGGCACTGAGCAATATACGTTCAACATCGTTTCCATTTGATAACGAAGCTGAAACTAATAATAAATGAGCATGCATTTCAATACCGGTCGGTATTGAATTTTCCTTGCTAGATAAATCAGAAAACATATATCCCGAACCTGTGATTGCACATGAATCAATCAACAGAACTGATGCGTGAAAAATAAAGACACACAAATAGAGACCGCACCCTTTATTGAGTGAATGGTCTATATCGGTATAAAAACAAGGCGGGAAATCATGGCCTTGGTAACCCCGCTATCATTAGCATCAATGCTGTTAGACCGGAGGCTTTGCGTCCTGACTTTTCAGTTCAGTTTGCCTTTATCATGCGACGACCCGTATTTGGATGGCATGGCTACGTTGTCCCTGAAGCCATGTGATACATCCGACTATTTCTATTTTTTTCTTAACTGTCAGTATGTATCGCGTCAAAAGTCGTCACATGATAGCGGCTTTATATGACAATTCAAGCAGATATGCGGAATAGGCGCTTCCTGTCCCTGTGACGCCAAGGCAATTCCACTTCAGCCCAGAGTCCCGATGACTTCGACTCGCAAATCTTCCGGTATCTCGTTATAGGAGAGCACCTTGAGGCCTTTCGAGAAGGAACGGGCATAACGGGCTATCAGCGGTCTGAGCTGGGGCATCACCACCAGCACGGGCGCATATCCCTGTTGCTGCAGTTGCTCCTTCACCAGCGGCATGTTCTGCTGCAACTGCGCCAGCAACTGGGGATCCACCGGGAAGCTGTCCAGCTGGATCTTGCCCTGCTGCTGTGACTGGCTCATGGCCGTCAGCAGGGTCT
The DNA here is from genome assembly GCF_053005425.1 of Aeromonas sp. 25-248. Classification (NCBI taxonomy): domain Bacteria; kingdom Pseudomonadati; phylum Pseudomonadota; class Gammaproteobacteria; order Aeromonadales; family Aeromonadaceae; genus Aeromonas; species Aeromonas sp. 25-248. The sequence goes on along the minus strand of NZ_JBRKTB010000008.1, from coordinate 46,021 downwards.
GCTCCAGCCGGTCATCCAGGGTGAAGGCCGCCAGCACGTCGCGGGACCCGATCGCCTGTCTGACGATCTGGCGCTTCAGTGCGCAGCGCACATCGGACGCCAGCAGGACGGGATCCTTGGTCAGCTCGCTCGCATCCAGCAAGGTGGTGGCGATGGTGCGGATGTCGGTGAGGCTGATCTGCTCCTTGAGCAACTGGCGGAAGACCCGCAGTTGCTGCATCTGGGTCAGGGCCAGATTGAGCTCTTCCGCAAGACGGGGGGACTGGGTCGCCAGATGCTGACCCAGCTTGCCCACCTCGTCATGACCAAACAGGCCGTCGAGCTGCTCCCTGAGCAGCTTGCTGGCGTGAGTCGCGATAACGGTGGCGGAATCCACCACCGAGTAGCCCAGATTGAGGGCCTTGGCCTTGTTGTCCGGCGAAATCCAGACCGCACTCATGCCATAGGCCGGATCCTGTGTCAGCTCGCCATCCAGGGCGCCATAGGTCTCACCGCTGCTGATGGCCATCAACCGCTGGCAATCCACATTGCCCGAAGCCAAAGGGATGCCGGATAGCTTGATGCGGTACTGATCCGGCTGCAATTGCAGGTTGTCCCTCACCCGGATCTCGGGCAGCAGGAAGCCGTACTGCTCGGAGAGTGTCTTGCGAATACCGCGTACCCGGGCCAGCAGCTCGGCCCCCTTGTCCGCCTCCGCCAGCGGTACCAGTCGATAACCCAGTTCGATGGCGACCGCGTCCACCGGGGGCAGGTCCTGCCACTCCAGCCCCTGGGGCTCCGGCTGCACCATCTGGCGCGTCAGCGCCTCGGCCGCATCCAGCGCGGGATCCTGCACCCGGCGCTTGCTGACGCTCCAGCCGGTCCAGGCCAGCACGGCCGCAAAGCTGAGGAAGGCCAGCATGGGCATGCCGGGAACCAGCCCCAGGATCAGCATGACGGTCGCCGCCGTGTAGATCACCCGAGGAGAGGCCAGGATCTGCTGGCCAACCTGATCCGACATCTCCCCTTCGTCACTCACGCGGGTGACGATGATGGCTGCAGCCGTGGACATCAGCAGGGAGGGGATCTGGGCGACCAGACCGTCACCTATGGTGAGCAGGGCATAGATGCGGAAGGCATCGGAAACCGGCAGCGAGTGCTGGAAGATGCCGATGGCCAGGCCCCCGACGAGGTTGATGATGAGCACCAGCAGACCGGCGATGGCATCACCACGCACGAACTTGGAGGCCCCGTCCATGGCCCCGTAGAAGTCCGCTTCCCTGGCGATCTCCTCCCGTCTTGCCCGGGCCTGGTGCTGATCCAGGGTCCCCGCATTGAGGTCGGCGTCGATGGCCATCTGCTTGCCCGGCATGGCGTCCAGGGTGAAGCGGGCGGACACTTCCGAGATCCGCTCGCCCCCCTTGGTGATCACCACGAAGTTGATGATCATCAGAATGACGAAGACCACCAGACCCACCACGTAGTTGCCACCGATGACCACTTCGCCGAAGGCCTGGATCACCTTGCCGGCCGCTTCGTTGCCTTCATGGCCGTGCAGCAGCACCACCCGGGTGGAGGCGACGTTGAGGGAGAGCCGCATCAGGGTGGCCACCAGCAGCACGGTCGGGAAGACGGAGAAGTCGAGGGGCCGGCGGGCCGAGACGGAGACCAGCAGCACCAGCACCGCCAGCACGATGTTGAAGGTGAACAGGGCATCCAGCAGCCAGCCTGGCAGAGGCAGTATCATCATCGCCAGGATGGCCAGCAGCATCATGGGGATGGCTGTATAGGATTGGGTAAAGACACGCCAGTTCACAACTTACCTCTCAGGTTGACGTAATTCGGGCGGCACGTGCAGGGGGGCAAGGGGATTGGGTTTCCTGCCCTTGCCAGCCTCATAGGCCCGTAGCTGCAATACATGGTTCAATACATAGGCGACCGCGGTGTACAGACCCGCCGGCACTTCCTGATCCACCCGGGTGGAGTAGTAGATGGCCCGGGTCAGCTCGGGCAGGCTCATCACCCGCTTGTCATGGGCTTTGGCCACCTCGCGGATCCGCTCCGCCATGCCGTCCACCCCCTTGGCAATCACATAGGGGGCGTTGGCCCGCTCGGGATCGTACTTGATGGCCACCGCATAATGGGTCGGGTTCACTATGATGACATCGGCCTGGGGCACCCGCTGTTCGATGCGGGCCCTGGCCAGCATCCCCTGCACCTGGCGGATCCTCGCCTTGATCTCCGGACGCCCCTCGCTGTTCTTGTGCTCGTCCTTGACCTCCTGCTTGGTCATCTTCAACTGCTTGTTCAAGGACCAGCGCTGGTAGGGCACATCCAGCACCGCGATGAGCATCTGCACACTGCCTAGCAAGATGAATGCCTGGGAGAGGATCCGCAGCGCCTGTTCCATGGCCGCCTGGGGCGGCATGCGGTTCATCATCATCAGGGTGGGCCACTGGTGCTGGAGCAGCATGGCCAGGGTGCCGCCGATCAGCAGCACCTTGAGCAGGGATTTCAGAAGTTCCATCAGACTGTGGGTGGAGAACATCCGCTTGAGCCCCTTGAGCGGGTTGAGCTTCTCCCCGCTTGGCATCAGCTTCTTCCAGACCAGCACCATGCCGCCAGGCACGCTACTGAGCAGCACCAGCAGCAGGGCCAGCACGCCGAACAGAGGCAGCAGCACCCACAGCATCCCGATCAGGGCGTCCGCGGTCCACTGGATCATCATCTGGGGATCCCGTGCCCCTTGCCAGTTGAAACGCTGAGGCTGCTTCATCAGCTCGGCAAAGAAGAGCCCGAAACTCGGTACCATCCACTGCATGACCAGACCGCCGACGAGCAGCAGGCCGGCCGAGCTCAACTCCCTGGAACGTGCAATCTGGCCCTCTTCCCGCGCCTTGCGCCGTTTCTGGGAAGAGGCCTCTTCGGTTTTGTCCTGGGCGCTGTGCTGGCTCATGTCGGCGTCAATGCCCTGAGCTGGGTCAGCACGTAACCGACCAGATCCAGGTAGCGGGCCGGGACGCCGCTGATGGAGATGGCCATGGTGAGCAGCCCCAGCAGCAACGTCATGGGGAAGCCCAGAGAGAAGATGTTCAGGGAAGGGGCCGTACGATTGAGCACCCCGAAGGTGAGGTTCACCATCAGCATGGCCACCACGGCAGGCAGGGTCAGGATGAGGGCGGCTCCGATGCTCCAGCCAAACAGGCCGATGACCCCCTTCAGATCGAGGACGTAGAGCGATGTTCCCGGCGGCCAGGTGCGCAGGCTCTGCACCAGGACATCCAAAGTCACCAGATGGCCGTTCAGACCGAGGAACAACAGGGAACAGAAGACCAGCATGATCTGGCTGACGATGGGCGCCGTGTCTCCGTTGGAAGGATCGTTCATCACCGCCATCCCCAACCCCATCTGCATGGAGAGGATCTGCCCCGCCATGGTCATCACCATGAACAGCATCTGTATGCAGAGCCCGAACAGCAGACCGAACAGCAACTGCTCCAGGGTCAGCACCACCATGCCGGCACTGAGGGGTTCCAGCGCCGGCATGCCTTTCATCATGGGGGCGATCAGCAGACTGATGACGAAGGCCAACAGGATGCGAACCTGTGCAGGCACCCGGCCGTCACCGAATACCGGCATCACCCAGAAGGCGGCCGCGATGCGAATGAAGGGCCACCACCACTGTCCCAGCCAGGCGGTCAGCTCGGCCGCACTGAACGACAGCAGGGAGTTCATCCGATAAGCCCGGGGATCTTCTGGAACAGGTCGGCGAACAGGGTGGTGATCTGCGACAGCAGCCAGTTTCCCGTGAAGATGAGGGTCAGCAGGGTCACGATGAAACGGGGCAGGAAGCTCAGTGTCTGTTCCTGGATCTGGGTCGCCGCCTGGAAGATGCTGACCACCAGCCCGACGATGAGACCGGGCACGATCAGCACCGAGACCATGATGACCACCAGGTTCACGGCCCCGCCCACCAGGGCCACACTCTGCTCGGGGGTCACGTCAGCCTCCCCCGCCGAAACTGGCCGCCAGGGTACCGACCGTCATGGACCAGCCATCCACCAGCACGAAGACCATCAACTTGAATGGCAGCGAGATGATGAGAGGGGAGAGCATCATCATCCCCATGGCCATCAACACGCTGGCGACCACCAGATCGATGACCAGAAAGGGGATGAACAGCATGAAACCTATCTGGAAGGCGGTGTTCAGCTCGCTCAGCACGAAGGCTGGCAACAGCACGCCGAACGGCACCTCGCTCTTGGCGAGGGTGGTCGGCTCTCCGGAGATGCGCAGCATCTGCTCGAGATCCGGCTCCCTGGTCTGGGCCAGCATGAATTGGCGCAGCGGTTTTTCGGCGCGGGCCAGCCCTTCCGTCAACGTGATTTCGTTCTGGTCGTATGGCACGAAGGCGTTCTGGTACATCTCGGTCCAGACCGGCCTCATGATCACCAGGGTCAGGATCAGGCTGATGCCGATCAGCACCCGGTTAGGTGGGCTTTGCTGCAATCCCAGGGCCTGACGCAGGATGGCCAGCACTATGATGATCCGGGTAAAACTGGTCATCATCAGCAGCAGGGTCGGCAGCAGACCCAGCAGGGTCATGAAGAAGAGGATCTGCAGCTTGACGCTGTAGTCCTCTCCCCCAGCTTCGCTCGGCGATACCGAGAACAGCGTCATGTCCGCGCCCCAGCTCGGCAACGCCAGCAGGAGCAGGGCAACCAGCAGATAACGCATCAGTCGTTCATGCCGCCCAGCAATTTGGTGTCCACGACGTCCACCAGCCGCAGCCCGTATTTGCCGTTGACCACCACCACCTCGCCCCTGGCCAGCAGGCGCCCGTTGACGCGGACATCCAGCGGCTCGCCCGCCAGCTTGTCCAGCTCGATGACGGCCCCCTCTTCCACCTTCATCAGCTCGCCCAGCGCCACCTCGGTGCTGGCCACTTCCAGCGTCACCTTGACCGGAATGTGGTGAAAGAAGGAGAGATCCCGCTGTTTGGTACTGCTGGTCGGCGCCATGTAGTCGGCCGCACTCGGCATGCTGATGTCGTCCCCAAACAGCTGATCCAGGCCATCCAGATCCAGCGGGTCATTCATGTTGTGCTCGTTCACGCTTCGACTACTCCTCTACCACTGTTGCCACCTGGTACACCAGGCTGCCTTTATGTTCGGCAATGCGTCCATTGAAACAGGGGCGCTGGCCGATCAGGGCTGGCACCACCTCGGGTAAATCCAGCGAGAGCACGTCTCCCACCTTGAGGCATTCGAGATCCGCCAGCGTCATGGACATCTGCCCCATGACCACCCGCAGCCGCACCGGCACCTGGATCAGCGCCTCTTCCAGTTGCGCCACCTGCACACGCTGACCTTCAGCGATACCGGGCGCCTCTTCGGGGGGCGCCAGCCAGAACTGCCAATCGTGCTGGCTGCCACCGGCCAGCATACTGGCCTGCGCCTTCCAGAGCGGGCCTGCGGGCAGGGCCTCCCGGGAGATCAGATTCAGCTGCCAGGAGAGGTCTCCCTGCCCCTGACAGGTCGACCAGATTTCCACCTGGTACTGGCACAGCCGCAGCAGCAGTCGCTGTTCGGTGTCGGTCAATCCCCTGCCATGGGGCGTAGTGGCCCCCTTGTGTTGCAGAGTGCCGCCGAAAAACAGCACGGCAAGCCGATAGATGACCGCAGGAGAGATGGAGAAAAAGGCGACACGCTGGGCATCCAGAGGAGTACGGGCTTCGACCCAGACCTGATGATCATCCTCCTCTTGCGGCAACGCAGAAGAAAAGTCCTGGTAACCCAGATCGCAATCCGCCGCATTGAACAACTGGGCCATGCAGCCCGACGCCTGCTGGGAAAAGACGCTCAGTTGGGTGTTGAGTTGCCTGAGACGGGCCTGATTGGCCCTCTCGACCCCCAGCAAGTCATATTGAGGCAGGGCTCTGCCCCGCTCGGCACAGATCAACCGGGAAGGGGTGTGCATTACGCCGCTTGATGACATTACAAATCCACCTTTGCCATTTTCATCTCGTCCTGCTGCATGGAGACATGCCGGCTCCATGATCGATACCGATAGCCCAGACGACACAGAGCGACCGAAAGGGGCGAGAACTTTATTACAAAACCCCAAAAGGCGCCACGCGACCGCGTGACCAGCCGAAAATAAAAATCCCGGCACCAAAAGGTGCCGGGATTTTGAGGTAATCACTTACCAGAAAGAGGTCGGAGTCGGCCTGTAAGCCGGGTTCTGTACCGGGTTGCCCCGGGTAGCAATCATTCCTCTAGGCCAGCAATCGCTCGCTGGCTCAAGCAACCTACCCGCCCCCAACGCGGGCCGCGCCAATAGGGGCCTATTTGGTCTTGCTTCAGGTGGAGTTTACCGTGCCACGAACTGTTGCCAGTCGCGCGGTGCGCTCTTACCGCACCCTTTCACCCTTACCTGATCCCTTGCGGGCCATCGGCGGTCTGCTCTCTGTTGCACTGGTCGTAGGCTCGCGCCCCCCAGGCGTTACCTGGCACCCTGCCCTGTGAAGCCCGGACTTTCCTCCCCTCCGCCCGTCTGCCCCGAGGGACACAACGACGAAGCAGCGATTGCCCAGCCAACTCCGAGGCGCGGATTATAGCCTCGCGAGACGGACGGGGTAAACCGTCAATTCCGGTTTACGGCAATTAATAGTGCTCGAGACCGTATTTGTAGAGGGCGTTCTTCTTCACCCCGTGGATCTCGGCGGTGAGGGCTGCAGCCTTCTTGAGGGGCAGCTCGCTGACCAGCAGGCCCAGGGTGCGGATCGCCTCCGCAGGCAACTCGTCATCCACCTTGCTGGCACCGGCGACCACCAGCACGATCTCCCCGCGGCAACGGTTATCGTCCTCTCCGAGCCAGGCCAGCATCTCGGAGGCGGGCAGACCGTGGATGGACTCGAAGGTCTTGGTCAGCTCGCGGCACACCACCACCTGGCGCTCACCAAGGATGCGAGCAATGGCTTCCACCGTCTCCTGCACCCGGCGCGGCGATTCGTAGAACACCAGAGAGCGGGTGTCTTCGATGACGGCTTGCAGGCGATCATCCCGCCCCTTGGCCTTGGCCGGCAGGAAACCCTCGAAGGCGAAGCGGTCGGTGGGCAGCCCGGCGGCGGACAGCGCCGTGATGGCGGCGCAGGGACCGGGCAGCGGCACCACCTTGACCCCGGCTTCGCGACAACGGGTGACCAGGTGATAACCGGGGTCGCTGATGAGCGGCGTCCCCGCATCGGAGACCAGGGCCACGCTCTTGCCCTCCTTGATGCGGGCGATCAGCACATCCGCCTTTTGCTGCTCGTTGTGATCGTGCAGAGCAAAGGTCGGTACCGAGATCTGGTAGTGGCTGAGCAGGATCCCGGTATGCCGGGTATCCTCGGCGGCCACCAGATCGACGCTGCGCAGCACGTCCAGTGCTCGCTGGGTGATGTCGGCCAGATTGCCGATCGGAGTGGGGACTATATACAGGGTTGGGATGTCACTCATGGGAGCTCCGAGTGTCCCGACAATTGTGTCGCCATATTGGCCCGTTTACACTATGGAGAATTTCAACACTGGTCGGGGAATGAACTTGAACCGGGTTATAAAGCAGCTAAGTGTATCACGACTCTTCGGCATCCTACTCGCGGCAGTCCTGCTCGCCGCCTGTGCGTCGGAGCCCAATCAATCTTCCGGACAACCCGGCATGCCGTCAGCCTTCTCGGATCTGACCAAGAATGCCCAGTGGTATCTGGAGCAGGTGGATCCCGCCAAACCGGCAGAGGCCTTCGTGTGGCAGATGATGGCGGCGCGCAGCTATCTGGCGCTCGGCCAGGCCAAACCGGCTGCCGCCCTGTATCAGCAGTTGCAGAAGCAGGCGAAGAGCCCGGTGCAGCAGGCGCAGTTGCAACTGCTGCAGGCACACCTGCTACTCGCCCAGGGCAACGCCAACCAGGCGCTGATCCTGCTGGAAGGCAAGCCGGATGTGGTTCTGGATGCCGATACCCAGAAGGACTGGTACCGCCAGCGCGTGGTGCTGCAGCTCGACATCAACAACAAGTTTGGTGCGGCCAAGTCGCTGATCCTGCTGGAACCTTATCTGGCCAAGAATGAGCTGGCCACCAATCACCAGCAGATCTGGTCACTGCTGAAAAGCATGACACCCTCCACCCTGCAGGCGCTGGAAGAGGCACCGGCCCCCGACGTGACCACCGGCTGGCTGCGTCTTGCGGCACTGGTGAACGAATTCGGGGCACAGCCGAGCCAGCTGGCCCGCCAGCTTGCCGGCTGGAAGCAGAGCTTCCCTAACCACCCTGCCCAGAGCGACATGCCGGCCGGCCTTGGGGATCTCGCTATCACGGACAACGGTTCGCTGCAGCAGATCGCCGTCTTCCTGCCGCTCTCCGGCAACCTGGAAGCCCAGGGCGCCGCCATCCGCAACGGCATGTTGATGTCCTACAAAGAAAATCAGAGCCAGTTCACCCTGAACTTCTACGATACCCAGGGCAAGGCGATGGGGGATCTCTACAAGCAGGCGATTCAGGAAGGGGCCAACATGGTCATCGGCCCTCTGCTCAAGGATCAGGTGGAGGAGCTGCTCAAGTCGAATCCGACCGTGCCGGTGCTGGCGCTCAACGAGCTGGACAAGCCGATCGTCAACGACAACACCTTCTATTTCTCGCTCTCCGCCGCTGCCGATGCGAGCCAGGCGGCCCAGTACCTCTATGGTCAGGGCTACCGCAAGCCGCTGCTGATCGCGGCACAAGGCCGGATTGGCTACAGCAGTATCAAGGCGTTTGAACAGGCCTGGGCCGGCGTCAGCCAGGAGAAGCCCGTGGTTGCCACCTTCGGGGCGCGCAACGAAGTGCAGGGCATGGTCAAGAACGCTCTGAGCGGCCGTTCCACCGCACGAGCCGGGGAGATTGTCCAGCTGTCCGATGCCGCGCCGCGCAGCATCGACGCCGTCTATGTGGTGGCCAACAGCCTGGAGACCCGGATGATCAAGCCCTATGTGGACATCTCGGTCAACCCCATGGGCAGCCTGCCCATCTACAGCAGCTCGCGGGGATACGACGGCGGGACGACCGAGGTGGCATCCGAGCTCAACGGCATGCATATCTCCGACATGCCGCTGCTGCTGGGTGGCTTCGAGACGCAGCGTGAACAGATTGCCCTGCTCTGGCCCCAGACCCAGGGCGACCTGCTGCGCCTGTTCGCCCTCGGCTACGATGCCGTCAGCCTGGCAGGCAACCTGCCGCAAATGCGCAAGGTCAATGCCATGCAGCAACCCGGCATGAGCGGCCAGCTGAGCGTGGATCCCCAGGGCAACATAGTGCGCATGCTGGACTGGGCCACCTACCAGAATGGCAAGCTGGTCAGCGACAGCGCCGCCCCCCAGCTGGAGGATGCGACTCATGAAGAGGCTACTGACACAACTTCACCAGCAGTGGTTGAACCTGTTGCCGTCGGCAGCGACGAGCAAGGGACAACACTTTGAGCAAATAGCGGAACGCTGGTTGCAGGCCCGCGGCCTGCAACCCGTGACCCGCAACTACCGCTGCCGTGGCGGCGAGATCGATCTCATCATGCGCCAGGGAGAGACCCTGGTGTTCGTTGAAGTGAGATATCGCGCCAACGCCACTCATGGCGGTGCAGCCAGCTCGGTCACCCGGCGCAAGCAGCACAAGATCGTGCTGGCCGCGCGCCACTATTTCAAGCAACATGCCATCAATGAGGCCAACCAGGCCTGTCGATTCGATGTGATCGCGTTCGAGGGCGACCAGCCGGACTGGATCCAGAACGCGTTTTAAGAGGACCCCATGACTGATCCCATCAAAGAGAATTACACCGAAAGCATCCAGACCAAGATAGCCGCCGCCGAAGCACTGCCGGATGCCATCCATACGGCAGCCCAGATGCTGACCATCTGCCTGCTCAATGGCCACAAGGTGATGGCATGTGGCAATGGTCCCTCCTCGGCATTGGCACAGCTATTTATTTCCGAGTTGGTGAACTGCTATGAAACTCCTCGCCCCTCCCTGCCCGGTCTCGCCCTGACGCCCGACATGGCGACCATCAGCGCCATCGCCACGGATCACGGTTTCGAGGAGGTCTATGCCAAGCAGATCCGAGCTCTGGGACAACCAGGCGACATCCTGGTGGTCATCACCACGACAGGCAACAGCCGCAGCCTGATCAAAGCCGCGGAGGCCGCCCTCTCCCGCGACATGACCATCATTGTTCTCGGTGGCGGAGACGGGGGAGAGATCGCCGGTCTGCTGGGCCCCAATGACGTGGAGATCCGCGTTCCTTCCGCTCGCCGTCCTCGTATTCTGGAAGTGAACCTGTTGACCCTGCACTGTCTCTGTGATCTCATCGACCAGACACTTTTCCCGCAACAGGAAGACTGAAACCATGAAGAAGCCTATTCTCGCTCTTGCCCTGCTGACCGGCGTCCTGCTGCTGCAAGGCTGTGCTGCCGTGGTGGTCGGTGGCGCGGCTGGCACCGCCAAGGCGAGCGGCGATCGCCGCACCCTGGGTGCCCAGTGGGACGATCAGACCATAGAGCTGAAAGCCGCCAACCTGTTGGCCGACAACAAGCCCCTGAGCGCCGCCAGCAAGATCAGTGTCTACAGCAACAACGGCCGTGTGCTGCTGGTGGGTCAGACACCCTCTGACGCTTACAAACAGGAAGCGGGCAGAATCGTGAGCCGGATTGAAGGGGTTCGCCATGTCTACAACGAGCTGCGCCTTGGCAAACCAGTCAGTATCGGCGTGCGCAGCAATGACACCTGGATCACCTCCAAGGTGCGGGCCGACATGCTGGGCACCAAGAACTTCGATAGCGCCAAGGTGAAGGTTGTCACCGAGAATGGCGAGGTGTTCCTCATTGGGTTGGTCACCCGCCAGGAAGGGGATCAAGCCGTGGAAATCGCCCGCCACGTCAGCGGCGTTAAGCAGGTGATCAAAGCCTTCGAGTTTGCCCAGAATTGACCATCTGGCAGGATGAAAAAACGCAGCCTTCAGGCTGCGTTTTTTATTTGATGACTTTCAGAGTCGGGCGACCGCTCGGGCGCGGTGGTTCCGGCTCGGGGTCAACCGACGTGGGTGTCTGTGCCTGTTCCAGCCAGAGGTCATACCCGGGCTCCGGCGGGAACAGGGTCCCCACTCCGTTCTCTCTGGCATGGATGGCCAGTACGGCCGCCATGGGGATATAGACCTGCTGCGATACGCCACCGAAACGGGCGCTGAAGCTGACAGCGTCATTGTCCATGTGGAACTGGCCCACGGCCCGGGGGGCTATGTTCAGAACAATCTGGCCATCCTGCACGAACTGCATCGGTACCATCACATGGGGAATGTTGGCATTGACCACAAGATGGGGAGTCAGATCGTTATCCAGCAACCAGTCAAAAAACGCCCGCAGCAGATACGGGCGACTGGGTGTCATTGTCGGTTCCATGCTCATACGCCGGCACGGATCTCGCGCTCGGCCTCGGTCAGGGAAGCCTGGAAGGATTCACGCTCGAACAGGCGCACCATGTAAGCCTTCAGCTCTTTGGCGCCACGGCCGGTGAAATCGATGCCCAGGCTCGGCAGACGCCACAGCAACGGCGCCATGTAGCAGTCGACCAGACCGAACTCTTCGCTCATGAAGTAGGGCATCTCGCCGAAGATGGGGGCGATGGCCAGCAGGTTGTCGCGCAACTCGGCACGGGCGGCTTCGGTATCGGTGCCCGCCATGATCTTGTCGGCCAGAGAGTACCAGTCCAGCTCGATGCGGTGCATCATCAGACGGCTGTTGCCGCGCGCGACCGGATAAACCGGCATCAGGGGCGGATGCGGGAAACGCTCGTCCAGATACTCCATGATGATGCGCGAGGTGTACAACGCCAGCTCGCGATCCACCAGAGTCGGTACAGTGTTGTACGGGTTCAGCTCGGCCAGCTCATCCGGCAGGTTGGCAGGATCAACCTGGCAGATATCCACGCTAACACCCTTCTCCGCCAGGACAATACGCACCTGATGGCTGAACATATCGTTGGCACCGGAAAACAGCGTCATTACCGAACGCTTATTGGCAGCTACAGCCATTGAACCCTCCCGTCATTAAAAAGCAGAAACGGCAATGAAGCATGTCTGTCTTCATTGCCGTGCGTCATATTACTCCGATCTGGTCGCTTAGTGAACGTCGCGCCAGAATTCCTTCTTCAACAGCACAGTGAAGATGAAGAAGATAGCGATGAATCCGAGTACCCAGAAGCCCATGCGTTCGCGCTCCTGCTGCACCGGCTCAGCCGAGTAGACCAAGAAGTTTACCAGATCCAGTACCGTCTGATCATATTCTTCGTTGTTCATTTCACCGTTGCCGTCAGATTTGATGCTGACGACTTGCTGCATCTCCACGCCATCCAGGGTGTGCGTCTCGAACTCGGCGCGGGGCGTCCCCTGCAACGGCTCCAGCACATGGGGCATACCCACGGACGGGAAGACGGCGTTGTTCACCCCGAATGGACGGGTCTCGTCCACGTAGAAGGAACGCAGATAGGTGTAGATCCAGTCTGCACCACGCACCCGGGCAACCAGGGTCAGGTCGGGGGGCGGCGCGCCGAACCAGCGCGCAGCATCCTTCTCGGACATGGCGCTCTTCATCAGATCGCCGATCTTGGCGCCGGTGAAGACCAGGTTCTCCTTCATCAGATCGTCCGGAATGCCGATGTCGGCCGCCACCCGGTTATAACGCTGGTACTGGGTGGAGTGACAGCCGGCACAGTAGTTCATGAAGGTGGCGGCCCCCCGTTGCAGGGATGCCTTGTCACTCAGATCGTACTCCGCCTTGTCGAGGGGGAAGCCACCGCCAGAGGCCAACACCAGACCAGGCAGCAGGGCCAGCACTGCAAAAATTATTCTTTTCATTTGAATGTCACCCTCTCCGGCAGCGGCTTGGTGTTCTCATTCTTGCTGTAGAAGAACAACAGGACGAAGAATCCGAAATAACCCAGAGTACAGAGCTGTGCAATCAGCGTCAGGGTCGGGGTTGATGGCAGCACGCCCAGCACCCCCAGAATAATGAAGCAGACCACGAACTGGGCGATGTTCAGCTTGTGCAGGGTGCTGCGGTAACGCACCGAGCGCACCTTGCAACGATCCAGCCAGGGCAACAGGAACAGCACCACGATGGAGAGGCCCATCATGATGACCCCCAGCAGCTTGTCAGGCACCGCACGCAGGATGGCGTAGAAGGGGGTGAAGTACCAAACCGGGGCGATATGCGCCGGTGTCTTCAGGCCGTTGGCCACCTCAAAGTTCGGTTTCTCGAGGAAATAGCCCCACATATCCGGCTTGAAGAAGATGATGGCACAGAAGAAGAACAGGAAACCGGCTACCCCGATCATGTCCTTCACGGTGAAATAGGGGTGGAACGCGACCGCATCCAGTGGCCAGCCGTTCTCGTCCTTGTGCTTCTTGATGTCGATGCCATCGGGGTTGTTGGAGCCCACTTCGTGCAGCGCCAGGATATGCATGGCCACCAGCATCACCAGTACCAGCGGCAGAGCGATGACGTGCAGCGCAAAGAAGCGGTTCAGGGTCGCACCCGAGATGACATAGTCCCCCCGGATCCACAGAGTCAGATCGTCACCGATAACGGGGATGGCACCGAACAGCGAGATGATGACCTGGGCCCCCCAGAACGACATCTGCCCCCAGGGCAGCAGGTAACCCATGAAGGCCTCGGCCATCAGCACCAGGAAGATCAGCATGCCGAAGATCCACAGCAGTTCCCTTGGCTTCTGGTAAGAGCCGTAGATCATGCCGCGGAACATGTGCAGGTAGACCACGATGAAGAAGGCGGATGCCCCGGTGGAGTGCATGTAGCGAAGCAGCCAGCCGTAATCCACATCCCGCATGATGTATTCCACGGAAGCGAAGGCACCTTCCGCCGAAGGGTTGTAGTTCATGGTCAGCCAGATGCCGGTGATGATCTGGTTGACCAGCACCAACATGGCAAGAGAGCCGAAGAAGTACCAGAAGTTCAGGTTCTTGGGCGCCGGATACTTGGCCATATGGTCGTTGTACATGGCCGTGAGCGGGAAACGATCATCGATCCAGCCCATGAGTTTGGCAAACATGGTCAGGCCTCCTTGCCATCGGCACCGACCAGAATGGTGGTGTCGCTAAGAAATTGGTATGGCGGAATGACCAGGTTCAGCGGTGCGGGGACGCCCTGGAACACTCGACCGGCCATGTCGAATTTGGAGCCATGGCAGGGGCAGAAGAAGCCGGAAGTTACCCCTTGAACCTGCTCGCCGAAGCTGTCGGGCAGATAGGAGGGGGAGCATCCCAGATGAGTGCAGATGCCAACGGCCACGAAGATTTCCGGTTTGATAGATCTGTAGCCATTGTGGGCATAGTCCGGTTGCTGTGGCTCGTCTGACGCAGGATCCCGCAGCTTGTCATCGTGTGCAGCCAGAGCATCCAGCGTCTGCTTGGTGCGCTTCACCACCCAGACCGGTTTGCCACGCCACTCGACGCGGATCAACTGACCCGGCTCCAGCTTGCTGATATCCACTTCAACCGGGGCGCCTGCCGCCTTGGCTTTGGCACTCGGATTCCATGACTTAATAAACGGCACTGCGGTAAAAGCAGCTCCTACACCGCCAACGGCAACCGTTGACCAGGTAAGAAATCTGCGGCGACCGGTATCAACTGGCGCATTGCTCATCCAAAAACTCTCCCATGTGGACTCCGCTCATTCTTATAGTGTCCCTGTTTACTTCTCCTCTCCCTGTGACAACTGCAATGGAAGCGGAGTGGCAATTGACACAGAAAGACCATGGAAATTTTAAAGAAAAGATAACAATTTGACAAGAAAGGGAGTCGATGGGCAAAAACAATAAATACACAATTTTTTGTCTTTTGTGACGTATGCTTAGCATTGTCACATGTAACATTACCAATAAAAAAAGCCTGGCAAATTGCCAGGCTTTTTTGACACTCCTGAGAGTGCGTACCAAAAGCGAATTAACGCTTGGAGTACTGCGGACGCTTACGCGCTTTGTGCAGACCGACTTTCTTACGCTCAACCTTACGGGCATCACGAGTAACAAAGCCAGCTTTACGCAGTTCGGAACGCAGGGTCTCGTCGTACTGCATCAGAGCACGAGTGATACCGTGGCGGATCGCACCAGCTTGACCGGAGATGCCACCACCGTTAACGGTGATGTACAGATCCAGTTTCTCGGTCATCTCGACCAGTTCCAGCGGCTGACGAACTACCATGCGGGCAGTCGGACGGCCGAAGTATTGCTCCAGGGAGCGCTGGTTGATTACGATTTTACCGCTACCCGCTTTGATGAAGACGCGAGCAGTGGAGCTTTTGCGACGGCCGGTACCGTAGTATTGATTTTCTGCCATGTTGCCAGTTCCCGTTAGATATCCAGTACTTGAGGTTGCTGAGCAGCATGAGCGTGCTCTGCGCCTGCGTAAACTTTCAGCTTACGGAACATGGCACGGCCCAGCGGACCCTTCGGCAGCATGCCCTTGACGGCAGCTTCGATTACCATTTCCGGCTTACGCTGAATCAGCTTGTCGAAGCTGATGGACTTGATACCACCCGGGAAACCGGAGTGAGCGTGGTACATTTTGTCGGTAAATTTCTTACCGGTTACGTGTACCTTCTCAGCGTTTACAACGATGATGTAGTCACCGGTGTCAACGTGCGGAGTGTACTCGGCTTTGTGCTTACCACGCAGACGAGCAGCGATCTCGGTTGCGATACGACCCAGAGTTTTACCTTCTGCGTCCACAATGTACCAGTCACGTTTTACGGTTTCTGGCTTGGCAACGAAAGTTTTCATTAAGTTAAACCCAATTACCTGTTACAGACCCAATTGCTTATGGGGGCTCTCCCACAAACAACAAACGATGGCCTACCTGTACCCCTTCGAATACAAGTAAAGCTTAAAGTGTTGCTGTCTTATCGACAGCTGTAACGTGGGCCGGGCGATTATAAGTGAAGTTGCCTTAAATATCACCTGCTAATTTCACTGCCATGAAGCTAGCAAATGTCGCCCGGCCCTACCTGCCGCAGATGCCCATCCGACTGGCAGGCGCGGTATTGTGACTAAGGAAGGTGCACTCTGGCAAGGTATTCGTGCGATTGCATCTCCTGAAGCCGTGAAAGGCAACGCTTGAATTCGAAATTCAGCAAGCCTTCGCCATAGAGCCCAGTCATGGGGACCGCCGCCGATATGATGAGCTTTACATGCCGCTCATAAAACTCATCCACCATGGCGATGAAGCGGCGGGCCGCGTCATCCGTGCCGCTGCCCATGGGTTGCACATTGGCCAGCAGGACAGTGTGGAACTCACGGGCCAATTCGATGTAGTCGCCCTGGGAGCGTGGAGTACAGCACAGCTGTTCAAACTCCATATAAAGCACCCCTTCCCCCACGCCCAGTGCACTCAGTTGGCGATGGTTGACTTCCAGTGCGGCGGCAGTCACCTGCCCAATCCCGGTCAACTGGCTGAAATAACGATCCAGGTTGCTCCTGGCCTGCTCATCCAGCGGGAAGTGATAGATCTCTGCCTGTTCAAGGGTTCGCAGCCGGTAATCGACACCGCCATCGACATTGATCACCTCGCAGTGACGCTCGATAAGCGCGATGGCAGGCAGGAAGCGAGCACGCTGCAACCCGTTGCGGTAGAGATCCTGAGGGGGAATGTTGGATGTGGCCACCAGCACCACGCCATGGCCAAAGAGTTCCTGGAACAGAGTGCCGAGCAGCATGGCATCCGTGATATCCGAGACGAAAAACTCGTCGAAGCAGATGACGTCGGTCTCGTCGGCCAGCTTGCGGGCGATCAGCTTGAGCGGATCGGACTGACCGGTCAGCCCTTTGAGCTCGTCGTGCACACGGTGCATGAAACGGTGGAAGTGGATGCGCAGTTTGCGCCCCCCCGGCAGGCTCTCAAAAAAAGTATCCATCAGCCAGGTCTTGCCTCTGCCCACACCACCCCACATATATAACCCCTGGACGGGGTCACGGGTTTTCGGCTTTTGCAGCCAACCCAGCAGGCCACGGGATCTGGTCGGAGTCGGGCTTGCGCACAGATCCTGATAGAGTCGCTCCAGGCGGGCGACTGCCATGGCCTGGGCCGGATCCGCCACAAAGCCGGGGCGCTGCAAATCCTGCTGATATTTTTGCTGCGGGGTCATCCTGTAAACCGCCTCCAAGTCCCTGAATGAGGGACAAAATGGTATCACGCTCTCGGGGGGCACGGTATAGTGCCAACGAGGCGTTGCGGTCCATCCGACCGCTTCAAATTCATCGTGTTAGCTGTAACAAGGAGCTTCTATGACTCTGTTTAACGGGATCCTGCTGGCGATCGCCGCCCTGATCATCGGCGTGCTGATCGGCCGCTTCTCTGTCCGTAGCCGGGATGCCGGACGCCTGGAACAGGAGCTGAAAAAAGCCCACAAGGAGCTGGAAAGCTACCAGGGGCAGATCACCACCCACTTCGCCGACAGCGCCGCCCTGATGGAGCAACTGGCCGAACAGTACCAGACCCTTTATCGCCATATGGCGGAACAGAGCAAGTTCCTGGCCAAGGTACAGGAACCACTGTTCCGCGAACCCGAAGTGGAAGAAACAGGCGATGCCGCCAACAGCGAGGAGCCGGGCCTTCCTCCCCGCGATTACGCCGGTGCGTCCGGCCTGCTCAAGCAGCCGGGCTGATCATCAGTTGAACTAATTACGCTTTATCGTGGTCAGACCTTGACGATTGCACTGCAACTTTTTCTGGGAGCTGTTTCTCATATGCGTAAATCTCTTTCTGTATTCAGTGTCTTAGCCCTCAGTGTCGGTATCGCCATGTCCTCAGCACCGGCGCAGGCCGCACTGCCCCTGATGGCGAACAACCAGGAGATGCCGAGCCTGGCCCCCGTCCTCGAGCAGGTGACCCCTGCCGTGGTCAACATCTCCGTCTCTGGCAAGAAGATCACCCGCCAACGCCTGCCGGAGCAATTCCGCTTCTTCTTCGGCCCCAACATGCCTGACGAGCAGGTGAGCGAGCAGCCCTTCCAGGCGCTTGGTTCCGGCGTCATCATCGATGCCAAGAAAGGCTACGTCATCACCAACGCCCACGTGGTCCACGAGGCGGACGAGATCAAGGTCAACCTGAAGGATGGCCGTGAGTATGCGGCCAAGAAAATAGGGGAAGACAAACAGTCGGATATCGCCCTGCTGCAAATCAAGGCCGAGGATCTGGTGCAGATCAAGTTCGCCGACTCCGACGAGCTGAGAGTCGGTGACTACGCGCTGGCCATCGGCAACCCGTTCGGCCTGGGCCAGACCGTCACCTCCGGCATTGTCAGCGCCCTGGGTCGCAGCGGCCTCAACATCGAAAATCTGGAGAACTTCATCCAGACCGATGCGGCCATCAACTCCGGCAACTCGGGCGGCGCCCTGCTCAACCTGCGCGGGGAGCTGATCGGCATCAACACCGCCATCCTGGGCCCCAACGGCGGCAACATCGGCATCGGCTTTGCCATCCCGTCCAACATGGTGCGCGATCTCTCCGAGCAGATCGTGAAATACGGCGAAGTGCGCCGTGGCCAGCTGGGGATTACCGGCACCGAGCTCACCAGCGAAATCGCCAAGACCTTCGGCTACAACAAGAAGGACGGTGCCTTCGTCAACCAGGTCATGCCTGACTCCGCCGCCGCCAAGGCAGGCATCAAGGCAGGTGACATCATCATCAGCATCGATGGCAAGCCCATCCGCTCCTTCGGCGAGCTGCGTGCCAAAATCGCCACCATGGGGGCCGACAAGCAGGTCTCGCTCGGCCTCATTCGTGACGGCAAGGAGCAGAGCGTCAAGGTCACCCTGAAGAAAGCGGATGACAGCGAGATCCTGGCCAGCGCCCTGCATCCGGCACTGGAAGGGGCCAAGCTGAGCACCATCACGGACCCCGTGACCGGCGTGGCCGTCTCCGACATCGATCCCCGCTCACCGGCAGCCGCCTCCGGCCTGCAAAAGGGCGACATCATCATCGGGGTCAACCGCCAGCGCATCAACTCCATGGGTGAACTGACCAAGGTGTTGAAAAACAAGCCGGAAGTCCTGGCGCTGAACATCCAGCGCGGTGACTCCTCCCTCTATTTGGTGATCCGTTAAGCCCCTCACACCCGCGGCAACCGCCGCGGGTGATTTTTATCCATCGATAATGTTATTCTCTGCCCGCAGCCTGTACGGACGAGAAAGACATGAAAATCCCACCTCTGATCAGCTACTTGGGCAAGTCCGTCGGCTTTGGCCTCGCCATGGCTGCGCTTTTGTTGCTGGTGTTTCCCAATTTTCGAGGCGGCGCTCCCCTGCCGGGCCTCATCACCAACGCCCGCGAGCTGAGCTTCTCCTACGCGGCCCATCGCGCCGGCCCTGCCGTCGTCAACATCTACACCCGCAGCTTCGCCGGCAATCGCGGTGAAAAAGCCGAACTCAGACCCCAGGGGCTGGGGTCCGGCGTCATCATGAACCAGCGCGGTCACGTGCTCACCAACTATCACGTCATCGCCGATGCGGACCAGATCATCGTCGCCCTGCAAGATGGCCGGGTATTCAGTGCAGAGCTGGTCGGCACCGACAAACTGACCGATCTGGCGGTGCTCTACATCGAATCGGACAACCTGCCGGTGATCCCGCAGGACCCGGATCGTCTGCCGGACGTGGGAGACGTGGTGCTCGCCATCGGCAACCCCTACAACGTCGGCCAGACCATCACCCAGGGCATCATCAGCGCCACCGGGCGTATCGGCCTCTCCAGCATGGGGCCGGACAGCAATGGCAGACAGGATCTGCTGCAGACCGATGCCGCCATCAACGAGGGCAACTCCGGAGGCGCCCTGGTCAATGGCCGTGGCGATCTGGTGGGTATCAATACCGCCGCCTACCACCTCAACGGCAATCAGGAGAGCTATGGCATCAGTTTTGCCATCCCCTACAAGCTGGCCAAGCGCATCATGGACGAGCTGATCGCCAACGGCCGGGTCATCCGCGGCTACCTCGGCATCTCCAGCGTCGAGATCAATCCCATCGTCGCGCGCATGCTGAACCTGGGGGACTTGCAGGGGTTGGTGGTGGAGAGCCTGGATCCCAATGGCCCAGCCACCAAGGCCGGTCTCAAACGTGGGGATGTGCTGCTCAAGATCAACGGAGAGGCCATCACCGGCGTGCGTCCCGTCATGGACAAGATCGTCGAGAGCCGCCCCGGCACCAAGCTCACCATCTCGGTGATCCGCAACGGCAAGCCGCTGGACGTCGATGTCATCATCGAAGAGGACCTGCGCTACCAGAATCAGACCCTGCCGACCAGCAGTGCGGCACCCGCCACCTGAGGGGCGGATCCTCGCAGGGCCCGACAGGGCCCTTTTTTGTGCCCGCTTTCCTCCGGCTCCCGCTTGTGCGTGAGACAGCTCACACATTGCGCCAATGAGCAATCGGGCGAAGGCGACGTCAAAACGCGCCACCGATCACACTCCCTTGCCGCCAGTCCGCTCCTTTCCTCTTCCTGAACGCCAAAAGGGCTTCTTTTGATGCCTTTCCCTCCGGATTTCCACTTCGAATCGGAAAAAACCTGCCTCCTCCCGCACTCTCCTCCGCTTTATGGTGAGCCCATCCTTTCTGCCAGCCTGGAGAGCAGACCTTGAATACCGACACCCATGACGCCCCCCTGACCCCGGACAGCCCGGCACTGCTGCGCAAGACCGACCTGACCCTGGCCCGCATTCACAACCTGCTGGCGGATCAGGGCATACGCCCCAACGACGTGCAGCAGCAGATGCTGGCCTCCCACGTCAAGGCCATGGTGTGGCGCTCCTACAGCGGGGAGTCCCTGCCGGAGGTCGACCTCAGCCTGTTCGAGGAGATCTCCCCCCTCTCCCTGCGCCTGGCCGAACAGGTCGTCGCCTGGCTCGACCGCCTCGCCTACGAGGAGGCGCACCTCTTGTCCGTCCATTTTGAAGTGGCCAAAGAAAACGAACTCAGCTCAGTAAAAGGAGAAAGCTAAATGACTGCCATCAAACTCGTGATTGGAGATCGTCTCGGCAAGGGTCAGAAAGTGGGGGCCGGCGCAGAAGCCGCCGGCGCCACCGTGACCGTCATCCCCGGCATGGCCGCCGACATGAAGCTCGGTGATGTGATGAACAAGGAGCAGGCCGACCTTGGCATCTCCTTCTGCGGCAGCGGTGGCGCGGGCGCCATCACGGCCCAGACCAAGTACGGCTACAAGTGCCGCTACGGCATGCGATCCATCGAAGAGGGTGTCACCGCCATCAACGAGGGGTGCGTGGTACTGGGCTTCGGCTTCATGGACAAGGAAGAGCTGGGCCAGAAGCTGATCGAAGCCTTCGCCAAGAAACACGGACGCGCCTGATGAAAGAGCACTTCACCACCCGGATCACGGTCAACGGCAAGGGGGCGACTCGCCAGCAGGCGTTCGCCGCCGCCCTCAGCCAGGTGCAACCCAGCCTGCTCAAGGAGAGCCCCAAGGTGATGCTGCGCATCGAACCCCTCGAGGTCGAGGTGCTCGAGGCCGAGGAGTCGGTACGGGTGGAGAAGTTCCTGTTCTTCTTCCTGCCACGCCAGCGCCACGAGTTCCGGGTCCGGCTGGCGATCACCGTCAAGGTCACCAGCCTGGATGTCGACAAGGTGGATTTCACCCAGGCCTGACCCCACAACCAAAAGGACAAGTTGGATGTTTCTAATCATTTTGATGAAGTCACTCATCATCGGCGGCCTGGTAGGCGTCGGGGTGGGGGCTGGCGCGGCGCGGATGTTCCACGCCCCGACCGTGCAGGGGATGGGCGCGTTCCGTACCCTGGGCGAGCTCAACTCCTGCGAAGGGGACCCCGCTTCCCACTTCTCGTTCGGTCTGGGCTTCTTCTTTAACGCCTGGGCCTCCACGGTCGCGGCCGGCGCCTTCACTCAGGACGTGGATCACCGCATCCTGCCGAACTGGGGTGCAGCGGCCCTGATGATCAAGAACCGGGATCTCGCCACCACCCTCCATGATCCCAAAAAGATGGCCATCGCCTGCGGCATCATAGGTGCCATCGTGGTCGCCTTCCTCAACAGCACCGCCGCCGCCGTGCCAGCAGCCCTGCAGGTCACCGCGGTCAAGGTACTGGTGCCCGCCGCCAACCTGCTGGTCAATACCGTCATGCCGGTGATCTTCTGGCTGGCCGCCATCGAGGCAGGCAAGAAGTCCGGCTTCTGGGCCACCATCTTCGGCGGTCTGGCCCAGCTCATCATGGGCAACGCGGTACCGGGCCTGGTGCTTGGCATCCTGATCGGCAAGGGGGTGGAAGAGAGCGGCTGGAACCACGTCACCAAGGTGATGATGAGTGCCATCGTCCTGCTGTTCGTGCTGAGCGGCTTCTTCCGCGGCTTTGACATGAAACTCATTGAATCCTTCCACCTGGGCGTTCCCCTGTGGCTGGAAAACGTCCACAACCTCATGAGCGGCAAATAAGGAAGCACACCATGGATGAGAAACTGAGAAACAACTTCTGGTATGCCGACTGGTCCTTCCCCATCTTTGTCGGTCTGCTCTCTTCCGGCGTCTTCGCCGGTACCCACATGTTCTACCTCTACGGGGTCGGCGCCTTCAACGAGGTGGCCTTCGTCGCCATGCTGAAAGCCGGCATGGACACGGGGGCCTATGGTGCAGTCGCCGCCTTCGGTGCCAGCTTCCTGTTCGCCCGCATCATCGAGGGCTCCTTGGTGGGGATCCTCGACATCGGCGGCGCCATCCAGACCGGAGTCGGCCTCGGGGTGCCCGCCCTGCTGCTGGGGGCCGGCATCGTCTATCCGGTGGAAAATTTCACCGCTTCCCTGATCACCGGCATGGGGATTGGGATGGCCATCGGCTACGTGATCATCTTGGCGCGCAAGTTCACCATCAACCAGAGCAACTCCACCTACGGCGCAGACGTCATGATGGGGGCTGGCAACAGCTCGGGCCGCTTCCTCGGTCCCCTCATCATCCTCTCCGCCATGGGCGCCTCCATTCCCATCGGGATAGGCTCCCTGCTGGGTGCCCTGCTGTTCTACATCTGGGAGAAGCCCATCACGGGCGGCGCCATCCTGGGGGCCATGCTGTTCGGGACCTTCTTCCCCATCGCCCTGGCTTAATCCAAGGCCGTCTCTTGGGCGGCATTCAAGAACCTGTTTGCGCTCTGTCGCGAGAGGTCGTCAGCAAGGTGAAGAGCAACACATGAGCCTTGGAAGCGGCCTCGCAGTAAGAGCGCAAGCAGGTTACAAGAGGGATATCAGCATGTACGACATGATCATCAGGGCGGGACGCCTGGGAAACGGGCAGCTTGTCGACGTCGCCATCAAGCATGGCAAGATAGCGGCGCTGGGTTCGCTGCCAGAGAGCACGGAGGCGAAGCAAACCCTCACTCTGGGCGGGCAGGTCCATGTGAGCGCCGGCTGGATTGACGGCCACACCCACTGCTACCCCGCCTCCCCCCTCTATCACGATGAGCCGGACAAGGTGGGCGTGGAATCCGGCGTCACCACCGTCATCGACGCCGGCAGTACCGGGGCCGACGACGTGGACGACTTCCAGCGCATAGCCGCCACCTGCAAGACCCGGGTGCACGCCCTGCTCAACATCTCCCGCATCGGCCTGCTGCGCCAGAACGAGCTGGCGGATCCGGCAGACATCGATCCCGCCCTCGCCCAGGCGGCCATCCGGCGCCATCCCGGCTTCATCGTCGGCATCAAAGCACGCATGAGCGGCAGCGTGGTGGGTGAAAGCGGTCTGCAACCCCTGCGCATGGCCAAGCAGATCCAGCAGGCCAATGGCAACTTGCCACTGATGGTGCACGTGGGCAACACGCCGCCGGATCTGGACGAGATCGTCGCCCTGCTGGGGGAGGGCGATCTGCTGACCCACTGCTTCAACGGCAAGCCCAACCGCATCCTGACCCCGGCGGGTGAACTGCGCCAGGCGGTGCGCGAGGCGATGCGGCGGGGACTCTTGCTCGACATCGGCCATGGCGGTGCCAGCTTCAGCTTCGAGGTGGCAGAGCTGGCCATTGCCCAGGGCATCCTGCCCCACACCATCAGTTCAGACATCTACTGCAAGAACCGCATCAAGGGGCCCGTCTACAGCCTTGCCCACGTGATGTCGAAGTTCTTCGCCATCGGCATGACCCTGGAGCAGGTGCTCGCCTGCGTCACCCACCAGGCCGCCGATGCCCTGCGCCTGCCCGGCAAGGGGCGACTCGAGGTTGGCGCCGATGCAGACATCACCCTGTTCGAGGTGAGCTGCGGCCCCACTCTCTTTACCGATACCGAGGCCGGCGCCCGCAACGGTGACCGGCAACTGCTCCCTCTCGCCGCCCTGGTGGGCGGCGAACTGGTTCTGACTCACTACGGGAAATTACACCATGCCTTCTGTGTATGAGAAATACCGGCTCAAACCGGTGATCAACGCCTCCGGGCGCATGACCATCCTCGGCGTCTCCACCCCCGAGCAAGAGGTGGTCGATGCGGTCAACTTCGGCCTCGGCCACTACTTCGAGGTGAAGGATCTGGTCAACAAGACCGGCGCCTACCTGGCCGATCTGCTGGGCGTTGAAGATGCGGTGGTGGTCTCCTGCGCCAGCGCCGGCATCGCCCAGTCGGTGGCCGCCGTGATAGTGCGCGGCGACCCCTATCGCCTCGAGCAGTTGCATGCTCATGCCCACGACGTGCCGAGCGACATCGTGCTGCCCAAGGGTCACAACGTGAACTTTGGTGCCCCCGTCGGCACCATGGTCAACCTGGGGGGCGGCAGGGTGGTGGAGGCAGGCTACGCCAACGAGTGCTCACCCGCCCAACTGGCCGCCGCCATCCATGCCAATACCGCCGCCATCCTCTACATCAAGTCCCACCACTGCGTGCAGAAGAGCATTCTGTCGGTGGCCGAGGCGGCCGAGGTGGCCAAGGCCCACGGGATCCCGCTCATCGTCGATGCGGCGGCCGAAGAGGATCTGCGTCTCTACTACAACCAGGGTGCAGATCTGGTCATCTACAGCGGCGCCAAGGCCATCGAAGGGCCCACCAGCGGCCTGGTGCTCGGCAGACGTCAGTATGTGGAGTGGGTCAAGCAGCAGGCTGGCGGCATAGGCCGTGCCATGAAGGTGGGCAAGGAGGGGATCCTCGGCCTGACCCACGCCATCGAGCGCTACCTGGCCAAAGAGAAGGAGAGCGGCACCGCCATGGTCGCCAAGATGACCCCCTTCATCGAGTGCCTCAACCAGCTGCCCGGCGTCACCGCCAAGGTGGTGTGGGACAGCGCGGGGCGCGACATCGCCCGCACCGACATCGCCTTCGACCACCAGCAGATCGGCATGACCACGGTGGAAGTGGTCTCCCGTCTGCAACAGAGTACCCCCGCCATCTACTGCCGCGGCTACAAGGCCAACGAGGGGCACATCGAGATAGACGTGCGCAGCGTCACCCAGCCCCAGCTCGACCAGATCCACTCCGCCATTGCCCACCTCGTTCAGGAGAACAACTGATGTCTCTTACCCCCAATTACTACAGCGATCGGGTCTGCCTCAACGTGCTGGCAGGTTCCAAAGAGAATGCCGTCGACATTTATGAGGCAGCCGAGGGTCATGTGCTGGTCGGCGTGCTCTCCAAGAACTACCCGGACATTCCCTCTGCCGTCGCCGACATGCAGGCCTACGCCAAGCTTATCGACAACGCCCTCTCCATCGGGCTGGGAGCCGGTGATCCGCGCCAGTCCGCCATGGTGGCCGAGCTGGCCCGCCAGTTGCAGCCCCAGCACGTCAATCAGGTGTTCACCGGGGTCGGGGCCAGCCGGGCGCTGCTCGGTCAAGCTGACACCCTGGTCAATGGCCTTGTCTCCCCCACCGGCACCCCCGGCATGGTGAAGATCTCCACTGGCCCCCTCAGTAGTCAGCAGCCCGATGGCATCGTCCCCATCGATACCGCCATTGCCCTGCTCAAAGACATGGGCGGCAGCTCGGTCAAATTCTTCCCCATGGGGGGACTCGCCTGCCGCGCCGAGTATCAGGCAGTGGCCGAGGCCTGTGCCCGCCACGGCTTCTGGCTGGAGCCCACCGGCGGTATCGATCTTGAGAACTTCGAGGAGATAGTGCGGATCGCGCTGGAGGCAGGAGTCGAGAAGGTGATCCCCCATGTCTACAGCTCCATCATCGACAGCGAGAGCGGCCAGACCCGGCCGGAGGATGTGCGTACCCTCCTCGCCATGGTGAAGGCACTGCTGGCATAGCAACCCCACAGGCACCGGTCCGATCACTGGGCGGTGCCTGGCTTGTTAATGACCCCCTTGTTAACATCGACCCACCATGCGCGACAGGAGTCCCCACCCCCTCATGACCAAGCTGCCCCACCCCAGACTCCAGCAACTGCTCGCCCTGCTTCACGCCGAGCCCCTGCCACAGGAGGAGCTGGCCCGCCGTCTCAATGTTTCCACCCGCACGGTGCGTACCGACGTGGCGACCCTGAACGAGCTCATCGCCACCCGGGGCGCCCACCTGATCCATCAGCGGGGCAGCGGTTACCAGCTCAAGATCTACAATCAGGGGCTGTTCGATGCGCTGCTGGCCGCCCAAGGGCAGGAGAGCCCTCTGCCTCGCACCAGCCGCGAGCGGGTGCTGCACCTCCAGGTCTTGCTGCTGACGGCGGAACAGGGGATCAAGCTCGACGAGCTGGCGGACACCTGGTATCTGAGCCGGGCGGCTTTGCAAGGGGACATGACGGAGGTGCGGGAGCGGCTCGCCCACTTCGGGCTCACCATCGACAGCAAACCCAGGGTGGGGATGCGCATTGCGGGAAGCGAGATGGCGATCCGCGCCTGCCTCACCCAACTGCTCTGCCAGGAGCTGCTGCACCAGCATCCGCTCCAGAGCCTGTTGCCCACCCTCTGCCCCAGCAAGACGCTGGAGGTAGTGGGCAACCACATTCACGAGCAACTCGGTCGCCATCAGCTACGCCTGGCCGACGAGAGCCTGCAGCAAGTCACCGTCTACTGTGCCGTCGCCCTGCTTCGCCAGGCGTCTGGCCACGAGTTGCGCCAGTTTGCCAGCGACGACATCACCCCGCCCCTGGCAGTGGTGGCCCGCGACATCTATGCCGAGCTGCCGACCCTGACTTCACCGGTGCAGGAAGAGATCGCCTGTCTCGCCATCCAGATCCAGGCTCGCCTCACTGCAGAGACGCCCCTGCTCAGCCCGGCCATGGCGGCCGAGAGCGAGCAACTGACTGCACACCTGCTGGGTTACATCCACCAGCACTACCCCTATGACCTGCGCGGCGACCCGCAATTGCGAGCCGACCTGCAGACCCACATCGGCGCCATGCTGCTGCGGGTCAAATACCAGATTGGCAGCCACAATCCCCTGGCGGATCACATCAAGCAGTATTACCCCCTCGCCTACGACATCACCCTGGCGGCCATCTCTGAGTGGATCAGGCAGACCCCCTACCGATTGACCCACCACGAGATCGGCTACCTGGTGATCCACATCGGGGTCGGCCTGGAGCGCCACTACGACATCGGTTACACCCGGCGCCCCCAGGCGCTGCTGCTGTGCGATGCGGGCAACGCCACCTTCCGGGTGCTGGAAGCACGCATCCGGCGGGAATACCCCCAACTGCAGCTGACCACGCTGGAGTCGGTGCGGGACTATGAGGGACTGGTGCGAGTCGAGCAGGATTTCGTCATCAGCACCCTCAAGGTGAGCGAGAAGAATGCTCCCGTGGTACTGGTCTCCCCCTTCCCGACCCAATACCAGCTGGAGCAGCTCGGCAAGCTGGTGCTCGTCGATCGCACCCGTCCCTATCTGCTCGACAAGTACTTCGATGCCGACCACTTCATGGTGGTCACCGAACCGCTCAGCCAAGCGGCGCTGTTTGATCGCATCTGCAGCCAGCTTGAGGCGGAGGATCTGGTGCAGAGCGGATTCCGGGGATCCTTGCAGGAGCGGGAGCGGATCGTCTCCACCATGCTGGGGGACGGCATCGCTCTGCCCCACTCCCTCGGCCTGCTGGCGCGCCGCACCCTGGTCTATACCGTGCTGGCCCCCCTGGGGATCGATTGGGGCAACGGCGAGAGCGCTACCCTCATCTTCGTGCTGGCCATCGCCAAGGCGGATTATGAGGAAGCCATGGGACTTTATGATCTGTTTCTGGCACTGATGAACGAAAAAGCCAGCAGAAGTCTGCTGGCTTGTCGGGATTTTGCCGCTTTCAAGGCGCTGGCTCGCAGCACACCTTGAGCACGCCGAGGCGTATTACTCCTCATTGAAGCCCGAGGTGAACAGCGCCACCACGGCGGCCAGGGCCTCCACCTCTTCGGGGCCCTCCACCTGCACCTCCACCTGTTTGCCCTGGGCGGAGTCCAGCATCAGCAGGCCGATCACGCTGTCCGCGTCGGCCTCGACCCCCTCTTCGTTGCGCAGCAACACGTGGGCATCGAACCCCTGCACCAGCTCGAACAGCATCATGGCCGGTCGCGCGTGAATGCCTAACTTGTTTTTGACTTCTACCGAGGCGGAAACGGTCATCTGAGCATCCTGTGGATCTGTCAGGCGGGGTTTGAACGCTTGTCCAACGTGCGATGGCGGATCTGCACGTTCTTGCCAAGCAACCGGAATGCGCTGGCCAGCCGCTCGGCGATGAACACCGAGCGGTGTTGTCCGCCGGTACAGCCGATCCCGACGGTCACATAGCTGCGATTGTTGCGCTCCAGGTGGGGCAACCAGGTCCCCAGCATATTCTCGATCTGCTGGATGAACAGCATGACATCCGGCTGGCTGGAGAGGTAGTTGGCCACGGGCTCATCCTTGCCGGTGAAGGGCTTGAGCTCCGGGATCCAGTGCGGGTTGGGCAGGAAACGGGCGTCGAACACGAAGTCCGCATCCTTGGGAATGCCGTACTTGAAGCCGAATGACTCGAACACCAGCACCAGCTCGTTCTCTTTCTTGCCGAGCACCCGGGTTTTGATGAGCTCGCTGAGATCGTGAATGCTGAGGTTGGTGGTGTCGATGCGCAGGTCGGCGGTCGAGGAGAGCGGTGCCAGCAGGTGGGTCTCTTCCCGGATCGCCTCGTCCAGCGAAAGCTTGTTGCGGGACAGAGGATGCAGACGGCGGCTCTCACCGTAGCGTTTGAGCAGGGTCGCGTTGTCCGCATCGAAGAAGAAGCTCGAAAACTTGACTCGCCCCTCGTTGCGCACCTGGCTCAGCAGGTTCTCCAGCCTGTCTGCCTGGGCAGGCAGGTTGCGCACGTCGATGCTGACAGCCAGTTTGTCATACTGGCTCTCCACCGACACGATCAACTGGGGCAGCAGGTTGACCGGCAGGTTGTCCACGCAGTAGTACCCGAGATCCTCGAGCACCCTCAGGGCCACCGTCTTGCCGGAGCCCGAACGACCGCTTACTACTATTAACTGCATCTTGTCCCCTCACGCCAACGTGGCTGTGTCAGACCCGGCCTCAGGCCGACGTCATGATCTGATAGAGTTCTTCGTCGCTGGTCGCCTGGCGCAGCTGGCGGCAGACGGCCTTGTCACCCAGTTTGGATGCCATCAGGGAAAGAGTCTTGAGGTGCTGCTTGCACTCGCTTTCCGGCACCAGCAATGCAAAGAGCAGGTCAACCGGTTGATTGTCGATAGAATCGAAAGGGATGGGCTCGGAGAAGGTCATCAACACGGCGGTCGGCGCGAAGGCGTCGTCAATCCGGCCGTGGGGGATGGCGATACCGGCTCCGATCCCGGTACTACCCATCTTTTCTCGCGCCAGCAGGCTTTCAAACAGGACCTGGCGGGAAGCGCCGAGGCGCTCTGCGGCCAGTTCACTGATGATCTCGAGCGCGCGTTTCTTGCTGGTACAAGGGACCGCACTCTTGGTGCAGTCCCGACTCAGTATGTGTTCAAGTTGCATAGTTATTTTTGATTTAACTTATCTTTGTGCTTGATGATCTGCCGATCCAGTTTATCCAGCAGGGTATCAATCGCCGCATACATGTCGGCATGCTGCGAATTGGCGAACACCTCTCCCCCGCTGACATGCAGCTTGGCTTCGGCGATCTGGTTCAGTTTTTCGACGCTCAACACCACGTGTACGTTGTTGATATGGTCAAAGTGACGCTCGAGTTTGGCAAATTTGTTGTTCACATAATCACGCAGAGCTTCGGTAATCTCGACATGGTGTCCGGTCAGGTTAATTTGCATAACGTCTTCCTTTTGTTTGCCTAAACCAGGCGTTTGCGCTGATTGGATGGCGGGATCAACAAGGATTCACGGTACTTTGCGATCGTGCGTCTCGCCACCATAATACCCTGTTCGGCCAGCAAATCCGCGATCTTGCTATCACTAAGCGGCTTGGCGGGGTTTTCCGCCGTCACCAGCTTCTTGATCAGGGCGCGAATAGCGGTCGATGAGCACTCTCCTCCTCCCTCCGTATTGACGTGACTGGAGAAAAAAAACTTCAGTTCAAAAATGCCGCGGGGCGTATGCATGTACTTCTGGGTCGTGACCCGTGAAATGGTCGACTCATGCATCTCCACCGCTTCCGCGATGTCGTTGAGTACCATGGGTTTCATGGCCTCTTCGCCGTACTCGAAAAAGCCCTGCTGCTGCTCGACGATGCAGCTGGCCACCTTGAGCAGGGTGTCGTTACGACTCTCCAGGCTCTTGATGAACCACTTGGCCTCCTGCAAATGAGAACGGATGAACTGGGTATCCGTGCTGCTGCGGGCATTGCGCGCCATGGCCGCATAGGCCTCGTTGACACGGATGCGCGGAGCAGAATCCGGATTGAGTTCAACCACCCACTTGCTACCCTTCTTGACCACGGACACATCCGGGATCACGTACTGGGATTCACTCTGGATGATGCCGTTGCCGGGTCTGGGCTCCAGTTGCTGGATGAGATCCAGCACCTCCTTGAGATCGCTCTCCTTGAGGCGGGTCTTGCGAGCCAGGGTGCGGTAGTCGCGATTGCCGAGCAGGTCCATGTGTTCGCGGATCACCTCTCTGGCTTCGTCGAGCCAGGGCAGGTCCGGCGAATACTGGCCGAGCTGGATCAGCAGACACTCTTGCACCGAACGGGCGGCGATGCCGACCGGATCGAAATGCTGCACCCGCTTGAGCACGGCTTCTATCTCATCCAGTTCGACTTCTACCTCCTCGCTGCTGACTGCAGCCTGAATATCCTCGAGGGTGGCAGTCAGATACCCGGATTCGTCGATAGCATCGATGATGGCAAGGGCGATGGCAGCATCCACATCACTGAACGGGGTGAGCCGCATCTGCCACAGCAGGTAGTCCTGCAGGTTCTCGGTGGTCTCCCCCTGATAGACGCTGTCTTCCCCGTCATGGATGGGGCCTGCACTCTGGGCCGTACCGGCCGAGTAGACCTCGTCCCAGGTGGTGTCCACCGGCAGTTCATCCGGCATGCTCTCCTGGGCCATGGCATCGCTGGAGTCGAGTTGACTGGCGTCCTGTGTCTCTGTCTGACTGGTTTCCTGCGCCTCGTTCTCCTCTTGCTCCAGCAAGGGGTTGTTGTCGAGCGCTTGCTGAATTTCCTGCTGGAGTTCCAGGGTGGAGAGCTGGAGCAGACGAATCGCTTGTTGTAATTGTGGCGTCATGGTCAGGGACTGACCGAGACGCAACTGTAATGTCGGCTTCATCTACGTCGGGATATCCTTATGTTCAGCGAGGCAGTCACCTAACAAAAATGAGGGGTGCCCCCTTACTATAGACTGAATTGATCGCCCAAATAGACGCGCTTGACCTGCTCATCGGCGAGGATATCGGCCGGCGCGCCCTCGGCAATCATCTTGCCGTGGCTGACGATGTAGGCCTTCTCGCACACATCCAGCGTCTCTCTGACGTTGTGGTCCGTTATCAGCACACCCAACCCGCGTTCTTTCAGATGCTGGATGATCTTTTTGATATCGATGACTGAAATAGGATCAACACCTGCGAAGGGCTCATCGAGCAGAATGAATCTCGGCTCTGCCGCCAGCGCCCGGGCGATTTCCACCCGGCGCCGCTCCCCACCCGAGAGGCTCTGGCCCAGGCTGTCGCGGATATGGGTGATATTGAACTCTTCCAGCAACTGTTCGACCTTATCTTCCCGCTCTTCGCGGCTCAACCCCTTGCGGGTCTGCATGACCCCCATCAAGTTGTCGAACACCGACAGGCGCCGGAAGATGGAGGCCTCCTGAGGCAGATAGCCGATGCCATTGCGGGCACGGATATGCATGGGCTGCAGGCTGATGTCCTGCTCGTCGATGGTGATGAGGCCGGCATCCCGCTGCACCAGGCCCACGATCATGTAGAAGGAGGTCGTCTTGCCCGCGCCGTTCGGGCCGAGCAGGCCCACGATCTGGCCCGTTCCCACCTCCAGGCTCACATCGCTGACCACCATGCGGCGCTTGTAGCTCTTTTGCAGACCCGTTGCTTTTAACACTGCCATGGCTGTTGTTTCCTACTTCTTCTGATCGGCGGGTTTGTCAAAGTTCTCCACCTGATCCGGCAGGAACACCGTCTTGACGCGCTGGGTGGGCCCCTTGCTCTCGGCAATCATCTTCTGCTTGACGATGTCGTAGCGAATGAGATCGCCGGTCACCTGGCTGTCTTCCTGCTTGAGCTGGCCATTGCCGGTGATGGTCACCAACCGGTTCTTAAGCTCGTAGCGGATGCTGTTGCCATGGGCATTGACCGGTTTGCCGTTGTCCAGTACCTGGAAGAAAGTGGCTGGGTTGCCATACGCGGTCATCACCTCAGCGCCCTTGTCGCCGGAGCGGATCACCACCACCTTGTCGGCCTTAATCTTGATGGTGCCCTGGGTGATGATGACATCCTCGCTGAAGGTGATGCGGTTGTCCTGCATCTCGGCCACCTGCTTGACCGCATCCACATAGACCTTCTCGGCGAAATCGGACTCTTTGGCATTCAGGGAACCGCACAGCAACAGGGCCGTGAGGGCCAGATTAACGTTTTTCATTGAAATAAGTGGCATGGCCTTTATCCAGTAACTCGAAATATTTACGTTCCAGGTGACCCTTGAGGCCAACGCCCTCGGTCTGGAACTCCTGGCCCACAATGCTGATGTGCTGGTTGCTTCTCATCCCCTGCGTCACCAGATCCAGCTCCAGATAGGAAGTATCCAGCGTGGAGATGAAGGACGCGGGCAGCAGACCGTCCAGATGCACCTTGTCACGGAGGATCACATTGTCATCGGTGTTGAGCACCCCGGTTTCGGCCGTCAGCTTCCATTCGGCCGCGCCCTTGTCATCGAACATGTAGACCACCGGCTTGGTGAAAGTGGCCTGCTCGAGTACCTGGTAGTACTCCGCATATTCGGATTCCAGCCGCTCGGTGCGCTTGCCCTGCTCGTTGAAACGGGTCGTCACCAACTCTCTGGCGGTGAAGTCCGGTTGAAAATTTTCCGTCTTGGTGGTCGGCTCGGGGACCAGCTCGATCTCCCCCAGCTGCCAGGCCGCCAGCGCAGCCAGAAACAGCAGGCCGAACAGCACAGTCTGTTTGTTCATCGCGACGCCTCGGGTTGATAGTCAGCCAATCCCTGGGCCTGCAAGATCAGGTCGCACACCTCGCGCACGGCCCCGACGCCACCGCCAAGCCGCGTCACCAGATCCGCCTTCGCCAGCACAAGCGGATGGGCATCGGCAACGGCGATACCCAAGCCGCAAGCCTGCATCACCGGCAGATCGATGGTGTCATCTCCCATATAGGCGGCTTGCGATGCATCCAGCCCGAGCTTGGTCAGCAAGGCCTCGAAGTGGGGCAGCTTTTTGTCTGCACCCTGCACCAGGTGCTGGACTCCCAGACTCTGCATGCGATCGCTGACGATGCGGGAGTTTCGCCCCGTGATGATGGCAATCTCGATGCCCGCATTGAGCAGGGCACGCATGCCGGCACCGTCACGGGTGCAGAAAGTCTTCAGCTCTTCGCCGTTATTGCCCATATAGATGAAGCCGTTGGAGAGCACCCCATCCACATCGCACACCAGCAGGCGGATCTGCGCCGCCTTCTCGTACTGGCTGCGCGTCACCGGACCATAGAGGGTCGGTACGTCTTGCATCAAATTACTCCGGCTTTCAGCAGGTCATGCATGTTGAAGGCACCCAGAGGGTGTCTCTCCCCATCCACGACCAACAACCCGTTGATTTTCCTGGTTTCCATCAGCTTGACGGCCTCGGCCGCCATCATCTCAGGCCCTACGGTAACACAGTTCACCGTCATGACGCGGCTGATGGGGGTGTGATGGATGTCCACCTGCAGGTCCAGAATGCGGCGCAGGTCACCATCGGTGAACAGACCGGCAAGCAGCCCTTGATCGTCCACCACCGCCGTCATGCCGAGCCCCTTGCGGCTCACTTCCAGCAGCGCCTGGCTGATGGTGGCATCTATCCCCACCTTGGGCAACAGCTCGCCGCTGTGCATCAGATCGCCCACTCGCAACAGCAACCGCTTGCCGAGGGACCCGCCCGGATGCGACAGCGCAAAGTCATCGGCGGTGAAGCCACGGGCCTCCAGCAGGGCCACGGCCAGCGCGTCCCCCATCACCAGGGTGGCGGTAGTGCTGGATGTCGGGGCCAGACCGAGGGGGCAGGCCTCTTTCTCCACCTTGATGCACAGGTGCACGTTGGCCTCTTTCGCCATGGTGGAAGCCGGATTGCCTGTCATGCAGATGAGTGGAATGCCGCGGCGCTTGAGCACCGGCAGCAGGGCCAGGATCTCGTCGCTCTCGCCGGAGTTGGAAATGGCGATGATGAGATCCCCGGCTGAGATCATGCCGAGATCCCCGTGGCTCGCCTCGCCCGGGTGCAGGAAGAAGGCGGGCGTTCCCGTGCTGGCCAGGGTCGCGGCAATCTTGTTGCCGACATGACCCGACTTGCCCATGCCGGTCACCACTATCTTGCCGCCACAGCGCAGCACCATCTCGCAGGCGCGCTCGAACGCCTCGTCAAGGTACTGGTAGAGTCCATCAATGGCTTGTTTTTCTATGTCCAGCACCGCTCGGGCGCTGCGACGGAAATCGAACAATTCAGACACTTTTTCAGGCTTTACAGACATAAAGGCACAGCTCCGGGCCGAAATTTGCTGCGGGATTATAAAAAAGTCTGCCGAGATAAGCGAATCGGATGCGGAATGGGCGGTCATTGACGCAGGTTGTTACATAAAACTGTCGCGTACTTGGGGGGGAAACCCGCTCAATAGTTGTTCCTCGCTGTTGCTTAGACCTAGACTAGCCCATAAAATTCGCTCTTCATTTATACCGGATGGACAATTGTTTGAACGATGACCTGATCACCATCTCCGACCTGACCTTCAGTCACGGGGATCGGCTGCTGTACGACAGGATCAACCTGACCATTCCCCGTGGCAAGGTCACCGCCGTCATGGGTCCGAGCGGGATCGGCAAGACCACCTTGCTGCGCCTGATCGGGGGCCAGCTCAAGCCTGAGTCCGGTCACATCCTGTTTGACGGGGAAGACGTTCCCACGCTCTCCCGTTCACGCTTGTATGAAGTGCGTAAACGGATGAGCATGCTGTTCCAGAGTGGCGCATTGTTCACCGGCATGACCGTCTTCGACAACGTGGCCTTCCCGCTGCGGGAGCACTCCGGCCTGCCGGAAGAGCTGATCCGCACCATCGTCATGATGAAACTGCAGGCTGTCGGTCTGCGCGGGGCGGCCAAGCTGATGCCGTCCGAGCTCTCCGGTGGCATGGCGCGTCGCGCGGCCCTGGCGAGATCCATCGCGCTGGATCCGGATCTCATCATGTATGACGAGCCCTTCGTGGGGCAGGACCCCATCACCATGGCGGTGCTGGTGAAGCTCATCAAGGAGCTCAACGATGCACTCGGCATCACCTCCGTCATCGTCACCCACGACGTGAAGGAAGTGCTGAGCATCGCCGACTACGCCTACATCATCGCCAACCGCAAGGTAGTGGCACACGGCACACCGGAGCAGCTGCGCGAGGAGCACAATCCCGAAGTCGAGCAGTTCCTCAAGGGATTGCCCGACGGTCCTGTTCCGTTTCATTTTCCGGCAGGCGACCTGCTACAGGATCTGTGATGTTGACAAGTCAGATAAGCAAGCTGGGCCGCAGCGGTGTGCGTTTCATCAACGCCGTCGGCCGGGCAACCATCATGCTGTTTCATGCACTGGCAGGACGGCCCCAGCCACGCAAGCACTTCCCGCTGCTGGTGCAGCAACTGTATGTGGTGGGAGTGCAATCCGTCGCCATCATACTGGTGTCAGGCCTCTTCATCGGCATGGTGCTCTCCCTGCAGGGTTACAACGTATTGAAGGATTTCGGCGCAGAGCAGAGCCTGGGGCCTCTGGTTTCCCTCTCCCTGCTCCGTGAGCTGGGTCCTGTGGTCACCGCCCTGCTGTTCGCCGGTCGTGCGGGCTCCGCCCTCACCGCCGAGATCGGCCTGATGAAGGCCACCGAGCAGCTCTCCAGCCTGGAGATGATGGCGGTCGATCCGCTGCGTCGGGTCGTGGCGCCCCGCTTCTGGGCCGGGGTCATCAGCATGCCGCTGCTGGCCTTCATGTTCAGTCTGATCGGCATCTTTGGCGGCAAGCTGGTTGGTGTCGACTGGCTTGGGGTGGACGAAGGCAGTTTCTGGTCCGCCATGCAGGCCTCCGTCGACTGGCAGGACGACATCATGCAAGGCGCCATCAAGAGCCTGATCTTCGCCCTGGTGGTGACCTGGATAGCGCTCTTCAACGGCTATGATGCCAAACCGACCTCGGCCGGGATCAGTCAGGCGACCACCCGTACCGTGGTTCACTCATCCCTGGCCGTGCTCGGTCTGGATTTTATACTCACCGCAGTCATGTTTGGATAAGGGAAAGATGAAGTTCAGCAAAGTAGAATTTCTGGTTGGCGCCTTCATGCTGGCTGGCATCGCGGCCATTCTGGCATTGGCACTGCAAGTGGCGGGATTGAGTTTCAAACCGGAAGGAGAAACCTATACCCTGCGCGCCCATTTCGATAATATCGGCGGCCTGAAAGTGCGCTCGCCGGTCAAGGTCGGCGGCGTCGTCGTCGGTCGTGTCAGCGACATCACCCTGGATCCCAAGAGCCAGGTCCCCATCGTTTCCCTGCAGATGCAGAAGAGTGCCGGCGAGTTCTCCGAGACCAGCACCCTCTCCATCCTGACCTCTGGCCTGCTCGGTGAGCAGTACATCGGTCTGGCACCGGGGTTCACCGATGAAGAGATGGGCACCAGCATGCTCAAGGATGGCGACATGATCGAAGACACCAAGTCCGCCATCGTGCTGGAAGATCTGATTGGCAAGTTCCTCTACAGCCAGTCCTCTCCGGCCAACACACCCGCAACCAAGGAGTAACCATGTTCAAGAAGATCGCCCTGATGCTGGGTCTGATGACCAGCATGCTGTTCTCCCTCGTCGCCCGTGCGGATGTCAATACTTCGGACCCCTATGCCCTCGTGGATCAGGCCGCCCAGCAGACCTTTGCCCGCCTGAAAGCCGATCAGGCCCAGGTGAAGAGCAACCCCGATCACCTGCGCGTCATCATCCGCGAGGAGCTGCTGCCCTACGTGGACAACCGCTTCGCCGCCTACAAGGTGCTCGGCAACCAGATCAAACAGACGACCCCTGCCCAGCGTGACGCCTTTGTGGACGTCTTCACCGAGTACATGGTGAGCTCCTACGCCGACGCCCTGGCACACTTTGACAAGCAGACCGTCAAGGTCCAGCCCGGCAAAGCCGCCGAGAGCAACATCACCGCCGTCAACGTCAGCGTGAAAGAGGCCGGCAAGCCGGACATCTTCCTCGAGTTCAAGCTGCGCAAGAACAACAAGACCGGCGAGTGGAAAGCCTTCGACATGGTTGCCGAAGGGATCAGCCTGCTCTCTGCCAAGCAGAACGAGCTGGGCGGCCTCATTCGCCAGAACGGCATCGATGCGGTGATCGCCCAACTGCGTGAACACAACGCCAAGCCGCTGGTGATCAAGTCATGATCCTGAGCGGTGACTTGCAGGCCCCGCAGGTCAACGATCTGTGGCAACGCCGCACCGACTGGTGGCAGAACGATCGGCTCGAACTCGGTGCCGTCACTACCCTGGATTCCGCCGGCCTTGCCCTGCTGGTCAAGTGGGCCAAGGCGGCACTGGCACGGGGTGCCACTCCGACACTGGTGGGTGCCTCCAACGATTTCCATACGCTGGCCAACCTCTACGGGGTGGCCAGCCTCTTTCATTCAACCCCGCTCACAACTGAGGACTCATAATGCAAGTCTCTGAAATTGAAGCGATACTCCTCGAGGCTTTGCCATTGTCCGAAGTCCATGTCAAAGGGGACGGCAGTCACTACCAGGTGATCGCCGTCGGCGACATGTTTGACGGCATGAGCCGGGTCAAGAAACAACAGGCCATCTATGCCCCGCTGATGGACAAGATCGCCACCAACGAGATCCACGCTCTCTCCATCAAGGCCTATACCGACGCCGAGTGGAAACGCGAGCGTAAATTCCAGCTGCCCTCCTGATTTGGTAAAGAAGTAAACCATGGACAAATTCAAGATCACCGGCCCCTGCACCCTCTCCGGTGAAGTGACCATCTCTGGCGCCAAGAATGCCGCCCTGCCCATCCTGTTTGCCACCCTGCTGTGTGACGAAGAGGTTCAACTCTCCAACGTACCGCGCCTGAAAGACGTGGGTACCACCCTCAAGCTGCTGGAGATGCTGGGCGCCACCACCAAGGTCAACGGCAACGTGACCGTGCTGACCGGTGCGGTAAACAATCATGTCGCCCCCTACGAGCTGGTGAAGACCATGCGTGCCTCCATCCTGGCCCTGGGCCCGCTGGCAGCCCGCTTCGGTGCAGCAGACGTCTCCCTGCCCGGCGGCTGTGCCATCGGTGCCCGCCCGGTCAACCTGCATGTCCACGGCCTGGAGCTGATGGGCGCGAAGATCGTCATCGAAGAGGGCTACATCAAAGCCCGCGTCGACGGCCGCCTGAAAGGTGCCCACATCCTGATGGACATGGTTTCCGTGACCGGTACCGAGAACCTGATGATGGCCGCCACCCTGGCTGACGGTCGCACCGTGATCGAAAACGCCGCCCGTGAGCCGGAGGTGGTCGATCTGGCCAACTTCCTCAACGCGCTCGGAGCTAACATTCAGGGCGCCGGCACCGATACCCTGACCATCGACGGCGTAGAACGTCTGCACGGTGGCAGCTACAGCGTGCAGCCCGATCGCATCGAGACCGGCACCTTCCTGGTGGGCGCCGCCGTGACCGGTGGCAAGATCACTTGCCGCAACACCGACCCCAGCCTGCTGGAAGCCGTACTGGTCAAACTGGAAGAGGCTGGCGCCCTGATTGAAAAGGGTGACGACTGGATCACCCTCGACATGACAGGTCGCACCCTGAAACCTGTCACCATCAAGACCGCCCCCTACCCGGCGTTCCCGACCGACATGCAGGCACAGTTCACCGTGCTGAACGCGGTCGCCCAGGGCACCGGCATGGTCACCGAGACCATCTTCGAGAACCGCTTCATGCACGTGCCCGAGCTGGTTCGGATGGGTGCCGACATCGAACTGCAGGGCAATGTGGCCATCTGCCGCGACACCCAGCAGCTCAAGGGTGCCCAGGTGATGGCGACCGATCTGCGCGCCTCCGCCAGCCTGGTGCTGGCCGGCTTCGTGGCCGAAGGGGCCACCATCGTCGATCGCATCTATCACATCGACCGTGGCTACGAAGACATCGAGCACAAGCTGCAAGGCCTGGGTGGTCGCATCGAGCGCATCAAGGAATAAGCTGGCTTCACCATGAGCCGACGATAAAAAGGCCCCCTCGCCAGGCGAGGGGGCCTTTTTCATGGCCGTGTACCAGATCGGACGGAGGGGATCAGTGCCCCGCCAGTTTCATCTGCTCGACCAGTACGGAGCCGGTCTTGAGGCTGGAACGCTCATCCTCATCACTGCCCACCGCCACGATATGGCTGAACATGTCGGCTAGATTGCCTGCAATGGTGATCTCCTCCACAGGATAGAGGATCTCGCCATTTTCAACCCAGAAACCGGCTGCGCCGCGGGAGTAATCACCATTGACGATGTTGACCCCCTGCCCCATCAGCTCGGTCACCAGCAGCCCGGTGCCCATCTCCTTGAGCATGCCCTGGAAGTCCTGGCCGGTATTGGAGACCTGCCAGTTATGGATGCCCCCGGCGTGGCCCGTGGTGGTCAGGCCCAGTTTGCGGGCGGAGTAGGAGGTGAGCAGCCAGCTCATCAGCTCGCCGTTGCGGATGATGTCCATGTCGCGGGTGCGAACCCCTTCCCCGTCGAACGGGGTGCTGGCAAGTCCTCCCGGCAAGTGGGGGAACTCCTGGATGGTGAGCCACTCGGGCAGGATCTGCTTGCCCAGTTTGTCCAGCAGGAAGCTCGACTTGCGATAGAGGTTCCCCCCACTGATGGCCATCACCAGATGGCCCCACAGACCGGCAGCGGTATCGGGGTGGAACAGCACAGGGGCATGGCGGGTGCTGATCTTGCGAGCCCCCAGGCGGGAAACAGTGCGCTCCACCGCCTCGTCAGCGATGCGCTGGGGGCTCCACAGCCCGTCCAGGGAGCGGCTGGAGGAGTAGCCGTAGTCGCGCTGCATGTCACCATCCTGCTCGCCGATCAGTACGCAGCTCAGGGAGTTGCGGGACGCTGCATAGCCTTTGACGAAGCCGTGGCTGTTGCCATAGACCTTGACACCCAGGTGGCTGGAGAAACTGGCTCCGTCAGAGTGCTTGATGCGGGCATCCCGTCCCAGGGCCAGCCGCTCGCACTCGATGGCCAGCGCGATGCCACGCTGGGGATCCAGCTCGATTTGGTGGCACAGTTGCAGGTCCGGGGCATCCCAGGCCAGCAGATCCGCATCCGCAAGACCGGCGCAGTCATCGGGAGAGGTGTGGCGGGCGATCTCCATGGCCGCTTCCACGGCGGCGCGAATGGCCGGCTTGGTCAGATCCGTGGTGGAGGAGGACCCCTTGCAACCATCGCGATAGACGGCGATGCCGAGTGCGCCATCCTTGTTGAATTCGATGCTTTCCAGCTCGCAGCCCCGGGTGTTCACCGAGAGGCCGGTCTGTTTGCTGATGGAGACTTCGGCAAGCCCGGCGCCCAGCCCTTTCGCTATCTCAAGGGCCTCGGCGACCACGGCCTCGAGATGGGATTGATCCTGGCGGATTTGATCTTGCTGGTCCATAACTCACATCTGTATGAAGGGAAGGAAAGGGGCTAAGCATATCAGACCCCTGCGCCCAGCGGGAGAAGCTGGTAACATATCCGCCAAACGTGAATGACAGGAATACAGAGACCGATGAGTCAATATCAAGACGACAACGAGTGGGAAGACTGGGGCCCCAGCAAGAGCCAGCTCAAGCGTGATGCCGAAGCCTTGCAGAAGATGGGGGAAGAGATCGTCTCCCTGAGTCACAGCGAGCTGGAGAAGATCCCCCTGGATGAAGAGCTCGCCGAAGCGGTCGAGCTGGGTCGCAAGCTCAAGCCGAAGAAGGATGAGTCCTTCCGTCGCCATCTCCAGTTCATCGGCCGTCTGATGCGTAGCCGCGATGTCGCCCCCATCGAAGAGGCCCTCTCCATCATCAAGATGCGTCACTCCACCGTGAACGCCCGCCTGCATCGCCTCGAACAGTGGCGCGAGCGGCTGATCACCGAAGGCGACAGCGCCCTCAACGAGCTGATGTCCCAGTTCCACGAGCTGGATCGCCAGAAGCTGCGTCAGCTGATCCGCACCGCCAACAAGGAGCGGGAGCTGAACAAGCCGCCGGTAGCCTATCGCGAGATGTACCAGTACCTGCGCGGTGAAATTGAAGATCTGTTGTAAGTGATGACTCACGTCCGCCTCAGGGCGGCGTGCAGTACACAATCAAACGGGGCCGAAATGGCCCCGTTTTTTCATACGCTATCCGCTCAGCTGCCCGCCATGCACTGGGTATGAGTAGCAGGTTGCAGATAGGGGACCAGCAGGGGGGCCATCCCCTTGAGCACCTGTACAGGCAGCGCCGACGTGAAGCGGAACTTGTCGGACTGGCTGCCGGGTACATAGGCCGTCAGCGTGCCGAAGTGATCATCCCCGATGTAGAAGACGAAAGTCGCAGTCCGGTTGCGAGCCAGTGAACTGGTCACATTGCCGTAGCGACCCACCGTCTCGATCCGGTTGTCCCCGGTCCCCGTCTTGCCCCCCAGGGCCAGGACAGTACCATCCTGCAAGGCGAAGGCCCCGGCGATGCGCCGCGCCGTCCCCCCTTCCACCACCTTGGAGAGTGCATTGCGCAAGGCGTTGGCCACCTCGGCAGGCATCACCCGTTCCCCCTGGGTGTTCGCCGGCTCAAAGACGGTGGCGAAGGGGGTCCCCTTGGCAAAGGAGAGGTGCTCGATGCGCAGGGTCGGCGCACGAATGCCGCCGTTCTGGATGATCCCCATCAGCTCGGCCAACGCAGCAGGACGATCGCCCGAGCTGCCCAGTGCGGTCGCCAGGGACGGAACCAGGTGATCGAACGGGTAGCCCAGGCGAGCCCAGCGCTGATGGATGTCGAGGAAGGCCTCAACCTCCAGCATGGTGCGGATCCGGCTATCCCGGGCACTGCGATGACGGGTCTTGAACAGCCAGCTGTAGACCTCCTGACGCTCGTCACGGCTGGCGGTTACCGCATCGGTAAAGGTGGCCTTGTCAAACTCCTTGAGATAGGCAAGCAACCACAGCTCGAGTGGATGCACCCGTGCGATATAACCTTGATCCGGCAGAGAATATTTGCCGGGGCCGTAATTGGTATAGAGCTGCTCTATGCGCTTCTCGGTCAATTTCTCCCGCGGCAGGCGCTTGGCCAGGAAAGCTGCAAAGTCGGCCTGGGAGGCTTCCGGCATCAGATAGCGATGCACGGCGGCGAGACGCACCGCGCTGGGTTTGAGACCATCGAGGAAGGTATCGAGCTGCTCTTCTGCACTCTTGCCACGATATTTGCGCCAGAACCTCAGCAGATAGGTCTGGCCCTCTTTGTCAGCAAACTTGGCCAGGTACTCGGTACGGCGAGGATCCCTGTCATCTTTCAACAACTGGGCACGATTTCCCTCCTTGTAGAGGCTGTAGCGGACGATGTCCCGCATCAAGCGCACGAAGGGCAGGTTGATGGATTCCCGCAGCGCATCGCGAATGGGCGGGATGCGACCGTTGTCTTCCTTGCGGAAGTTGTTGAAGGTGTGCATGCCACCGCCGGTAAAGAAGCCTTCATAGGGACTTGCGGAATACTTGCGGTCCAGTGCGGCCTCCAGCATCACCGGCAGGCTTCTGTCCTTGGCACTCATCAGATAGGCGATGGCCCAGCGGCTGATGTTGTCCTGATCGGACACTTCGATCTTTCGCAGGCTCTCCACCGGCATATTGCCGTAGCTGTCATGCAACTCGGTGACAATCTCGAGATAGGTCGTCAGCACCCGCAACTTGGCGGTGGATCCCAGTTCAAGCTTGCTGCCCTCATTGATGTCGAACGGCTGGTCCGTGTTGTCGGTCTGCACCCTCACCTTGACCCCTTCCGGCGTCTTCTCGAACAGGGTAAAGCTGTACTTCACATCACCCGTCTTCTCCGGCGAGAGCAGGCGCTCACCAAACAGGCCCACCTGGGCTGCGAATGCAGGGTCTGCCAGTTGCTGCAGATAGCGTGACACCTCGTTCTGCAGCGGCATATTGAGGGTGGTGTTGGCCATCAGATCCATGCGATCCAGGTCATAAAGCTGCACCCCGAGCTGACGACTGAGACGAGTGCGAGCCACCTGCAGTCCCTTGTTGTTGTTGACTCGAGTGATGGCAGGTGCCTGCAGGAAATCGCGGAAGACCAGCTTGGCCTTGAGAGCCGACTCCATCAGGGGGGGCGTGATCATTCCCTCCTGCACGAAGAGTCGCAGATAGCTGTCTGTCAGGGTCGACAGTGCTTCTCTGCCCTGCGCCAGGTAATAGGAAGGACGGCGGTGGGCGATCATCAGGGAGACAACCTGGCGCAAGGCAAGGCCCTGCTCGGCCAGGGTGGAATCCTGGTTGCGAGCGGGATCCAGCAGTCGATTCACCTCATCGACATTGGCGCCAAACCAGACCCAGAGGCCATCACCGAGACCGTGCACCTCGCCATAACCGGGCGCCGCAGAGAGCGGGACAGAGTTGAGGTAGGCCCAGGCAACCAGCTTGCGGGCCTCCAGGGTCTCGGGCCCCAGCCGATAGGCACGAACGCTGGCCGAGACCATTTGGCG
The DNA here is from genome assembly GCF_053005425.1 of Aeromonas sp. 25-248. Classification (NCBI taxonomy): domain Bacteria; kingdom Pseudomonadati; phylum Pseudomonadota; class Gammaproteobacteria; order Aeromonadales; family Aeromonadaceae; genus Aeromonas; species Aeromonas sp. 25-248. The sequence continues at coordinate 1,685 of NZ_JBRKTB010000008.1, read as the reverse complement.
GATCTTCTCGGTCGGCGAAACGGTCAGTCCATCGGGAGAATGACGATACTTCTCCACCTGGGTCGCCAGAGTGCTGCCGCCAGCAGATTGATCCTGCATGTCCAGCGCCTTGCCCACCTGAGACAGCGCCGCCTTGGCAAAGCGCGGCCAGTCTACGGCAGGGTTGGCCAGCGGTTCCTTGTTGCTCAGGAGTTCACGGTTCTCGATAAACAGCAGAGACTGGATGACCAAGGGCGGTATGGCATTGAAATCCGGATAGTAATGAGTCGGATACTTGTACTGGTAGAAAGGTTCTGCACGGCAGTCATAGAGTGTCAATCCTGCCTGGACCTTCTCGGTATAAGGCACGAAGAAACCGTGGCTGGCGTAGTTGTAGAGCGCATCGGAAAAACGGACCTGTTCGCTCACCTGGTAGCCACGCTGAACGAGACGTTCCTGGATCATGGGCATCAGCACATAACCGAGTCGCTTGTCGAACGGGCCGTCGTCGGGGAAGGCAATTTGCTTGCTGGGGCCGGGTTCGATCTGATAGGTCAGGGTGGCCGCATAGCGGGAGATCTCCTGTGACTGCAGTCGGGAGGTCTTCATTTCATAACCCACCAGGGCGATCGCGGCAGCCAGGCAAAGCAAAAAGATAAAACAGAACAACCAGCGCCACCAGGGTCGGCGTTTACGCTGTTGTTGCCCGTCCGTATTAGGTACGGATGAATCCTGAGATGCCACTTTATTTGAATCCGTCTGTTTTGATGCGCCCATATCAGCCCCACCATGGTTGCGCAATTTATTGTCTTTCAATCAAGCTTAGTCGTTTCAAGTCAAGGGCTTGAAATCTATTGACCGCTTTGCAGCGATGTTAACAGGGCGATTGTGAAAATGGGAGCCGATTGTTGCAACGCGGCAAGAGATCCGAGCTGCGGCATGAAAATGAAACACCGGCCAGAGGCCGGTGTTGACGAGAGCGGGGCGGTATTATTTGCTGGTGCTCATACTCTTCAGCTTGGTACTCAGCTCCTTGCGCTCCTTGGAAAGCTCGGCATTTTTGATGATATGGTCATCTACGCGCTCTTCATAATCGGTCCGCATGTTGGCGATGATGGCCTGAACCTCGTCAATGCTCATGCCGGGCTTGATATAGTCACTCAGGTTGTCGAGCAACAGTACCCGCTTCTGGTTGTCACGGATCTTTTTCTCGTTGTCCGCGATTTCACGCTTGAGCTTGTTCTGACGACGGGACATACGCACATATTCCAGCACATCGTTGAAGGTTGACTTGTTTACTTGTTCCATATCGGTACCACTGAGTGAAGGTGAATGAAAACAGGCGGAGAATCCCATACCAGAAAAAAAACCGAAACCATGGCACGGGCAAACCCGGAATGCCCCTTACTCTACCGAGTTATGATTCAGATACAACCCCAATCGCAGCGCGGGCGGCGGGTTTAGACAGAACGGCCCCGACTGGGTTATTACGCTAAAAATGATGAAAACAAAGAGAGCCAACATGTGGGTTCAATGTGACCAGAGCAGGCGCAACTTTTCCGGTACGGGCAACAAGTGAACGTGAACGACGAACAGCACCATAGTGCCCGCTTGCCCTCCAGTGAGGGCTGAATTTCAGGCAATAAAAAACCCCGCTCGAGTGAGCGGGGTTTCTTGTATTGGGTGCCTGGCAGTGTCCTACTCTC
>NZ_JBRKTB010000007.1:0-203520 GCF_053005425.1 Aeromonas sp. 25-248 | reverse complement strand
TCTTTGATACCAACGATTTCCACTTCTTCACCAACCTTGACGATACCGCGCTCTACACGACCGGTAACTACGGTACCACGGCCTGCGATGGAGAAGACGTCTTCGATAGGCATCAGGAACGGCTGGTCAATGGCACGCTCCGGCTCCGGAATGTAGGTGTCCAGGTGGCCAGCCAGTTCCAGGATCTTCTCTTCCCACTGAGCTTCGCCTTCCAGCGCTTTCAGTGCGGAACCACGTACTACCGGCAGGTCATCACCCGGGAAGTCGTACTCAGACAGCAGTTCGCGAACTTCCATCTCGACCAGTTCCAGCAGCTCTTCGTCATCTACCATGTCGCACTTGTTCATGAACACGATGATGTACGGAACGCCTACCTGACGACCCAGCAGGATGTGCTCACGAGTCTGCGGCATCGGGCCGTCAGTCGCTGCTACTACCAGGATTGCGCCGTCCATCTGGGCAGCACCGGTGATCATGTTTTTAACGTAGTCGGCGTGACCCGGGCAATCTACGTGAGCGTAGTGGCGGGTAGCAGTGTCGTATTCTACGTGGGAGGTGTTGATGGTGATACCACGCTCACGCTCTTCCGGTGCCTTGTCGATCTGGTCGAAGGCGAAAGCTTTACCACCGAAGTGCTTGGCCAGCACGTTGGTGATGGCGGCGGTCAGGGTGGTTTTACCGTGGTCAACGTGGCCGATGGTGCCGACGTTTACGTGCGGTTTATTACGCTCAAATTTTTCTTTAGACACGACGTAGTCCTTCTAGGTTAAACCCGCCTACCGTCGTAGGCGGGGAATCTTAAATTACTTGGATTTGCGCTCTTCGATCACGGCCTGGGCGACGTTGGTCGGGGCATCGTGATACTTGGCGAATTCCATGGCGTAGGAAGCACGACCCTGGGTAGCAGAACGCAGGGAGGTGGCGTAACCGAACATTTCGGCCAGCGGCACCAGCGCACGTACGATCTTGCCGGACGGGCCATCTTCCATGCCTTCGATCAGGCCGCGACGACGGTTCAGGTCACCGATCACGTCGCCCATGTAGTCTTCCGGAGTCTCGACTTCGACCTTCATGATCGGTTCGAGCAGTACCGGGTTGGCCTTCATGAAGCCAGCCTTGAACGCCAGAGAAGCAGCGATCTTGAACGCCAGTTCGGAAGAGTCGACATCGTGGTAGGAACCGAAGTGCAGACGCACACCCAGATCCATTACCGGATAGCCTGCCAGCGGGCCGGACTTCAGCTGCTCGCGGATACCCTTGTCAACACCCGGGATGAATTCGCCCGGAATCACGCCACCCTTGATGTCGTTGACGAATTCGTAGGCTTTGCCTTCTTCCAGCGGGTACATGTCGATAACGACGTGACCGTACTGACCACGACCACCGGACTGCTTGGCATGCTTGCCTTCGATGTCCTTGACGGTGTTGCGGATGGTTTCACGGTAGGCAACCTGCGGCTTACCTACGTTGGCTTCTACCTTGAACTCGCGACGCATACGGTCAACGATGATGTCCAGGTGCAGCTCACCCATACCGGCGATGATGGTTTGACCAGATTCTTCGTCGGTCCATACGCGGAAGGACGGATCTTCCTGAGCCAGACGGCCCAGAGCCAGACCCATCTTCTCCTGGTCAGCCTTGGATTTCGGCTCAACGGCGATGGAGATTACCGGCTCCGGGAATTCCATACGCTCCAGGATGATCGGTGCGCTTTCGTCACACAGGGTATCACCGGTGGTGACGTCCTTCAGGCCGATGGCAGCAGCGATGTCGCCTGCGCGAACTTCTTTGATCTCTTCACGCTTGTTGGCATGCATCTGAACGATACGGCCGAAACGCTCGCGCTTCTCTTTAACGGAGTTCAGCACGGAGTCACCGGAGTTGACCACACCGGAGTAAACACGGAAGAAGGTCAGGTTGCCCACGAACGGGTCGGTAGCAATCTTGAATGCCAGAGCAGAGAACGGCTCGTCATCGGAAGCGTGACGCTCGTCCTTGGTCTCGCCATCCAGCTTCAGACCGTCGATAGCAGCAACGTCGGTCGGAGCCGGCAGGTACTCGACCACGGCATCCAGCATGGCCTGTACACCCTTGTTCTTGAACGCGGAGCCACAGGTAACCAGGATGATTTCGTTGTTCAGAACACGCTGACGCAGAGCTTTCTTGATCTCTTCTTCAGTCAGTTCTTCACCACCCAGGTATTTTTCCATCAGGTCTTCAGACGCTTCAGCAGCGGCTTCAACCAGGTTCATGCGCATTTCTTGCGCTTGTTCCAGCAGCTCAGCCGGGACGTCTTCGTAGTCGAAGGATACGCCCTGGTCAGCTTCGCTCCAGTTGATGGCTTTCATCTTGACCAGGTCGATAACGCCCTTGAAGTTCTCTTCGGAACCGATGTTCAGTTGCAGAGGAACCGGGTTACCTTTCAGACGGGTCTTGATGTGCTCAACGCAGCGCAGGAAGTTGGCACCGGTACGGTCCATCTTGTTGACGAACGCGATACGGGGAACCTTGTACTTGTTAGCCTGACGCCATACGGTTTCAGACTGGGGCTGTACGCCACCTACGGCACAGTACACCATCACGGCGCCATCCAGAACACGCATGGAACGCTCTACTTCGATAGTAAAGTCAACGTGGCCCGGGGTATCGATGATGTTGATACGGTGCGGTTGGAACTGTTTACCCATACCGGACCAGAAAGCGGTGGTCGCGGCGGAGGTGATGGTGATACCACGCTCTTGTTCCTGTTCCATCCAGTCCATGGTGGCGGCGCCATCGTGAACTTCACCGATCTTGTGACTTACACCGGTGTAAAACAGAACGCGCTCGGTAGTAGTAGTCTTACCGGCGTCGATGTGAGCGGAGATACCGATATTACGATAACGCTCAATGGGGGTTGTACGAGCCATTGTCATCCTCTTACTAGGGCGCTTGTCCCCAGATAATTAAAGGTGCGCAGAGTCATAAGACCCTGCGCAAGCGGATTACCAGCGGAAGTGAGCGAAGGCCTTGTTCGCTTCAGCCATACGGTGAACGTCTTCACGTTTCTTGACAGACGAACCCTTATTGTCAGCGGCATCCAGCAGCTCGCCAGCCAAACGCTGAGCCATTGATTTTTCACCACGTTTACGAGCGGCATCAACCAACCAGCGCATTGCCAGAGCATTGCGACGTACCGGACGAACTTCTACCGGCACCTGATAGGTTGCACCACCGACGCGACGAGATTTAACCTCGACCGCCGGACGAATGTTGTCCAGAGCGACTTCGAACAGGGCCAGGTGCTCTTTGCCAGATTTGGTGGCAATGATGTCCAGGGCGCCATAAACGATGGCTTCTGCAACAGATTTCTTACCGTCAACCATTACTACGTTGACAAATTTAGCCAGCAGCTCAGATCCGAACTTGGGATCCGGCAGGATTTTACGCTGACCAACAACACGACGTCTTGGCATTTCAAATTCTCCGTAACTTCAGGGGTTACCCAAAACTAGAAAGTTATCTAACTAGAAACGAATTAACGTTTGGCCTTACTTAACGGAGAACCATTAAGCTTTCGGACGCTTCACGCCGTACTTGGAGCGAGCCTGCTTACGGTCTTTAACACCGGCACAGTCCAACGCACCACGAACGGTGTGATAACGAACACCTGGCAAGTCTTTTACACGACCGCCACGGATCAGAACAACAGAGTGCTCTTGCAGGTTGTGACCTTCACCACCGATGTAGGAGGTGACTTCGAAGCCGTTGGTCAGACGTACACGGCATACTTTACGCAGTGCAGAGTTAGGCTTCTTCGGGGTGGTGGTGTATACACGGGTGCATACGCCACGCTTCTGAGGGCACGCTTCCAGCGCCGGCACGTTGCTTTTCACAACGAGCTTGATGCGTGGCTTGCGAACCAACTGGTTAATAGTTGCCATCAAAAGGCTCCTGATAATGACTTCATAAACGTGTGAAAAATCCTCCCCGCAGATACGGGGACGCGAAATTTTATGCCCTGTTGTCTGGGGAGTCAAGATTTATACAATTTGCACACCGAAATGGCAAATGACAGTCGAATGACATTATGCTAAGCAACTGAGATAAAAAGGAAAACCAAGTCTAACCGCCCCAGGTCTGCGGTGATCCGTGCTCGGCGATCAACCTGATCAAACCCGGCATATCGAGTTCCATCCCGATCCCGGATGACAAGCCTCTCGCTTGCAAGTCTTCCTTCATGACGTACAGGGGGACCTCTGCCAAGCGCTCGCACCACCCGGGGGCAGCCGCCGCCATCACGGCATCCTGCATCAACACCACCAGATCCCCTTCCATGCGGTAACGCAACGCCAACTCGAGATCCTGGCTCATGAAGGGAGAGTTCAATATCAGCTGTATCACGGACACCTCAGAAGCAGATGTGGGTGGTGAAACCCGCCCAGCTACGGCGAATTTCCGCAGGAGAGAGCGGAATCACTGGGATTAGCAGATCCGCCGCCGTCAGTCCTCGCTCAGCCAGTGACACCGCACAGACATAGATCTCTTCGATGTCATACAGTTCCAGCATCTTGAAGGTCGGGGCGTAGTGACGCTGCAATATAGCGTGTGGTGATTGCTCCCTCACCAGTTGCATCACGCCATCACCCACCAGAAAGAGTGCCAGGGACTCCGTCAATGCAGAGGTGGCCAGCAGAGCATCCAGCCCCTCCCGACCACTCGCCGAACCATGGGGACCACGCCGTGAGATAAACGCTATTCTGGTCATTTTGTCCCCCTAGAACTGAACGAAGCGATCAGCGGTCAGTGCGGCTTCCGCCAACTGACCGAGCCCGCTCAGGCAGAATGGCGCTTCCAGATTGAAATGCTCCCGTCCCATTCCCTTGGCCTCCTGCTCATCCAGCACGCCACGGCGCATGGCCGCAGCCACACACACATCGATGCGGATACCCTGCTGGATGGCCAACTCGCGCCACAATGCCACCAGGTCGGTCTCATCGCTGGCTGGCGCATGGAGGCCATTGGCATTGCACACCCCCTCCTGATAGAAGAAGAGGTGGGACAAGCGGTGTCCCTGCTCGACCAGACTCAGGGCAAAACGATAGGCCGTGCTGGCCGTCTGGGTGCCATAGGCGGGCCCGGTGACCAGCAGAGCAAAATTCAGACTCATGATCGCACTCCTGCACAGCGGTGTATCCATTCTACCTCACAGACGCAAAAGCCCCTCCTGGGAGGGGCTTTTCCAATGAAACAGGCTCAGACGTAAGCGATGGCTTCGACTTCGACCAGTACATCCTTGGGCAGACGAGCAACTTCCACGCAGGAACGTGCCGGGGCGGACTCGCCAAAGTAGCGGGCATACACCTGGTTGAAGGCCACAAAGTTGTTCATGTCACTCAGGAAGCAAGTGGTCTTCAGCACCTTGCTGGTATCGGCCCCTGCGGCTTTCAAGACGGCAACCAGATTCTTCATCACCTGCTCTGCCTGAGCCTCGATGCCACCGGCAACGATGTCCATGGTGGCCGGATCGAGCGGGATCTGCCCGGAGGTAAAGACCAGCTCACCCAGCTTGGTAGCCTGGACATAAGGGCCAATTGCGGCAGGCGCCTTGTCGGTTGCAATCACTTCTTTAGCCATTGTTATCTATCCCCTATCTATGGCGCTTACTCGCTCTCTTCTTCACCCTGCTTGCGCTGTCGGATGTAGAGATACACGGTATGTTTGGAAATATTCAGCTTGTCGGCGACCAGGTTGATCGAGTCCTTGATATCAAATATGCCCTTCTCGAACAACTGGGTCACGATAAAACGGTTCTTGGCATTGTTGGCCACGGAGGGATCACGATTGATCTCGTCGATGGTGTTGTCCACCGTCTGGGCAACCAGCTCTTCGACGCTGTTGGCGAAGGTCTCCGGCGATTGCCGCTCCACCTGCTGTGGTGTCGGGAAGAATTCGGCCACGAACTCGTGGAAAGGCGCATTGATGTGCAAATTGATGCAGATAAGGCCGATCACCTGCTTGTCGCGGTTACGGATGGCGATGGTGCTCGACTTCATCAAGGCACCGGTCCGACTGCGGGCAAAATAACTCTGGGTGTGATCCTGACCCGTGCTCTCGATGTCCTTGAGCATCCGCAGGGCGAGATCGGTGATCGGCGCCCCCAGAGTTCGACCCGTATTGAAACCATTCGCGATTTGGATCACGGACTCATGCAGATTTTCCAGGGAGTGGAGCACCACCTCGCAGTGCTTACCGAACAGATCGGCCAGGCCTTCGATAAGGCCCCCATATGAACGCAACAGCTCCCTGTCTTCGTCTGTAAAAGCGCGACCGCTCAGTTGCTCTTCGGGAAGCAGTACTTCCTCGATACCGACAGCCATGTTCTACCCCTGTAATACCCATTCAACTTTCCCGAGTTTTCAGTTGCGACGGGGCAATGTCAACTTTTTTTGATTTTTTGCTCTATAACCTTGCACTGGATCATCCCCCTGCCCCAGCCCAGTGCATGCTGGGCGCCGGATGGGAAATAAAAAAAGGGCCCCTAGAAGGGGCCCTTTTCGATCACTGCAGCGGAAGATTACTCTTCGTCAAAACTGCCGGCTGCGTTGAGCAGATCCGCCAGGTTTTGCTGAGCTTCATCGGCAGTCACCTGCGGCACACCGACAGCACGGGCTGCGGCGGCACGCTGGTTGATGCGGCTGTGGTGGTAGGCAAAGCCGGTACCAGCCGGGATCAGACGACCCACGATCACGTTCTCTTTCAGGCCGCGCAGTTCATCACGCTTGCCACCAACGGCTGCTTCGGTCAGCACGCGGGTGGTCTCCTGGAAGGAAGCCGCGGAGATGAAGGACTCGGTGCTCAGAGATGCCTTGGTAATACCCATCAGGATATGACGGTAGGTAGCCGGGGTCTTCCCTTCGGCAACCAGTTTACGGTTGGCAATCTTCACACGGGCCACTTCAACCTGTTCACCTTCGATCAGGTCGGTGTCGCCAGCGCTCAGGATCTCGCACTTGCGAAGCATCTGACGCACGATGACTTCGATGTGCTTGTCGTTGATCTTAACGCCTTGCAGACGGTAAACGTCCTGCACTTCGTTGGCGATGTAGTTGGCGACCGGGCTGATACCGCGCAGACGCAGGATGTCATGAGCAGATTCGGGACCGTCCGCCAGCACTTCACCCTTCTCAACTTTTTCACCTTCGAACACGTTGAGGTGACGCCATTTCGGAATCATCTCTTCATAGATCTCGCCACCATCGGTCGGGGTGATGACCAGACGACGTTTGCCCTTGGTCTCTTTCCCGAAGGAGATGGTACCGGAGATCTCGGCCAGGATGGCCGGCTCTTTCGGCTGACGTGCTTCGAACAGGTCCGCAACGCGCGGCAGACCACCGGTGATGTCCTTGGTACCACTGGACTCTTGCGGGATACGCGCAACCGCGTCACCCACGCCCACGTTGGCACCATCTTCCAGGTTCACGATCGCCTTGCCCGGCAGGAAGTACTGGGCGGGAACGTCGGTGCCCGGGATCATCACATCCTTGCCATTCAGATCGACCAGTTTCACGGTCGGACGCATCTCTTTACCGGCGCTCGGACGCTCGTTGACATCCAGTACGACGATGGAAGAGAGGCCGGTCAGCTCGTCAGTCTGACGAGTAATGGTCACACCGTCGATCATGTGTTCGAAGTGCAGACGACCCGCCACTTCGGTGATGATCGGGTGGGTGTGCGGGTCCCAGTTCGCGACGGTATCACCGGCGTTCACCGCTTCGCCATCCTTCACTTCCAGCACGGAACCGTAAGGCAGCTTGTGGCTTTCCTTGGTACGGCCCATCTCGTCCATGATGGTCAGCTCGGTAGAACGGGAGGTGATAACCAGCTTGTCAGAGCTGTTCAGAACGAACTTGGCGTTCTGCAACTTGATGCTACCGGTGTTCTTCACCTGGATGCTGCTCTCGGCAGCCGCTCGGGATGCGGCACCACCGATGTGGAAGGTACGCATCGTCAGCTGGGTGCCCGGTTCACCGATGGACTGAGCGGCGATAACACCGACAGCCTCACCCTTGTTAACCAGGTGACCACGGGCCAGATCACGGCCGTAGCAGTGAGCACAGTTACCGAAGTCGGTCTCACAGGTGATGGCAGAACGTACCTTCACGCGGTCGACGGAGTTGCGCTCCAGCAGGTCACACAGCTGCTCGTCGAGCAGGGTGTTGCGCGCTACCAGCACTTCATCCTCGGTACCCGGCTTGATCACGTCTTCGGCCACCACACGACCCAACACGCGCTCACGCAGCGGCTCGACCACGTCGCCACCCTCGATCAGCGGAGTCATCCACAGACCGTCGGTAGTGCCGCAATCGTCCTCGGTGATCACCATGTCCTGGGCCACGTCAACCAGACGACGGGTCAGGTAACCGGAGTTCGCTGTCTTCAGTGCGGTATCCGCCAGACCTTTACGAGCACCGTGAGTGGAGATGAAGTACTGCAGTACGTTCAGACCTTCACGGAAGTTCGCCACGATCGGCGTTTCGATGATGGAGCCATCCGGCTTCGCCATCAGGCCACGCATACCGGCCAGCTGACGGATCTGGGCGGCGGAGCCCCGCGCACCAGAGTCGGCCATCATGAAGATGCTGTTGAAGGAGGCTTGCTCTTCCTCATCGCCCAGGGAGTTGACGTTACGCTCCTTGGAAAGGTTGTCCATCATGGCCTTGGAGACGCGATCGTTCGCGCTGGCCCAGATATCGATAACCTTGTTGTAACGTTCGCCCGCGGTCACCAGACCGGACAAGAACTGGTCCTGGATCTCGGCAACTTCGGCTTCTGCAGCAGCGATGATGTCTTTCTTGGCATCCGGGATGACCATGTCATCGATACCAACAGAGGCACCGGACAGGGCCGCGTAGTGGAAACCGGTATACATCAGCTGGTCAGCGAAGATGACGGTATCCTTCAGGCCCTGCTTGCGATAGCAGGTGTTCAGCAGACGGGAGATGAGCTTTTTGCCCAGCGCCTTGTTGGAGACGCACTTGATCCAGTTCTGCGGGTTGGCGTCCAGGTCAGCCTGCTCTGCAGCAGTCAGTACCTTGGGCTCGTCAATCAGCGCGTACTCCATGCCTTTGGGCAGGATCAGGCTCAGGATCGCACGACCAACGGTAGTGTTCTTCATCTCGGTCTTGGCAACCAGCTCACCGGCTTCGTTCTTCACGTACTCGGTGATGCGGCACTTGACGCGAGCATGCAGGTCGGCCAGACCGGCACGGTACACCTTCTCGGCCTCTTTAGGACCGGACAGCACCATACCTTCGCCTTTGGCGTTGATACGGGCACGGGTCATGTAGTACAGACCCAAGACCACGTCCTGAGAAGGAACGATGATCGGCTCACCGGAGGCAGGCGACAGGATGTTGTTGGTGGACATCATCAGGGCGCGCGCTTCCAGCTGGGCTTCCAGGGTCAGCGGTACGTGGACCGCCATCTGGTCACCGTCGAAGTCCGCGTTATACGCAGCACAAACGAGCGGGTGCAGCTGGATGGCCTTCCCTTCGATCAGGGTCGGTTCAAACGCCTGAATACCCAGACGGTGCAGGGTCGGTGCACGGTTCAGCAGAACCGGGTGTTCGCGGATCACTTCGTCCAAGATGTCCCAAACGACGGCTTCTTCGCGCTCCACCATCTTCTTGGCGGCCTTGATCGTGGTCGCCAGACCGCGGGATTCCAGCTTGCCGTAGATGAAGGGCTTGAACAGCTCAAGTGCCATCTTCTTCGGCAGACCGCACTGATGCAGACGCAGGGTCGGACCTACGGTGATAACGGAACGACCTGAGTAGTCGACACGCTTACCCAGCAGGTTCTGACGGAAACGACCTTGCTTACCCTTGATCATGTCGGCCAGGGATTTCAGCGGGCGCTTGTTGGAACCGGTGATGGCACGACCACGACGGCCGTTGTCCAGCAGGGCATCCACGGACTCTTGCAGCATGCGCTTTTCGTTGCGCACGATGATGTCCGGCGCAGCCAGGTCCAGCAGGCGCTTCAAGCGGTTGTTACGGTTGATCACGCGACGGTACAGATCGTTCAGATCGGAGGTCGCGAAACGACCGCCGTCCAGCGGTACCAGCGGACGCAGGTCCGGCGGCAGCACGGGCAGCACTGTCATGATCATCCACTCCGGCTTGTTGCCGGATTGCAGGAAGGCTTCCATCAGCTTCAGACGCTTGGTGGTCTTCTTGCGCTTGGTCTCGGAGTTGGTCTGATCCAGCTCCTCACGCATGGCTTTGACTTCGCCTTCCAGATCGATGGCGCGCAGCAGAGCCAGAATGGCCTCGGCCCCCATCTTGGCGTCGAATTCGTCGCCCCACTCTTCCAATGCGTCCAGATAGTTCTCTTCGGAGAGCATCTGGCTGCGCTCGAGGTTGGTCATGCCGGGTTCGATCACTACATAGGATTCGAAATACAGCACGCGCTCGATGTCACGCAGGGTCATGTCCAGCAGCAGACCGATACGGGACGGCAGGGACTTCAGGAACCAGATGTGGGCAGTCGGGCTGGCCAGCTCGATGTGGCCCATGCGCTCACGACGGACCTTGGTCTGGGTCACTTCTACACCGCACTTCTCGCAGATCACACCACGGTGTTTCAGGCGCTTGTACTTGCCGCACAGACACTCGTAGTCCTTCACCGGTCCGAAGATACGGGCGCAGAACAGACCATCACGCTCCGGCTTGAAAGTCCGGTAGTTGATGGTCTCAGGCTTTTTGACCTCACCGAATGACCAGGAGCGGATCATGTCAGGAGAGGCCAGACCGATCTTGATACTGTCAAACTCTTCGGTCTTGGTCTGAGCCTTCAAAAACTTGAGTAAGTCTTTCACGTGTTTCCCCTGTCAGGAGTCTAACCTCGGCGCCCCGGCTGCCGAAACAGCGGGGCGCCCACGTCAATTCTCGAACAATAAGAGCGAGCTCTTACTCTTCGTCCAGCTCGATGTTGATACCCAGAGAGCGGATTTCCTTCAGCAATACGTTGAAGGATTCGGGCATGCCCGGCTCCATACGGTGGTCGCCATCCACGATGTTCTTGTACATCTTGGTACGGCCGTTCACATCGTCAGACTTGACGGTCAGCATTTCCTGCAGGGTATATGCCGCACCGTAAGCCTCCAGGGCCCACACTTCCATCTCACCGAACCGCTGACCACCGAACTGCGCCTTACCACCCAGCGGCTGCTGGGTAACCAGGCTGTAGGAACCGGTAGAACGCGCGTGCATCTTGTCGTCTACCAGGTGGTTCAGCTTCAGCATGTACATGTAACCCACGGTGACCTTGCGCTCGAAGGCGTTACCGGTACGACCGTCGAACAGGGAGATCTGACCGGATTCCGGCAGATCGGCCAGCTTCAGCAAGGCTTTGATTTCGCGCTCTTTGGCACCATCAAAGACAGGTGTAGCCACCGGCAGACCCTTACGCAGGTTACCCACCAGGGTACGCACGTCGTCGTCAGACAGCTCGGCAATGTTCACTTGCTGGGAGTCCTTCTCGCCCAGGTCATAGACCTGTTGCAGGAACTCGCGCATCTCGTGCAGCTCGCGCTGTTCTTTGATCATGCGGTCGATCTTCTCGCCGATGCCCTTGGCCGCGAGGCCCAGGTGCACTTCGAGGATCTGACCGATGTTCATACGAGACGGTACACCCAGCGGGTTCAGTACGATGTCGACCGGACGGCCGTACTCGTCATGGGGCATATCCTCGACCGGACAGATCTTGGAGATAACACCCTTGTTACCGTGACGGCCCGCCATCTTGTCACCCGGCTGGATGCGACGCTTGACGGCCAGATAGACCTTGACGATCTTCAGTACGCCCGGCGCCAGGTCATCGCCCTGGATGATCTTGCGACGCTTGTTCTCGAATTTCTTGTCGAACTCGGCCTTCAGCTCAACGTGCTGTTCAGCGATCTGCTCCAGCTCGATTTGCTTGGCTTCATCTTCGATGGCCAGCTCAAACCACTTGGAACGATCGAGCTTGTTCAGACGATCTTCGCTGTAACCGGCGGCCAGCAGCAGATTGCGGGAACGGCCGAAAATGCCGTCTTCCAGGATCTTGAACTCTTCGGTCAAGTCCTTCTTCGCTTCCTTCAACTGCATCTCTTCGATTTCTTTGGCGCGCTTGTCTTTTTCCACGCCATCGCGGGTAAAGACCTGCACGTCAACCACGGTACCGTACACACCGTTCGGTACACGCAGGGAGGAGTCCTTCACGTCGGACGCCTTCTCACCGAAGATGGCGCGCAGCAGCTTCTCTTCCGGGGTCAGCTGGGTTTCACCTTTCGGAGTCACCTTGCCGACCAGGATATCGCCGCCCTTCACTTCGGCACCCACGTAGACGATGCCGGACTCGTCCAGCTTGGACAGAGCGGCTTCACCCACGTTCGGGATGTCAGCAGTGATCTCTTCCGGACCCAGCTTGGTGTCACGGGAGATACAGGCCAGTTCCTGGATGTGAATGGTGGTCAGGCGATCTTCCTGAACAACACGTTCGTTCACCAGGATCGAGTCTTCGAAGTTGTAACCGTTCCACGGCATGAACGCGACGCGCAGGTTCTGACCCAGCGCCAGTTCGCCGAGATCGGTGGACGGGCCGTCAGCCAGCACGTCGCCCGCCATCACCGGCTCGCCCAACATCACGCACGGACGCTGGTTGATACAGGTGTTCTGGTTGGAACGGGTGTATTTGGTCAGGCTGTAGATGTCGATGCCGGCTTCGCCAGGCAGCAGCTCATCTTCATTGACCTTGATAACGATACGGGAGGCATCGACATAGTCGATCATGCCGCCACGCTTGGCCACTACGGTCACACCGGAGTCAACGGCCACTGCGCGTTCCATACCGGTACCTACCAACGGCTTGTCAGCGCGCAGGGTCGGTACAGCCTGACGTTGCATGTTTGAACCCATCAATGCGCGGTTCGCGTCATCGTGTTCCAGGAACGGGATCAGGGCCGCTGCCACAGAGACGATCTGTTGCGGGCTCACGTCCATGTACTGGATCTGGTCGGCGTTCATAAAGGTGGATTCACCTTTGTGACGGCACGGGATCAATTCATCTTTCAGACGGCCATCTTCGGTGGTCGCGGCGTTGGCCTGTGCGATCACGTACTTACCTTCTTCAATCGCAGACAAGTAATCCACTTCGTCGGTGATCACACCGTCGATCACCTTGCGGTACGGGGTCTCGAGGAAACCGTACTCGTTGGTGCGGGAATACACGGACAGCGAGTTGATCAGACCGATGTTCGGACCTTCCGGCGTTTCGATGGGGCACAGACGACCGTAGTGGGTCGGGTGTACGTCTCGAACTTCGAAACCGGCACGCTCACGGGTCAGACCGCCCGGGCCCAGCGCGGAGATACGGCGCTTGTGGGTCACTTCGGACAGCGGGTTGTTCTGGTCCATGAACTGGGACAGCTGGCTGGAACCAAAGAACTCTTTGACCGCGGCGGAGATCGGCTTGGCGTTGATCAGATCCTGCGGCATCAAGGTGTCCAGATCGCCCAGAGACAGGCGCTCCTTCACCGCACGCTCGACACGGACCAGACCGACACGGAACTGGTTCTCGGCCATTTCACCGACGGAACGAATACGACGGTTACCAAGGTGGTCGATATCGTCCACTTCGTCGTTACCGTTACGGATGTCGATCAGGCGCTTCATGACCTCGACGATATCGTCCTTGGTCAGCACGCCAACGCCAGTCTCGTCTTCACGACCCAAACGGCGGTTGAACTTCATCCGACCTACGGTAGACAGGTCGTAACGCTCGGAAGAGAAGAACAGGTTCTCGAACAGCTGCTCGGCCGCTTCGCGAGTGGGCGGCTCGCCCGGACGCATCATGCGATAGATCTCGACCAGGGCTTCCAGGCGGCTGGAGCTGGAGTCGATACGCAGGGTCTCGGACATGTAGGCACCGTGATCCAGTTCGTTGGTGAACAGAACCTCGAAGTGCTTGAAGCCGGCTTGGGACAGGTTGGCAACCGCTTCCAGGCTCAGCGCCTGGTTGGCAGTGACAACCATCTCACCAGTCTGCGGGTGCGCGTAGTTCTTGGCTGCAACTTTGCCAACAACATACTCTACCGGCACCTCGATCTGGGTGATGCCGTCTTTTTCCAGCTGACGGATGTGACGGGCAGTGACACGACGACCGGTTTCAACCACCACGGCGCCATTGGCAATGATGTCGAAGGTCGCGGTCTCGCCACGCAGGCGCTCGGGCACCAGATCCATCATCAACTTGCCATCCTTGACCTCGAAACCGATGGTCTCGAAGAAGGTGGCCAGGATTTCTTCGGAACTGAAGTCCAGGGCGCGCAGAATAATGGAGGCCGGCAGTTTGCGACGACGGTCGATACGGACAAACAGGTTGTCTTTCGCATCGAACTCGAAGTCCAGCCAGGAGCCACGGTAGGGGATAACGCGGGCGTTATAAAGCACCTTACCGGATGAATGTGTTTTGCCTTTATCGTGGTCGAAGAAGACGCCCGGGCTGCGGTGCAGCTGGGAGACGATGACCCGTTCGGTACCATTGATGACAAAGGTGCCGTTCTCGGTCATGAGCGGAATTTCGCCCATGTATACTTCTTGTTCCTTGATATCTTTGACGGTGCCGGCAGCTGCTTCACGGTCGTACAGAACCATACGAAGCTTGACACGCAGCGGCGCGGAGTAGGTCACTCCACGGATCTGGCATTCTTTTACGTCAAATACCGGCTCACCCAGGCGATAGCTGACATACTGAAGCTCAGCACTACCGGAGTAACTGGTGATCGGGAAAACGCTACGGAAGGCGGCTTCTAGGCCGTACTCACCTTCCGGGTCAGCCTCGATGAACTGCTTGAAGGAGTCCAGCTGAATGGACAACAGATAAGGCGTGTCCAGTACCTGGTCTCGCTTACCGAAGTCCTTACGTATGCGTTTTTTTTCGGTATAAGAGTAAACCATAGGGTTCCTCAGCTCGCTGATAAGTGACCCACTCTGTCCCCACGGGACAGCTCTGTCTCAACACCGTTTTGTGTTGGCCCGGACGATGAGGCGGTCCGGATTGCTGGTGCACCGAGAGTCGTGAACGGTGTGAAATACTCTCAGTCTACAGCGCAAAAAGGCTGGTGAATAAAGATTCACCAGCCTTAGCCTGTTTTATCAGGCTAATCTACATAAATGCAGATTATTTGATCTCAACAGAAGCACCGGCAGCTTCCAGCTCTTTCTTCAGAGCTTCAGCTTCGTCCTTGGACACGGCTTCTTTCAGATTGGTCGGAGCAGCTTCTACCAGGTCCTTGGCTTCTTTCAGGCCCAGACCGGTAGCGCCACGAACGGCCTTGATGACGGCAACTTTGTTGGCGCCAGCAGCAGTCAGAACTACGTCGAACTCGGTCTTCTCTTCTACTGCTTCAGCAGCAGCCGGGCCAGCCATGACGGCAGCAGCGGCAGAAACACCGAACTTCTCTTCCATAGCTTCGATCAGCTCAACAACTTCCATTACGGACATGGAAGCAACGGCTTCGATGATTTGGTCTTTAGTGATAGACATGACAAAAATTCCTGATGTTGAATAAACTCAAACAGCCTAGATAGGCGAGAATCAAGCAGCAGCTTGTTTCTGGTCGCGAACAGCAGCGATAGTACGAACCAGCTTGCCAGCAGAGGCTTCCTTCATGGTAGCCATCAACTTCGCAATTGCTTCTTCGTAAGTCGGCAGCGTGGCCAGACGATCAATTTGTGCTGCGGCGATAAACTCACCGTTAAAAGCGCCAGCCTTGATTTCGAACTTTTGGTTCGCTTTGGCAAACTCTTTGAACAGACGAGCGGCAGCGCCCGGGTGTTCGTTAGAGAAAGCAATCAAGGTAGGACCGGTAAATGCGTCGTTCAGGCACTCGTATTCGGTACCTTCTACCGCGCGACGCAGCAGGGTGTTACGCACAACGCGCATGTACACACCAGCTTCACGAGCGGTCTTACGCAGGACGGTCATCTTGTCTACAGTGACGCCGCGAGAATCGGCTACAACTGCAGAAAGAGCGCCTTTGGCAGCTTCGTTGACTTCAGCAACAATTGCCTTTTTGTCTTCGAGTCCCAATGCCATTGGCTTAACTCCTGGATTGAATCCGGGTCTGTTGACCCAGTACTGACACATCCCCCCTACCTTTACAACAGAGGGGAACGATGCGGTAGCAGGATTCCAGAAGAGAAAGAATCTTTCTCGCTGGGTTTCCGGCACCGTCTACGCAGGAAAAATTAAGGCTTTGCGGCCTCCTGCGGTCTTGGACGGAGGTCGAAACCCCCAACCAATCAAGGCGCAAAATTATAGATTAAATTTTGCGCCTTGTAAAACCCATCAATTAGGCCTGAGCTTCCAGGGAAGCTTGGTCTACGGCAACACCGGCACCCATGGTGGTGGAGATGCTGACTTTCTTGATGAATACACCCTTGGCGGAGGACGGCTTGGCCTTCTTCAAGGCAACCAGCAGAGCTTCCAGGTTTTCTTTCAGCTGAACTTCGTTGAAAGAGACCTTGCCCAGAGTGGTATGAATGATACCGTTCTTATCGTTACGGTAACGAACCTGACCAGCCTTGGCGTTCTTGACGGCTTCGGCTACGTTCGGAGTGACGGTACCCACTTTCGGGTTCGGCATCAGACCGCGCGGGCCCAGGATTTGACCCAGTTGACCAACAACACGCATGGCATCCGGGGATGCGATGACGACGTCGAAGTTCATCTCGCCTTTCTTGACCAGCTCGGCCAGGTCGTCCATACCAACCAGTTCAGCACCGGCAGCCTTAGCGGCTTCGGCGTTGGCACCCTGGGTGAACACGGCGACACGGATGTCACGACCGGTACCGTGCGGCAGTACAGTTGCACCACGTACGTTCTGGTCGGATTTACGAGCATCGATACCCAGGTTAACGGCAACGTCAACGCTTTCAACGAACTTGGCAGTAGCCAGTTCTTTCAGCAGGGCAATGGCTTCGTTGATGGAGTACTCTTTGGTACCGTCAACTTTTTCGCGAATAACGCGCATACGCTTGGACAGTTTAGCCATTGTCTTACTCCTCCACTACCAGGCCCATGGAACGAGCGGAACCGGCGATGCAACGTACTTTTGCATCCAGATCGGCACCAGTCATATCCGGCTCTTTGGTCTTGGCGATTTCTTGCAGCTGAGCCACAGTCACCTTACCAACCTTGTCTTTGTTCGGCTTGGCGGAACCAGACTGGATACCAGCGGCTTTCTTCAGCAGGAAGGAAGCGGGCGGAGTCTTGGTTTCGAAGGTGAAGGAACGGTCGCTGTAAACGGTGATCACGACCGGTGTCGGAGAACCTTTTTCCAGCTTTTCTGTACGGGCGTTGAATGCCTTACAGAATTCCATGATGTTCACACCGTGCTGACCCAGAGCAGGACCAACGGGAGGGCTGGGGTTAGCACTGCCAGCCTTAACTTGCAGCTTGATATAAGCTGTGACTTTCTTAGCCATTACAAAAATACCTCAAAAATGGGTTCTAACGCCTCGGAGACATGCTCCTGCAAACGGCTCCCCAACAAATAAAGGGGCAGCGAATTATAGAGATAATCGCTGCCCCTGACAACCGTTAAACGTACAGAGATTAATCAGCCTTTTTCGACCTGACCAAAATCCAGTTCTACCGGCGTTGAGCGGCCGAAGATCAGTACGGAGACCTTCACGCGGCTCTTTTCGTAGTCCACCTCTTCAACGGTACCGTTGAAGTCGGCGAACGGACCATCGGCAACCCGGACCATCTCACCCGGTTCAAACAGGGTTTTCGGACGCGGTTTGTCGTGGGCATCTTGCAGACGGTTGAGGATGGCATCCGCTTCTTTATCGGAGATCGGAGCCGGACGGTCGGAAGTACCGCCGATGAAGCCCATGACGCGCGGTACATTGCGTACCAGGTGCCATGTGGTCTCATCCATCACCATCTGGACCAGGACGTATCCCGGAAAAAATTTGCGCTCACTCTTGCGCTTCTGGCCAGCACGCATCTCGACCACTTCTTCGGTCGGGACCAGCACTTCACCAAACAGCTCTTCCATGCCATGCATCTTGATATGTTCACGCAGGGATTTGGCAACACGGCCTTCGTAGCCGGAAAATGCCTGCACGACATACCATCTCATACGCTGTTCACGTTGTTCAGTCATGGCTTATCCTTACACACCGGTAATCAGGTTGACCAACCAGACCAAGGCGCCGTCCAACACGAACAGCAGCAGCCCCATCACGGCAGTCACCGCCAGCACAATCAGGGTTGTCTGAATGGCTTCCTGACGGGTCGGCCATACGACCTTGCGGACTTCCAGGCGAGACTCACGGGCAAACGCCAGCGTTGCCTTGCCCTTGGTGGTTTGCAGGGCCACTGCACCGGCAGCAGCGATGACAACGACCACACCCAGGGCGCGGACGGCAGCAATAACGTCGCTCAGCAGGTAATTGCCCACTACAGCGGCCGCCAGGATGATGAAAACCAGGCCCCAAAGCAGGGTATCCTTGCTTCCGCCCTGACCCTCAGAACTAACACTCATACAACCCACCTGTATCTGACGTAACCAAAGACACAAAAGCCCCGTACGAGACGAGGTATATGGCAGGGGCGGCAGGACTCGAACCCGCAACCATCGGTTTTGGAGACCGCTGTTCTACCAATTCGAACTACGCCCCTGCATAAGAAAGCCCCTATTATAGGGGCTTTGCTTTATTTATGTAAGCCAAGATTAAGCGATAACTTTGGCTACAACACCAGCACCTACGGTACGGCCACCTTCACGGATGGCGAAACGCAGGCCGTCGTCCATCGCGATCGGCGCAATCAGGGTAACAACCATCTTGATGTTGTCGCCCGGCATGACCATCTCTACGCCTTCCGGCAGTTCGATGGTACCGGTCACGTCGGTAGTACGGAAGTAGAACTGCGGACGGTAGCCCTTGAAGAACGGAGTGTGACGACCACCTTCTTCTTTGGACAGCACGTACACTTCGGATTCGAACTTGGTGTGCGGCTTGATGGTGCCCGGCTTGGCCAGTACCTGACCACGCTCTACGTCTTCACGCTTCACGCCACGCAGCAGCGCGCCAACGTTCTCACCTGCACGACCTTCGTCCAGCAGTTTGCGGAACATTTCAACGCCGGTACAGGTGGTCTTGGTGGTATCTTTGATACCAACGATTTCCACTTCTTCACCAACCTTGACGATACCGCGCTCTACACGACCGGTAACTACGGTACCGCGGCCTGCGATGGAGAAGACGTCTTCGATAGGCATCAGGAACGGCTGGTCGATGGCACGCTCCGGCTCCGGAATGTAGGTGTCCAGGTGGCCAGCCAGTTCCAGGATCTTCTCTTCCCACTGAGCTTCGCCTTCCAGCGCTTTCAGTGCGGAACCACGGACTACCGGCAGGTCATCACCCGGGAAGTCGTACTCGGACAGCAGTTCGCGAACTTCCATCTCGACCAGTTCCAGCAGCTCTTCGTCATCTACCATGTCGCACTTGTTCATGAACACGATGATGTACGGAACGCCTACCTGACGACCCAGCAGGATGTGCTCACGAGTCTGCGGCATCGGGCCGTCAGTCGCTGCTACTACCAGGATTGCGCCGTCCATCTGGGCAGCACCGGTGATCATGTTTTTAACGTAGTCGGCGTGACCCGGGCAATCTACGTGAGCGTAGTGGCGGGTAGCAGTGTCGTATTCTACGTGGGAGGTGTTGATGGTGATACCACGCTCACGCTCTTCCGGTGCCTTGTCGATCTGGTCGAAGGCGAAAGCTTTACCACCGAAGTGCTTGGCCAGCACGTTGGTGATGGCGGCGGTCAGGGTGGTTTTACCGTGGTCAACGTGGCCGATGGTACCCACGTTAACGTGCGGTTTATTACGCTCAAATTTTTCTTTAGACATGATCGTCCCTCTAAACTAACGCTGAGTACGCGGTGGCAAGCTAACCACAGAACAGTTTATATGATGGATTTGAATCAAGGGGAGTAGAGAGGTTGGTGCTGACAGGCTGGTTCGATTGCCGAACTCACCCTAAGGTGTGGCTCTCAGAATTACCTGAGCCATATCAGCATCTTGGAGCGGGCAGCGGGAATCGAACCCGCATCATCAGCTTGGAAGGCTGAGGTAATAGCCATTATACGATGCCCGCATTTCTCTAACCCAAAGAACTCAAACCGCAGAGAAATATGGTGGAGGGAGAAGGATTCGAACCTTCGAAGGCAGAGCCGTCAGATTTACAGTCTGATCCCTTTGGCCGCTCGGGAACCCCTCCAGTTGCATAAATGCCACAACGGTAATTCTGCTTGCACCCGTTGTTTTTGTCGCTTTTGCTGGGCAAATAGACGACAGACATCCAAGCGTCGCGCATTTTATGGTAAGGATTTTGGGGATGCAACCATTGCACCTTGCAAAATGTGCATTTATGCCGGGATCCAGGCAAAAAAACGCTCCTTCTCCGTCCCGACCGGACGCGTCCCTTGTCGCTCCCGATCCCTTGGTGTATGGTCGCCCTGCCCAAGAAACAGTGATGACACCATGACGACAGAGCATAACCCCTATTTGCAATTCACCCGCGAACAATGGGCGTTATTGCGCGATGCGGTCCCCCTGACCCTGACCGAGCACGATCTGCAGACCCTGCGCGGGATCAACGAGAAGGTGTCATTGCGGGAAGTGGAAGAGATCTATCTGCCCCTCTCCCGTCTCCTCAATCTCTACGTCAAGGCCAAGCAGCGCCGCAGCCGGGTGCTGGAGCAGTTTCTCGGTCAGTCCCGCGGCAAGGGCACCTATATCATCAGCATCGCCGGCAGCGTGGCGGGGGGAAAGAGCACCACGGCCCGTATCCTTCAGGCATTGCTGGAGCGCTGGCCGGAGCACCCCAGGGTGGAGCTGGTCACCACCGACGGCTTCCTGTTTCCCAACAAGGAGCTGGAAGCCCGTGGCCTGATGCGTCGCAAGGGGTTCCCCGAGTCTTATGACATCCGCCATCTGGTGGAGTTTGTCGCCAATATCCGCGCCGGCCACGAGAAGGTCGAGGCCCCCGTCTACTCCCACCTCATCTATGACATCCTGCCCGACGAGAAGAAGGTGGTGGAGCAGCCGGACATCCTGATCCTGGAGGGGCTCAATGTGCTGCAAAGCGGCATGGACTATCCCCAGGACCCTCATCGCGTGTTCGTGTCGGACTTCGTCGACTTCTCCATCTATGTGGATGCCGACGCCGAGCTGCTGCGCACCTGGTACATCGATCGTTTTCTCAAATTCCGCAGCGGCGCCTTCTCGGATCCCGACTCCTATTTCCACCACTACGCCAAGCTGGCCGAGAGCGAGGCGACCGAGATCGCCAACAACATCTGGCAGGATATCAACTACCTGAATCTGCAAGAGAACATCTTGCCGACCCGGGAGCGGGCCAACCTCATCCTCACCAAGGGCAACGAGCACGCCATCGAGCAGATCAAGCTGCGCAAGTGACCACTGTCGCAGTGCATACATGAAAGAGGGGCCCGCAGGCCCCCTCTTTCATTCAGTCCTCATGAGCGTACGAGGTCAGTCACCCCGCCGCAGGGAGAGTTCCCCTCCCAGATAGAGCTTGAGCCCCTCTTCCGTCTCCAGACGCAGGGCTCCGCGTTCGTCGATCCCCCGGGCAATCCCGCGGATCACCTGCTCTCCCATCAGCAGCTTCACCGGCTGGCCGGCGAAGTGGTCGAGCCGGTTCCAGCTCTCGACAAAACTCGCCAGCCCCGTCTGTTCGAAGGTCTGCATGGCCTGCTGCAGGTGCAGCAGCACACAGGCTGCCAGCTCGTTGCGATCCACCAGCTCGGGCTGGATATGGCGCAGCTCGGACCAGGCCTGATCGATCTTCTCCCCCTCCCGACTCGGCATCGCCAGATTGAGGCCGACCCCGATCACCAGATGGCAGCTGGCACCCGCACTGCCGCTCATCTCCACCAGGATGCCCGCCAGCTTGCGGCCCTGGTAATAGAGGTCGTTCGGCCACTTGAGCTCCACCCCGGGATAACCGAGGGACTCCAGCGCCTCGACCACCGCCACGCCGACCGCAAGACTCAGTCCCATGGCGGCCGCCATGCCCTGCTCAAGCCGCCAGTACATGCTCAGGATCAGCTGGCAACCGAAGGGAGAAACCCAGGGTTTGCCACGACGTCCCCGCCCGGCTGTCTGGCACTCGGCCAGACAGCTTTCGCCGGAGCTCAGGGTGTTGACCCGCTCCAGCAGGTACTGGTTGGTGGAGTCGATGACAGGGAAGCAGTGCACCGGTGCCATCGGTGCCTCTGCCTGCAGCCGCCCCTCGTCATAGAGGGCCATGGGCACCGCCAGCCGATAGCCCTTGCCGGTCAGGCTGAAGAGATCCAGCCCCAGATCCTTGAGCGCGGCCATGTGCTTGCTCACCGCCGCTCGGCTGATGCCAAGGCGCTCGCCCAGCTGCTCGCCGGAATGGAACTGGCCGTCGCTGAGCAGGGTGATCAGGGTCTGTCTGATGGGGGTCAGGGTCATGCCAGTACCTCGTCGAGCCAGGTTTCACCGCTGCGCCCCATGAAGCGCACCTCATGTTCCAGCACCACACCGAACTGGTGTTCCACGCTGTCGCGGACATGGGCCGCCAGCGCGATGAGCTCCATGGCGCTGGCGCCCCCCAGATTGACCAGCACCAGCGCCTGCTCCTGATGGACGGCGGCACGACCGATGGCAAACCCCTTGAGACCGCACTGATCGATGAGCCAGCCAGCCGCCAGCTTGGCCTGCCCTTCTGCCGCAGGGTAGCAGGGCATCTGCGGGTATTGCTGTTTCAGGGTCTCGGCCAGGGCGGCGGGCACCACAGGGTTTTTGAAGAAACTGCCCGCGTTGCCCAGCACCGCCGGATCCGGCAGCTTGGCCATGCGGGTGGCACAGACGGTGTCGAAAATGGCCTGTGGCGAAGGGGCATCCCCCAGCGCCGCCAGCGGGCCATAACCGGCGACCGGGCGCCATGCCTTGGGCAGGCGCAGACCGACGGCGATGATGAAGTGGGAGTCCTGATAGTCGTGCTTGAAGATGCTGTCACGGTAACCGAACCGGCAGTCGGCCGCCGCGATGCGCTCAACCTCGCCACTCTGCCAGTTGAACGCCTCCACGTAGGCACAGACGCTGGCCAGCTCGACCCCGTAGGCACCGATGTTCTGTACCGGGGCCGCCCCGACCGTCCCGGGAATGAGTGCCAGGTTCTCCAGCCCGTGCCAGCCCTGTTGCAGGGCGTGGCATACCAGCTCGTGCCAGTTTTCACCTGCCGCCACGTGTAGCAGCCAATGCTCGGACTCCTCGTGCAGCGTGATCCCTTTCAGGCCGTTGTGGACCACCAGACCGGCAAAGTCATCGCAGAACAGGATGTTGCTTCCTCCTCCCAGCACCAGGCGCGGCAAGGTGGCCAACTCCGGGTTGGTCCGCAGTTGCGCGAGATCATCCGGCCGGGTCACATCGGCCAGCCAGAGGCAGTGTGCGTCCAGGCCCAGAGTATTGAGGGTCGACAGGGAGGCGTGGGGGGTGAGTTTCATCTGTGTGTTCCGACAAGGACAAGGGCGCAGTTTACCCCAGATCCCCCGGGACAAAAAACCCGGACACTTTTCGGACTCAGGGCTCTGGAGTAGAGTAACCCCTTCATCCCGCTGAGGAAGCATGCATGAACAATCAATTCGCCGTCATCGGCCTGGGCCTGTTTGGCAGCGCCTTGTGCGAAGAGTTGCAGCGCCAGAATGCCGAGGTACTGGCCATCGACATCGACGAGAGCAAGACCCGCCAGATAGCCACCCTCTGCAACCACGTCATCGTTGCCGATGCCACCGACGAGGCCACGGTCGCCGAACTGGGCCTGGCGAATTTCGACATCGTCTTTGTCGCCATCGGCGACAACCTGGAGACCAGCATCCTGACCACGCTGGTGCTGAAAGAGGCGGGCGTGAAGAAGGTCTGGGTCAAGGCCCGCGACAAGTTCCACGCCAAGATCTTGCAGAAGGTGGGCGCGGACAAGGTGATCAACCCGGAGTGGGACATGGGCCGCCGGGTAGCCCAGAGCATGCTGGACAACCGGCTGTTCGACTACCTGGAGCTGGGTCACGACATGGTGCTGACCGAGTTCGTGATCGGCCTGCAGCAAAACACCCGCACCCTGGCCGACTTGCGCCTGCTGCAGCAAAGCGATTTCCAGCTGCTGGCCATCAAGCGTGGCGAGGTGCTCCACAACGTCCTGACCGGCAAGATGGAGCTGCAACTCGGTGACATCCTGATCCTGGCCGGCAACAAGCACGCCATTGATCACTGGCTCGACACCCTATGATCAACTGGCGCAGCAACTACGCCTTCACCCTGCATCGGGAAGACAACTCCCGCTGGAGCGAGGCCAAGCTCATCCTGGGCAGTTTCCTCATCATACTGCTGGTTGGCACCCTGTTTCTGGTCCAGCCCTCCAGCCACAAGGGTGAGGTCACCGTCATCAACGCCTTGTTCACCGCCACCTCCGCCATCAGCGTGACCGGCCTCGGGGTGGTGGATACCGGCACCGCCTTCACCCTGCAGGGGCAGATCATCCTGTTGATATTGATGGAGATTGGTGGTCTCGGCCAGATGACCATGACACTGCTGCTCATCGCCATGTTCAGCAAGCGGGTCGGGCTGCGCCAGCAGGTGCTGGCCAAGGAGGCGCTGGGCCAGGAGGGATCCGTCAACATCGTCCAGCTGGTGAAGCGCATCGTCCTGTTCGCCCTGATTGCCCAGCTGATCGGCACCGCCATCATGGCCATTCGCTGGGTGCCCGACATGGGCTGGGGCCACGGCCTCTACGTCAGCTTCTTCCACGCGGTGTCAGCTTTCAACAACGCCGGCTTCTCGCTGTTTGCCAACAACCTCATGGACTACCGGGATGACCCCATCATCAGCCTGACCATACCGGCCCTGCTGATCCTGGGGGGGGTAGGCTTCACCGTCATCGTCGACCTGGTGCGCAACCGCCGCTGGCGCAAGCTGAAACTGCACAGCAAGCTGATGCTGCTGATGACCCCTGCCCTGCTGCTGCTGGGGACCCTGATGTTCTGGCTGCTGGAGCACAACAACCCGGGCACCCTGGGCAACGCCTCCTTCGGGAGCCAGTGGCTGGCAGCCTTCTTCCAGTCGGCCACCGCGCGCACGGCGGGCTTCAACACGGTGGATATCGGCCAGATGGTGCCGGCCTCCTTGCTGTTCATGATGATGCTGATGTTCATCGGTGCCGGGGCAACCTCGACCGGGGGCGGTATCAAGGTCACCACCTTTGCCGTCGTCCTGCTGGCGACCCGGGCGTTTCTGACCAAGCGCCCCCATGTCACCGCCTTCGGCCGCACCCTGTCACCCCAGATAGTGACCCGCTCCCTGGCCATCATCATCGTCAGTACCATGGTGCTGATGATGGCGATGTTCCTGCTGATGCTCACGGAGTCGCAATCATTCGACAAGATCATGTTCGAGACCATCTCGGCCTTTGCCACCGTGGGACTGTCCACCGGCATCACCGCTTCTCTGAGCGAACCGGGCAAACTGATCCTGGTGCTGGTGATGATCTGCGGCCGTCTGGGGCCCCTCACCCTGGCGATCATGCTGGCCCGCCCGGTGGAGACCCGCATCCGTTATCCGGAAGAAAGCGTCTACACGGGGTAAGCCGCTCCATCCATGTAAAGAGGGGCCACTGGCCCCTCTTCTTATTTTTATGTGATCACAGCGCTCGCCGGCCTCAGGCCGCCTTGCCCCTGGTCGTCCCCTTGCCAGTGCTCTTTCCAGGGCTCTTCCCCGCACGAGCACTCTTGCCCGTGCTCGTACGGGGGCGTGCGGCGGTGGACGCAGTCCGCTTGCGGCGGGCAAATCGCTGCTTGCTGTCACCGGGCGCCGCCTTGGGCAGTGCGCTGAAGCTGGCGCCGGAATCCTGCCGGGCCCCCTCGATCAGGCCGTTGAGCTGCTCGGTGAGCGGCCCCATGAACTGCTGGTAGCTACCGTGACGTTCGGCGATCTGACCCAGACTCTGCTCCCACAGTGCCGTCATATCCGGCGTGGTGGCGGTCGCGGGCAGCGCCTGGACCAGGGCTCGCCCGGTCGGGGTGGCCTTGATGCTCTTGCCCTGGCGCACCAGGAAGCGGCGCTTGAACAGCAGATCGATGATCCCGGCCCGGGTCGCCTCGGTGCCGAGGCCATCGGTCTCCCGCAGGGTCTTGCGGATCTCGGGATCCTGCACATAACGGGCGATGCCGGTCATGGCGGCCAGCAGGGTGGCATCGGTAAACGGCTTGGGGGGCTGGGTCATCTTCTCCAGCAGCGCCCCCCGCTCGCACAGCAGTTCCTCCCCCTCTTTCAGGGCAGGCAGGGTTCCCGCCTCCTCCTCGTCATCCTCTTCCACTCCGAGCAGCGCCTTCCAGCCCGCCTTGAGGATGCGGCGCGCCTTGGCCTGGAACAGCCCTCCGGCGATGCGCAGCAACACCTTGCTGTCGTTGTACTCGAACGGCGGGTAGAACTGCAGCAGATACTGGCGGGCAATCAGGCCGTACAGCTTCGCCTCGTCGGCCCCCAAGCTCCCCTCGTTCCCCCTCTTCTCGGTGGGAATGATGGCGTGGTGGGCATCCACCTTGCTGTCGTTCCACGCCTTGCTGCGGATCCTGCCATCCGCTTCGGCGACCGCCCTGGCCAGCGCAGGGGCCGTGCTGGCGATGGCCTCCCGCACTTGGCCGGCCCGGTTGAAGTGCTCGCTCGGCAGATGGCGGCTGTCGGATCTGGGATAGGTGATGAGCTTGTGCCGCTCGTAGAGGCTCTGGCAGATATCCAGCACCCGCTTGGCATCCATGCCAAAGCGCTTGGCCGCGTCGATCTGCAGGCAGGAGAGGTTGTAGGGGAGCGGCGCCGCCTGCCTGCGCGCCTGCTCCTCCACCGCCTCCACCTGGGCGGGTTGCCCCTGGATCCGCTCCACCACCTTGGCGGCCAGCGCCCGGTTGAGCACCCGGCCCTCCTCATCCTGCCAGGGCAGGCAGGCCTCCGATGGCAGCCACCTGGCGGTGAAACGTTCGTTGCCCTGGGTCAGCAGATGGGCCATCACCTCGTAGAACGGCTTGGGAACGAAGGCCTCGATCTCGAGATCCCGGCGCACCACCAGACCGAGCAAGGGGGTCTGTACCCGGCCGACCGACAGCAGTTCGCTGCAGCCCCCCTTGCGGCCAAGCAGGGTATAGGCCCGGGTCATGTTGATGCCATAGAGCCAGTCGGCACGGCTACGGGCCAGCGCCGACACAGCCAGCGGCACGAACTCCTTGTTGTCCCTGAGCTTGTCGAGGGCGCGGCGCACGGCGGGGGGATTGAGATCGCTGATGAGGCAGCGCTGAACCGGTTTGGTCTTGGGATAGCCGAGAAAGTCGATCACCTCGTCCACCAGCAGTTGCCCTTCCCTGTCCGGGTCACCGGCGTTGACCACGCAGTCCGCCTGCTTGATGAGCCCCTTGATGACGGCCAGCTGGGCCTTGGTCTTGGGTTTGGCCACCAGCTGCCACTGGGTCGGGACAATGGGAAGGGATTCCATGCGCCACTGCTTGTAGGCGGCATCGTAGGCATCGGGCTCGGCCTGCTCCAGCAGGTGGCCGATGCACCAGGTCACCACGTCTCCCTGCGCCGTCTCGATGAAACCCTCCCCCTTCTTGTGAGGTTTGGGGAGGACATCGGCGATGGCGCGGCCAAGGCTGGGTTTCTCGGCGATAAAGAGTCGCATGATGGATACACCTGAATACTGTATATGTGAACAGTATACAATCCTCCCGCCACAAACCCCAAGCCCCGGGGTGGTGCGCGGCCTCCCCGCCCCGGCTTGGGCATCGCCCCCATCACAGGACATCCCGCTCCCGTTGAAGGGTAAAAGTGCGATTAAAATTCAAAAAAGCATGTCCAAACAAAAAACAAAACCAAAAACCTCTCATATGTCGAAATAAAAATCATGACCGAGGTCAAGCCATCGAATCTTGGGACTACTACTATATTGGTAATACCCGAATTCGAAGGACACCGTCACCATGCTTGGAAAACTGTTGAGAAAGACCTGGTTCTGGCTTCTGCTGCTCGGGGCCCTGCTGGGGGTCGCTGCACTGGGCGTCACCGTCACCGTGCTGCACAAGACCAGCTCCACCGAGTTCTGCGTCTCCTGCCACTCCATGCAGACCCCCCTCGCCGAATATCAGGGCAGTGTCCACTTCCAGAACGTGAAGGGGATCCGCGCCGAGTGCGCCGACTGCCACATCCCCAGTGAACCCGCCGCCTATCTCTGGACCAAGATCCGCGCCGTGAAAGACATCTATCACGAGGCGATCGGCACCCTCGACACCCCGGAAAAATACGAGGCCCACAAGCTGCGCATGGCCCAGACCGTGTGGGATCAGCTCAAGGCCAATGACTCCGCCACCTGTCGCAGCTGCCACAGCTACGCCGCCATGGACATCCTGGCCCAGCGCCCCAATGCCCGCGCCGAGCACCCGGTCGCCATCAAGGAGGGTCAGACCTGCATCGACTGCCACCGCGGCGTTGCCCACATCATGCCGGACATGAGCGGCCTGGCTGCCGCCGGTGCCAGCGAGCTGGCGCAAGCCGCCGCCCAGACCCCGGCCACCGTCACCACCCGCTATGCCATCGCCACCACCCCGCTCTATCTGGATGCCGGCGCCAAGACTGATGAAGGCACCCTGATGCCCTCCACCCAGGTGGAAGTGCTGGCCAACGACAACGGCCGCGCCCAGGTGCGCATCGACGGCTGGCAGCAGGACGGGGTGAGCGAGGTGTTCTACGCCGCCCCCGGCAAACGGATCCTGAGCGTGCTGGTCGGCGAAGCCGCCAGAAAAGCCCTCGTGACCGGCAAGAGCGAGACCGACAGCGCCACCAACCTCACCTGGCATCAGGTCAGCCTGACCGCCTGGGTCGACCAGAGCCAGCTCATCGGCGACCAGGGCAAGCTGTGGCAATACGCCTCCACCCTGATGTCCAACAACTGCACCGGCTGTCACGGCCTCACCGCGCTGGATCACTTCAACGCCAACCAGTGGATCGGCGTCATCAAGGGGATGGAGTCCCGTACCTCCCTCACCCCGGAGCAGGCGCGCATGCTCACCCAATACGTGCAGAAACACGCCAGCGACATGAGCGCGGCCCATTAAGGCAGGAACAGAGGACTCTCCCATGACTTTTTTCAATGACCAACAGACCAACCTCTCCCGCCGTACTCTGCTCAAGGGGCTGGGGGCCTGTGCCGCCCTGCCCCTGCTGGCTGGTCTCTTCCCGAAAAGCGCCCTGGCCAAGGCCGTCAGCACGGCCCTTGAGCAGTTCCCCACCCTGGTGCCCGCCCAGAAAGGCATCCTGACCGGCGCCCACTGGGGGGCCTTCGAGGCCATCGTCTCCGAGGGCCGCATGGTGCGGGTCCAGCCGGTGGCCGATGACCCAGCGCCGAATGACCTCATCGACATGGCGCCGTTCCAGGTACACGCCAAGAACCGCATCAAGTACCCCATGGTGCGCAAGAGCTGGCTGGAGCACGGCCCGGGTGCCAGACCGGAGCTGCGCGGAGCCGACGAGTGGGTACGGGTGAGCTGGGAGAAGGCCACCGAACTGGTGGCCGGCGAGATCCAGCGCGTCCAGTCTGATTTCGGCCCGCAGGCGATCCACGCCGGATCCTACGGCTGGAAGAGCGTGGGCATGTTCCACAACAGCCGCACCCTGCTGCACCGCCTGATGAACCTCTCGGGCGGCTTCACCGGTTATGCCGGTGACTACTCCACCGGCGCGGCCCAGGTGATCATGTCCCACGTGATGGGCTCCATCGAGGTGTACGAGCAGCAGACCGCCTGGCCCAACGTGGTGGAGCACGCCGAACTGGTGGTGCTCTGGGGGGTCAACGCCCAGGTGACCCTGAAGAACAGCTGGAACATGCCGGATCACGAGGGGCAGGCCGGCTTCAAGGCGCTGAAAGAGAAAGGCACCCGGGTCATCAGCATCGACCCCGTCTACAACGAGACCGCCAAGCAGGCCAATGCCGAGTGGATTGCCCCGAACGCCTATACCGACGTGGCCATGATGTTGGGTGTCGCTCACACCCTCTACAGCGAGAAGAAGCACGATCAGGCCTTCCTCGATCGCTACACCGTCGGCTTCGACACCTTCCTCGCCTACCTGCTCGGCAAGGATGACGGTCAGCCCAAGAGCGCCGAGTGGGCGAGCGCCATCTGCGGCGTCGAGGCCAAGGTGATTCGCCAGCTGGCCCTCGACATGGCCGCCAAGCGCACCATGATCATGGCGGGCTGGGGCATGCAGCGTCAGCACCACGGGGAGCAGCCCAACTGGATGCTGGTCACTCTGGCCTCCATGCTGGGCCAGATCGGCCTGCCGGGGGGCGGCTACGGCTTCAGTTACCACTACTCCTCCGGTGGCAGCCCCACCGCCAAGGGCGGCATTCTGGCGGGCATCTCCGCTGGCAGCGCACCGAAGAACAGCCCGGCCCCCATCCCGGTGGCCCGCATCGCCGACTGCCTCGCCAACCCGGGCAAGACCATCGACTTCAACGGCCGCAAGGTGACCTATCCGGACATCAAGCTGGTCTACGTGGCGGGCGGCAACCCCTTCCACCACCATCAGGACACCAACAACCTGCTGCAGGCCTGGCGCAAACCCCAGACCGTGATCGTCAACGAGCCCTACTGGACGGCGACTGCCAAGCACGCCGACATCGTCCTGCCGGCCACCACCAGCTACGAGCGCAACGACCTGGAGATGGGGGGCGACTACTCCCAGCGCTATGTCTTCCCCATGCACCAGTGCGTCCCCCCCCAGCATGAGTCCCGCAACGACTTCGACATCTTCAGCGCCATCGCCGCCAAGCTGGGCGTGCAGGAGCAGTACACCGAAGGGAAGGACGAGATGCTTTGGCTCAAGCAGATGTACGACGGCATGGCGGCCCAGGCTCGCGGTGCCCGGGTGGCGCTGCCGCCGTTCAACATGTTCTGGGAGGCCAACAACTACATCCGCTTCCCGATCCCGGAGGCCAGCCGCCAGTGGATCCGTCACGCCGACTTTCGCGAGAACCCGCTGCTCAACCCGCTCGGTACTCCGTCCGGCAAGATCGAGATCTTCTCCAACACGGTGGCGGGGATGGGTTATGCCGACTGCGCCGGTCATCCCAAGTGGTATGAGCCCAAGGAGTGGGTGAAGAGCGAGACGGCAGCGCGCTATCCGCTGTCGCTCAACACCTCCCACCCGACCCAGCGGCTGCACTCCCAGCTCGACAACACCCCGCTGCGGGACAAGTTCGCCATCGCCGACCGCGAAGCGATCCTGATCCATCCGGACGACGCCAAGGCCCGTGGCATCCAGGATGGCGATCTGGTGCGGGCCTTCAACGAGCGCGGCCAGATCCTGGTGGGGGCCCTGATCTCCGCCGATATCCGGCCCGGGGTAGTGCGGGTGTGTGAAGGGGCCTGGTATGACCCGGCCAAGCCGGGCGAAGCGGGCAGCATCTGCAAGAACGGCAACGTCAACTGCCTCACCTTCGACGAGGGCTCGTCCAGTCTGGCCCAGGGCAACTGCGGCCACATGGCCCAATTGCAGATAGAGAAGTATATCGGGCCAGTGCTCGCCAACACGGCGCACGAGGTACCGGCCAACGGCTGAGTAGAGGACTGAGCAACAAAAACGGCGCCATCAAGGCGCCGTTTTCTTATCGCAGTTTGTGGTGTGGCTCAGAATCACAAGTCACCCTCAACCATATACTCTTCCGCATACTCCACCCGCCTTGCAGCCAGAGTGGGGACAAGGTGGCTCAGAAGTCTCCTTCCACCATGTACTCTTCGGCACACTCCACCAGCTGGGGCCAGAGATCTTCCGGCACCCAGGCCTCGGGGTCATCCTCGTCACCGTCATACTGGCTCCAGAAGAAGGCACGCAGCCCGCTTGCGAAGTCGTCGCTCAACTCCGCCAGTTCGGAGAGGGGCCCCAGCCAGGCAATGCGGCGCAGGCCGGAGGCGAGATCGTTGATGGCATCCATCAGGGTGCGATCATCCAGGCTCTGCTCCACCAGCAGGGTGAAGCGCTCGCGGGCGCTCTCGGTCTGATCCTCGTCCAGCTCGCCCACGTCGGCCAGCAGGTCGACAAAGTCCTCCAGCAGGAACTGGATCAGGGCATCCCTGTCCTCGAACCACTGGATCTGGGCCCCCTTGGTGCCCAGCACCGAGGCATCGAACGAATCATCGAGATGGCACAAAGCCCAAGGATCGTCAGTCATTGCTACCCTTCCTACACCTGAAACAAGAGACGTATCTTATGCCGGGTGCCGCACCCTTGCCAGCACGGCGGCACAAAAGGGGCGCCCCGTCACTCGACCCTGGCCACCTTGGGCAGGGAGAGGGAAGCGGCGAGCCCCCCCAGCTCGGCCCGTCCCATGATGAGGCTGCCGCGATAGGCTTCCGCGAGATCCGAAACGATGTTGAGGCCAAGGCCCGAGCCCGGCACCTTCTCGTCGAGGCGCACCCCCCGCAGCACCGCCTTGGCGATCTGATCTTCACTCATGCCGGGACCGTCGTCCTCGATGCGCAGGGTGATCCAGCCCCCCAGCTCGGCGCTGGAGATGCGCAGCTCGCTGGCGGACCACTTGAAGGCGTTCTCCAGCAGGTTGCCCACCATCTCGTCGAAGTCCTGCTCCTCCACCCCGACCGCCAGATTGACCGGCACCTGCAAGTCCACCGTCTTGCCGGGATAGAGGCGGGAGAAGGCGCGGCAGATGTACTCCACCCGGGCCCGCACCGGGGTCGACACCCCGAGGATCTTGGCGGCGCCGGTCACCCGCGCCTTGCCGAGGTGGTAGTCGATGTGGCGCTGGATCTGGTCGAGCTGCTCGCCGAGGGCGGCCTGATCCTCAGGCGGCAACTGGGTCACCTGGTTGCGCATGATGCTGAGCGGCGTCTTGAGGGCGTGGGCCAGGTTGCCGGTGTGGGAACGGGCTCGTTGCAGCAGCTCGCCATAGTGGTGCAGCAGGCGGTTGATGTCCTCCACCAGCGGCTGGATCTCCAGGGGGTAGCGCAGCCGGAACCCCTCCTGATGACCCTGATGGACGCGGCTCAGCTCGCGACGCAGCAGGTGCAGCGGGCGCAGGCCGTAGAGGATCTGGAACATGAAGCCGAGCACCAGGCCGGTGGCGGCGAAGCCGAGGCCGAGGAACAGGCTGATGCGGGTCTTCTTCAGGGTCTGGGTCAGGGCGCTGCTGTCCTTGGCCATCACCAGGGTGAAGACCCGATCAGACCCCGGCAGCAGCACGGTACGGGTCATGATGAGCAGAGGCTCCTTGTTGGGCCCCTTGCCGACGAAGAGATCCGGATCGCCGAAGGCCGACTTCAGGCCGTGGGCGCTCAGATGGGCATCCCACAGGGAGCGGGAGCGACTGACCACCGTCTCCCCCAGCTCCAGCTGCCAGTAGTAGCCGGAGTAAGGCTGGCGATAACGGGGGTCGGCCATGGGCTCGGTGACCACCGGCATGCCGTCCGGCTGGATCTCGAGGCGGGAGAGCAGATCGTAGAGCTGCAGGCGCAAGCCATCGGCCTCCGCCTCCTGCCAGTAGTTGCGCATCATGGTCTGCAGGCTGAAGCCGGTGGCGAACAGGAAGAGACCGCACCAGACCATGGCGATCACCACCAGCCGACCTCGCAGGGTGCGAACCAGCCTCATTCAACCCACCCCGCCATCGGTTGCGGTCGCGTCATTCGTTGATCCGGTAGCCGAGGCCGCGCACCGTCTCGATGAGATCGGCGTGGGTTTTCTTGCGAATGCGGCCGATGAACACCTCCACGGTGTTGGAGTCGCGATCGAAATCCTGGGCATAGATGTGGTCGATCAGCTCGCTGCGGGACACCACCTTGCCCCTGTGCTGCATCAGGTAGCCCAGCACCCGGAACTCGTGGGCGGTGAGCTTGATGGGGGTTCCTTCGTACCATACCTGGGAAGCCGCCATGTCGAGACGCACGCCACCGATCTCGAGGATGGAGCTGGCGTTCCCCGCCGCCCGGCGCACCAGCGCCTGCACCCTCGCCACCAGCTCCGCCACCTGGAAGGGCTTGGTGAGGTAGTCGTCCGCCCCGGCGTTGAGCCCTTCAATCTTCTCGTGCAACTGGCCACGGGCGGTCAGCACCAGCACCGGGGTGTCCATCCCCTTGCTGCGCCACTCCTTCAGTACGCTCAGGCCGTCGCGACCGGGCAGGCCGAGATCCAAGATGATGGCGTCATAGGGTTCGGTCTCGCCGAGAAAGCCCGCCTCGTTGCCATCGTGGCAGAGATCGGTGACGAAACCGGACAAACGCAGCTGTTCCGCCAGCTGGCCCGCGAGGATCTTTTCATCTTCAACTATCAGAATGCGCATACATGGGTATCCAAAACAGGGTTGTGCCGGCACCGGCAACGGTTGGGGGGACGAACCGGATGACGGTAGGTTCGCGGACTCACGCCGTTACTCCTCTTCCGGGGGCGGGCGCGGAGCGAACAGGCGCTCCAGATGGTGACCCTTGAGCCACACCATCTCCAGATTGTCAGCCCGATAGCCCACCTTGATGACGCTGTTCTCCTCGTCGATGAGCCTGAGCTCGTAGAGCCAGACGCCATCCTCCTCACCCAGATCGACGCGCAGCACGCGCACCGGCAGGCGGGAGGCCACCTCCATCAACTCATGAAAAGGGCGGACCCGCCCCTCGCTGACCGCCTGTTGCAGCAAGGCCTCGTTCGGCTGGGCCGCCTGAACCAGCATCGGCAGCAGCAATCCAAGCAGGGGCAGCGCGCTATTCATGGGTGATTCATCTCTCAAAACCTAACATAATGCCGTTTATAGTGTGCCAGCCATGAATCCGGAATGAATATGATCCCACGCAGTATCCTGCTGATCTTGTGCCTCTTTTCCACCTTTGGCTGGGCGGCGCAGACACGTCTCGACATGGCCGGACTGGTCAAGTTGTTGCTGGCACAAGGGTATCACGACATTCGGGAAGTGGAGCTGGAAGGGGACAAATTCGAGGTCGATACCCTGAATGCCGACGATCAGCGCGTCCAGTTGCAGGTCGATGCCAACACCGGCGAGATCACCAAAAAAGAGGCCGAATAGGCCTCTTTTGCTATGGGCGTGACGGCTGTTGCGCCGCCCCCCTCCCGGCCACTTGTGCTCGCCTGCGCCAGGGGCGCAGCAGCTTTTCCTGACGGGGCCACAGCAGGGCGCAGGCCAGCACCAGATAGATGAGGGGCTCCTGCCACCCGCTCTTGACCGACCACCAGTAGTGTACCGGCACCAGCAGAGCCACCCCGTAGATCCAGTTGTGCAGCTTCTGCCAGGCAGGCCCCATGCGCCGCAACAGGGCCGGGATCGAGGTGATACTCAGCGCCAGCAGCAGCAGCAGCGCCACCATGCCCACCACTATGTAGCTGCGCTTCACCAGCTCGCCGCCAATCAGTCCCCAGTCGAACTGCAGATCCAGCCCCAGCCAGACCATGAAGTGCAGGGACGCCCAGGCGGCGCACCAGAGCCCGAGGGGGCGGCGCAACTTGATGAGCTGCCCCTGGCGCCAGCGCTTGGCGAGCGGCGACACCAGCAGGGTCAGCAACAGCAGGTGAAGGGCCCCCTTGCCAAGGTAATGGGTCAGCCCCTGGACCGGATCCCCCCCCAGCAGCCCGGCTGGCACGGCATAGCCCAGCCAGAGTAGAAAGCCGAGCGAACCAAGGTGCACCAGCGCCCGCAAGCCGTTGACATGGGCTGTTTTCAGTCTCGGCATCATATTGCAGTTCCCGTCATGTTTTTCCCGCTTCTCATCCCCTCTCCCACCAGGGGAGAAGGGGGCAAGAGATCAGTCGGGCAGAGCGTCAGTCTCAATACCATTTACGCAGATCCATCCCCTGATAGAGGGACGCCACCTCGTCGCCGTAGCCATTGAACATCAGGGTCGGCTGGCGCTTGGCCCCGAAGATGCCCCCCTCGCCGATGAAACGCTCGCTCGCCTGGCTCCAGCGCGGGTGATCCACGCTCGGGTTGACGTTGGCGTAGAAGCCATATTCGTTGGGGGCCAGCAGGTTCCAGGTGGTGGGGGGCATCTCCTCCACCAGGCGGATGGAGACGATGCTCTTGATGCTCTTGAAGCCGTACTTCCAGGGCACCACCAGCCGGATGGGAGCCCCGTTCTGGGCGGGCAGGGTTTTGCCATAGAGCCCCATGGCAAGGAAGGAGAGGGGGTGCATGGCCTCGTCGAGGCGCAAGCCCTCCACATAGGGATAATCGATGCCGCCCCCCAGAGCACGGGAGGCCTGCCCCGGCAACTGTTCCGGATCATAGAGCGTCTCGAAGGCCACAAACTTGGCGCGACTGGTGGGCTCGGCACGGCGGATCAGATCCGCCAGCGCAATGCCGCTCCAGGGCAGCACCATGGACCAGGCCTCCACGCAGCGCAGCCGATAGATGCGCTCCTCCAGCGTGCTCTTGTTGATGAGATCCCACACATCCAGGGTGAAGGGTTTGGCTACCTCCCCTTCCACCTTCAGGGTCCAGGGCTCAGGCTTGAGGTAATGGCCGTTGCGGGCCGGATCCCCCTTGTCGGTCCCCAGCTCGTAGAAATTGTTGTGGGTGGTGGCCTTCTCCTCCGGGGTGAGGATCAATCCCTCTGGCCGGGTCGCGGCACGGATGTCGAGGGGTCTGGTGGGGACCACGGGGGCCGGCTTGTCCGATGCGAAGAGATCCAGCAGGCTGGCCTTCACCGGAAACGCCAGGGTGGCGGCACCGACGCCCAGGCCCAGCCCTTTCAGGATGCGGCGACGATCCTGATAGACGGTTTCCGGCG
Organism: Aeromonas sp. 25-248; assembly: GCF_053005425.1. Taxonomy (NCBI): domain Bacteria; kingdom Pseudomonadati; phylum Pseudomonadota; class Gammaproteobacteria; order Aeromonadales; family Aeromonadaceae; genus Aeromonas; species Aeromonas sp. 25-248. Next base: position 166,590 of record NZ_JBRKTB010000007.1, on the reverse strand, counting down.
TGACATCCTGCTCGGTGGGGTGATGAGAAGTACGGCGCTTGATCAACATGAAAAAACTCCCGGGACGATGAGGTTGACAACCATAAGACCCGCCCCGGCCGAGTTTTATTTCACACAGAATTACATGAGTTGGTTAAGGGGCAGTGCCTTGGCCATGGTACCAGCCAGGAAGAGCACTACGAACACCAGCAAAGGAACGATCACGTTTGGCACCATCAGACTCACTCCATGAGCAGGACAGGGCCTCTAACTATGGAACAAGGTCTGCGGCGCCTCCAATGAATTTTTTTCGCGAGCGCAAGCGTATTCCAGAGTTGCAAAAAGTGATCGGGATCACACACAATCCGGCCCCCGCTTGCTGCCGCTCTACCGCGGAGTAGGCTGCCTCCTTTTCCGGATTCAACCACTGAGAGTCACGCCATGAGCCCACTGTTCGCCATCGCCATCACGACCGGGATCCTCTCCGCCGTCTGGGGTGGACTGGCCGCCGCACTCGGTCTCATCTCCTGGGTCGGCTTCCTCGGCTGCACCAGCTACTTCGCCTCGAGTGGCGGTTACAAGGCGCTGTTGCAGACCCTGCTGTGCAACACCACCGGCATGCTGTGGGCACTCCTGCTGATCCACGGGGAGACCTGGTGGGGGGCCGGCATGGCGGGTTATCTGATGACAGGGGTGGTGGCCACCCTGATGTGCGTGCAGGCCAGGCAGCAGTGGCTCGCCTACATTCCCGGCACCTTCGCCGGGTGCTGTGCCACCTTCGGCGCCGCAGGCGAGTGGCGGCTCATTCTGCCCTCCCTCATCATCGGCGCCCTGTTTGGCTATCTGATGAAGGCGAGCGGCCTCTGGCTCTCCCAGAAGACCCTCTCCACCGGCGGCGTCAGCGACCCGGCATAAGCCTGAGCCTGAGCCTGGCAAGGTAACCGATTCGGTCGGAAACCAGAGGGGCGGCCCGTCATCGACGGGCCGCCCCTCTGTCATTTATCCCTTCGACTTGAAATTTGCCGCCTCGATGCCGTGCCGATTCAATAGCTTGTAGAAGTCGGTGCGGTTTCTCCCCGCCATGTTGGCCGCCAGGGTCACGTTCCCCTCCGTGGTGCGCAGCAGCCGGATCAGATACTCCTTCTCGAACTCGGCCCGCGCCTCGTTGAACGAGGGAATGCCGCCACCGCCGCCACTCAGGGCCGACTCCACCATCGCCGCGCCTATCACCGGGCTGCAGCAGAGGCTGGCGAGCTGCTCCACCACCCCGCAGAGCTGGCGCACGTTGCCCGGCCAGGCCGCGGCGGCCAGCAGGGCCAGCGCCTCCGGCGAGAAGCCGAGGGCGGCGCAATCGGGGTGACGGTTGCGGTAATCGTCCAGCGCCTGACGGGCCAGCAGGGGGATGTCCTCGCTGCGGGCGCTCAGAGGCGGCAGAGTGATGTTGGCCACGTTGAGGCGGTAGAAGAGATCCTCGCGAAAACGCCCCTTTTCCATGGCGGTCACCAGATCCTGATGGCTGGAGCTGATGACCCGCACCTCGGGGGTGCCCTGACCATACTCCGCCAGCACCTGGAGCAACTTGGCTTGGAGTGACTCCGACAGATCCCCTATCTCGTCGAGGAAGAGGGTGCCGCCTTTGGCCTCGGCAAACAGGCCGGACTGGCCATCCTCGCCAAACAGCTGCAAGTCCAGCGCGGGCCAGGGCAGAGCCGCACAGTTGATGGTATGCAGCGGCTTGTCACGGCGGTGGCTGGCCTGGTGCAGCGCCTGGGTCATCACCCCCTTGCCGGCGCCGGAGGGGCCCAGGATCAGCACGGGCACGTCCATGGTGGCGATGCTGCTCGCCTGGATCAGCAACTGCTCCATCTGCGGGTTGCGGGTCTGGATGAGGGACTGCCACTCCTGCTGCTGTTTCGGACGGGTCAGGCTGAGAGCATGTTCTATGGTGACCAGCAGCTCGTCCTTGTCGATGGGCTTGGTGAGGAAGCTGAATACCCCGGAGCGGGTCGCCTGGATGGCGTCGGGAATGGTGCCGTGGGCGGTCATGATGATCACCGGCATGCCGAGCCACTGGGACTGGATCCGCTCGAACAGCGCCAGCCCATCCATGCCCCCCATGCGCAGATCGCTCAGCACCAGGTCGGCCCGCTGCTGGCGCAGCCTGTCCAGCGCTCCTTCGGCGCTGTCGGCGGTATCCACCTCGTAACCCTGGCTGCGCAGGCGCATGCTCATCAGCTTGAGCAGGCTGGCATCATCGTCCACCAGCAGAATACGGCTCATGCTCTCACCTCCTCTTGGCGAAAAACGCGATCATTGCGGCGCTGTCCGGAGCTGTCATGGCTGACCTCCCCCATTGAGCTTACGCTGGTTGAGCTGCTCGTCGATGGCGGAGAGCTGCTCTATCTGCTGGCGCAGACGCTTCACCTCCTGACTCTGATCGTCGCGGCGGCTGTCTCGCACCAGCAGCTCCTCCCCGAGGGCGATCCAGCTGCGCAGGAAGGCCTGGGCATCGAGACCGAGCTCCGGCAACAGAGCCTTCAGCTGATCCAGCCCGGCCCGGCGGCTGGCCACCGATTCGGACGGGTGGGTGTTGACCATGGCCAGGCTGACCCGGCTCTCGAGGTCGGTGGCGCCGGCCAGTCGCTGGCGCTCCTGCATCCGCTGCTGGGGATGGCTGGCCAGCAGCCAGTCCGAGTATTGCAGGCGCACCTGCATCTCCTTGTTGGCAAACTCCATCCGCCTGGCGATCGCCTCCTGGGAAGGCTCGGTGAGGCTGGTAGAAGGCAGCAGGGAACAGCCAGCGAGCAGGCCTATCATCAATACGGGAATCACAAATCGTTTCATCTTGAATGTCACTTCAGATCCTGGTGGGGAACAGGCACCTGCCCGCTCCTCTCAATATTCGGTGTCAAGGCGCCACCCGCACCTGCGGGGTCGCCGCCACGCCCGTCAGCTCGGGCGCACGTTCAAATCCAGCCGGAAACAGACATCCGCCTGGGCATCCTCGATCAGCCTGAGCTCGCCGCCCAGGCTCATGGCAGACTCACGGGCAATGGAGAGGCCCATGCCGGAGCCTTTCAGCAATCCCTGGCGCACTATGCTGCCCTGTTCAAAGGGCTCGAAGATGCGCTCCCGCTCGTCTGGCGGGATGACAGGCCCTTCGTTAGCCACCTCCAGCCAGCCGCCGCCCGCTCCCGCCCCGGCGCGGATCCAGATCTGTCCGCCCCTGGCGCCATAGCTGACCGCGTTGGAAAAGAGATTGTCGAGGATGAGTCGCAGGCGGTAGGGCTCTGCCCGCAGGCTGATGGGCTCGGGCGGCAAGTGTACACTGATTTGCTTGGATTCCAGCGCGAGCCGGTACTCTTCGGACAAGTCTGACAACAAGGGCGCCAGGGGCACCTCGGACAGGGTGAACACCTCCTGCTGGCTGAGGCGATTGAAGTCGAGCAGCCGCTCGATCAGGGTCTGCAGACGGCGGCTGTTCTCCTCCAGCATCTGGCAGATCTCCTGCTGATCCCCGTTGAGGGGCCCCACCAGCTGCTCCGAGAGCAGATCAGCCCCCTCCCGCAGCACGGCAAGGGGGGTTTTCAGCTCGTGGGATACGTGGCGCAGGAACTGGTATTTCTGCTGTTCCAGCTCCTTGAGCTTGTCGTGCAGCCAGCTGATTCGCTCCCCCAGCAGCACCAGTTCGGCCGGGCCATCCACCGGGCGCTGATCCGGCTCGACACCTGCGCCCAGACTCAGGATCCGCGACTCAATCTGACGTACCGGGTGGATGATGAGGTAGGTAAAGAGCAACACCAGCAGCAGGCTGAGCCCGACCACGAAGCCGCTGACCCACCAGATCTGCTGTTTCAGCTCCACGATGGCGCCCCGCATGCGGGTCACGTGATCATCCACCTGGCTGCGGGTGACCACTTCCAGTTGCTGGTTCAGTTCGTTGAAGTCGGTGAAACGGGGGCTGGTCGCCTCCTGCCTGGCCTTGCGCAGATCCTGCAGGCCGTCGAGCCAGACCAGCGTCGCCTCGAGATCTCCGTAGACCTCGGCATCCGGAATGGAGTCCTGATGGGTCGCGAGCAGTTCCCGGTAGCGCACCAGCTGCTGCCGATAACTGGCCAGGATGCGGTCATCACCCAGGACCGCATAGCGGCGCAGGGCGCGCTCCAGATCGATGGCCTGGGTGGATAGCAGCGTCGCCCGGCGAGTGTCCCGCACCGCACGTTCCATCTCGTCGCTGGTGAGCTGGCCCAGGTGGGAGAGAGCCTGACTGTCGTGCCAGATCATGCCCCCCAGGGGCATCAGCACCAGCACGAAGCCCATCAGTACTACCTGGAGCAGGGAGCGGGGCCGAACCTTGGTCATCTTCTGCGGTCTCGATTCGTCATGGGGGAGCCAGCATATCCGCACTGCCCCAAAAAGCAAAACCGGCCATAAAGCCGGTTTGATTGCTCACCGAGGCCGGATTCACGCCAGGCCGACGGACGCCACACAGATGACAATGATCATGGCAAGGGCCCCTGACGCGGCCAACAGTGCCCATTTCATTTCTACGCTCATGCAAACCTCCTTTCTGCCAATCAGCGTTGGATCACAACAGATAACGACATGTTAATTCATAGTGAATCCCATAACCGTGAGCTGCGTATATATTTCAGACGAGCCCAACCCAAGGAATGGAAAGCATGTTTTACCTCTGTAGCATTGGATCCAATCTCGACCCCTCCCTGCACGTCAGTCAGGCCGTCGCCGAATTGCTGGCCCGCTTTGGTCGCCTTCACCTGAGTTCCGTCATCCAGACCAAGCCCGTGGGCATGCATTCACGCCACGACTTCCTCAACTGCCTGTTCGTCGTCCAGAGCGACCTCTCCCCCGTCCAGCTCAAGGCCGAGTTTGTCACCATGGAGCTGGCTCATGGCCGGGATCGCAGCCACCCCCTGTGCAAGGTGGCGGACAGGCCACTGGACATCGACATACTGGCCTGCGGCGAACGGGATGACTTCGCCGAGGCCGGGGTGGATGCCTACCTGGGGGATCTGCTGGCGGAGATGTATCAGGGCGGCAGTGTGGACTCCGGCAAGGTGACCCTCGGCCTGCCGGGCAGCAAGGTGTTTGCGAAGCAGCGCATCGGCCAGGCCCCCATCCATCTCTGCCAGCAAGACGAGGCCCTGCTTCCCGGCAACGGCCACCCCGGCCCCCCTTCCCGGCACGCCGCCATCCGGCACCCTTGAGCCGTTCACACACATGAGGCACCCAAAGGCGCCTCATGTCATGGCGGCCCGCCTTGCCCTAGATGACGGCGAGGGCGCGCCCCCCGTCCACCCGGATGCTGGCCCCGGTCATGTAGTCGTTCTTCATCAGCATCTGTACCGCCTGCCAGATGGGCTCCAGACCCCCTTCCCGCGCCAGCGGCGTCTTCGCCAGCACCTGCTGGCGCCAGTCATCCCCGTGCTCGTCGAGAAACAGGATGGGGCCAGGCTCTATGGTGTTGACCCGCACGGCGGGTGCCAGTTCGCGGGCAAAGCTCATGGCCAGGGAATGGGCTCCCGCCTTGGTGGCCACGTAGGCGGCAAACTGGGGCGCCGGGGCATGGATGTAGATATCGGTGATGTGGATGATGCCCCCGTTGGGCTGGCGGGCAAGGGCGGGGGCCAGCGCCCGGTTGAGCTGGAAGGGAGCCGCCATGTGTACCCGGTAGAACTGATCAAACTGGGCCAGCTGCACCGCAGGATCCGCCGCCTGGGGCTCGAAGGCGGAGGCATTGTGGATGATCAGGGCAAGATCCTCATGGGCCGCCAGCGCCGTCACCACGGCGCCCACCTCCTCTTCCCGGGTGAAGTCCGCCTGTACCAGCTCGACGCCCACGTCTCGCAGACGATCCAGCTCGGGCCGTTCGCTGCGATAGCTGCCCGTCACCTGCCAGCCAGCGGCCACCAGCTGCTCGCACAGATAGAATCCCAGGCGACGGCCACAGCCCGTTACCAATGCACGCATACCCTCTCCTTGTGGTTGTCGCCCTCCCCGATCCATGCAGGATCGCACGGAGGGCCCATTCATCGGCCATGACCTATCGATGTCCGAGGCAAAACCCATTGGCCCCCTGTCACGGTCACCGGGCATAGTGGCCCCATCGACCCCCATGGAGCCACCATCATGCTACAAATTCGCGATCATATGCAGCCATTGACCCACTCACTGCACCCCGGCCTCGGTCTGGCCGAGGCGCTGGACAGACTCCATCGGGCAAACCTGGGGGGCCTGCCGGTACTGGATGACCATCAGCACCTCGTCGGATTTCTCTCCGAGCAGGATTGCATTCCCGCCCTGCTCACGGGCAGCTATCACTGCGACACCCGTACTCTGGTCGAAGATATGATGAGCCGGGCCCCGCTGTTCGTCTCTCCCGATGACAACATCGTGGATCTCGCCCGCCAGATGGCCGGGGCCAGACCCAAGGTCTATCCAGTGATGGAGGGAGGCAAGGTGACGGGCATCATCAGCCGTCGTCAGGTGATGCAGGCCCTCAACACCCAGATGAAACAGTGTCAGGCAACCTGAGGCAGGCCACCTCGCACACGTGTCATGCCGACCCCCCTCCCGTCCACAGCCGGCGAGTGGCTGGTCCACCCCACCCGACTCTGCCACGGGGCGGCCTGTCGAGGCAGCCCGCCCCCCTCCCACCGGCACCGTTCGTTTGTCCCCTCCCCATTTCAGGGTTTGCCATCCGTGGTCGTCTCTAGTTAGATAGGTGCCGGTCACAGTCCCTGCCGGATGCGACCCCGTCCCGAGTGCTCAGGAGATGTAACGTGCGACGCTTGCTCGTATTCTGCTTGCTGCTGCCCTGCTGGCTGTCAGCCAGGGAGCTGGTCATTGGTGGCATCCTGGAGCCCCCTCTCAAGTGGCTGGATGCACAGGGACACCCTCGCGGGCTGGACGTTGATCTCGTCACCGCCATCTTCGGCACGCTCCATACCCCCATCAGGATTGAGCTCATCGATTCGGGGGCCAGGCTCACCCGCAATGCCGAAAGCGGCTTCTATGACCTGCTGCTGACCCACTCCTACAAACCGGAGCGGGAGGCCTATCTGCTCTACCCCAAACAGGCCCATATGCTCCATAGCTGGCACTTCTTCATACGCAAGGAGTCCGCGGGCCGGATCCATTATGACCATCTGACGAATCTCAAACCCTGGCGTATCGGTGTCACCCGGGACTTCTCCTATACCCCCGAGCTCGCGGCAGCCATGACAGACCCGAGCTATCACTTCCAGGAGATCCCCATCAACCAGCTGCAACTGCGCAAACTCATCGCCGGTCGCATCGACGTGGTGCCCATGTCCCTGGTCACCGCCTTCACCCAAATAAGAGAAGAGGGACTGGAAGGCAAGCTCGACTACCTGCCAAAACCCCTCAAGACCAGCCCCTACTTCAATGTCTGGACCCGTTCCCGGGCCGATGCCGACACCCCGGCCCTGATGGCCGCCTATGATGCCGAACTGCTGCACATGAAGCGGGACGGCCGGCTCAAAGCCCTCTACGACAAATACGGCATCCCCTATATCGAACCCTGATCCACCGTTCAGGGTGTCATCTCCCGCAGGGTCGAATTCTGCTGCGCGAACAGGGTCTATCACGGGAGAGGGGTCTCTACGCCCCCTCAGACCACCCGACTCAAGGCTTCACATCCCGCAGGATCGGGTTTTGCAGCGAAATCAGCGTCTCGGTGGACTGGATCTCGTCGATGGTCTGGATCTTGTGGATCAGTACCGTCTGCAACTCGTCGATGGAGCGGGTCATCACCTTCATGAAGATGCTGTAGTGGCCGGTGGTGTAGTAGGCCTCCACCACCTCGTCCAGCGCCTGCAGCTTGGCCAGGGCCGACGGGTAATCCTTGGCGCTCTTGAGGTTGATCCCGATGAAGCAGCAGACGTCGTAGCCCAGCTTCTTGGGGTTCACCTGCACCCGCGTTCCCTCGATGATGCCCGCCTGCTTCATCTTCTCTACCCGCACGTGGATGGTGCCCGGGCTCACCAGCAGTTGTTTGGCCAGCTCGGCGTAAGGCAGGCGCGCATTCTCCATCAGGGCGGAGAGGATGGCCTGATCGAGATTATCGATCCGATAATTTTCTGACACTTTTTTGCTCTCCTTTTAATGATTCATCATTAATTGATGGCTTATTTTGAAGAAAAAAATACACAAAGCCTATTTCAATTATCGAATATTGAATTTAGTTGGCATTCTATTGAAGAATCACCGCATTCAACGGATTCACGACAGGTAATTCAGCATGAAACAGCACTACATCCGCAGCCAACAGCAGATCAGCTTCGTCAAAGAGATGTTCTCCCGCCAACTCGCACTGCAACTCGGCCTGATGGAGGTACAAGCCCCCATTCTGAGCCGGGTCGGTGACGGCACCCAGGACAACCTCTCCGGCTGCGAGCATGCAGTGCAGGTCAAGGTGAAAACCCTGCCGGAGCACAGCTATGAAGTGGTCCACTCCCTGGCCAAGTGGAAGCGCCAGACTCTGGGTCGCTTCGGTTTCGGCCCGGGTGAAGGCATCTACACCCACATGAAGGCACTGCGTCCGGACGAGGAACGTCTCAGCCCCATTCACTCCGTCTACGTCGACCAGTGGGACTGGGAGAAGGTGATGCCGGGCGAGCGCCGGGATCTGGCCTATCTGCAGGAGACGGTGCGCGGCATCTGGGCCGCCATCAAGGCCACCGAGCGCGCGGTCTGTGCCGAGCACGACCTGACCCCCTTCCTGCCGGCGGATATTCAGTTCCTGCACAGTGAAGAGCTGCTGACCCGCTACCCGGACCTTGATGCCAAGGGACGCGAGCGCGCCATCGCCAAAGAGCTGGGGGCGGTCTTCCTCATCGGCATCGGTGGCGCCCTCTCCCACGGCGAACGCCACGACGTCCGTGCTCCGGACTACGACGACTGGAGCAGCGAGAGCGAGCTCGGGCTGGCGGGTCTGAACGGTGACATCCTGGTGTGGAACCCGGTGCTGGAAGACAGCTTCGAGATCTCCTCCATGGGGATCCGGGTGGACGCAGAAGCCCTGCGCCGCCAGCTCGCCACCACGGGGGACGAGGATCGCCTGCAATGTGACTGGCACCAGGCGCTGCTGGCGGGCGAGATGCCCCAGACCATCGGTGGCGGCATCGGCCAATCCCGCCTCGCCATGCTGCTGCTGCAAAAAGAGCACATCGGTCAGGTCCAGGTCGGCGTCTGGCCGGCGGAGATGAAAGCCAGCATCCCAGGTATGCTGTAAGAGATTGATTTGATTGCATCTGGTCTCGCGGCGCGAGAGTAGATGCAAGAGAGAAGCTGGTCAGCCGGGGTGGAGAGCGTATCCCGACTGACTGTAAGGCGGGCATGGTCGCTGACTGTGCCTGCCGACCCTGGGGCTTACCCCTGCGATCCGCTCAACCCACGTCAGATCGCATCGAATACATTCCTCCCGGCAATCTTCGGATTGCCGTTTTTTTTACGCCGAAAAACTGTGCTCAAAACCCGCCCCGATCTGGTGCTGGCGCGGCAACCCCGCCTTTCTGCTGCCGGTGCAGTGGCAGGCAAACAACCGATCCACCGCCTCTTCCTGCAGATAGGCTCCGAGCGCCACCGCCCGCTCTGTGCCGGAAAACTTCAGGTGCAGGCCGCCGATGACGGCGTGGATCCGCTCGTCGCCACACACCTCCTTGGCCCACTCGATGATGTTCTCGACCCCGGCGTGACCGCAGCCGATAAAGACGATGAGCCCCTGCTCGCTCTTGTAGGCCAGCGCCGAGTCGTCGCTGATGAGGTCTTTCTCCACCCGCCCACCCCGCACTATGTAGCCGAGCAGCGAAGGCGCAGCCCGGTCGCGCCGCACAATGCTGCCGAGGAACACCAGACGATCCGAGAGCCACATCGGCTCGGACGAGCAGTGGGGAAGCAAGCCTCTGGCCGGCAGCGACTCCCAAGCCAGCGCCCCCGACAGGCGATAGAGGTTGCGCCGCCAGAAGGGCAGCGACAAGAAGTAGCCCCGCTCGCAGAACACGTCCGGACAGGCGATGAGCGGGATGGGTCTTGGATAGGCGGGCAGCGAGCCGACCCCGCCCACATGGTCGTAATGACCGTGAGAGAGCACCACATGGGTGAGAGAGGCGAGATCGATCCCCATCACGGCGGCGTTGTGGCACAACGCCCGGCCACGGCCGCTGTCGAACAGCACCCTGAGGCCGTCACACTCCAGCAGCAGCGCCAACCCTCGCTCGGGCACACAAGCCGGGCGATGAACGTCGTCATCCACCAGCACGGAAAACTTCAGCATCTCAATCCCTCAGAAAACAAAACGCAGGCACGAGGCCTGCGTTTTTCATCGACAATCCCATTACTGGGTCATGGTGAGGCCGTTGCTGTCGGCCCCCAGCCGCAGTGTCTTGCCCGGGATGACCCGACCGCTGAGCAGGGCCTGGGCCAGCGGGTTCTCCACCTTCTGCTGGATCGCCCGCTTGAGGGGGCGCGCCCCGTAGACGGGATCGAACCCGGCATGAACCAGCTTGGTCAGCAGCTCCTCGCTCACCTCCACCTCGAAGCCCTGGGACTCCAGACGGCTCATCAGGCTCTTGAGCTGGATGCGGGCGATGGACTTGATGTGCTCCTCACCGAGCGGGTGGAACACCACGGTCTCGTCGATCCGGTTGATGAACTCCGGCCGGAAGCTACGGGTCAGCACCTCCATCAGCAGGGACTTCATCTCCTCATAGTCCTTCTCGGCATAGTGCTCCTGGATGAGATCCGAACCGAGGTTGGAGGTCATGATGACGACCGTATTGCGGAAGTCCACGGTACGCCCCTGACCGTCGGTCAGGCGGCCATCGTCCAGCACCTGCAACAGGATGTTGAACACGTCCGGGTGGGCCTTCTCCACCTCGTCCAGCAGGATCACCGAGTAGGGGCGACGGCGCACCGCCTCGGTGAGATACCCCCCTTCCTCGTAACCCACGTATCCCGGAGGCGCCCCCACCAGACGGGCCACGCTGTGTTTCTCCATGAACTCGGACATGTCGATCCGCACCATGGCGTCCTGGGTATCGAACAGGAACTCCGCCAGCGCCTTGCACAGCTCGGTCTTGCCCACCCCGGTGGGGCCGAGGAAGAGGAAGGAGCCGATGGGGCGGTTCGGGTCGGACAGCCCGGCACGAGAGCGGCGAATGGCGTTGGAGACGGCGTCCACCGCCTCTTCCTGGCCGATCACCCGGCTGTGCAGCTGATCCTCCATCCGCAGCAACTTCTCCCGTTCCCCTTCCAGCATGCGGGCCACCGGAATGCCGGTCCAGCGGGCCAGGACGTCGGCGATCTCCACGTCGGTGACCCGGTTGCGCAGCAGGCTGGTCTCCTGCATCTCGGCCTGGGTGGCGAGATCCAGCTGTTTCTCCAGCTCGGGGATGCGGCCGTACTGCAACTCGGACATGCGGCCCAAGTCCCCTGCGCGGCGCGCCACCTCGAGATCCTGACGGGCCTGCTCCAGTGCTGCCTTGATGTGCTGGGTCCCGGCGAGGGCAGCCTTCTCGGCCTTCCACACCTCTTCCAGCTCGTTGTATTCCCGCTCTTTTTCCGTCAGCTCCTGATTGAGCAGATCGAGGCGCTTGCGGCTGGCGTCATCGTCCTCCTTCATCAGCGCCTGCTGCTCCAGCTTGAGCTGGATGATGCGCCGCTCGAGCCGGTCCAGGGATTCCGGCTTGGAGTCGATCTGGAGCCGGATGCTGGCCGCCGCCTCGTCGATAAGGTCGATGGCCTTGTCAGGCAGCTGGCGATCCGCGATGTAGCGGTGGGAGAGCTGGGCCGCCGCGACGATGGCGGGGTCGGTGATCTGCACATGGTGGTGCAGCTCGTAGCGCTCCTTCAGGCCACGCAGGATGGCGATGGTGTCCTCCACCGAGGGCTCCTCCACCAGCACCTTCTGGAAACGGCGCTCCAGCGCGGCATCCTTCTCCACGTACTGCCTGTACTCATCGAGGGTGGTGGCCCCGACGCAGTGCAGCTCGCCGCGGGCCAGGGCGGGCTTGAGCATGTTGCCCGCATCCATGGCACCCTCGCCCTTGCCGGCACCGACCATGGTGTGCAGCTCGTCCACGAAGAGGATGACGCTGCCCTCCTCCTTGGCCAGATCGTTCAGAACCGCCTTGAGCCGCTCCTCGAACTCGCCGCGATACTTGGCTCCGGCCACCAGGGCCCCCATGTCGAGCGACAGCACCCGCTTGTTCTTGAGCCCTTCCGGCACTTCGCCATTGATGATGCGCTGGGCCAACCCCTCGACGATGGCGGTCTTGCCGACGCCGGGTGCGCCGATCAGCACCGGGTTGTTCTTGGTGCGGCGTTGCAGCACCTGGATGGTGCGGCGAATCTCGTCATCCCGGCCGATCACCGGGTCGAGCTTGCCGAGTTCGGCCCGCTCGGTGAGATCGATGGTGTACTTCTCCAGCGCCTGGCGATTCTCCTCGGCGTTGGCATCCTCCACCTTCTTGCCGCCACGGACCTTGTCGATGGCTGCCTCGAGTTTTTCCTTGGTCAGCCCCTGGGCACGCAGCAGCTCGCCCAGCGTCCCCTTTTCATCCAGGGCCGCCAGCACGAACAGCTCGGACGAGATGAACTGATCCTTGCGCTGCTGGGCCAGCTTGTCGCAGACGTTGAGCAGGCGGCCGAGGCCGTTGGAGAGCTGTACGTCCCCTTCCACCCCGCTGACGCGGGGCAGGCGATCCAGCTCCTCGCCGAGGCGCGAGCGCAGGGTATTGATGTCGAGCCCGGTCAAGGTGAGCAGCGGACGAATGGATCCGCCGTCCTGATTGAGCAAGGCGCTCATCAGATGGACGGGTTCGATGAATTGGTGGTCACGACCCAGTGCAAGAGACTGGGCATCGGAAATGGCAATCTGGAATTTGCTGGTCAGGCGATCGAGGCGCATTGCACTCCCCCTTCAAGACAGACGCCGCATGCGCGGCAACAACATCGCTTTCTGACAAGGAAGATGTGGTCTTGAAGGGCAATTTCAAGGGGTGGCTGTTTATTTTTTCCTCAATAGCGGTGACCGAGGGAAAACGACCTCGCAATGGCAGCCTGCACCCTGAGCCTGCTCGGCAGCAAGACATGGTCACCGGAGGGCCATCACCAGAGAGTGAAGAGGCGCTTGCGGCCACTCGCGAGCGCCTCTTCGGCTATTTTTCCAGCCACACAAGGGAGGCCATGCGACCCGTCTGTCCATCGCGGCGATAGGAGTAGAAGCGCTCGCTGTCGCTGAAAGTGCAGTATTCGCCGCCATAGATGGCGGTGACGCCGGCGCGGGCGAGGCGCAGTCGGGCCAGCTGGTAGATATCCGCCAGCCATTTCCCTTCGTTGAGGGATGGCACGAATGCAGTCGCCGCTTCCGCCTGCTCCGCCATAAAGGCCTCACGCACTTCGCCACCCACTTCGAACGCGGCGGGACCGATGGCCGGGCCCAGCCAGGCCAGGATCTCGCCAGGCTCGCAGCCCATGGCGGCGATGCTTGCCTCCAATACCCCCCCCTGCAGTCCGCGCCAACCGGCATGGGCCGCCGCCACTACGGTGCCTGCCCGATCGCAGAACAGCACCGGCAGGCAGTCGGCAGTCATCACGATGCAGGCCTGCCCCGCCTCATGAGCACAGGCGGCATCGGCATCCGGTACGCGCTCATAACGGTCGCTCACCGGATGGACGGCGATGCCATGTACCTGGTTGAGCCAGTTGAGAGTGCCGGGGATCCCCGCCACCTGCTGCAGTCGGGCGCGGTTGGCCTCGACCCTGGCCGGTGCATCGCCCACATGGGCCCCGAGGTTCAGACCGGCAAAGACCCCTTCGCTGATGCCGCCGTCCCGGGTGGTCGAGAGAGCCCTGACATTGCCCGGTGCGGGCCAGTCGGGTGCGATCCAGTTCATCTGTGGCTCCTTTCGTTCATATGAAAACGGGGCCCCTTGGCTGCAACCAGTCAAGGGGCCCCGCATCAGATCATGGAGGGCAGGTTACGGCAGGAATCGTCGCAAGGCCGCCCCCGGGATCAGTTCCAGACCAGATCGTCCGGATTGGCCAGGGTATCCGCCCGCAGCACTTCCATCAGCGCCACCATGTCCTGCGGCGTGGGGGAGTGCCACTCCATCACTTCACCCGTGATGGGGTGCGCCAGCTTCAGCATGGTGGCGTGCAGCGCCTGACGGTGGAAAGCGCGCAGGGCCTCGGTCAGTTCGGGGGTGGCGTTGCGCAGCAGACGCAGACGACCGCCGTAGGCGGGATCCCCCACCAGCGGATGCTTGATGTGGGCCATGTGGACACGGATCTGGTGGGTACGGCCGGTTTCCAGGCGCAACCGCAGACGGGTGTGACCACGGAACTTCTCGTGCACCCGGTAGTGGGTGACGGACTCGCGCCCGTTGGGCACTACGGCCATGTGGGTACGCTGGGTCGGGTGACGACCGATGGGGGCATCGACGGTGCCGCCGGCGGTCATGTGACCGATGGCAATCGCCTCGTACTCACGGGTGATCTGGCGTGCCTGCAGGGCTTCCACCAGGTGGGTCTGGGTGGGAATGGTCTTGGCCACCACCATCAACCCCGTGGTGTCTTTGTCCAGACGGTGCACGATACCGGCACGGGGGACCTCGGCGATGCCGGGGTAGCGGTGCAGCAGGGCGTTGAGCACGGTGCCGTCCGGCGTACCGGCGCCCGGGTGAACCACCAGGCCGGCCGGCTTGTCGATCACCAGGATGTGTTCATCTTCATAAACGATGTTCAGCTCGATGTTCTGGGCATCCCAGCGGGTGTCGTCTGCCAGTTCCACATTCACATGTACCTGCTGCCCGGCCACCACTTTCTCGCGCGGGGTATTGGCAACCTGACCGTCCAGGGTCACTCTGTCCTGTAAAATCCACTCCTTGATGCGGGTCCGGGAGTAGTCGGGAAACAATTCGGCCAGGGCCTGGTCGAGTCGTTGCCCGAATTGGTGATCCTGAAATTCGCCTGTCAGTTCAATATGCTGGCTCATGTATGGTCTCTTGAGCGGGGGTATCAATTCGAAATAATCCGGGTATTCTAGCTTTTCTTTTAGCCAAGCATAACGGATACTTTGCCAATTTCGTGGAAATGGACCGGATGTTGTTGATGGGAAAGAAGTCTCACCTGCTGATGTCGCTCGCCTTGGTCGCTACACTGATCACTGGCTGTTCCAGCACCAAACCCAAGGTTCCCGACGAACCGCCGGAAGTTCTGTATCAGAAAGCCCGCATCAAACTGGATACCGGCAACTACCTCAATGCCATCGAACTGCTGGAAGCGCTGGACTCTCGTTACCCGTTCGGTGCCTACTCCAACCAGGTTCAGCTCGATCTCATCTATGCCTACTACAAGCAGGATGATACCGCCCAGGCGATCGCCAACATCGACCGTTTTATCCGCCTGAACCCGGCGCACAAGAACATCGATTACGTCTTCTACATGCGCGGCCTGACCAACATGGCGGCGGATTACAACTTCTTCCAGGATTTCCTCGGCATCAATCGGGATGACAAGGACCCCTCCTACGCCCGTCAGGCCTTCCAAGACTTCAAGACCCTGCTGCAGAACTACCCCAACAGCAGCTATGCAGCCGATGCCCGTGCCCGCATGATCGGCCTGAAGAACCGTCTTGCCCGCTATGACCTGGGGGTAGCCGAGTACTACGTCAAGCGTGACGCCCTGATCGCCGCAGCCAACCGCGCCAAGCTGATCGTCGAGACCTATCCCGACACAATGGAAACCGAGAAGGCACTGGAAATCATGGTCAACGCCTATGACACCCTGAAGATGCCGACCCTGGCCCAGCATGCCCGCGAAGTGCTGGCCAAGAACTACCCGGACAACCGTCTCGGTCGCGGCTGAGTAGCGAACGGACAATGAAAAACCGGAGCCACTGGCTCCGGTTTTTTTATGGCCGACGGCGGCACTCCGGGGTCACTGGTGCTTACCCTGCTGCTTGGCCCGCATGATGTTGATGATCTCGATGTCGGTATCCAGCATCCCCTCCCTGGAGAGGCGACCCAGGTTGGCGATGGTCTGGTCCACATCGTCCGAGACGATCCCCTCGCTCTGGGGCACGCGCAGGTTGTTGATGGCCATCAGCGAGGATTTCACCGCCGCCGAGGTGGAGGTGGAGACCTTCATGGAGCAGGCGCTGCCGGCGCCGTCGCAGATGATGCCGGAAACATCCCCAATCATGTTGTTGATGCAGTGGCTGATCTGCTCGAACTGGCCTCCCAGCAGCCAGGTGATGGCGGCCCCCGATCCCATGGCGGCGGTACTGGCGGCACACAGGGCGGAGAGCTTGTTCTGGTAGGCCTTGATGTAGATGGCCACCAGGTGGCTCATCACCAGGGCACGGGCCAGCTGCTCGTCATCGGCCTTGAGGAAGCGGGCCGCGGCGACCACCGGCATGGTGGCGGCAATGCCCTGGTTGCCGGAACCGGAGTTGGACATGGCGGGCAGCATGGCGCCATCCATCCGCGCATCGGAGGCGGCAGACGACAAACGCATGGCCAGGGTCATCAGGTCGTCGGAGAGCAGCTTGCGCTCCACCTGATCGGTGAGGATCTTGCCGATGCGCAGGCCATAGCCCTGCAGCCCTTCGTCCGCCAGCGCCTGGTTCATGGTGGCCGCCTCGCGGATGAAGTCGATCTCGACCAGCGGCACCTCCAGGGCGAAGGCCACGATCTCCTTCAGGGTCATGGCGGGCTTGTCGGCCTTGGCTGGCTGGATCTGCACCCCGGGGGCGCTGTCCTGCACCATCAGCACCTCGCCATCCTTCTCCATCAGCACGATGCGGGTATGGTCGGTACAGATCACCACCCGGGCGCTGTGCCCCTCCACTTCGGCCAGCACCTCGGCGTAGAGCACGTCGGGCACATCCTTCACATCCGCCTCTATGGTGGGCAGCAGCCCCTTGGCCGCCTCGACCTGATCCGGCGTGAGGCTCTTGAGCACCTCCAACCCGGCATCCGGGTTGCCACCGGTGATGCCGACGGCGGCGGCCACCGGCAGGCCGATCATGCCGGTGCCGGGCACACCGACCCCCATGCCGTTCTTGAACAGATTGCCGCTGACCCAGACGCGGGTGCGGGTCGGTACCTGCCCCAGCAGCTTGCGGCAGTTGGCCGCCGCCAGGGCGACCGACATGGGCTCGGTGCAGCCGAGGGCCGGCACCACTTCACGCTTGAGCAGGGTAATAAAGTCGGTCCATTGTGCGTTCATTGCGATGTGTCTCATGTTCATGGCGCCCGCGTGCGGGCTCGTCATTGTTGTTCGGCCAGTTCCGCCTTGTGATTGCGGATATGCAGGTAAACGGTATGGCGGGAGATGCCGAGCAGCTCGGCCACCAGTTGGGCGGCATCCTTGATCTCGAAGATCCCCATGTCGTAGAGCCGGTGCACGATCGCCTTGTTGCGCACGTTGCTGCCCAGCCCGGGATCCCTGTCCACCTTGGCGATCACCTGCGCCACCAGATCATCCACCGAGCTGGCGAAGGTCTCGGTGCCGTGGGCAGGGGGCACTGCGGGCGGGGCAAAGGTGTCGAGCAGGCTGCCAAGGGGCGTGTCCAGGCTGAAATTCACGCACAGCATGCCGATGGGTTTGCCCTCGCGGTTGCTGATGGTGATGGACGAGGATTTCAGCAGGGAGCCCTCCCGGGTGCGGGAGAAATAGCTGCTCCACTGGCTGCCGGCGGCACTGTGCAACTTGTCGAGCGCAAAATCGGTGACCGGCGCTCCCTCCTGGCGGCCGGTGATGTGGCCGTTCGCAATCTTGATGACGGAGGCGTGCAGGCTGTCAAAGGCGTGCAGCACCACCTCGCAACCCGGGCCAAACAGGGCGGACAGCGCCGCCACCGCAGGCTCGAAGCTGGCGATCAGATGGCGCTCTTCATCGGTCAGTGTGCTGGCGTCGCGCAAGGGGGCTACCTCGGTCATGGGGTCATCCGGTCAACGTTGGGTAAGGATATTCGAAGCGGACTCAAATAAAATTGAGCAAATCCGCTTTTTGCGCGGGCATTATGCCCGACTGGTGAGACAACACCACAAAATGTGAGCAAAATCACGACTGAAATGACAAAAAGGCCCCATGAGAGGCCTTCAAGGTGGTTTTTTGGTGCTTTTGCTCAACTTTAATTGAGCCAGGGCTCGCCAGTCAGTCCGGACAGGCAGGCACCACCGCCTGTCTGTTCCCTGCCACGGTCACCCACTCTGGTCATAAAAAAAGGAGGCCGAAGCCCCCTTTTTGTCTCATCCGGTCAACGCTTACAGCGCCTTCAGGATGGCCTCGACGCTGGCCTTGGCATCGCCAAACAGCATCTGGGTGTTCTCCTTGAAGAACAGCGGGTTCTGGACACCGGCGTAGCCAGTGTTCATGGAGCGCTTGAAGCCGATGACGTTCTGCGCCTTCCACACTTCCAGCACCGGCATGCCGGCGATGGGGCTGCCCGGATCTTCCATGGCGGCCGGGTTGACGGTGTCGTTGGCACCGATCACCAGCACCACGTCGGTGTCGGCGAAGTCATCGTTGATCTCGTCCATTTCCAGCACGATGTCATAGGGGACTTTCGCTTCCGCCAGCAGCACGTTCATGTGACCAGGCAGACGACCGGCCACCGGGTGGATGCCGAAGCGCACCTTGACGCCGCGATCACGCAGCTTCTGGGTGATCTCGGCCACCGGGTACTGGGCCTGCGCCACCGCCATGCCGTAGCCCGGGGTGATGATGACGGAGCTGGCGTTCTTCAGCATGTCGGCCACGTCTTCGGCGTTGGTCTCGCGGTATTCGCCCAGCTCCTGCTCGGCGGTGGAGGCCACGCCGTCGGAGCCAAAGCCTCCTGCGATCACGGAGATGAAGGAGCGGTTCATCGCCTTGCACATGATGTAGGAGAGGATGGCACCGGAGGAACCCACCAGGGCACCGGTGACGATCAGCAGGTCATTGGAGAGCATGAAGCCCGCCGCCGCCGCTGCCCAACCGGAGTAGGAGTTCAGCATGGAGACCACCACCGGCATGTCCGCACCACCGATGGAGGCGACCAGGTGCCAGCCGAAGGCGAAGGCGATCAGGGTCATCACCAGCAGGGCGAAGGTGGAGCCACCGGCGTTGACGAAGTGGATCATCAGTGCGATGGAGACCACCACGGCCAGCAGGTTCAGCTTGTGGCGGTGCGGCAGCATCAGCGGCTTGGAAGAGATGAGGCCACGCAGCTTGCCGAACGCCACCACGGAACCGGTGAAGGTCACGGCACCGATGAAGACGCCCAGGAACACTTCCACCAGGTGGATGTTCAGCATGGCGCCGGAGAGGTGCTCGACCTGGGCGACGCTTGCCGCCTGCTCGAACGCCGCCCGGGCGGCTGCCAGGGTCGCATCCAGGTTGGAACCGACGGAGACCACCACTTCAGCGGGGGCGGAGGGGTGCAGATCGATGAAGCTGTTGAAGCCCACCAGCACCGCTGCCATGCCCACGAAGCTGTGCAGCACGGCCACCAGTTCGGGCATCTCGGTCATCTCGACCTTGAGGGCCAGACGCACGCCGATGGCGCCACCGATGGCCATGGCCAGGATGATCCAGTGGACGCCACTGGTTTCCGGGTTGAAGACGGTGGCGAGCAGGGCGATAGCCATCCCCGCGATACCGAACAGGTTGCCATGCTTGGCCGTTTCTTGCTTCGACAGTCCCGCGAGACTGAGGATGAAGAGCACGGCGGCAACGATATAGGATGCTGTTACCAGTCCTTGAGACACGTTAAACCCCCTTAATCCTTACGGAACATCTTCAGCATGCGCTGAGTGACGGTGAAGCCACCGAAGATGTTGATACTGGCAATCAGCACGGCGACAAAGGCCAGCACGGTGACCAGGGTCGACCCTTGTCCAATCTGCAACAGCGCACCGACCACGATGATGCCGGAGATGGCATTGGTGACCGACATCAGCGGCGTGTGCAGGGCGTGAGAGACGTTCCACACCACGTAGTAACCGACCACGCAGGCCAGGATGAAGACGGTGAAGTGGGAGAGGAAGGCGGCAGGCGCCACAGCGGCCACCCAACCGAAGGCGGCGATGCCGAGGGCACCGAACACGAACTTCTTGTTGGAGGGCTTGGCCTCTTCCTTCTTGGCGGCCGGTTTGGCGGCAGCGGGTTTCTGCGGGGCGGCAGAGACGGAGATGGCGGGGGGCGGGAAGGTCACTTCACCGGCCTGGACCACCGTCATGTTGCGCTGCACCACGTCTTCGAAGTCGATGGCGACGTTGCCGTCCTTCTCCTTGCACATCAGCTTCATCAGGTTCACCAGGTTGGTGCCGTAGAGCTGGGAGGATTGGGCAGGCAGGCGGCCCGGCAGATCGGTGTAACCGATCACCTTGACGCCGTTGTCGGTGACATGCAGTTCACCCGGTACCGTGTATTCGCAGTTGCCGCCGGCCTGGGCCGCCATGTCCACGATGACGGAGCCCGGCTTCATGCTGTCCACCATTTCCTTGGTGATGAGCTTGGGTGCCGGCTTGCCCGGGATCAGGGCGGTAGTGATGATGATGTCCACTTCCTTGGCCTGCTGGGCGAACAGCTCCATCTCGGCCTTGATGAACTCTTCGCTCATCACCTTGGCGTAACCGTCGCTGGAAGCGCCATCTTCGCCGCCGAAGTCCAGCTTGAGGAATTCCCCCCCCATGGACTCGATCTGCTCGGCCACTTCCAGACGGGTATCGAAGGCACGCACGATGGCACCGAGGGAACCGGCGGTCCCGATGGCGGCCAGACCGGCCACACCGGCACCGATGACCAGCACCTTGGCGGGCGGAACTTTACCGGCGGCGGTGATCTGGCCGGTGAAGAAGCGACCGAACTGGTGCGCGGCTTCCACGACGGCGCGATAGCCACCGATGTTGGCCATGGAAGAGAGGGCGTCGAGGGACTGGGCACGGGAGATCCGCGGCACCATGTCCATCGCCATCACATTGATGTTGCGCTCGGAAAGCTTCTTGACCAGCTCGGGGTTCTGGGCGGGCCAGATGAAGCTCACCAGGGTGGCACCATCCTTAATTTGTGCGATTTCGGCCTCGGTCGGCGCGTTGACCTTGAAGACAAGGTCGGCTTGCCAGACGTTCGGTACCACGCTGGCACCGGCAGCCTCGAAGGCGGCATCATCGAAGCTGGCTCGCAGGCCGGCACCGGCCTCGATGGCAACCTCGAAGCCGAGCTTTTTCAGCTGCTCGACAGTGGCCGGGGTCGCTGCGACCCGGGTCTCACCGGCGAGACTCTCTCTCGGTATTCCAATCTGCATGACTATTCCCTGATGGTTAATAAACAATCATCGCCAAGTCTCTCATGTCTGAGGGGACAAGGCATGATCAAAGTGCAGGTCACGGGCCCTTTGTTATGAAAATCAGCAGGCTTCACCTCGACCTCCTGTCACGGTCAGGCCCCCGCTTTTCAGGCGCGAGGGTGATTAGTATCAAATTTTGGAGTTTTATTACAACCACGGCCCCGGGCGGGCGGGTACAGAATTCAGCCCATCCCGGACCATGATTAAAAAAAACAAACCAAATTAGGGGCTTATACCAGCAAAAAGCGCTAAAAAAAGTGATCCAACCAGTCAAAAAAAATGTTTAACCCGGCCTCTACCTTAGCGTTTTTTGTTCTTACGAAATCTGCCGTTGGCTCATCTGATGAGATGAAAAGGGAAAAAGTAACCATTTTGCAACGATCAGGGGGCCGCGTCCCCGCCTGCTGGCGGGTTCGGGCCCCCTGGTGCAACCGGGCCTGCGGCCCGGTTCAGGCGCGCTCTGCTTACCAGGCCGCCTCATAAATATGCCGGCTCTGGGCCAGGTCGATGTCGCCGTGCTCACCCAGGGCGGTCATGCCGTGCTCTTCGAGCTTGGCCAGCAGGGCGTCGATCCGGGCGTCGGCCACGTAATCCCGCAGCCGGGTCTTGATCCCCATCCGCTCGAAGAAATCGCGGGTGGCGGCGATGGCACCGTCGATACGCGCCTCGTCACTTCCGCTGCGCAGATCCCAGACCCGCTCGGCGTATTGCAGCAGCTTGGCGCGCTTCTGCTCGCGCTTGGCCTGCAGCAAGGCGGGCAGCACCACCGCCAGGGTCTGGGCGTGGTCCAGACCGTGCAGGGCGGTGATCTCGTGGCCCAGCATGTGGGTGGCCCAGTCCTGGGGCACGCCGGCTCCGATCAGGCCGTTCAACGCCAGGGTGGCGCTCCACATGATGTTGGCACGCACGTCGTAGTTTTCCGGCTCCACCAGCGCCTTGGGCCCCTCTTCCGCCAGGGTCAGCAGCAGCCCTTCTGCGAAGCGATCCTGCACCTTGGCATCCACCGGGTAGGTGAGGTACTGCTCCAGGGTGTGGATGAAGGCATCCACTACCCCATTGGCCACCTGACGGGCGGGCAGGGTGTAGGTGAGCACGGGGTCGAGCACGGCGAAGCGCGGCATCACGAAGGGCGAGAAGAAGTGCTGCTTGTCCCCAGTGCTCTTGCGGGTGATGACGGCGCCCATGTTCATCTCGGAACCGGTGGCCGGCAGGGTCAGCACGCTGCCCAGAGGAATGGCGGAGGCCACCTCGCCCCCGACGGTCTCGAGGATGTGCCAGGGATCCCTGGCCGGATCGTAGTGAGCGGCCGCGGCGATGAACTTGGAGCCGTCCAGCACGGAGCCGCCACCCACTGCCAGCAGGAAGTCGATCTTCTCGGCGCGGGCCAGTTCGACGGCACCCATCAGGGTCTCGTAGGTGGGGTTGGGCTCGATGCCGCCAAATTCAAACAGGGTCAGGCCGGCCAGCTCGCTGCGGATCTGGTCCAGCAGGCCGCTGCGCACCACGCTGCCACCGCCGTAGGTGACGAGGATGCGGGCGTCGCTGGGGATCTGGCCGCGCAGCTGGGCCACCTGGCCCTTGCCGAACAGCACCTTGGTGGGGGTGTGCAGGATGAAGTTGTTCATGGGATCTCCCGGGGTGGTCGTAGTCGGTAAGGTATGGGTTGCATTTTTCTCTTATAACCCCCTACCATCAAGGGAGCTTTCTGCCGATTTCTTGCCTATTTCTACTGAGCCTGGATAAATGAGTACAAAGCAGCCCATCGCGGCGACCCACCAGTCCGCCCTCGCCAGCCGACTCGCCGCCCTGGCACCCCACCCGGGGATCACCGCCGCCCCCGTGCCCGGCGTGCACCTCATCTACACCACGGAGCATCACGACCGCATCCCGGTGCTCTACCGCCCGCGCATGATCATCATCCTGCAGGGGCACAAGGTGGGCTATCTCTCGGACTTCACCTTCCGCTACGACCCCGAGCACTACCTGATGATGACCCTGCCGCTGCCCTGCGAGTGCGAGTGCTTCGCCTCCCCCGAATCCCCCCTGGTGGGGCTCTCGGTGGAGATCGACGTGGCGGCGCTGCAGGCCCTGCTGCTGGAGATGGGGGACGCGGCCCCCGCCCCGGCGGAACCGGGTCGCGGCGTGGTCTCCGTGCCCCTCTCCGAGACCATGCTCTGCGCGGTGGAGCGCCTCATCGACGTGATGGACAAGCCGCTCCACGCCCGGGTGCTGGGGCCCCAGATAGTGCGCGAGATCCTGTTCCACGCCCTGCACGAAGGGGGAGCCCCCGCCCTGCTGGCCATGGCCAGCCGTCACAGCCAGGTGAGCCAGATAGCCCGGGTGCTGCGTATCATGGAGCAGCGCTTTACCGAGAACCTGACGGTGGAGGAGCTGGCCCGGGAGGCGAACATGAGCGTCTCGGCCTTCCACCACCATTTCAAGGCGGCCACCGCCACCTCGCCCCTGCAGTACATCAAGACCCTGCGCCTGCACCGGGCGCGGCTGATGATGCTGCACGACGGCCTCAAGGCCGGGGTGGCGGCGGACAAGGTAGGCTACGAGAGCGGCTCCCAGTTCAGTCGCGAATACAAACGCTTCTTTGGCAACACCCCGAGCGAACACGCGGCACGCTTCCGCTCGGGACAACTGCGTATCGTGGAGGGATGACATGCGCACACTGATCCTGCTCGTTCTGACCCTGCTGGCCACCGCCTGCACCGGCATTCCACCGGGGCACCAGGTGGTCAAGCCCTTCCAGCTCGACCGCTACCTGGGCACCTGGTACGAGGTGGCCCGCCTCGATCACGGTTTCGAGCGCGGCCTGAACCGGGTCACCGCCACCTACAGCCTGCGGGATGACGGCGGTGTCAGGGTGATCAACCGGGGGCAGGACGAACAGGGGGAATGGCGCGAGGCCGAGGGGCGCGCCTACTTCGTGGGCGACAGCGACGAGGGGCGCCTCAAGGTGAGCTTCTTCGGCCCCTTCTACGGCAGCTACAACGTGCTGGCGACGGACTATGAGCTCTCCCTGGTGAGCAGTTACAACCTCCAGTACCTCTGGATCCTCTCCCGCACGCCCCATCCCCCCAAAGAGAAGGTAGAGGCCCTGGTCGAGCGGGCCCGGGGGCTCGGCTTTGCCACCGACCGGCTGATCTGGGTCAGCCAGGATCCGGCGGGGAACGCCCCATGAGGATCTTCCAGGCCACCCCCGGGGACATTCCCCGGGTCACCCCCCTGTTCGTGCAATACCGGGCGTTCTACCGGCTGCCTGCCCGGCCCGAGGCCGCCGAAGCCTTCCTGCTGGAGCGCTGCACCGCCGGGGAGTCGGTGCTCTTCGTGGCCCAGAGCGAGACGGGAGAGGTGCTGGGATTTGCCCACCTCTACCCCTTGTTCTGCTCCCTCGCCCTGAAGCCCATCTGGCTGCTGTACGATCTGTTCGTGGCGCCAGCGGCCCGCCAGCAGGGGGTGGCCCAGGCGCTGCTGGCGCGGGCCGATCGCCACGGCCAGGAGACGGGCGCCGCCTTCCTGATGCTGAGCACCGCCACCGACAACCGGCAGGCTCAGGCCCTCTACGAAGGGCACGGCTACCAGCGGGACAACGAATTCTACAGCTACATCAAGCCTCTCTGAGCCTCTGCCTGCGCCCGTTGCAGGGCCAGGACCCGGCATTATTCAGCGGGTGCATGGTGAAATAATATCCATACACAGGATGAATAAAGGCGACCCCGGGGTCGCCTTTGTCACATCCGGGTCGCAGCCTAGAGCCGGAAGCGCCCGATCTCCTGCTCCAGCCGCTCGGTGAGAGACTTGAGCTGGGCCGCCTGGGCGGCCTCTTCGCCGGCCTGGGCCGCCAGCGCCTGGGAGACGTGGCGGATATTCTCGGTGTTGCGGCTGATCTCGCCGGTCACCGAGGTCTGCTCCTCGGCCGCCGCCGCTATCTGGGTCGCCATGTCGCTGATGGCGCCGATGGCTTCGTTGATCCTGCCCAGGCTGAGATTCGCCGCTTCGGCGTCCTCCACGCTGGTGCCCGCCAGCTGGCGACTGGTCTCCATGCCGCCCACCGCCTTGCGGGTGGTCTGCTGCAGCGCCTCGATCATCTGCTGGATCTCGGCGGTGGAGTCGTGGGTGCGGCGCGACAGCACCCGCACCTCGTCCGCCACCACGGCAAAGCCGCGCCCCTGCTCCCCGGCCCGGGCCGCCTCGATGGCGGCGTTCAGGGCCAGCAGGTTGGTCTGCTCGGCGATGCCGCTGATGGTGGCCAGAATGCCGCTGATCTGCTGGGCGTGGCCATCCAGCTCGTGGATGGTCTGGCTGGCGTCGGAGACCTCCCCCGCCAGCCCCGTGATGCTGCGCTGGCTCTGGCCGACCTGGGACTGGCCGGCCACCGCGAGGCGCACCGCATCGCCGGCGGTGTTGGCGGCAAACTCGGCGTTGCCGGCGATCTCCTGGGTGGCGGAGGCCATCTCGGTCACCGCGGTCGCCACCATGACGATCTCGTCCTGCTGCTGGCGCACCCGCTGGCTGCGGGCCTCGGCCCCCGCCGCCTGGGTGCGGGACTGGGCCGCCAGCTCGACGGTGACGTCCCGCAACCGGCTGACGATGCCGTGCAGTCGCGCCACGAACTGGTTGAAGTTCTGGGCCAGCTGCCCCACCTCATCCTGGCTGCGGGTGGCGATCTGCACCGTGAGATCCCCCTCCCCGTGGGCGATGTCGGCGAGCGCCCTGGAGACCCGTCCCAGATCCGCGAACAGGTAGTTGAACATGGCGATGAGCAGGGCACCGAACACCAGCAGCAGCACCAGGGTCAGCCCCACCAGTTGCCACAGCAGGGAGGCGAGCGGCGCCTCCAGCACCTCCTTGTACATCACCATGGCGAGCAGCCAGTCGGTGCCGGGCACGCCTTGCACCGAGAGCAGCACCTCGCGCCCGTTCAGATTGGCGCCGTGCAGTTCGCCGTCGCGGCTCCACGCATCCAGCGCCGCCCCGGTGAGACCGGGATCCAGCTCCGCCACCTGCTTGAGCGCCAGCTCCTTGTTCGGGTGGCCGACGATGAGGCCGGTGCGGTCGAGCAGCATGGCGTAGCCCTCCCCCTGCACCTTCATGGCCAGCACCTCGTCGATGAGGGCGTCGAGGGAGAGATCCGCCCCGGCCACCCCGATCACCCGGCCCTGATGGCTCACCGGCTCGGCCAGGGTCACCACCATCTGCTGCATGGTCACGCTGACATAGGGCGGCGTGACGATGAGCTTGCCCGCCTTGTCGGCGTTCTGGTACCAGGGGCGGGCCCTGGGGTCATAGTTGGCGGTGTTGAGGGCGGGATCGTGGCGGGTCATCTCCCCCTGCGCCGAACCAAAATAGGTGAGGCCGAAACCGCCGGAGGTGCGGGTCTGCAACAGGTGGGGCACCAGGGCCGTGTCGGGGTCGCGCGCAATGACGGCGGCCAGGGCGTCGACCGCGTGCTTGCGATCCGCCAGCCAGTTGCCGATGGCCACCGAGTGGGCGTGGCCGTAGTTGACCGCCTCGCTCTGGATGGCGTCAAGGGTGCGGGATTTGAGGGTGTGGAAGGCGACAATACCGAGCAGGGCTGCCATCAGCAGCACTACCCCCAGGCTGGCTGCGAGCAGCTTGCCGCGCAACGAGAGAGTCATGACAACGAATCCTTGTGGTAGCCGGGGGCCAGGAATACCCCCATCTTGGTAGTTCTATCGGCACAATGATGAACGGTCTTTAGTGAATCCTGATATTTTTTCATCTATCAACAACAGAACGCACTACCAGCAACAGACTGCTCACTATTCCATGCTGACACCCGCAGGCACCACAAGGCCGCCCGAAGGCGGCCTGTCACTTACCCCTGATAGGCACCGGCGGAGTAGGTCAGCTCATAGCTGTGGCTGTAGATCTCGATGATGTTGCCGAAGGGATCTTCCATGTAGACCATGCGGTAGGGCTTCTCGCCCGGATAGTACTCGCGCACCGGCATCCGCTGCTTGCCACCCGCTGCGACGATGCGCGCCGCCAGCCCCTCGACATCCGGATCCTGCACGCTGAAGTGGAACACCCCGGTCTTCCAGAATTCGAAGTTGTTTTCGCGCTGCTCGCTGTTGGGGAACTCGAACAGCTCGATGCCGATCTTGTCGCCGGTGGAGAGATGAGCGATGCGGAAAGAGCCCCAGCCCGGGCCAAATACGTCGTTGCACATCACGCCGATGGCGGAGTCATCCTCGGTGATGGTGGTCGCCGGCATGATGAGATACCAGCCCATCACCTTGGTATAGAACTCGACTGCCTTGTCGAGGTCAGTCACCGTGATGCCGATGTGGGAGAAGTTGCGCGGGTAAGTCATAAGTCACCTTGAAATTGTGTGTGGGAAACAGGTGACATGATAGGAAGAGACGCCATAATGAAAAATAAGGTCAAACTAATGGAATACATAAATTAAATTTATGGTTAATCCACTCTGGCTCCACACCCTGGTGGTGGTGCATGAAACCGGCAGTTTTACCCGTGCCGCCGATCGGCTGGATCTCACTCAGGCCGCCGTCAGTCAGCATATCTCGCGCCTCGAGGCCGAATTCGGCCCCCTGTTGCTGCGCAAGCCCCGTCAGCTGGAGCTCACCCCGCGCGGGCTGGTGCTGCTCGACTTCGCCCGCCAGCAGGCGCAGGCCGCCGAACAGCTGCGAGCCCGTCTCTCTGATGACGACCCTCACCGCGGCGCCATCACCCTCACCACCCCCGGCAGCATTGGCCTGCTGCTCTATCCCCTGCTGCTCGATCAGCAACAGGAGCATCCCGGACTCACCATCCAGCACCGCTTTGCCCCCACCCCCGACATAGTGCAGGCGGTGCTGGCGGGGCGCAGCGATCTGGGTCTGGTGGATCAGCCGCCGGAGCACCCCAGCCTCGCCGCCGAACCCTTCGTCCGCGAGCCCCTCTGCCTGGTGGTGCCCGACGAGGACGCGGATCTGACCTGGCAGCGGCTCTGCGAGCTTGGCTTCATCGACCACCCGGATGGCCGCAGCATGGCTCAGCGCCTGCTGGGACGACGCTATCCCGGCCAGCGCTTCGGCGAGATCCCGCTGCGCGGCTTTACCAACCAGATCGGCCTGATCCTGGAGCCAGTCGCCCGCGGCCTCGGCTTTACCGTGCTGCCCCGCTTCGCCGTCACCGCCTTTGCCCAACAGGAGCAGATCCGGGTGATCCAGAGCAGCATTGAGGTGATCGACACCCTCTGGCTGATCTACCGCGCCGAGTGGCCGCTCCCCGCACGCCACCAGCGGCTGGTGGAAACCCTCAAGACGCAGGTCGGCGCCATCTGATGGACAAACAACAAGGCCGCCTCAAGGGCGGCCTTTTACTGTCCGGCGGCTGGGTTATTTGACCCGTGCCAGCGCCGTGTTGATCCTCAGGTTGGTCGCCTCCAGCCCCGGCTGCTGGCCGTAGAAGTCGAACGCCAGCTCGACCCCGGGGCGAAACAGCAGGCAGTGGGTGGAGCCGCCGAAGTGGAACATGCCGAGCTGCTCCCCCTTCGCGATCCGCTGCCCCGGCTGCACCGTCACCTCGCAGCTCGACACCTCCGCCATGCCCACCGGCACCACGCACATCAGGCCGATTTTGGGGTTGTCCGCCTCGATGAAGATGAGTGCCCGGGTCGCCACCGCGGTGAGGAAGGGCTGGGACTGGTCCGGGGCGCTGGGGTCGGGCCCCGCCGGGCTGTCGAAACCCTGGTGGCGGTTGGCCAGGTAGTAGCTGCCGTTGACCACCTTGACCGAGCGCACCGTGCCGCTCACCGGGCTGTGCCAGCGGTGATAGCTGAGGGCGCTGAGGAAGGCCTGATAGAGGGTGCCCCCCTCGAACGCGGCGGCGCGCGGGTCGAAGTCCAGCAGGTTGTCCAGGGAATAGGGCTGCCCCTTGAGCCAGAAGGCGTCCTGCCGCCTTACCCCGGTCACCACCTGCAGCGGGGCCGACTCGCAGGCGTTGGCGATCACGCTGTCATCGTCCGGGGCCGTCACCGGCCGCACGCCGGGGCAGAAGCGGCGGGTGAAGAAGTCGTCCCAGCTGGCGAAGCCCTCGTATTCCTCTCCCGGCGCGGTGTGGAAGATCCCCTCGAAGCGCTCTGGGGTGGGGTTGTCGCCGGCCCCGAGCGCCCCCTGCGCCACCTTGACCATCTCCCGTTTCGCCACGTCACCCAGCCAGGGGACGATCAGGGTCTGGCGATCCAGGGGGCTCACCGACTCGGTCAGCACATAACGGGACGCGGGACTTTGCAGGAAGTCGGCCCAGTAACCGAGGATCTTGCGTAATTGCTGGTTCACCAGCGCATTGGCGAAGAAGTCGTACCCGGCGGCCGTCGCCATGGGCCAGTTGAGCAGGGCATTGATGGGGAATCCGATCAGCCCGGCGGGCTCCTGGGTCTGCACATCCTGATAGGCTTCCGGGGCCGTGGTCATGATGCCGTTGAGCAGCTGCAGGAACTCATCGAAGCTGCGCACCTGGACCTGACCGAGCGGCGTGCTGTGCTCGTGCTGCCACGCCTCGTCAAACATCCCCTGGGCCTGCTGATGCAGGAGAGGATCCTGCTCCACCAGCGCCTTCAATCCGGCGATCGGGGCCACCAGCGGGCGAGGCTGGCGGGTGACCGCCTGACGCAGCCGCTGCACCCAGCGCGCCACATGGGCCTGATCCCGGGGGACCCAGCCACCGGCATGGGCATGGGGGGGACGCGTATCCACTGCCTTGTTCATCGCTCTCTCCTTGTTGAAGCGCCTTGGGCCCGCCGGATGCGATGCGCCTGAGGGCGCCATCTGGCAGGAAGCAAGGTGTAGCACAGGGGAAAAGCGGCCTCCATTGGCAGAAATGGCAGCGGCGAAGCGGGGAAAAAGAGGCTAACGGAGGCGGTGGCAAACGCCGGAAATGCGAAAGGCCAGCTCAATGAGCTGGCCTTTCTGAAAAATGGCAGGGGCGGCAGGACTCGAACCCGCAACCATCGGTTTTGGAGACCGCTGTTCTACCAATTGGAACTACGCCCCTGCAACAAACGAGGCGTAGTATACAAAGCGGAGGTCAAAGGTAAAGGCTTTTTTTCTCACTTTCGATGCGATCGAACAAATGACGAGCAGATCCCCGCAATTCCAACAAGGAGCGGGGGTAAGCTGCTGTATTTGCAGCCCCGACGGGGTAGGAATGGGACACAAATGGGGGTAGGGTGAAACCAGGCTCAGGGAGGCTGCCCATGCTCAATTACCGACTGCTGCAACAGCTTGCGCCCCTCAACTTCCGGGATGAGCGCAAGACGGAGACCCTGGCCGACTATCTGGACAGAGTCTCTCCCCTGGTGCCCTCCATTCCCTCCAATGTGCTCGCCCAGTGGATTTACCGTCATTGGCGCGGTTTTGAATCCAACTGGAGCTTTATCGATCTCGCCAGCCACCAGTTCGAGTGCGAGCACTGGCCCACCGCGCAGATTATCGAGCAGATAGACTCCCGCCACATGGAGGTGATCGATCGCTGGGGCGAGATGCTGCGCAGCAACCGCTACGTGCGCCGCTCCTGGCTCGGCGATGACATGCTGCGCCGAGGCACCTGGTCCGAGCCTGTCATCGTCCTCGCCACCGCCCCGGGAACCTGCTACCCGGACGGTCACCCCCTGCCCCATCCCTACTGCCTGCTGGAGGGGCACCACAGGCTCGGCTACCTGCGCAGCATGGCCGCCGATGGCGCCCCCTTGCAGGCGCAACACGCACTCTGGATTTGTCGACCCGTTCGCGACACTTAAACGTTTTTCCGGCCAAATCCTGCCTCTGAAATAAATTTTTGACAATTCAAAAACCAGCCCTATAATCGGTGCGGTTTTGAAAAAGGTCGGGACAGGACGATGCCGTTTTTGATGAAAAAAGCAGCCTTGCAGACGGGTGGAGCGCACCAGAGCGGCCCCGTTGTTTCCGGTTCCCGTCCCACAGATCCCCCGTTTTTTTTGAAAAGAGCCCCTGTTTCAGGGGCTTTTTTTTGTGCCGGAAAAACCTTCATTGATGCCAAAGGGAATGCAGACGATGACCAATCCACTCTATAACAAACACGTCATCTCCATCTCGGATCTGACCCGGTCCGACATGGAACTGGTGGTCGCCACCGCACAGCGGTTGAAGGCCGAACCCGACAGCCGCCTGCTGAAAGACAAGCTGGTCGCCAGTTGCTTCTTCGAAGCCTCCACCCGCACCCGTCTCTCCTTCGAGACCGCGGTCCAGCGCCTGGGCGGCAACGTCATCGGCTTCGCCGACGGCGGCAACACCAGCGCCAAGAAGGGTGAGACTCTGGCTGACTCCATCAAGATCATCAGCTCCTACACCGATGCGGTGGTGATGCGCCACCCGAAGGAAGGGGCAGCCCGTCTGGCCTCCGAGTTCTCCCGGGTGCCGGTCATCAACGGCGGTGACGGCTCCAACCAGCATCCCACCCAGACCCTGCTCGACCTCTTCTCCATCCACGAGACCCAAGGCAAGCTGGACGGCCTCAACGTCGCCTTCGTCGGTGACCTGAAGTACGGCCGCACCGTCCACTCCCTGGCCCAGGCCCTGAGCCTGTTCAACTGCCGCTTCTTCTTCATCTCGCCGGAGGCGCTGGCCATGCCGGACTACCTCTGCGAGGAGCTGGAAGAGAAGGGCATCCGCTTCAGCGTGCACGAGACCATGGAAGAGGTGATGCCGGAGCTCGACATCCTCTACATGACCCGCGTCCAGAAGGAGCGCTTCGACGAGACCGAGTACAAGCACATGGCCGCCAAATTCGTGCTGGAGCTGGCGACTCTGGAAGGGGCCAAGCCCACCATGAAGATCCTCCATCCCCTGCCCCGGGTTGACGAGATCGAGGTCGCCGTCGACAAGACCCCCCACGCCTACTACTTCCAGCAGGCGGAGAACGGGGTCTATGCCCGCCAGGCACTGCTGGCACTGGTACTGAACGAAACCGTCTAAGGGAAAGGGGAACATCATGTCCGAGAAGAACCAACTGCAAGTCGAAGCCATCCGTCACGGCTCCGTCATCGACCACGTCCCCGCCGGCCAGGGCATCAAGATCCTCAAGCTGTTCCAGCTGATCGAGACCCAGGAGCGGATCACCGTCGGCTTCAACCTCAAATCCGGCGCCCTCGGCAAGAAGGATCTCATCAAGATCGAGAACACCCGTCTGACCGAGCAGCAGGCCAACCAGCTCGCCCTGTTCGCCCCCAAGGCCACCGTCAAC
Organism: Aeromonas sp. 25-248; assembly: GCF_053005425.1. Lineage (NCBI taxonomy): Bacteria > Pseudomonadati > Pseudomonadota > Gammaproteobacteria > Aeromonadales > Aeromonadaceae > Aeromonas > Aeromonas sp. 25-248. The sequence continues at coordinate 133,991 of NZ_JBRKTB010000007.1, read as the reverse complement.
ATCATCGAAGACTTCGTGGTGGTGAAGAAGCACCAGCTGGCGCTGCCGGAGTTCATCGAAGGGGTCTTCCACTGCCCCAACTCCAACTGCATCTCCCACAACGAACCGGTGGAGAGCTACTTCCGGGTGCGCGAGGTGAAAGGGGCGGTGCGGATGAAGTGCAAATACTGCGAGAAGTCCTTCACCCAGGACATCGTCAGCGAACGCTACTGATTTCCTGCCGACAAAGGATATCCATGTGGGCCCCATCGGGCCCATTTTTGAACCCTGTCACATCACTTATTCCCCCTTTGGTTATAATTTGCCATCCCGTAATGGATATACCTCGCTCATCCCCTGCTTGAGTGCTCCTCATTAGTGTTTTTCGCTATGAAAAGCCGGAACGACAGACTGGGCGAGACCGCCATCGCTCATCGCCAAAGGAAGTCGCCATGGTCAACACCCTCAGCCGCCCAGCAGAACCAGAGTCCGACCTGGCCCAGCTCGACGCCTGCCGCCAGATCATCGGCCAGCACTGTTACAGCACCCAGGAGGAGATCCGCCGCGAGCTCTCCGCCCGCGGTTTTGCGGACATCAGCCAGTCCACCATCTCCCGCCTGCTGCGCCGTCTCGGGGTCGCCAAGGCCCAGAACGCCAACGGCAAGAAGGTCTACACCCTGGTGGACGAGCAGCTGGAGCCCGCCGGCAGCACCCGCTCCATCCACGACATGGTGCGCGCCGTGGTCCACAACCAGCAGATGGTGCTGGTGCATACCACCCCGGGGGCCGCTACCGTGGTGGCTCGCCTGCTGGATCGCAACGCCAATCCCGAGATCCTGGGGGCCGTGGCCGGCAACGACGTGGTACTGATCGCCCCGCGCCACATCAGCCGCACCCGCCAGGCTCACGCCGCCGTGGTGCGCACCCTGGAAAACGCCCGCTGACCCCTGCTGGATGCCAGAAGGCGACCCCGGGGTCGCCTTTTTGTTGCCCGCGCGGCAAGGAGTCAGACCACGGGAGAGCCCGGGCGCCCCGCCTTGCCAGCCATAAAAAACGGGAGCCCCAGGCTCCCGTTGTTGTCCCTATGTCTGTCGGCATTCATGCCAGCACGGCACCCAGGCTCAGGCAGAGCACGATCAGCACAGTCAGCATGCCGAGCAGCGGGGCCACCCACTTCAGCCAGCGCACATAGGGCACCTTGGCGATGGCCAGCCCCCCCATGACCACGGCGGAGGTCGGGGTCACCAGGTTCACCAGGCCGGAGGCGGACTGGTAGGCGGTGACCACCAGCTCGCGGCCCACGTTGGCGAAGTCGGCAAGCGGCGCCATGATCGGCATGGTCAGCACCGCCAGACCGGAGGAGGACGGCACCAGGAAGGAGAGCACCACTTCCAGCACGAACATCACGTTGATGAAGACGATGGTGGAGAGGCCGGTCACTATCCCCTCTGCACTGTGCAAAATGGTGTGGGTGATCATGCCGTTGTCCATCACCACCACGATACCGCGGGCGATACCGATGATGAGGGCCACGCCGAGCAGATCACGAGCACCGTCGATGAAGTTGGAGGTCAGCTCCTCCTCGCTCATGCGTGAGATGACGCCGACGATGATGGCGGCAGCCAGGAAGACGCCGGAGATCTGCGCCATCCACCAGCCCAGCACGGCCACCCCGTAGATCATCACGGCGAAGGCGGCGACGAAGATGCCCAGCACGATCTTGCGGGTGGTGGTGAACTCCAGCATCTGGTCGCTCTTGTTGCCGAGGAAGTGGGCTCGGTTCTCTTCCCACTTGTCGGCCACCAGGGACTTGCTGGGATCGCTTCGCACCATCTTGGCGTAACGCATCACATAGGCCACGCAGATCAGCCAGCCGGCCACCAGCATGGCGACCCGCAACCAGATGCCGTCGGTGAAGGAGATGCCGGCCGCGTTGGCGGCGATCACGGTGGCGAACGGGTTGATGGTGGAGCCCAGGGTACCGATACCGGCCCCCAGCAGCACGGTCGCGGCAGCGACCACGGGGTCGAAGCGGGCGGCCATCATCACCGGCACCAGCAGGGTGTAGAACGGCAGGGACTCTTCCGCCATGCCGTAGATGGTGCCCCCTGCGGCGAACAGCGCCATCAGGATGGGGATCATCCACTCTTCACGGCCACGCAGGCGATCGGTGACGCGCTCGATACCGGCATCGATGGCACCTGTCTTGGTCACGATGCCAAGGAAGCCACCGATGATCAGGATGAAGAGGGAGACGTCGATGGCGCCAGCCTCGTAGGTGTCGTGGTTGTAGAGACCGTCGATGGGTGCCAGCAGCACGTCGACGATCCCCTGGGGATTGGCATCCACCAGTTTGTAGGTACCGGCCACCGGCACTTCCTTGCCGAGGGCCTCGTTCATGGTCATCTCGTATTTGCCGGCCGGCACTATCCAGCTCAGGGCGGCCACCAGGGCTATCAGCACAAACAGTATCGTGTAGGCTGACGGGAACTTGAATTTGGTCATGGTCCAGCTTCCTTCTGTGGGTGTGGTATCCATGCAGGCTGCGGGTCGTAGGGTTGGAGGTATTATGCCGCTGTCACATGGTTGAAAAGCCGGGGGTCACCCCCCGGCACCACTGACGACGTCAGTCGCCCAGCGTAGCCACCATCACTGCCTTGATGGTGTGCATCCGGTTTTCCGCCTCGTCGAACACGATGCTGTGCTCGGATTCGAACACGTCCTCGGTCACTTCCAGGCCCTTCATGCCATATTTGTCGGCCACTTCCTTGCCCATGGTGGTCTCGTCGTTGTGGAACGCCGGCAGGCAGTGCATGAACTTCACATCCGGGTTCTTGGTCGCGTTGATGACGTCCATGTTGACCTGATACGGGGTCATCAGTTTTACCCGTTGATCCCAGGCTTCCTTCGCTTCACCCATGGAGACCCAGACGTCGGTGTAGAGGAAGTCGGCACCCAGCACACCCTCTTTCACGTCTTCGGTCAGGTGGATGCGCGCACCGGTCTCTTCGGCGATGAGGCGGCAGGTGGCAACCAGCTCCTCTTCCGGCCAGAAGGCTTTCGGCGCGACCAGACGGATGTCCATGCCCATCTTGGCGGCACCCACCATCAGGGAGTTGCCCATGTTGTTGCGGGCGTCACCCAGGTAGGCGAACTTGATCTGATCCAGACGTTTGCCCTTGCCGTGCTCCAGCATGGTCATGAAGTCCGCCAGGATCTGGGTCGGGTGGAATTCGTTGGTCAGGCCGTTCCAGACCGGCACACCGGCGTGGGCCCCCAGCTCTTCGACGATCTCCTGGCCGTAGCCGCGGTATTCGATGCCGTCATACATGCGGCCCAGCACCCGGGCGGTGTCCTTCATGGACTCCTTGTGACCGATTTGGGAACCGCTCGGGCCGAGGTAGGAGACCTGGGCGCCCTGGTCGAAGGCCGCCACTTCGAAGGCACAGCGGGTGCGGGTGGAAGTCTTCTCGAAGATCAGGGCAATGTTTTTGCCGGTCAGGTGTTTGCGCTCATAGCCACCGTATTTGGCTTTCTTCAGGTCGATGGCCAGATCGATCATGTATTGGATTTCGCGAGGGGTGAAGTCCAGCAGTTTCAGGAAGTTACGGTTACGCAGATTAAAAGCCATGATGAGTTCTCTCTATATTTGTTCAGACCAATTTAGGCAGTAGTGTTGACTACGCATTCTTCAGTACAGATTTGTGCAGACCCCGGAGGGCCGAGTTTCAATTACGCATTCACGGTACGGGTGGCGACGATATTGGTGCCGGCTTCCCCCTTGAGGATGGCGAGGCCATCTTCCAGGGAGCCGATGCCGACCATGCCGCCGGTCGCCTTGACGAATTCGCAGGAGGCTTCGACCTTGGGCCCCATGGAGCCGGCATCGAACTTGACGCCAGCCAGCTCGTCCGGGCTGGTGACCCGCAGCGGACGCTGGGTCGGCTTGCCCCAATCCAGATAGACGGCATCGGCGTCGGTCAGGATCAGCAGGGCGTCGGCCTTGATCTGCTTGGCCAGGTAGGCGGCAGACATGTCCTTGTCGATGACGGCCTCGATGCCGGTCAGGCTCTGGCCATCCCAGGTCACCGGGATGCCACCACCACCGGTACAGATGATGAGGTGACCCTGGGCAATCAGGGTTTCGATGGCGTCGCCTTCGACGATGCGCTGGGGCAGCGGGGACGGCACCACGCGGCGGAAGAACTTGCCGTCTGCCTTGACCACCCAGTGCTTCTCGGCAGCCAGGGTGCGGGCTTCCGCCTCTTCGTAGACGGGGCCGATGAACTTGGTCGGATTGGCAAACGCCGGATCCTGGGGATCGACCTGCACCTGGGTCAGCAGCGCGGTGACGTTGCGGCTCGGCATCAGGTTCTTCAACTCCTGGATCAGCATGTAGCCGATCATGCCCTGGGACTCGGCACCCAGCACATCCAGGGGATAGGGGGAGACCTTGGTGTAGGCGCTGTTCTGCAGGGCCAGCAGGCCGACTTGCGGGCCGTTGCCGTGCACCAGCACCACGTTGTAATCCTCGGCGATGCGGGCGATGGTCTTGGCGGCGGTGGCGATGTTCTTGCGCTGGATGTCGGCTTCCAGAGGTTCACCGCGGCGGAGCAGGGCATTGCCCCCCAGGGCGACGACGACAGTTGGTTTTTTCATGGGTGTTACTCTCGAATTCGGGTGTGTGTGGCGCCAGCCTCTGCCGGCGCCACGCCGTCTTGTCAGATGCCGTCACGTTCCATCGGGCAGCTCATGCAGCGGGCGCCGCCGCGGCCACGTCCCAGCTCTTCACCCGGGATGGGCAGCACAGTGATGCCGGCCTTGTCGTACTTCTCGTTGGTGTAGGTGTTGCGCTCGTAACCCACCACCACGCCGGGGCGCACGGTCAGCACGTTGTTGGCGTCGTTCCACTGCTCCCGCTCGGCCTCGAAGCTGTCGCCGCCGGTGGTGATGAGCCTGAGCTGATCCACCCCCAGCGCCTTCTCGATGGCGGTCACGAAGTAACCCTCTTCCTTGATGTTCATCCCGGTGGCACCGCCCGGGGTCAGGCTCCAGCAGTTCACATCCTTGCGGATGACTTCCGGATAGACGGAGAAGGTGTCGACATCCATGTGGGTCATGACGGTGTCGAGGTGCATGCAGCTACGGTGCTTCGGCAGCTCCATGGCGATGACCTGCTTGGCCTGACCGTGCTTGAACAGGCTGCGGGCCAGATGCTCCACCCCTTGCGGCGTGGTGCGCTCGGACATGCCGATGAGCACGGCGCCACGGCCGATGACCAGGACGTCGCCCCCTTCGATGGTGGAGTTGTCGTAGTCGCGCTCCTCGTCACCGAAGTACTTGATGAACTCCTGACCGGCAAACTGCGGGTGCCAGCGGTAGATGGCCTTCACGTGGTTGGTCTCGCGACGACGGGCGGCCTTGGCCATGGGGTTGATGGAGACGCCGCCATAGACCCAGCAGGAGGTGTCGCGGGTGAAGAGGTGGTTGGGCAGCGGTTCGATGATGAAATCGGTCGGGGCATGCATGCCGACCACCATGTTGACGCCGCTGTAGGGCATCTCGGAGTAGGTGAGGCCGCCGGAGAGGATGCGGGCCAGCTCGCGGTGAGGCATGTCCGCCAGGAAACAGCGCACGTCGTTGGCCAGGGCAGTGCCGAGGCGATAGTCGGAGACCTGGTGTTGCAGCAGCCAGGCTTTGGCTTCCGGCACGTCCAGGGTTTCCGCCAGCAGATTGGTCAGGAGGAAGACTTCGACATTCTGATCGCGCAGTACCTGAGCGAATTTGTCGTGCTCCTGACCGGCACGTTCCACGGACAGGACGTCGTCAAACAGCAGATCCTGGCAGTTGGAAGGGGTCAGACGCTTCAGACTGAGGTTGGGGCGGTGCAACATGACACGGCGCAACTGGCCAACTTCAGAACCTACATAAAATTTGCTCATGATGATATTCCGTCTAGCAGTGGTCCCTGCGAGTGATTGAATAGATTCCTTCTATTCAGGCTCGTGGCTAAGGCGGGATATTCTTTATGTAGGGTACTCGGCTTGTGTTCTATCCTGCCCTTGCCTTTCGACGCAGAGATTAGGTCTGGCAACTCCACCAAACTTGGACATTGATCACATTCACCCGAGACTGCATAAATTCAGAAGTTAATTTATGATGGAGTTTACATATCTGACATTTCCCTCACCCTCCATCCGGCATAAATACGCAATAAAGCCCCAATATATTCCACAATGAGCGCAATTTCATTCATCTATGGTATCCAAAAATGGATGGCCACCAATAAAAAACATTAAATAAATCATTGCATTAAAATCAAAATGCTCATTTTTTGAATAAAACTCACCCAACTTTGAATTTATCCTCGCTTATCATCCCGTTTGCTCTCACATAAATAATCACCTGCTCCTTTATCGCTGAATAATCCATCTCTTGTCCCAGATCATGGCGGCCCAACCGGGCCAGATGGCGAGCCTCATCGCCAAGTCGTGTGCACTATCTCTTTTATATGGATATGCATTTTGCACGCATCCTGATGGCGCCTTTTTCATCGACCGGTGTGCAACCGGGATTCAAAGTTTTTTCATTAGTTGAATTTTTTCAGTCACCTTGCGCCGATTTCGGGTTCGCCTTAACTCAAAAAGTGATGCTTGTCACATTCGTTCCCGTCACCAAGGAGATAACCATGAAGATCCCGTCGCTGTTTCTGCTCGTCGCCCTGGTCCTGCCCATGACACCGGCCTTGGTGCATGCCCAGGGAGCCCCCGCCATGCCGCTGGTGGTCTGTCACGTTGACCAGGCACCCCAGATGCTGGTACCCGCCTACCTATGCCAATGGTACGGTGGCAGCCAGCACCCCTGACCCTCTCGCCCAAGGGGAGGCGATCTCCTCTTGGGTCACCCCCGCTTTCCCTCCTTTATCTCCTGAATGGGATCCGGATCACGCCACCTGCATCATGCCCGTTGCCCTCCTCCACCCTCATCTGCGATCGACACTGACCGGCCTCCCCGGATTCTGAACCGCAGTTAAACGCCTTGTGAGACATTCGCCATAGACTGAGTAAGCAAAGTGCCAACAAAATTCTCGCCATAGTCGGAAGATGCGCGTGAAAAAACAGCACAATAGATCATTAAAGCCATGATTTTAAAAAAGATAACTTCATTATCCTTTCGCGGGAAACCAGTTTGAAAAAAACGTTTTTCAGCATGTCATTGTCGCCCTGCGCGAAATCCTTATAGTTACTCCTGCACGGACGCAATGAAGTCGGTCAGGAAGACTGGCTGCCAGGGTTGGGCAAATGGACTCACCACAGGATGTGGTAAAGGACACCTCCCAGGACGGAGAAAGTGCGACGGGAACGGATGACTCGTCAGGCCATGATGGCTAAAGGACACCCCAAAGGATTGGGAAGGGGAAACCTAAAGGAAGAGGTATAGTCAGGGATTGCAGGGAGCAACTTCGTTCAAGGATATGAGCGATAAGACTATCGGGGGCGACGCAAGTCGCCCCCATCTTTTTTGGGTATTTTTCACGTCAGCCCGCTGAGGGGTTACCCCGGCCACGATGTTGCTGGCCAGGATGCCCCGGACTCGCCCAGCCTGCGCTATTCCAGCCGGAAGTGCCCCACTATCTCCCGCAGCCTGTCATAGGTGCGCTGCATGGCATTCGAGCTGTCCACGGTGCGCTCGCCATTCCCCTTGAGCTGGGTGATCACCTCGGCGATGGCACTCATGTTGCGATTGATCTCCTCGGCAACGGCACTCTGCTCCTCCGCGGCCGTGGCGATATGGCTGATGAGATCGTTGATCTCCACCACTTCTCCCGCCATCAGATCCAGCGACGCATTCACCTTGCTGGTGTTTTCCGCCGCATCCTGGCAGCTCTGCCGGGTGTTGCCCATGGCGGCCACCACGGTCTGGGTGCCCCGTTGCAGCCGGGTCAGCATGGTCTGGATCTCGGCAGTGCTCTTCTGGGTGCGTCCCGCCAGAGAGCGCACTTCGTCCGCCACCACCGCAAACCCCCGTCCCTGCTCCCCGGCCCGGGCCGCCTCGATGGCGGCGTTGAGGGCCAGCAGGTTGGTCTGCTCTGCGATGCCACCGATGACCCCGAGAATCGAGCCTATCTGCTGCACATCCTGCTGCATGGCTTCGATGGAGTGTGCCGTGGTCTCCACCTCCGTCACCAGCGCAGTGACGCTGGCCATGGCCTGATCCACCACCTGACGCGACTGGTTGGCCAGTTGCTGGCTCTGGCCGGTCAGCTGGGCAGTATTGGCCGCGCTCTCCGATACCGAGACGGCAGTACGGCTCATCTCGTTGATGGCGGTGACCACCTGTTCGGTCTCCCGCACATGCTCCGCCAGCAGGCCCTGGGCTGACCCCGTCTGCCTCGCCAATGCCGATATCCCTTCATTGAGCTGGCCACTCGCTTGTCTCACCTCCCCCATCATGCCCTGCAACTGCTCGATGAAACGGTTGATGCCCGCCGAGATCTGGCCGAGATCATCCTTGCTGGTTACCGTGAGCCGGCGGGTCAGATCCCCATTGCCCTGGGAGAGCTCCTGCACCAGGTCGCGCAGGGAGAGGATGGGTCTATAGGCCAGGTTGAGGGCCACCATGGAGAGGGCCAGTACCAGCGCCGCCACCCCGAGCAGGGCCAGGGTGATCTTGCCGTTGAGCGCCTGGGTCATGGCCCGGATATAGTCGAGATCCACATAACCGGTCAGGGTCCACTCGCTGCCGCGAATATCCAGCTTGTTGGGGCGGCTCTCGCTCTCTCCCTGGGGCTTGCTGCTGTAGAGCACCTGTCCCTGACTGTCGGTGAGGGAGAAGTAACGCCCTTCCCCGCTTACCTTGGTCAGCAGCGTCTTGAACTCGCTCATGTCGAGGTAGTAGAGGTAGGCGGAGTCGGCACCGCGCGGCACCAGGATGGAGATGACGGGTTTGCCGTCCAGCTGCTCCAGCGGGCTGACGGTGATCTGGTTGTTGGCGGCGGGGATCAGCTTGCGCAGGGCGTCAACCCTGGCCTTGTCGTCGATGACCCCGTTCGCGTCGAATGCCATGTCGCCAATGAGCTTGACGATGTTGTGAAAGCCGGTCTCCTGCAGCGCCTTCTTGACGCTGGTCACCCCGAGGTTGAGGTTGGCGGCCAGCAGCACCTTCTGGTTGATGTCACCCGCCAGCTTCTCCCTGACCAGGGTGATCTGCTCGTTGATGTTCTGGGTGGCCTGGGTGCGGATGTAGCCGCTGATGAAGTGGTTGACGCTGAACCAGGCGGTACCGATGGTGACCAGAATGGCGAGCAGCAACAGCACGTTGATTTTGACTTTGAATGCCATGGTATGGGTCCCTCCAAATAGAAAGGGCCGGGATGACCCGGCCCTCCCTGCCAATGCTTACTTCTTCTTGGCGTACTTCATGGAGTCCAGGGCTACCGCCAGGATGATGATGCCGCCCTTGATGATGAACTGCCAGTAAGGGCTGACACCGATGTAGGTCAAACCATAGTTGATCAGCGTGAAGATAAGTACGCCGGTGATCACACCCGCGACAGTTCCCACACCGCCGGCAAACGAAACGCCCCCCACCACGCAGGCCGCGATGGCATCCAGCTCGTACATGAAGCCGAGGTTGTTGGTGGCACTGCCGATCCGCCCCGCTTCCAGCATGCCGCCGAAGGCGTAGAAGACACCGGCCAGGGCATAGATGACCACCAGGTTGACGGCGACGTTGACGCCGGACACCTTGGCCGCTTCCGGGTTGCCACCGATGGCGAAGATGTTCTTGCCAAAGCGGGTCTTGTTCCACAGCACCCAGACGAAGACGCTGGCGATGGCCGCATAGAAGGTCAGGTACGAGAGCTTGAACCCGCCAATCCGGATGAAGCCCTGCGCAAAGTTGGAGAAGCGAGGGTCAAACCCGGCCACCGGGGAGGCCCCCACGGAGTCAAAATAGAGGGAGTTGATGCCGTAGACGATGATCATGGTGCCCAGGGTGGTGATGAAGGGCGTCACGTTCAGGTAGGCGACAATCAGGCCGTTGACCAGACCAATCAGGGCCCCCACCACGCACACCAGCAGGATCACCGCCGGAATGGGCACCTCCCCCAGGGTGGGGAAGACCTTGTTGACGTTGGTCAGGGCCTGCAACATGGTGGCCGCGATCAGCGCTGCCAGACCGACCTGACGACCGGCGGACAGGTCAGTACCCTGGGTGATGATGATGCCCGCCACCCCGAGGGCGATGATGACCCGTACCGAGGACTGGGTCAGGATGTTGCTGAGGTTGGTGAGGCTGAGGAAGGAGGGCTCCTTGATCACGATGATCATGAGCAACACCAGCAACACCACATAGATGCCGTTCTCTTTGAGCGCCTGCATCAGATTGAAATTTTTAGCCGACTCCATAATGTCTTCCTGTCTTTATAGGTACAGAGATGCCAGGCGCAGGATCTCGCTCTGGTCAGTTTCTTTGGTGTTGACGATCCCCGCGACCCGGCCATTGCTCATGACCATGATGCGGTCCGTGATGCCGAGCAGTTCCGGCATTTCGGAGGAGATGATGACGATGCCCTTGTCCTTCTTCGCCAGCTCCAGGATGAGCTGGTAGATCTCGAACTTGGCGCCGACGTCGATACCCCGGGTCGGTTCATCCAGCATCAGGATCTCGGGCTGGGTCAGCAGCCAGCGACCGATGATCACCTTCTGCTGGTTGCCACCGGAGAGGGAGCCGATCTGGGTCTGCTGGGTCGGTGTCTTGACCCGCATGGAGTCGATGACCCACTGGGTATCACTCTTCATCTTGTTGTCGCTGAGCAGCCCCATGGATCCCTTGTAGTTGTCCATGTTGGCGATCAGGGAGTTGAAGGCGATGTCGAGGCGTGAATAGATCCCGGTGGAGCGGCGCTCCTCGGTCACCAGGGCGAAGCCGTTCTGGATCGCCTCGTGGGCGTTGTGGTTCGCCACCTCTTTGCCGTGCAGCTTGATGGTCCCTTCGCTGCGATCGCGGATGCCGAACAGGGTCTCCACGATGTCGGTGCGCTTGGCCCCCACCAGACCGGCGATGCCGAGGATCTCCCCCTTGTGCAGGTTGAAGGTCACGTCCTTGATGGAAGGCTGGTTCTTGGCCGTCAGGTGCTCGACCTCGAGGATCACCTCTTTGGGCTGGTTGGTTTTTTCCGGGAAGCGCTGGGTGAGCTCGCGGCCGACCATCATGCCGATGATCTGATCCATGGTCATGCCCTTGAGGGGCTGGGTCGCCACCCACTGGCCATCCCGCAATATGGTGATCTCGTCACAGAGCTGGAAGATCTCTTCCATCTTGTGGGAGATGTAGACGATGCCGCACCCCTTCTCCTTGAGCTTGTTGATGATCTTGAAGAGGTGGTTGACCTCTTTCTCGGTCAGGGAGGAGGTGGGTTCATCCATGATGACGATCTTGGCGTCATAGGAGAATGCCTTGGCAATCTCGATCATCTGCATCTGGGAAACCGACAGGGTGCCGACCTTGACCCTGGGGTCGATGTCGATGTCCAGCTCCTCGAAGATATGCTTGGTGTCCTGATACATCTTGCCGTGGTCGACAAACAGTCCCTTGGTGGGATAGCGGCCGAGCCACATGTTGTCCATCACGGTGCGTTGCAGTACCAGGTTCAGCTCCTGGTGCACCATGGAAACGCCATTCTCCAGCGCCTCTTTGGACGAGGTGAAGTTGATCTCCTGTCCCTTGAAGAAGATCTTGCCCTGATCCTTCTCGTAGATGCCGAACAGGCACTTGAGCAGCGTGGACTTCCCTGCGCCATTCTCGCCCATCAACGCATGCACAGAATGAGGACGGACCCGTAAATTGACATTATCGAGTGCCTTGACGCCAGGAAAGCTCTTACTGACGTCAATCATCTCCAACAGCCATTCTGATTGTTGCCGTGTTGTCATATCAGCCATCACATCTGGTTGAAAAGAGGGCAAGGGGATCTCCCTTGCCCTGAGGGGAGGAATTACTCGAATTGGGACAGGTTGTCTTTGTCTACGCCCACGTAGGCAACGCGGACGACCTTGTTGTCGATCTTCCAGTTGGTGCCTTCACCTGCCGGCTTGCCTTCGGCCAGGTTCTTGGTCAGCTCGAAGGTGGCCTTGGCCTGGTTGGCCGCATCGTTCAGCACGGTACCGGCCATGGCACCGCTCTTGACCATGGCCAGGGCTTCCGGCAGGGCGTCAACACCGAACACCGGGATGGCGGTCTTGCCCTGGGCCTTCAGGGATTCCACGGCGCCCATCGCCATGCCGTCGTTGTTGGCGATGACCACTTCGATCTTGTTGGCGTTCGGACCGGAGATCCAGGCGTCCATCTTGTCCTTGGCCATGGCGGTATCCCACATACCGGTATCCATGTGCAGCTGCTCGGTCTTGATGCCGCCATCGTTCAAGGTCTTGACGACGTAGGTGGTGCGGGCTTCCGCATCCGGGTGGCCAGGCTCACCCTTGAGCAGCACGAACTGGATGACGCCATCCTTGTTCAGATCCCACTCGGGGTGCGCTTTCCAGTGCTTGGCGATCAGCTGGCCCTGGATGATGCCGGACTCCTTGGAGTCGGTGCCAACGTAGTAGGCCTTGTCATAGCTGGCCAGGTCGGCCGCGCTCGGTTCCTTGTTGTAGAAGACCACGGGGATCTCGTCCGCACGGGCTTTCTCAATCACGACAGGGGCCGCCGCCGGGTCAACCAGGTTGATGGCCAGGGCCTTCACGCCCTTGGCCAGCAGTACGTCGATCTGGTCGTTCTGCTTGGACTGGTCGTTCTGGGAGTCGTTCATCAGCAGTTCCACACCCGGGGTGGCCGCCGCTTCTTTCTCGATGGCCTTGCGCACCACGGCCATAAAGTTGTCGTCGTACTTGTAGACGGTGACCCCGATACGGGTATCGGCCTGGGCTTGGGCTCCCGCCATCAGTCCCATCAGCAAGGTGGCAACTGTCGTGAGTTTTTTCATTGTTATGCTCCGATCTCTATCTGTTTTTTGTAGGGAATGCTGTACACCGTTTGAGCTGGCGCCAGCCTAATGTAATCAGTTTGTTGTGAGGCGGTCTGTGATCCTGGCAACAAAATGAAAACGTTTACACTCTGTTACATAGCCGTAATATTGTTAAAAATTAAATAGTTACGTGAGAAACTGCCTTTGGGTCTCGCCATCTCGCGACGGCGGGTCCGGCTAGCCCAGACGGCAGTGCCACTGATAACGCCCCGGCAACAGCCAGAACTCGGGCCGCACGCTCTGGCTCCAGGAGTCGTCGCCTCCCACCCCCATGTGGAAGCCATCGAGGCACAGGTGCGTGCCCCCCAGAGCCACCAGATCGGTCTGGTGACGGGCTTCGGCCAGCTGCTGCTGACTGTAGCGGCTGACGCTGAAGTGGAAGCGCCCCTCCACCGCCAGATCCCCCAGTTGCAGTGCGCGGGTATCGCAGCGCAGTCCGTTGTCGGTGGGGAAGACATAAGGGGTGTGCAACGCCTCGATGGGCAATTGCCAGCGACCGAGATCGGCGGCGAGCCGGCGATCCGGGTAATTCTCGTGGGGGCCAAGCCCCAGCCAGCTCACCGGGGCACCTTCGGCCGGTTCATCAGCCAGCCAGAGCCGGGCACCGATGCGCGGCAGGGAGGGCATGTCGGCGGCCACCTCCACCTCGATGGCGAGGTGCATGGCGCCCTCCCCGTCCATCCTGTGATGCCAGCGGGTCAGGATCTTCGGCTCGTCACCCACGAAGTAGCCGTGGTGCGCAGTGATAAGACCCAGCTCCGGACTCGCCTCCAGGCCGAGACAGCGGTGCTGCAGATCATTGAGTCCGGCCTCCTGCCAGCGGGCAATCCAGGCGTTGGGATCGGCGTGATCCGCCTCGCTGGTGCCGATATCGTTGTCGAGCGGCGCCCGATAGAAATGATCGGCGATGGCGTCGCGCAGCCGCTCGCGGCCCTGCTTCTGCCAGCTGACGATGCGACCACTGGCCTTGTCGAGCTGCCACAGGGAATCTGCGGCGCCAAGCACCCAGTGATCGCGCTGCTCGGTCAGGCTGACCGCCGGGCAGGCCGACGGCAGCGCCAGGGGCGCGGGCAACAGGCATTGCTGGCGAGCCACCTCGTGACCCGCTCCGGCCCAGGCCGTGGCGGTGGGCTGCACGATGGCGAGATCCAGCCAGGCGAGCGCCCCCGGCGCAAAGGCCGGCAGTTGCTCCAGCAGGGTCAGCGTCACGCTCCCCCGGGGGGCCAGCTCGAGCGGGCATTCACCTTGGCTCACCACCACGCCGTCTTCACACAGACGCCACTGCAGGCGTTCGTTGTCCGTCTCGCGGAACAGGTATTCGCTGCGGATCTCCACCGTCAGCGGCTGGCGACCCTGCAGGGTCAGAACAAAGGGCTGCTGGGCACGCCGGGCTTCAAACAGGGAGGGATGGGGGGTGCGATCGGGGAACAGCAGGCCGTTGCAGCAGAACTGGCGATCGTTGGGAGTGTCGCCGAAATCGCCACCATAGGCCCAGAAATGGCGGCCATCGTCGGTCTGCTTGTCCAGCCCCTGATCGACCCAATCCCAGACAAACCCACCCTGCAGCCGCGGATGATCGCGAAATGCCTGCCAGTAATGGGCATAGCCCCCCAGGCTGTTGCCCATGGCGTGGGCGTATTCGCACAGGATCAGCGGCCGGGTCTCTTCCGGCAGGCCGATCCACTTGGCCAGCGCCCACTTGGGCACCGCCGGGAAGGGTTGATCCTGGTGGGTACGGGCATACATGGGGCAGATGATGTCGGTGGCCGGGGTGTCGGCCCCGCCCCCTTCGTACTGCACCGGGCGGCTGGGATCCGCCCCCTTCACCCAGCGATACATGGCGTCGTGGGCCGGACCATAACCGGATTCGTTCCCCAGGGACCAGATGATGATGCAGGGGTGGTTGAAGTCCCTGGCCACCATGCGGGTGACCCGCTCCAGGAAGGCGTTGCTCCAGGCGGGATCCCGCGCCAGCCGCCCCATGGGGGTCATGCCGTGGGTCTCCAGGTTCGCCTCGTCCACCACATAGAGGCCGAGCCGGTCGCACAGGCGATAGAGCTCGGGGTGATTGGGATAGTGGGAGCAGCGCACCGCGTTGAAGTTGTGCCGCTTCATCAGCAGCAGATCCTGCTCCATGTCGGCCGGGGTCACCACGTGACCCGTGGCGGGATGGTGTTCATGGCGATTGGCACCACGAATGAGCAGGGGTTGGCCGTTGACCCGCAGCAGGCCGCCACGGATCTCCACCGCCCGAAAGCCCACGTCATGGGCCTCGCTCTCGAGGACGCTTCCCTGCTCGTCCAGCAGGGTCAGGGTGAGGCGATAGAGGTGCGGGGTCTCGGCGCTCCACTTGTGTGGGGCCGTTACCGTCAGCCACAACTCGGCGCGATCGTCATACACCCCTTTCTCGTCGATGGCCTGGGTGCCAATCTGCTGGCGCAGGGTCGCAACCCGCTCGTCGCCATCATAGAGGTTGGCCTCCACCGACAGACCGGCTCCGTTGGCCGCCTGCAATTCAACCTTGAGGCGGGCATCCCGGTAGCAGGCGTCGAGCTCGGGCGTCACCCGGATATCCATCAGATGACGGGCCGGTTTGTGCAGCAGGCTGACGGAGCGGAAGATGCCGCTCATGCGCCACATGTCCTGATCTTCCAGATAGGAGCCGTCAGACCAGCGCAGCACCAGGACGGCGAGGCGGTTGGCCCCGGCCTGAAGGAAGGGGGTCAGATCGAATTCCGCCGGCAGCCGGCTGTCCTGGGAGTAACCGACCCAGCGGCCGTTGCAGAAGAGGTGAAACGCGCTGTCCACTCCGTCGAAGATGATCCGGGTCTGCCCCTCGGCCAGCCAGTCCGCAGCAACGGTGAACTCGCGGGAGTAGCAACCGGTGGGATTCTCGGCAGGCACCCGGGGCGGGTCGCAGGGAAAGGGGTACTTGATGTTGGTGTAGATGGGCACATCCGTGACGGGTCGCGCCCCCGGATAGGCCGCAGCCAGTTGCCAGTTGCCCGGCACCTTGATGGGGCAGGCATCCGGCAGATCCTCCACCAGCCACTGCTCCGGCACCCGCTCCGGGGCCTCGAACCAGGAGAACTGCCACTCGCCGTCCAGCAGCAGGCGGGAAGGTGACAACCCCCCTATCCTGGCTTCCCCTTCACTGCGCCAACTGGACAAGGGGGTATGGGCTGGCAACCGGTTCACGGCGGTGATCCCCTGGGTCTGCCAATCCTGACGGGCCACTATCTCCCTGAGCATGCTTCACTTCTCCCTGCATTCACGCTGAAAACCACTGCAGTGTAGGAGAGTTTTGCCCGGTGATCGGCGATCCCGCTCACACAGATGTAAACGATTACACTCATTTTGTTAAGTAAAACGGAGTAAAAATCGGATAAATCCGGGTAAATGACCCCATGGGGGAAAAAGCGGACCTTCGGAAGGGCAGAAGATGCCCGGGAGTGTGAAACCGGGAGGCAATGGCCGAACCAGCGGAGCAAGCCATGGCAAAGACCCGACATCGCGCCCCCTCGCCTCAACCCGGTTCCGGGCACACAGCCCGGCCTCTCGAAGGAGTGTGCAGAGACCACGATCGCCCCTGCCCGGCGCAGAGAAAGCCATGGCAGGCGTCTGGCAGGATCTGGCCGGAAGTGAGGCTCGGCAGACCGGGGGAGAGGGGCTCGTGACAGACGAGCGGGAAGAACTGGCGAGTTCGGCAGGCAGGGAGCGTGAGGGGACGGTTCTCACTCCTCAGACAGTCCTTTATGGTCTGCGCTAGCCATGCTCTGAGCTACCTATCGTCTGAGCTATGGGGGCGCTTTATATGCTGCAGTACGGGTTCGCCAGGTGCAGCGCTTGCGCCGACGGGGCGCAAGCGCTGCGATCAGGACCTGACGGGAGCGACCGAATGGCGGTTGATCAGGGTGGGGGTATAGATGCGGCTCTGCACCGATTCGCTCTCCCCTGCGGCGAGTTGCAGCGCCAGCTTGGCCGCCTGGGCCGCCATCAGCTCGATGGGATAGCGCATGGTGGAGAGCTTGGGCCTCAGGTATCTGGCGTAGATGATGTCATCGAAGCCCACCACAGACACCTCTTCCGGCACCTTGAGGCCGTTGTCCGCCAGCACAGAGATGGCCCCTGCCGCCATGGCGTCGTTGTAGGCCACCACCGCCGTGATGGGCAACCCCTTGGCCAGCAGGTTGAGCATGGCGCGCTCGCCCCCCTCTTCATTGGGCATGCCGCTCTCCACCAGCTCGGGATCGGCGAAGACCTCCGCCTCCGCCAGGGCATCCTGATAGCCCTGGTGGCGCAACAGCGCATCCTCGATGGCGTGATCCGAGCTCAGGAAGGCGATATGGCGGTGGCCGAGATCCAGCAGATGACGGGTGGCGGTCGCCGCACCCTGGCGGTTGTTGAGGGCGATGCAGCGCCCCCTCAGACTCGGAATGTCGCGGTTGATCAGCACCATGCCGGGGGCGCGCAGGGCGTAGTCGACCAGCTCCTCGTCGCCGAGCGCCTTGCTGTGCACCACCAGTGCCTCGCAGCGTTTACCGATGAGCAGCTCGATGGCCTCCCGCTCCTGCTGGGCGCGGTGAAAACCATTACCCATCAACAGATGCAAGCCCTGCTCCACCGCCACCGCCGCGACCCCTTTGACCAGGGCGCCGAAGAAAGGATCCGCCACGTCCCCCACCACCACTCCCATGGTGTCACAGGTCTGGCTGACCAGGGCCCGCGCGTTGGCGTTGGGGGTATAGCCCAGCTCGGCCATGGCCTTCAGCACCACCTCGCGGGAGGCGGCACTGGCCTTGGGTGAGTTGTTCATCACCCGTGAAACCGTTGCCACTGACACATTGGCCAAACGGGCGACATCCTTGATGGTGCTCATTCTGTTTTCACTTATTTCACGCTGCAACTGGCCGCATTATACCGTTCAATGTCACTGATAACAGGGGGAAAAATCAGAACTTGCCACATTGGTCGATGAAAACAAGTGTAATCGTTTACACATATTTGTTAAGCAGCTCACAGTTTGCCCGTCAGCCCCTCGGCTAGACTCCTGCTCAGGCTTTCCTGATGCGAGGAGTTGAGGGTGGAACAACGGATGAAAGTACTGGTCACCGGCGGTTGCGGCTACATCGGCAGCCACACCTGTCTGGCCTTGCAGGCCGCAGGCATGGAGCCCGTGGTGGTGGACAACCTCTGCAACAGCAAGGCGGGCGTCCTGACCCGTGTCGCCGCCATCAGCGGGCGCGAGCCCCGCTTCTACGAAGGGGACATCCGTGACCCGGCCCTGCTGGATCGCATCTTCAGGGAGCAGCACATCGACGCCGTGATCCACTTCGCCGCCCTCAAGGCGGTCGGCGAGTCGACCCGCATCCCGCTGGACTACTACGAGAACAACCTGAGCGGCACCCTGGTATTGCTGCAGGCGATGAAACGGGCCGGGGTACGCAATCTGGTGTTCAGCTCGTCGGCCACCGTCTACGGCGATCCCGCCAGCACCCCGATCCGGGAGGATTTCCCCCGCAGCGCCACCAACCCATACGGCCGATCCAAGCTGATCATCGAGGAGATCCTCGAGGATCTGCAGCGGGCCGAGCCCCACTGGAGCATGACCCTGCTGCGCTATTTCAATCCCGTCGGCGCCCACGAGTCCGGCACCCTGGGGGAGGATCCCCAGGGCATCCCCAACAATCTGATGCCGTTTTTGACCCAGGTCGCCATCGGCCGGCGCGACTGCCTCTCGGTCTTTGGTAACGATTACCCAACCATCGACGGCACCGGGGTGCGCGACTACATCCATGTGATGGATCTCGCCGAAGGGCACGTCAAGGCTCTGGAACACTGCGCCGGACGGGGCGGTGTCCACGCCTACAACCTGGGCACGGGCCAGGGCCAGAGCGTGTTGCAGATGGTCGCGGCGTTCGAGGCCGCCTGCGGCCGGCCCCTTCCCTACCGGATCGAGCCACGGCGCCCCGGCGACATCGCCGAGTGCTGGGCCGATCCCGCCAAGGCCGCTCGGGAACTGGACTGGCACGCCAGCCGGGATCTCGCCGCCATGTGCGCCGACAGCTGGCGCTGGCAGTCCGCCAACCCCAATGGTTACGAGGCGTAGGCCCTGGCCTGCGCCTTCGGATGTATTCAACTCACAGACTGGAGTGATGATGTTCAACCCCGTTGATCACCCCCACCGCCGCTTCAACCCGCTCACCGGCCAGTACGTGCTGGTCTCCCCTCACAGGGCCAAGCGCCCCTGGCAAGGCCAGGTCGAGAAGGTGAGCCAGGCGCCGAGCCAGGCCCATGATCCCGACTGCTTCCTCTGTGCGGGCAACACCCGGGTGACCGGCGATATCAACCCCGACTATCAGGGCACCTTCGTCTTTACCAACGACTTCGCCGCCCTGATGCAGGACACCCCGGCCGCTGACGCGGCGCCGGATCCCCTGCTGAAGCTGGAAGCCGCCCGGGGCACCAGCCGGGTCATCTGCTTCTCGCCGGATCACGGCAAGACCCTGCCCGAGCTGCCCCTGCCTGCCATCGAGCAGGTGATCACCACCTGGATGGACCAGGTGGCCGAGCTCTCTGACCAGTGGGAATGGGTGCAAGTCTTTGAAAACAAGGGCGCCGTCATGGGCTGCTCCAACCCGCACCCTCACGGCCAGCTCTGGGGCAGCGACTTCCTGCCCAACGAGATTGCCCGGGAAGAGGCGCACCAGCGCGCCTGGCTGGCCGAACACGGCCGCCCCCTGCTGCTGGACTATGTGGAGCGGGAGCTGGCGGATCGCTCCCGCATCGTGGTGGAGACCGCCCACTGGCTGGCGGTGGTGCCCTTCTGGGCGGCCTGGCCGTTCGAGACCCTGCTGCTGCCCAAGGCCCATGTCCCCTCCATGCTGGATCTCACCGGGGAGCAGCAACAGGATCTGGCCATCGCGCTCAAGGAGCTCACCAGCCGCTACGACAACCTGTTCCAGTGCAGCTTCCCCTACTCCATGGGCTGGCACTTCGCCCCGCCCCGTTCCGACTGCCCCGAGGCGTGGCAACTGCACGCCCACTTCTATCCGCCCCTGCTGCGCTCCGCCACGGTGCGCAAATTCATGGTGGGCTTCGAGATGCTGGCCGAAACCCAGCGCGATCTCACCCCGGAACAGGCGGCGGAACGGCTGCGCGCCCTCAGTCCCATCCACTACAACGACCAGAACCAGTCCAACGAGGAGGCCCTATGACCCCGAGCCAGCGCGTCAGCGCCGTGTTTGCCGAGCAGTTTGAGCAACAACCCGACCTGCTGGTACGGGCTCCAGGCCGCGTCAACCTCATCGGCGAGCACACCGACTACAACGACGGCTTCGTGCTGCCCTGCGCCATCGACTACGAGACCTGCGTCGCCATCGGCCTGCGCGGCGACAACCTGGTCGAAGTGATCGCCGCCGACTACGACAACCAGCGCGACCGGTTCAGTCTCGATCAACCCATCGAGCACCACCCCAGCCAGCGCTGGAGCGACTACATCCGCGGCGTGGTGAAACACCTGCAGGCACGGGGCCACGCCCTGCGCGGCCTCAATCTGGTGGTCTCCGGCAACGTGCCCCAGGGGACGGGTCTCTCCTCCTCCGCTTCCCTGGAGGTGGCCATCGGCCAGGCCTTCAAGGAGGCCCAGGGGCTGGCCATCAGCCAGGCGGAAATCGCCCTCAACGGCCAGCAGGCAGAGAACCAGTTCGTCGGCTGCAACTGCGGCATCATGGATCAGATGATCTCCGCGAGCGGCAGGCAGGATCACGCCCTGCTGCTCGATTGCCGTTCCCTGGAGACCCGGCTCATCCCCATGCCCACCGATCTAGCGGTGCTCATCGTCAACTCCAACGTGCGCCGCGGCCTGGTGGACAGCGAATACAACACCCGTCGCCAGCAGTGCGAAACCGCCGCCCGTCACTACGGGGTCAAGGCCCTGCGGGATCTTGACCTGGCCACGCTGGAAGCGGGCAAGGCCGGGCTGGACGAGGCCTGCTATCGCCGTGCCCGCCACGTGGTCGGCGAGAACGCCCGCACTCTGGCGGCGGCCGATGCGCTGGCACAGGGCGATCTGGTGCGCCTCGGCGAGCTGATGGGCCAGTCCCACGCCGCCATGCGCGATGACTTCGAGATCACCGTGCCTCCCATCGACGGCCTGGTGGAGATCATCAAGGCCCGGATCGGCAGCGAAGGCGGTGTGCGCATGACCGGCGGCGGTTTTGGCGGCTGCGTGGTCGCCCTGCTGCGCCCCGAGAAGGTGGCCAAGGTGATCGCCGTGGTGGAGGCGGAATACCCGGCCCGTTTCGGCCTCAAGGCGGACTGCTACGTCTGCCGTGCCAGCGCAGGGGCCGGCAGACTGTAACGCACGCCTGACAACGGGTGACGCCCCCTGCCCGGCACTCGCGACGCCGGCAGGGGGCGACGGGATCACGACGGGGAACCGCAAACCATGATGAGATTCGAGCTGGAAAACGAGGAGGGACTGCGGCTGCGCGGTCTCGCATACGGGGCCACCCTCACCTCCCTCACCCTGCCGGTGGCGGGAGAGCGGCGGGAGGTGCTGCTGGGCTGCGCCGACGAGGCCTACCTCACCCAGCAGGTATGGCTGGGTGCCGTGGCGGGGCGCTTTGCCAACCGCATCGGCGGCGCCCGCCTTGAGCGGGAAGGCCAGTGCTGGACGCTGGACGCCAACCAGGGGGCCAACTGCCTGCACGGCGGGCGCGACGGGTTCCATCGCCGCACCTGGCAGATCAAGGAGCAGGAGGCGGACAGGGTCAAGCTGGCGCTCCTCTCCCGGGCGGGGGATCAGGGCTTTCCCGGCAATCTGAGGGTGAGCCTGGAGTATCGGCTGGAGCAGTGCGATCTGGTGGTCGACTTCTGCGCCAGCACGGACGCCCCCAGCCCGGTCAGCCTCACCAGCCACGCCTACTTCAACCTGGATGGCGGTGGCGACATCCGCCACCACACCATCAGCCTCGACGCCGACCGCTACCTGCCCACGGATGACCAGAGCCTGCCGCTGGCCATCGCCCCGGTGGAAGGCCCCTTCGATCTGCGCGCCCCCCGCCCCATCGGCCAGGCGTGGCTGGACCACCCCCAGCAGCAGTTGGCCAAGGGGTACGATCACGCATTTCTGCTCAACAACAGCGATTTTGAGCCTGCTGATGAGCCGTTTGGTGGGTCCAATCAGCCATGGGCCGCCCGGGTGATCTCGGGGGATGGCAAGCTGGCGATGGCGGTCTACACCAACCAGCCCTCCCTGCAGTTCTACAGCGGCAACTGGCTGACCGGCACACCGGATCGTCAGGGCCGACCCTACCGGGATTACGACGGCTTCTGCCTGGAGGCCCAGCAATTGCCCGACAGCCCGAACCGGCCCGCCCTCGGCGATCCCTGGTTGCTACCGGGGCAGCGTTATCGCCACCAGACCCGCTATCGCTTTATTCCTGCCCCCTGACAGCCCTGCTCGGGCAGACGAAGGGGCCCGGGCGCGCCACCACGTCATGGCGGCCCCGGCCCCGATGGCAACGCCGAATCAGCCGGAGTGAGGCCCGCCGCAGGGCCCGTCGCTCCTCATTGCACACCAGCCCAAGGAACCGCACCGTGATGGATGACAACTACCTCGCCGCCCCCGACCGCTACCAGCGCCAGCCCTACCGACCGGCGGGCCGCCACGGCCTGCGCCTGCCCGGCATCGGTCTGGGCCTTTGGCACAACTTCGGCACCGGGAGCGATCCCGCCACCGCGAAGGCCATGGTGCACCAGGCGTTCGATCTGGGGATCACCCACTTCGATCTCGCCAACAACTACGGGCCGCCGCCGGGATCTGCCGAACTGACCTTCGGCACGCTGCTCAAGAGGAGTCTGGCTCCCTATCGGGACGAGCTCATCATCGCCAGCAAGGCGGGCTACGTGATGTGGGACGGACCCTACGGCGATGGCGGCAGCGCCAAGTACCTCTTCGCCAGCCTGCACCAGAGCCTGCGCCGTCTGGGCCTCGACTACGTGGACATCTTCTATCACCACAGGCCGGATCCCCGCACCCCGCTCGAGGAGACCTGCCAGGCCCTGGCACTGATGGTGCGACAGGGCAAGGCGCTCTACATCGGCCTCTCCAACTACCCGGCCCCGCTCGCGGCCAAGGCTGCCGCCCGGCTGGCAGAGCTCGGCACCCCCTGCCTGGTCAACCAGCTCAAATACTCCCTGTTCCAGCGCGATGTTGAGCCCGACACCCTGCCGGCCTGCCGGGAGCACGGCATGGGGGTGGTCGCCTTCTCGCCCCTGGCGGGGGGGCTGCTGAGCGATCGCTACCTGGCGGGCATTCCCGCGGATTCCCGCGCCGCCAGTGCCAGCCCCTTCCTCACGGCGGACCAGATCACCGAGGAGAAGCTCGCCACCGTCCGCGCCCTGCATGCACTGGCCCTGCAACGGGGTCAGTCCCTGTCGCAACTCGCACTGCAATGGGTGCTGCGCGACCCCGTGGTGAGCTGCGCCCTGATCGGCGCCAGCCATCCCCAACAGATAACGAGCGCCGTCGACGCCCTGGGGCAGCCCCCCCTGGACGATGATCTTCAACAGAAAATCCTGTCCATACTGGCCTGACAGCACAAATAGATCATAAAACAGAGGTCAACAGGCGTGACTGGTCTGTCAGAACGTGACGGGGCAGTCATGGCTTCTGACAGCATGCGGCAAGCCGCGCCCTGCATGGTCCGCCAGCGCCCTTTCCCGGCCGGAACAGGGCGCTGAAATCCCCAATATTCACTGGTTGCCCGCGCGATTTTCCGCCATCATTGGCCGCCCCGACCCGTTCGGGGTTGATTTTATCCAGACCCCATAACCAAGAGATCTGCACCATGACCGAATCCTACGCCCTGTTCGTCGCCTTTGTGCTGGGCATAGTGGAAGGCCTGACCGAGTTCCTCCCCGTCTCCTCCACCGGCCACATGATCATCGTCGGCCACCTCCTCGGGTTTGAAGGACCCAAGGCCGCCACCTTCGAGGTGGTGATCCAGCTCGGCTCCATCCTGGCAGTGGTCGTCATGTTCTGGCGCCGCCTGTTCGGACTCATCGGCATTCACTTCGGTCAGAAACCGACCCCGGGCCACGCGACCCTCTCCCTGGTGCACGTCATCCTCGGCATGCTGCCCGCCGTGGTCGTCGGGCTGGCTATCCACAGCTGGATCAAGGCCAATCTGTTCGGGCCGGAAACCGTGATGTATGCCCTGGTGGCCGGTGGCATCCTGCTCATCATCGCCGAAAAGTTCCGCCCCGCCGTGACCGCGGAGACCCTGGACGACATCAGCTACAAGCAGGCCTTCGGCATCGGCCTGTTCCAGTGCCTGGCACTCTGGCCCGGTTTCTCCCGCTCCGGCGCCACCATCAGCGGCGGCATGCTGATGGGCATCAGCCGCCACGCGGCAGCGGAATTCTCCTTCATCATGGCGGTACCCATGATGATCGCGGCCAGCGGCCTGGATCTCTACAAGAGCCGCGATTTCCTCTCCATGGCGGACTTCCCCATGTTTGCGGTGGGCTTCGTCACCGCCTTCGTGGTGGCCATGGTCGCCATCAAGACCTTCCTGGCGCTGATCCGTCGTCTCGACTTCATCCCGTTCGCCATCTACCGCTTCCTGCTGGCCTTCGTCGTCTACCTGGTCTTCGTGGCCTGATGGGCTTCGCCGCCAAGCAACAAAAAAGGGACCCGAGGGTCCCTTTTTTCATGCCGTGATACCGCCTCAGTCGCGCGGCAGCCCGCGATCACCGGGCAGCCGTGAGCCCAACTCAATAGAGGTGCTGACTGATGCCGTTGAGCAGTCGTGACAGCCCCTTGGTGAACTGCACGGGGGCATCCTGCACCGTGTAGCAGAGGCAGCCGTCCGGGGTACGGGGGCTGTGGGCGTGGCTGGCGTCGCGCCAGATGAAATCCCCCGCCTGATAGCGGGTGTCGCCATCTTCGATGGTGCCCGCCAGCAGCAGGGTCAGCTCATATCCCTTGTGGGTGTGCTCGGGGATCCGCCCCCCCGCCTCGATGTGGAGCAGGTTGGCCCGCGCCCCCATCTCGTCCAGGGGCAGGCTGACCTGACGGATGGCCCCGAGATGACGCCACCTGGGGGCATGATGCCGAGCCAATGCCCGCGGCAGCCGGTAACTGTGACCCGCCACCCTGAGCTCTGGCCTCGGGCTCTCGGGAAGGGCGAGCGCCGCCTCCGTCGCCACCGGCTGTTGCAGTATGCCCGCCAGCATGGCATCGAATCCGGCGGACAGCGCCTCGTCCGGCGCGTCAGGGGCGAGATGCTGGCACGCCAGCGCCTCTTCAAATTCCTTCACCCGGGCGGCGCACTCGGGGCAGAACTCGCAATGGGCGGAGACACCGACGGCCAGCGGCAGGGGCAGCTCGTCGGCGGCGAAGGCGCGCAGCATGGGTTCAGTCGGATGGGTCTTAATCATGGCCTTGCTCCACTTGTTCCTTCAGTTTCTGTAGTGCCAGCCGCAGCCGGGACTTGATGGTGCCAAGGGGCACGCCGAGCCGGTCGGCCAGCTCCTGCTGGGAGAGCTCCTGCAGGTAGATGCCGCGCACCACCTGCTGCTGCGGCTCCGGCAGCGTGGCGACATAGTGGGCCATCTGGCGGGTCAGCACCGCGTCTTCACCGCCGCTCAGGTGCTCCTCTTCGGCCCGGAACTCCAGCAGCGGCCAGATCTCCTCGGCGCAGAGCTCCTCCTTGCTGGCGCGGCGGCGGCGCAGCATGTCAAAGCTCTGGTTGCGCATCACTGTGTAGATCCAGGTGGGGGCGGCGCCCTTGTCGGGGTGATAGAGCCGTGCCTTCTGCCAGACCAGCAGCATGGTCTCCTGCACCAGTTCCATGGCGTTGGCTTCACTGCCGAGGTGGCGCAGCCCGTAGCTGCGGATGCGCGGCGCGAAGTGGTGGAACAGGGTGGCGAAGGCAGCCTTGTCGGCACGCTCGGCCACCCGGACCAGCAAAGATGTGAGGTCGCCGTCTGGGTTGTCCATGGGGGGCGATGTCCTGCGTGGAGCCGATTGTGGTTGGCCAGTATATGCCATTGCGCCATCCCTCGCGTGTGGTGTTCACCCCCAATACGGTGAGCGAGGAAAAAGGATCACCGGGAAGGGGAATTCAATGGCTCGCGACCAGCAGACCGCTCAGCAGGGAGAGGGTGGGCTGGTTGTCCTTGGCCGCCACCAGCCACTGTTTTTGCTCCACCGGGATGGGCAGCACCTCCAGCCAGCGCTGGGCGACCCAGCTCGCATCCTCCCAGTCCGGCTCCGGATAGAGGGCCGCGTACTCCGGATAGTCGTTGAACACATCCTGCAACGCCTTGGCCAGGGAGTGCTGATCCGCCTGGAGCCTGCCGCTCTGCCAGGGGGGCAGGGGATCCACCTCGCCGACCCGCAGACCGTCCTCTTCCTGCCAGAGATCCGTGATGCGCACCCGCTCCACCCCGAGCACCGTGATGCCGAGCAGACCATCGGGCAGCAGATCGAAATCGATGATGCGCACCCGAGTGGCGATGGGGTACATGTTGCGCAGCGCGTCGGGCTGGCGGGGGTCCAGCATGCAGAGCGCGAACTCCCGCTCCCGGGACTCGGCGATCATGCGCTGGTATCTGGGCTCGAAGATGCGCAGCGGCATGATGCCGCCCGGCAGCAGGTGAGCGGAGAGTGGAAACAGTACCAGTGTCATGGGAATCATCCTCCAACGGCGTCCTCAAAGGATACGACCGCCACGGGAAGCGGGATCATTCAGATCGAATCGGTATAAATAACCCTGTCATAATCAGGGGAAAATAGCCTGGACAAGCCGTTTCGTTATGCAGTAGAAATGGATAACCACCACTTATCCAAATCAATATCCTGCAATGTGGTGGAAAACGCAGTGAAATATCCGCCACACCCACGGGTGCGGGCCGTTCCTATAGTTTTCTCGGCCCGATGCGGGTAAAATTCACGCCCTTATCCAGTCAGTCACTTTTCGACGCGCAACCTCGGTGGTCAGTTATGAAAGAGCATATTCATCATCTACTTGAACAAACGGTAGCCAATCTCAAGTCCGCAGGCGTCCTGCCCGCCGACCTGGAAGCCCGGGTGCAAGTAGACCGATGCAAGGAGAAGGCTCACGGCGACCTGGCCACCAACCTGGCCATGCTGCTGGCCAAACCGGCCCGCAAGAATCCCCGCGAGCTGGCCGCTGCCATCATCGAGCACCTGCCCGCCTCCGATCTGATCGCCAAGGTCGAGATCGCCGGCCCCGGCTTCATCAACTTCTTCTTCGACCCGAGCTGGCTGGCCGGTCAGGTGGAAGCCATGGTGACCTCCGACAACGCCAACGTGAAACTGCCGGCGCCGCAGACCGTGGTGGTGGACTACTCCGCCCCCAACGTGGCCAAGGAGATGGCGGTGCACCACATCCGCTCCACCGTGCTCGGTGACGTGGCCGCCCGCGCCCTCGAATTCCTGGGCCACAAGGTGGTGCGTGCCAACCACATCGGCGACTGGGGCACCCAGTTCGGCATGCTGATCGCCTATCTGGAGAAGATGGCCAACGAGCACGCCTCCGACATGGAGCTCAAGGACCTGGAAGCCTTCTACACCCAGGCCAAGCGTCACTACGACGAAGACGAAGCCTTCGCCGAGCGCGCCCGCAACTACGTGGTGAAACTGCAAGGTGGCGATGAGTACTGCCGCACCATGTGGAAGAAGCTGGTCGACATGACCATGGAGCAGAACCAGCGCAACTACGACCGTCTGAACATCTCCCTGTCCAACAAGGACATCATGGGCGAGTCCATGTACAACGACATGCTGCCGCAAATCGTTGCCGACCTGAAAGCCAAGGGGCTGGCAGTCGAGAGCGAAGGGGCCACCGTGGTCTTCCTGGACGAGTTCAAGAACAAGGATGGCGAGCCCATGGGCGTCATCATCCAGAAGAGCGACGGCGGTTTCCTCTACACCACCACCGACATCGCCTGCGCCAAATACCGTTACGAGAACCTGGGCGCCGACCGGGTCATGTACTTCATCGACTCCCGTCAGCACCAGCACCTGATGCAGGCCTGGACTATCACCCGCAAGGCGGGCTATGTGCCGGAATCCGTGCCCCTCGAGCACCACGCCTTCGGCATGATGCTGGGCAAGGACGGCCGTCCCTACAAGACCCGCTCCGGCGGCACCGTCAAGCTGGTCGACCTGCTGAACGAAGCGGAAGAGCGCGCCAGCGCCCTGCTGGAGAGCCGCAACAGCGACCTCTCTGCCGAAGAGAAGGCCCAGGTGGTGCACGCCATCGCCATGGGCGCGGTCAAGTATGCGGATCTCTCCAAGAACCGCACCACCGACTACATCTTCGACTGGGATCTGATGCTGTCGTTTGAAGGCAACACCGCCCCCTACCTGCAATACGCCTACACCCGTATCCAGTCCATCTTCCGCAAGGCCGGCGTCGATGCCGATACCCTGAGCGGCAAGGTGGTCCTGAGCGAAGATGCCGAAGAGACCCTGGCCCAGAAGCTGATCCAGTTCTCCGACGCGGTCAACGGCGTGGCGGACAAGGGGATGCCGCACCTGCTCTGTACCTATCTGTACGAGCTCTCCGGCAACTTCATGACCTTCTACGAAGCCTGCCCGATCAACAAGGACGGCGTGGACGAGGCGACCCGCCAGAGCCGTCTGCTGCTGTGCGCCGCCACCGCCAAGGTGCTCAAGCTGGGCCTGGGCGTGCTGGGCATCCACACCCTGGAGCGCATGTAATAGATGGCGACCCGGGATTACGTCGGCAACAGCCCGAGACGACGGGCGGGTGGCCGTAACATCAAGAAAGCGGCCCCTCGCCGCTTTCCTGTTATCCCGGCACTGCTGGCCGGGGCCCTGGTCGTCGGTTTTGGCGCCTTCCTCTACCTCATCAACGGCAAGGGCGCCGATGCCCCCACCATCGAAGAGCAGGTGAAGGCCAACAAACCCAAGGCACAGGGCAATACCCTGCCCCAGGAGAAGTGGAGCTACATCGAGCGGCTGGAGAACAAGCAGGTGGACATCATAGAGCCGCCGCCCCAGCCGGGCGTGCTGCCGCCCCCGCCCGCCGAGACCATGACCCTGCAACCGGAGAAGCTGCCCAAGCCGGTCGCGACCGATATTCCCCAGCCGGGGACCCCCATCGGTCAGGTGAAGCCCTATCAGCCGCAACCGGTGCAGCCGACCAAGCCGGCCACCGGCGCCCCGGTCGCCAGCGCCCGGGAGCAGGTGATCGACCAGAAGGCCGAGCGTGAGCGGATGGAGCGGGAGATCCGCGCCGAACTGGAGCGGGAGCGTGCCGAGGCCGCCAGGGCCAAGGCGGCGACCCAGACTACCCAGACCGCAGCCGCCGACGGCGGTCGCTACATGATGCAGTGTGCCGCCCTGCGCTCCCAGGATTCCGCAGAATCCCTCAAGGCGCGCATCGCCTTCACCGCCGGGCTCTCTTCCAGCCTGCAGGTGGTGAACGGGGCCGGTGGCGCCGTCTACAAGGTGATGGTGGGCCCCTTCAACGGCAAGGCGGCGGCCGACGCGGCCAACCGCAAGCTGCAGGGCTCGGGCATCAGCGGCTGCATCCCCAAGAAGGGGTGATCGCTGCGTCCATGCACAGGGCCGGGTGGCAACATCCGGCCCTGTTTCTTTTGGCGCCATCCCGCGCCCACCCGATCCCTCCTCCGCGATCCGTGCTCGGCACAGGCTTGAAAAGCCGTTTTGCCATCCCCATCTTTTCCTCCATGCACAGTCAGGCCGTCATTCGGCTCAAGCGAGGTAAGTAAAGTGACTACCATAGTTTCAGTTCGCCGCAACGGTCAGGTCGTCATCGGTGGCGATGGCCAGGTTTCTCTTGGCAACACCGTCATGAAGGGCAACGCCCGCAAGGTTCATCGCCTCTACAACGGCAAGGTACTGGCTGGTTTCGCCGGCGGCACCGCCGACGCCTTCACCCTGCTCGAGCGCTTCGAAGCCAAACTGCAGGCCCATCAGGGTAACCTGGAGCGCGCCGCCGTGGCGCTGGCCAAGGACTGGCGCACCGATCGCGCCCTGCGCCGCCTCGAAGCACTGCTGGCCGTCGCCGACGAGCACAAATCCTTCATCATCACCGGCAACGGTGACGTGGTGCAGCCGGAGCACGATCTCATCGCCATCGGCAGCGGCGGCAACTTCGCCCAGTCCGCCGCCATCGCCCTGCTGGAGAACACCGAGCTGGATGCCAGGACCATCGTCGAGAAGTCCCTCAAGATTGCGGGCGACATCTGCGTCTTCACCAACGGCAACCACACCATCGAAGTGCTGGATTATTCAGCTAAATAAGTCGGCGAAATAGGGCCGCCAAATAAGGCCGCCTTGCCAGACGCCACATTTTCCAAGGGGTGGGCCCTGCCCGCCCCGGATACAGGAACGCCATCATGTCCGAGATGACCCCGAGAGAAATCGTCCACGAGCTGGACAGACACATCATTGGTCAGGCCGACGCCAAGCGCGCGGTCGCCGTCGCCCTGCGCAACCGCTGGCGCCGGATGCAGCTCTCCGAGGAGATGCGCCACGAGGTGACCCCGAAGAACATTCTGATGATCGGCCCGACCGGCGTCGGCAAGACCGAGATCGCCCGTCGCCTGGCCAAGCTGGCCAACGCCCCCTTCATCAAGGTGGAAGCGACCAAGTTCACCGAAGTGGGCTATGTGGGCAAGGAAGTGGACAGCATCATCCGCGATCTGACCGATGTCGCCATCAAGCTGGTGCGCGAGACCGAGATGGAGAAGATGAAATACCGCGCCGAGGAAGCCGCCGAAGAGCGCATCCTCGACGCCCTGCTGCCCAACCCGCGCAACAGCTGGGGTGAGGAAGAGAAAGCCGACAACTCCAACACCCGCCAGATCTTCCGCAAGAAACTGCGGGAAGGTCAGCTGGATGACAAGGAGATCGAGCTGGATCTGGCCGCCTCCCCCATGGGTGTCGAAATCATGACCCCGCCGGGCATGGAAGAGATGGCCAACCAGTTGCAGGGGCTGTTCCAGAACCTGGGCCAGAACCAGAAGAAGAAGCGCAAGATCAAGGTCAAGGAGGCCATGAAGGCGCTGATCGAAGAGGAAGCGGCCCGCCTGGTCAACCCGGAAGAGCTGAAGCAGAAGGCCATCGCCTCCGTCGAGAACAATGGCATCGTCTTCCTCGACGAGATCGACAAGATCTGCAAGCGCGGCGAGAGCTCAGGCCCGGACGTTTCCCGTGAAGGGGTTCAGCGCGACCTGCTGCCGCTGGTCGAGGGCTGCACCGTCAACACCAAGCACGGCATGGTCAAGACCGATCACATCCTGTTTGTCGCCTCCGGTGCCTTCCAGATCGCCAAGCCGTCCGACCTCATCCCCGAGCTGCAGGGCCGTCTGCCGATCCGGGTCGAGCTGACCGCCCTGACCACCGAAGACTTCGAGCGCATCCTGACCGAGCCGAACGCCTCCCTGACCGATCAGTACAAGGCGCTGATGGCCACCGAAGGGGTCAACATCGAGTTCACCCAGGATGGCATCCGCCGTCTGGCCGAAGCGGCCTGGCAGGTCAACGAGCGCACCGAGAACATCGGCGCCCGCCGTCTGCACACCGTGATGGAACGCCTGATGGAAGACATCTCCTACGACGCCTCCGAGAAGTCAGGCGAGACCTTCGTCATCAACACCGACTACGTCAACGCCCACCTCGGCAAGCTGATTGAAGACGAGGATCTGAGCCGCTTCATTCTGTAACAGGTTGATCGATAACGAGGAGCTGAGCGGTTTACTATCCTGCTCAATCCCATAGCAAGACGCCTCCCCTGTGGAGGCGTCTTCGTTTTCAGCGTTCTCCCGACTCGCAGCCGTCCCGGGCCACATCACCCTGCACGGCACGCTCCTCCCTTCCCGCCAGCCAGAGCGCACTCATCAGCAGCAAGGCCGTCAGGGCGAAGGTGACCCGGGTGGCAAACGCCAGCTCGTCCGCCGTCGCGAGGGCGAGATCGGGCCGCCCCGCCAGGGCGGCGAACAGGCCCCCCAGCCCCGCCGCCCCCGTCAGCTGGCCCAGGTTGCGCGACAGGGTCAGCAGCCCGGCCACGGCGCCATGGCTCGCCCCCTCCGCCTCCCCTACCACGGCGCTGTTGTTGGCGGTCTGGAACAGGGCATAACCGGCGGTGAGCAGCAGGATGGGCAGCAGGTAGCCGAGGGGCCCGAGCGCCCTGTCCAGGAGGGCCAGCAAGACGGCGGCCACCACCATGAGTCCCAGGCCGAGGCGCACCACAGGGGTCGCCCCCACCCTGTCCACCAGCCAGCCGGCGGGCATGCCGGACAGCGCCGCCAGCAGGGGGCCCATGGAGATCATCAGCCCCACCGTCCCCATGTCGAGGGCAAAGGCACCGTGCAGGTAGAAAGGACCGATCAGCAGCGTCGCCACCATGACGCTGGCCACCAGCGCACTGGCGATGATCCCGCCTCTTCGCCTGGACGCTCCCAGCAGCGCCAGGGGCAGCAGGGGGCGACGGGCGCCCGAGTCGGCACGCACGAAGAGCACCATGGCGACGAGCGCCCCTATCCCCGGCCAGACCCCGAGTGGGCTGCCCCGGGTCAGTGCCAGCCCGTAGCAGAGCAGCGCCGTCACCAGCAGCAACAGACTGGTGAGCGGGAGGCCTCCCTCGGCAGAGCCCGCCTCATCCCGGGGCAGATCCCGCCAGGCACACCCCAGCGCCAGCAACGCCAGGGGGAGCAGCAGCAGGAAGGGTGCCTGCCAGCCAAATCCGCCGATCAACAGGCCGCCGAAGGAGGGGCCGAGCGCCGTGCCGCAGGCCGACAGGGTGCCGAGCAATCCCATGCTCCAGCCCCGTCGGGCTGGCGGCACCAGCTCTCCTACCATGGCCAGCGAGAGCACCAGCATGCAGGCCGCACCCGCCCCTTGCAGGGTGCGAGCGGCAATGAGCCAGCCGATGGAAGGGGCCAGGGCGCACAGCAGGGAAGCCAGCGCAAAGACCCCGGTCCCCCAGAGCAGCAGGCGACGCCGCCCCAGACGATCGCCGAGCCGACCCGCCACCACCGTCAGACTGGTGATCCCAAGCAGGTAGGCCACCAGCACCCATTGCAGGCTGGCGAAGGGCACGCCGAAGTCCTGCCCCAGGGCAGGCAGCACCAGGTTGGCCATGCTGCCCGCCAGCATGGGCAGCAGGGTGGCGAGCCCGAGCCCCGCGAGACCGAGACGGCGCGTCACGGGAGGGGAAACAAGAAGTGGTGTGGACATGGCAGTCTCTCCGGCAAGTGATGATGCACTCAGGCTAGCGGGGGGGATGACAAGGCGGAAGACGCACGGATTGCAGCTTATAGTTGCATCAGACGCCATATGAAGAGACGGCAACTCGCGTATCATGAAGGGGTCGGCCCGTCAGGCGCCGCCTGCGAGGAGACGACCATGACCCCGGATTTCAACCTGCTGATCACCCTGGATGCCCTGCTGGAAGAGGGCAGTGTGGCGGGCGCCGCCAGACGGCTAGGCCTGAGTGCTTCCGCCATGAGCCGGGCCCTGGCAAGGCTGCGGGAGACCAC
Organism: Aeromonas sp. 25-248; assembly: GCF_053005425.1. NCBI lineage: Bacteria > Pseudomonadati > Pseudomonadota > Gammaproteobacteria > Aeromonadales > Aeromonadaceae > Aeromonas > Aeromonas sp. 25-248. Next base: position 100,411 of record NZ_JBRKTB010000007.1, on the reverse strand, counting down.
GGGGGATCCGCTGCTGGTGCGGGCGGGACGCGGCCTGATCCCCACCCCCCGGGCGCAGATCCTGCGGGATGAGGTTGCCCGCCTGGTTCAGGAGACCCGGGCCGTGCTGCGCCCCCAGCAGGAAGTAGACCCGGCGAGCCTGGAGCGCACCTTCCGCCTGCGATCCAGTGACGGCTTCGTGGAGGCGGTGGGCCCCGCCCTGCTGGCGCGCCTCGCCGTCGAGGCCCCCGGGGTGCGGCTGCACTTTCTGGCCAAACCCGACAAGGAGAGCGGCCCCCTGCGCCGTGGCGAGCTGGACTTCGAGACCGGGGTGATCGGCACCACCACGGCCCCCGAGCTGCGCACCCAGGCCCTGTTCCAGGACCACTTCGTCGCCGTGGTGCACCCGGACCACCCCCTCTGCGACGGCACCCTGACCGTGGCGCGCTATGCCGCCGCCCGCCACGTACTGGTCTCCCGCCGGGGCCAGCCTCACAGCCCCATCGATGAGATCCTCGCAGGCCAGGGGAGGCGGCGCACCATCACCACCCTGGTTCCCGGGTTTGCGACGGCGCTGGCCCTGGTCAGGGAGAGCAATCTGGTGGCGACGGTGCCGCACCTGCACTGCGCCAGCCTGCTCGGCGATCTGGTCACCCTGCCCCTGCCCTTCGCTCTGCCAGGGATCCGGGTCGCCCTGCTCTGGCACCCCAGTCAGGATGCCGATCCGGGCCACCGCTGGCTGCGCGCCCTGATACGGGACACCTGTGCCCGGCCCCCCTATCACACCGAGGCCACCGACACCCCCTGATCCGGGTCAGGCAGCTCCCGGCTCCATCACCAGCCTCTTGTGGCCCGGGCACCCGCACCCGGGGCCTGAAGCGCCTGTCACCACCCCGTCACACCGACATGCCTGTGGCTTGGGCACAAGTGGTGGATCCTTCCCCCTGCCGGACGGGGATCACGGCCCCTCAGAGCGGGGCGGATCACATTGCGGGCAAAAAGATCCTGCCGCCCGCTTCCGCATTTTTTATACGGTCGTATAATTGCGTACAAAATGCATACACCAGGAGCGCCAGCCAGATGCACCCCACCCGTCAGAAACTGCTCGATACCGGCCTCGCCATCGCCACCGACAAGGGGCTGCGCGGCCTGACGGTGCGCGAGCTGGCGGCGGCGGCCGAGGTGAACCTCGGCTCCTTCGTCTACCACTTCGGCAACCGCGACGCTTTTATCGACGAGCTGGTGGAGCTCTGGTACGCCCCCCTCTATGAGGAGCTCAAGGCGGTGGCAGCCAAAGGCTCCTACTCCTCTGCCATCGCCATGTTCGAGGCGACCATGGAGGCGCTGATCGGGCTGGTGGCGCGCCAGCGCGGCTTCATCAACCACCTGTTTGGCGATGCCCTGGCGGGGGAAGGGGCGGCCCAGCGCTTTCTGCTCAGTCTGCCGCGCCGTCACCCCCTGCTGCTGATCGAACAGGTACGGATGGCACAGGCGGAAGGGTCGCTGGTCGCGGGTCACCCGCTCCAGCTGATGATCTTCATCATGGGATCGGTCGGCCTGCCGCTGGTGATCGCCGGCAGCGGTCGCCAGCTCGGCTGGCTGCCCGAACAGGCCGCCCCCTTTCTCGCCCAGATAGACAACCCCGAGGCCGCCAGACAGCGGCTGGTATGGGCACTGCGCGGCCTGCGCCCCACCGACATGAAAGAAGGAGAAGCGGCATGAAACAACGCATCGCGATGGTAGCTCTGCTGCTGGCCGTTCTCGGTGGTGACCTCTGGCTGCAGAGCCATCCTCAAGGAGAAGCAGCATGAAACAACGCATTGCAATCGTGGCCCTGCTGCTAACCGTTATCGGCGGCTACCTCTGGTGGCAGGGGCGCCCAGCCGACGGCTCCATCCTCTACGGCAATGTCGACATTCGCGACGTCAATCTGGCCTTTCGGGTCGGCGGCCGCGTCGATCAGGTGCTGGTCGATGAGGGGGATAGGGTAAAAGCCGGTCAACTGCTGGCACGCCTCGATCCGGTTCCCCTCACCCACAGCCGCGACAGCGCCTTGGCCAATCTGGCTGCGCTCACTGCCGCCAACGCCTTGATCCACAAAGGCTATCGCAGCGAAGAGACCGACCGCGCCCGGGCCGCACTGGCCGCCGCCGAAGCCGCTGCACTGGAGGCCAACCAGCAGTGGCGCCGCCAGAGCGCATTGGCCGCCACCGGCGCTATCTCCCGCGGTCAGCTCGATACTGCCCGCTCCCAGCGGGATCAGACCCAGGCGCAGGTGCGCTCGGCCCGCGAACAGCTCGCCCAGCTCGAAACCGGCTACCGCCCGGAGGAAATCGCCCAGTCCGATGCCCAGCTGGAAGGGGCCAAAGCGGCGCTCGCCAGTGCCGAACTGGCGCTGGCAGATGCCAGCCTGACCGCCCCCAGCGATGGCATCATCATCAGCCGCGCCGTCGAGAACGGCAGCATGGTGCAGAGCGGAGCGACCGCCTTCAACCTCTCCCTGACTGCGCCAGTCTGGGTGCGCGCCTATGTGGAGGAGCCCTGGCTCGGCCACTTCCCGAGCGGCGCCAAGGTAACCCTCACCACCGACTCGCGGCCGGATCAGCCCTATCACGGAGTAGTGGGATTTGTCTCGCCCACCGCCGAGTTCACTCCGAAATCGGTGGAAACGCCGGATCTTCGCACCCACCTCGTCTACCGGCTGCGCATCGTGGTGCAGGATCCCGACCCGGCCCTGCGCCAAGGGATGCCGGTCACTGTCAGGCTGGCGCCATGAACAGCGCTATCTCCCTTGAAGGGCTCACCAAACGCTTTGGCGAGCGGGTCGCCCTCAACGCCATCTCGGCCACCATTCCGGCTGGCGGCATCACCGGGCTGGTGGGCCCCGACGGCGCGGGCAAGAGCACTTTGCTGCGCCTGCTGGCCGGTCTGCTGATCCCCGAAGCGGGCACCATCCGGGTGCTGGGGCTGGACCCGGTGAGCGAGGGGGATCTGCTGCGTCAGCGCCTCGGCTACATGCCCCAGCAGTTCGGCCTCTACGAGGATCTCAGCGTGCTGGAGAACCTCACCCTCTACGCTGACTTGCGCGGCGTACTGGAGCCCGAACGCACGCCCACCTTCGCGCGGCTGCTCGCTTTCACCGATCTCGCCCGCTTCACCGCAAGGCCGGCGGGCAAGCTCTCTGGCGGGATGAAGCAGAAACTCGGGCTGGCCTGCGCGCTGCTCGGCACCCCGGATGTGCTGCTGCTCGACGAACCGGGGGTCGGAGTCGATCCCATCTCCCGCCGCGCCCTCTGGCAGATGGTGCGCGAGCTGGCAAAAGGGGGGATGACGGTGCTCTGGAGTACCGCCTATCTCGATGAGGCGGAGCTGTGCGACCACGTGCTGCTGATGGCGGATGGCGAGGTGCGCACCAGCGGCACGCCAGCCGATCTGATGGGGGCCATGGCCAGCCGCTGCTGGCTGCTGGAGGCGGGGCAACTGGATGGCCGCGAGCGGCGCGCCCTGCTACGCCGGGCACTGGCTCACCCGGCGGTGATGGATGGCGCGGTGGCGGGGGAGCGGGTTCGCCTGCTGCTGCACCCGGGCATGACGCCCCCGCCGCTCCCGGAGCTGCAGCTCGCCAATGGCGCCTTTCGACCGGCCCAGCCCCGGCTGGAGGATGCCTTTATCGACCTGCTCGGCGGCGGCCCCGGCGGGGAGTCGAGTCTGGCGGCGGGGATGCGGGAAGCCGAACTGCCGCAGGGGGTCTCCCCCGAGGCGGTGATCGAGGCGCGCCACCTCACCAAACGCTTCGGCGATTTTGCCGCCACCGATGATGTCAGCTTTGCGGTGCGCCGCGGCGAGATCTTCGGCCTGCTCGGCCCCAACGGGGCGGGCAAGTCCACCACCTTCAAGATGGAGTGCGGCCTGCTGCGTCCGAGCGAGGGGCAGGCGCTGGTGACCGGCATCGATCTGGCTCACAGCCCCTCGGCGGCACGCCAGCGCCTCGGCTACATGGCGCAGAAGTTCTCCCTCTACAAGCAGCTCACCGTGGCGCAGAACCTCTCCTTCTTCGCCGGTATCTACGGCCTGTTCGGCCGCCACCAGCAGACGCGGATCGACGCCATGGTGACTGCCTTTGCACTCGCCCCCTGGCTCGATCAGAAGGCGGAATCCCTGCCGCTCGGCCTGCGCCAGCGCTTATCGCTGGCCTGCGCCCTGCTGCACGAGCCGCCGCTGCTGTTTCTCGACGAGCCCACCTCCGGGGTCGATCCGGTGACCCGGCGCGAGTTCTGGTCGCACATCAACGCGCTGGCCGACCACGGCGTCACCGTGCTGGTCACCACCCACTTTATGGATGAGGCGGAGTATTGCGACCGCATTGCCCTCATCTATCGCGGCAAGCTGCTGGCGCTCGGCACTCCGGACGATCTCAAGGGGCTGGCCGCCAAAGAGGCGGCGACCTCTTTGCCAACCGGCTCCTTGCCGACCTGTTCTTTGCCAACAATGGAAGAGGCCTTTATCACCCTGGTCGAGCGGGCCAGCGAGGAGGACGCATGAGCATCAACCGTCGGCGACTGCTGGCCCTCTGCCGCAAGGAGACGCTGCAAATCGTCCGTGACCCGAGCAGCATCCTCATCGCCTTCATCATGCCGGTGGTGCTGCTGGTGGTGATGGGTTACGCCATCAATCTGGATGTGGACCACCTGCGCCTCGGCATCTGGCGTACCGACAGCGGCGCCCCGGCGGTGCGGCTGGAGCAGGCCCTGCGCGGCTCTACCGCGCTGGAGATCCACAGCGGCCCGAGCAAGGAGTCCCTGCTCGCCAGTCTGGCCCGTGGCGAGATCCGCGGCCTGCTGGTGATCGATGACGGCTTCTCCCGCGCCATGGCCGGTCAGGGCAATGGCACGCCGCAGGCGCTGCTGCTGACCGACGGCTCCGAGCCCAACACGGCGAATTTCGTCACCAACTATGTGCAGGGGATCTGGCAGGGGTGGCTCGCTGGCGAGGGGGTCGCCATGCCGGTGTCGATAGAGAGCCGCGCCTGGTTCAACCCGGCGCTGGTGAGCCGCAACTTTCTGGTGCCGGGCTCCATTGCGGTGGTGATGACCATCATAGGCGCCCTGCTCACCTCGCTGGTGGTGGCGCGGGAGTGGGAGCGCGGCACCATGGAGGCGCTGCTCGCCACCCCGGTCACCAAGGGAGAGCTGCTGCTCTCCAAGCTGCTGCCCTACTATGGCCTCGGCATCATCGCCATGCTGCTCTGCCTGCTCTTCTCGGTGGCGGTGATGGACGTGCCGTGGCGTGGCTCCCTGCTGCTGCTCTTTCTGGTCACCAGCGTCTTTCTCGGCAGCGCCCTCGGGCTCGGGCTGTTCCTCTCCACCGTGATGCGCAGCCAGTTCAACGCCGCGCAGGCGGCGCTGATCGCCGCCTTTCTGCCCGCGGTGATGCTGTCGGGCTTCGTGTTCGAGATCGCCAGCATGCCGCCTTGGCTTCGGGCCATCACCCACCTCATTCCGGCCCGCTACTTCGCGAGCTCCCTGCAGACCCTCTATCAGGCGGGCAGCGTCTTCTCGATCCTGCTGGTCAACGGTTTCTGTCTGCTGCTGCTGGCCGGTTTCTGGCTGGCCCTGACCGCCCGCAAGACGCGGCGCACTCTGGAGTAACCCATGCTGACCCGACTCTGGTGGCTGATCCGAAAAGAGCTGCAGGCCCTGATGGGCAATACCCAGGGGCGCTTTCTGCTCATCATGCCGGTGCTGCTGCAAACCGCCCTCTTCCCGTTCGCCGCCACTCTGGAGGTGACCGGCAACACGCTGGCCATCTACAACCAGGATGGCGGTGCCCAGAGCCGCGAGCTGCTGGAGCGCCTCACCCATATGCCCGCCTTCACCACCATCATCCCGGTGCAAGGGGAAGCGGGCATGACCGAGGCCATCACCGGGCAGCGGGCGCTGCTCGGGCTGATTATTCCGGGGGATTTTTCGCGCCGGCTGGCGCGGGGCGAACCGGCCAGGGTGCAGCTGATCATCGACGGACGCCGCTCCAACGGCGGTCAGGTGGCGGCGGGCTACATCAGTCAGGTGATCGCCCGCTGGCAAAGTGAGGGCAAGGGGCAACCCGAGCTGGCGGTACGCAACCTCTACAACCCCAACGTCGAGTTCCACTGGCATATCCTGCCGGCGCTGGTAGCTATCATCACCACCACCGGCTGCCTGATCGTCACCGCCCTCTCGGTCGCGCGGGAGCGGGAAGAGGGCACCTTCGATCAGCTGCTGGTCTCCCCCCTCACCGCGGGCTGGATCATGGCGGGCAAGGCGGTGCCCGGCATCATGGTGGCGGTGGGACAAGGGTGCATAGTCGCGCTGGCCGCCCGTTTTGTCTTTCACCTTCCCTTTGCCGGCAGCCTCAGCCTGCTGATGGCGGGAATGGTCTGCTACGGGCTGGCACTGGCCGGGATCGGGCTCTTCATCTCGTCGTTCTGCTCGACCCAGCAGCAGGCGTTTCTCGGGGTCTTCTCCTTCACCGTCCCGGCGGTAATCCTCTCGGGCTACATCTCGCCGGTGGAGAATATGCCGCAGGTGTTCCAGTGGCTGGCGGCCATCGACCCCCTCACCCACTTCATCGTGCTGCTCAAGGGGGTCTTTTTGAAGGGGCTCGGCTGGTCGGCGGCCTGGCCCCTGATCTGGCCCCTGCTCGCCATCGCCGGCGTCACCCTGTCGCTGGCGCTCGCCATGTTCCGCCGCCATATCGTCTGACGTGCCACCTTGCTCAGCTGATGCCCATTGATACCGGTCTCGCCAGTGCGAGACCGGTCTTTTTCCGACAGAAGTTTTCACTCCCCGGCAGTGGGTAAACCGGGCTTTCCCTCCACCATTCCTCACCCCGAGCCAGCCCAGAAATCGTCAACTGGTATACCTATTTTTGTATAGTATTGAATTTTCTCGAATTACCCCTGAGGAGATATATAAATAGACACTTGATTTGCATCAATCGCCCACCCCTGCCGACTGGGTAGCCTAGCCCCAGAATGATGTTTTATTACTCCAAACTTGAGGCAACTATGAGCAAAGTCAGACTGGTCGTTGTGGGCAACGGCATGGTGGGGCACCGCTTCATCGAAGAGCTGATCGAGCGGGCCGATCCGGGCCGCTACGAGATCACCGTCTTCGGTGCAGAACCCCGTCCCGCCTACGATCGCGTCCATCTCTCCTCCTACTTCTCCCATCACACCAGCGAAGATCTCTCCCTCGTCAAACCCGGCTTCTACGACAAGCACGGCATCCGCCTGCTGCTCGGCGAAGCGGTGAAAAAAATCGACAGGGCCAACCGCGAAGTGCACTCCAACAAGGGCACTGTGGTCGAGTACGACAAGCTGGTGCTGGCCACCGGTTCCTACCCCTGGGTGCCGCCCATCCAGGGCAGCCAGCACCACGAGTGCTTCGTCTATCGCACCATCGAGGATCTGAAAGCCATCCGCAGCGCCGCCAGGAGCGGCAAGAGCGGAGTGGTGATCGGGGGCGGTCTGCTTGGCCTCGAAGCCGCCGGCGCCCTCAAGGCGCTGGGTCTCGAGACCCACGTGGTGGAGTTTGCTCCTGTGCTGATGGCCGAGCAGCTCGATGGTCAGGGCGGCCAGCTGCTGCGCCGCAAGATTGAATCCATGGGCGTGCAGGTGCACACCAGCAAGAGCACCAGCGAGATCCTGATGCATGGCGGTGAACAGGCGAAACACCGCCTCGCCTTCGCCGACGGCAGCCAGCTTGAAGTGGACGTGGTGGTCTTCTCCACCGGCATTCGCCCGCAAGATACCCTCGGCCGCTACGGCGATCTGGCCATCGCCGAGCGTGGCGGCATCGTCATCGACGATCACTGCCTCACCTCCGACCCCGATATCTACGCCATCGGCGAGTGCGCCGCCTGGCAGGGCCGCTTCTTCGGGCTGGTGGCGCCGGGCTACAAGATGGCCCAGATCACCGTCGACCATCTGCTCGGTGGCGACAGCCGCTTCGAAGGGGCGGACATGAGCGCCAAGCTCAAGCTGCTCGGCGTCTCCGTCGGCTCCATCGGTGATGCCCACGGCCGCACCCCGGGCAGCCACAGCTATGTGTTTCAGGACGATCAGGCCGGCGTCTACAAGAAGATCGTGGTGAGCGAGGACAACAGCCGATTGCTCGGCGCCGTGCTGGTGGGTGACGTGGAAGATTACGGCAACCTGCTGCAGATGATGCTCAATGCCCTGCCGCTGCCGAGCCACCCGGACACCCTGATCCTGCCTGCCTACGCCGGTGCCAAGCCGACGCTGGGGGTGGATGCCCTGCCGGAAAGCGCCCAGATCTGTTCCTGCTTCGACGTCTCCAAGGGCGACATCGCCAAGGCGGTGGCCGAGGGTCACACCACCCTTGCCGCCATCAAGCAGCACACCAAGGCCGGTACCGGCTGCGGCGGCTGTGTGCCGCTCATCAGTCAGGTGCTCAACGCCGAACTGGTGAAGCAGGGCATCGAGGTCAACAACCACCTCTGCGCCCACTTCCCCCACTCCCGTCAGGAGCTGTTCCATCTGGTCAAGGTGGAGGGGATCAAGAGCTTCGACGAGCTGCTGGCCAAGCACGGTCAGGGCTATGGCTGCGAGGTGTGCAAACCGACCGTCGGCTCCATCCTCGCCTCCTGCTGGAACGAGCATGTGCTGAGCCCGCGCAACGTCCCGCTGCAGGACACCAACGACATCTTCCTCGGCAACATGCAGAAGGACGGCAGCTACTCCGTCATCCCGCGCATGGCCGGCGGTGAAGTGACCCCGGAAGGCTTGCTGGCGGTGGCCGAAGTGGCCCGCGACTACAAGCTCTACACCAAGATCACCGGCGCCCAGCGCATCGGTCTGTTCGGGGCCCAGAAGGATGATCTGCCCGCCATCTGGCGCAAGCTGCTGGCGGCCGGATTCGAGACCGGTCAGGCCTACGCCAAGGCACTGCGCATGGCCAAGACCTGCGTCGGCAGCACCTGGTGCCGCTTCGGCGTACAGGACAGCGTCGGCCTCGGGGTCTTCCTCGAGAACCGCTACAAGGGCATTCGCACCCCCCACAAGATGAAGTTCGGCGTCTCCGGCTGCACCCGCGAGTGTGCGGAAGCGCAGGGCAAGGATGTCGGCATCATCGCCACCGATGCTGGCTGGAACCTCTATGTGGGTGGCAACGGCGGCATGAAGCCGCGCCACGCCGACCTGCTGGCGTCTGACCTTGACCGCGAGACCCTCATCAAGCTGATCGACCGCTTCATGATGTTCTACGTCACCAGCGCCGACAAACTGCAGCGCACCTCGGTCTGGCTCGGCAATCTGGAAGGGGGCGTCGACTACCTGCGCGAGGTGATCGTCGACGACAAGCTGGGGCTGGCCGAGACGCTGGAGCGCGATATCCAGACCCTCATCGACAGCTACGAGTGCGAATGGTCGCGCACCCTCAACGAAGAGGAGGCGCTCAAGCGCTTCAGCCACTTCATCAACAGCGACAAGCGCGATCCGGACGTCCAGTTCGTCGCCGAGCGCGACCAGCACAGACCCGCCACTCCGGCCGAGCGCATCCCCGTCTACCAGATCGAGGTGGAAACCAAATGATGAAACTTGCCTGCCAACTCAACGGCATCCTGATGGGCTGCATGGACGTTTGCGCCCTGCTCGAGAGCCAGTCCATCCAACTCGAGGTGGAGATTAAGCGATGAAACTTGCCTGCCAACTCAACGACATCCTGCCGGGAACCGGTGTCTGCGCACTCATTGAAGGTCGCCAGATCGCCCTATTCCGCCCGAGCGCGGCCGCCGAGGTGTTCGCCATCGACAACCGGGACCCCTTCTTCGCCGCCAACGTGCTGTCGCGGGGCCTGATCTGCGAACACGACGGCGAGCTCTGGGTCGCCAGCCCGCTCAAGAAGCAGCGCTTTCGCCTGAGCGATGGCCACTGTTTCGACAACCCCGCCATGTCGGTGCAGAGCTATCCCGTTGAAGTACGCGACCAGCAGGTCTGGGTCGCCGTCTGATGTCGACAACCCCCAGATCTATGTCGGTACGGGGATACCCCGTTGAAGTGCGCGACCAGCAGGTCTGGGTCGCCGTCTAACACCAGACCCCACCCCGGCCCTCCCCTTCACAGGTGAGGGAGCAAAAAGCCCCTCCCCCTGAACAAGGGGGAGGCTGGGAGGGGGTTGAAGAAACAGTCAGGGTTGCCCGCGGGCGGCCCTCTTGAAGGAAACAAAGATGTATACCGAAACCATCAACAAGTGCGCCGCCAACGCGGCCCGCATCAATCGCTTCGAGCGCAGCGACAAGCTCGGCTTCTGGCTCAGCTCGGCCATGGCGGGGGCCTATGTGGGCCTTGGCATCATCCTCATCTTCACTCTGGGCAACCTGGTGGATCCCGCCATCCGTCCGCTGGTGATGGGGGCCACCTTCGGCATCGCCCTGACCCTGGTGATCATCGCCGGCTCCGAGCTGTTCACCGGCCACACCATGTTCCTCACCTTCGGGGTGAAGACGGGCAAGATCACCATGGCCGACCTGCTGCGTATCCTGCCGCAGACCTGGGCCGGCAACCTGATTGGCTCCATTGTGGTGGCGCTCATCTACTCCTACGGCGGCAGCCTGCTACCGGACGCAGGCAGTCTGGCCCACAAGGTGGCGCTGGCCAAGACCCAGGCACCTGCCTTGACCCTGTTCATGAAGGGCGTGCTGTGCAACTGGCTGGTCTGCCTCGCCATCTGGATGGCGCTGCGCACCGAAGGGGTCGCCAAGTTCATCGCCATCTGGTGGTGCCTGCTGGCCTTCATCGCCTCCGGCTACGAGCACTCCATCGCCAACATGACCCTGTTCGCCCTCTCCTGGTTCGGTGCCCATTCCGAGGCCTACACCCTGGGCGGCATCGGCCACAACCTGCTGTGGGTGACCCTGGGCAACACCGTCTCCGGCGCCCTCTTCATGGGCCTCGGCTACTGGTATGCCACCCCCAAGGCTGAGCGCCCGGTCGCGGTGAGCGACGCCACCACCACTGCCAGCCAGACCCAAACCGCCTGATCCGGAGGCCCCATGGACTACTTGCCCATCTTTTGCCGACTCGACAACAAACCCGTGCTGCTGGTCGGCGGCGGCGAAGTGGCGGAGCGCAAGGCACGCCTGCTGCTGGATGCCGGTGCCCAGCTCACAGTGGTCGCCCCCGAGCTCGACCCCGAGCTGGCGGAACTGGCTGCCAACGGCAGCATCGAGTGGCTGGCCAGCGAATTCGCATCGGAACAACTGGCGGGCAAGTGGCTGGTGGTGGCCGCCACCGATCGGCGCGAGGTGAATGCGCTGGTCTACCAGAGCGCCAATCAAGCGCGGATCTTTGCCAACGTGGTGGATGACCCGAAACGCTCCAGCTTCATCATGCCATCGATCATCGATCGCTCACCGCTGATGGTGGCCATCTCCTCCGGCGGCAAGGCCCCGGTGCTGGCCCGCTTGCTGCGGGAAAAACTCGAGGCCCTGCTGCCCCAGCATCTGGGTGCCGTCGCGGCCTTCGCCGGCAGCCTGCGGGAGCGGGTCAAGGCCCGCTTCGCCAGCATGGGAGAACGGCGCCGCTTCTGGGAACGGTTGCACGGGGCGGATCGGCTCGGGCAGGCGCTGGCCCGCGGTGATAGTGCCTCTGCCAATCAGCTGGCCGACAATCTGTTTGCCGACGAAAGCCAGACCGCTGGCGAAGTGGTGCTGGTCGGTGCCGGCCCCGGCGATCCGGGTCTGCTCACCCTGCACGCCCTGCGCCAGATGCAGCAGGCGGACGTGGTGGTCTATGACCGGCTGGTCTCGGACGAGGTGATGGCGCTGGTGCGCCGCGACGCCAAACGCATCTTCGTCGGCAAGCAGGCGGGCAACCACTGCGTGCCCCAGGAGGGGATCAACCAGCTGTTGCTGGAGGAGGCTAAAAAAGGCCAGCGGGTGGTGCGGCTGAAGGGGGGTGACCCCTTCATCTTCGGCCGGGGCGGCGAGGAGCTGGAGAGGCTGGTCGGCAGCGGCGTGGGCTTTCAGGTGGTGCCGGGGATCACCGCGGCCAGCGGCTGCGCCGCCTACGCCGGCATTCCGCTCACTCACCGCGACCACGCCCAGAGCGTGCGCTTCGTCACCGCCCACGGCAAGGGGGGTGCCCGGGATCTCGACTGGCCGCTGCTGGCCAAAGATCGGCAAACGCTGGTCTTCTATATGGGGCTCTCCTCCTGCGCCACCATCCGTGAGCAGCTGCTGGCCCACGGCAAGGCAGGCGACACCCCGGTGGCGCTGATCGAGCGCGGCACCCAGCCCTGCCAGCGGGTCATTCGCGGTACCCTCGATGAGCTGCCCGCGCTGGCGGTGGGGGTCGAGAGCCCGGCCCTCATCATGGTGGGATCTGTGGTGACCCTGGCGGACCAGCTTGCCTGGTTCGGGCAAGGAGGCGCCACAGACGCGACCCTGGCTTCGGCCTGATCGCTGCATCCATTCCAACGCCACCCTCGGGTGGCGTTTCTTTTTCTGCATTTACTGTCATAACCTCTTGTTTTGAGTCTGGTATCCTATGGGGACTGTCCGCCGGATCACCGAATTCAGGAATTCTGCTTCATGTCCCTCCCCCCCAAGAACAGCGCCAAACAGCGTGAACACGACAGAGCTCGCATCCTCACGCTGCTGCTGGCTGATGATGCCCTCACCGAGAGCCTGCTCGACCCGCAAGGGGAGCAGGACGCAGCGCTTCGGGATCAGACCAGCGAGCTGACCCGGCTGGTCAACAGCCTGCCCGCCGCCGATATCGCCGATGCGCTGGAGTCCCTGCCGCCGGACGAGCGCCACGTGCTGTGGCAGCAAGTGGATGCAGACAAGCACGGCCAGATCCTGGTGGAAGCGTCGGAGACGGTGTGGGACAGCCTCATCAGCGGCATGAGCGACAAGGAGCTGCTGCACGCCCTGAGCACCCTCGACATCGACGACCAGATCTACCTGGGCCAGCACCTGCCCCGCAACCTGATGGGGCGGCTGCTCACCTCCATGGCGCCGGTGGACAGGGACAAGGTGAGGGAGGTGATCCGCTACGGCAAGCACACGGTCGGCGCCATGATGGACTTCGAGCTCATCACGGTGCGGCCCGACGTGACCCTGGCCACCGTCCAGCGCTATCTGCGCCTGCGCGGCCAGATCCCCGAGAACACCGACAAGCTGTTTGTCACCGATCGGCGCAACCGGCTGCAGGGGGAGCTACCCCTCACCGCCGTGCTGCTGCACAAGCCCGAGACCCTGGTGAGCGACGCGATGGAGAAGGATCCGGTCACCTTCGATCCGGAAGACAACGACGAGGCCGCCGCCCGCACCTTCGAGCGGGACGACCTGGTCTCCGCCGCCGTGGTGGATGCCAGGGGCAAGCTGATGGGCCGGCTCACCGTCGCCGAGGTGGTGGATCTGGTCTATGAAGAGAGCGACACCGACCTGCGCCGCATGGGGGGGATCAGCGAGGAAGAAGACGTGTTCGCCCCCGTCTCCAAGGCGGTCAAGACCCGCTGGGCCTGGCTCGCCATCAACCTCTGCACCGCCTTCGTGGCATCAAGGGTGATCGGCCTGTTCGAGCACACCATCTCCCAGCTGGTGGCGCTGGCGGCCCTGATGCCCATCGTCGCCGGCATCGGCGGCAACACCGGCAACCAGACCATCACCATGATAGTGCGGGCGCTGGCGCTGCAGCATATCCAGACCGGCAACGTCTCCTTCCTGCTGTGGCGCGAGCTGGGGGTGGCCCTGATCAACGGCCTGGTGTGGGGCGGCACCATGGGGGTGGCCACCTACATCCTCTATCAGGATGCGGCGCTGGGCGCGGTGATGACGCTCGCCATGATGCTCAACCTGCTGGTGGCGGCACTGATGGGGGTCATCATCCCCATGACCATGAGCCGGCTGGGGCGCGACCCGGCGGTGGGGGCCAGCGTGATGATCACCGCCATCACCGACACCGGCGGCTTCTTCATCTTCCTGGGGCTGGCGACCCTGTTCCTGCTCTAGGGCCCGAGGCTGACCGTCTGCGGCTCCTGCCATGACGCGGGGCCGCTTTCGCGCAAAAACGGCATTTCCCGCCACTGGGCAAGGAATAGTCGTTGAAATGCCAACCCCACTCCTTATACTGGATCCACCTGTTTCCAGCGGTGGATCTGACACAATGGAATACAACACTTCAGAACTGTGCGACATCTATCAGGACATGGTGGATGTACTCGAACCCATGCTCTGCTCCTTCGGCGGCCGCGCCTCTTTCGGCGGCGTCATCACCACAGTCAAATGCTTCGAATCAAACGGCCTAATCCGTGAACTCGTCAAAGAGAACGGCGTTGGTCGCGTGCTGTTGATCGACGGTGGCGGCTCCATGCGGCGTGCCCTGATCGATAGCGAGATCGCCACCACGGCGGCGGAAAATGAGTGGGAAGGGATCGTCTGCTACGGTTGCGTCCGTGAGGTCGATATCCTGGAAGATCTCGACATCGGCATTCAGGCCCTGGCGGCCATTCCGGTGGGCGCCGACAGCAAGGATATCGGGGAAACCGATCTGCCGGTCAACTTCGGCGGCGTCACCTTCCTGCCGGATGACCACCTCTATGCCGATACCACAGGGGTGATCCTCTCCCCCGATGCCCTCGACATCGAGTAAACAGCGCTGAGTGAAAATGGGAGCCCTGGCTCCCATTTTTTATGCCCGCTGATGGCGGAAAAGACGCAAAAAAGAGGGCCAGTAAACTACTGGCCCCTTAACTGGAAGCAATGTGAGCAATGTCGTGCCTTCACAAGAAGTCCATCACGTTGGAACGAATGAAGTCTTTCCCGGAAAACAAGGTAACAATAATCATTCTCATTTAACTGTGCAAGCCTTATTTGCGAAGATCGCAAAAAAATTGACCACCCCTGGGGGTGGTCAATCTCGTCAGGCTTGTCGCGTAGCAGCTTGCAGGCCAGCCAATCCGGCCTCCCCCACCAGCTTGCGGCTGAGATAGCGCAGCAGCACACCGTAAAGCGGCACAAACAACCCCAGACTTATCAGCAACTTGAATACGTAATCTACGGTCGCGATCTCGACCCAGTGCTCGGCCATGAAGGGATCTGTGCTGCGCCAGAAGGCGATGCTGAAGAAGGCGATGGTATCCACCAGATTGCCGAACAGGGTGGAGGCCGCCGGTGCCACCCACCAGGCTTTCAGCAGGCGCAGGCGGTTGAACACCACCACATCCATGAACTGGCCCACCAGATAGGCCATAAAGCTGGCTAACGCGATCCGGGCAACAAAGAGATTGAACTCTGCCAGATTGCCCACCCCCTGGAAGCTCCCTTCGAAGAAGAGCACCGAGAGCACGTAGGACACGGTCAATGCCGGCAGCATCACGGTCTGGATGATCTTGCGCGCCAGGCCTGCGCCGAAGATCCGCACCGTCAGATCGGTGGCCAGGAAAATGAACGGGAAGCTGAAGGCACCCCAGGTGGTGTGGAAGCCAAAGATGGTGATCGGCAGCTGCACCAGGTAGTTGCTGCTGGCAATGATCAGGATGTGGAACAATGAGAGACGCATCAGTGCCGTCTGGTACTGAGCCGGAGTCAGGTTCATATTGTGACCTTTTTGGTTAATGGGGTTAGGGAACCCATATCGCCACCATGGCGATAATCAAGGGGCGAGATTATACGCCCCCAAATTGATAGTTCAATCTTTATGCGGTTATCTCAAGGGATTGACTCGCATCGCACGCCAAGCTCACTCCCGGGACTGCCGAGCCAGCCAGAGCAGCGCCTCCGCGTCGTCCGGCTGTACCGCCGCCAGCCAGCAGCCGCTGTAATGTTCGTACTCGAGCCGAAAGCGGCTGCCTTCAAACTCCAGCAGCCAGCTGTGGCGATCCGCCCCCCACTCCCGCTCGAGAGCCGCCAGCTCCCACTCCTGCAACAGGGCCTCGACCAGAGTCGGGAAGCTGTCCCAGTCAAGGCCCGGGCAGGTCAGCATCACCACCCCGGCTTCCCTGTCTGTCTGCGTGATACGCCAGTTCATCCGTTGCTCCTCAACTGCTGCACGAGAGCTCGCCCCCGCAATACCAACCCGGATGCGGAGTGGCGAGATCCTCGTATTCCGGTTGCTCATCATAGGGGTGCTGCAGGGCCGCAAACAGCCGCTCGAACGGCGCCATGTCGCCCTGTTCTGCCGCCTCGATCACCTGCTGGGCCAGGGCGTTGCGGAGCACATACTTGGGATTGACAGCGTCCATCTGCCCCTTGCGCACGCCATCCACGCTCCCTTCCCGGGCGAGGCGCGCCCGATAGGCCTCAAACCACCCCTGCCAGACGGCAGGATCGGGCAGCAGGGCCAGCAGGCGGGCGGGCCACGCTCCCTCTCGCGTCACCTCACCGAGACGTCGCAGGAAGAGGTGGTAATCCACCTTGTGCGCCGCCAGCAGCCGGAACAACTCGCGGAACAGCGCCGGATCCTCCTCTTCCCACACCGCCAGCCCCAGCTTGGCGCGCATCAGCTCGGAGTAGTGCAACATCAGCTGGTGCTCGTACTGGGCCAGGGCCGACGCGAGCGCGTCGCCATCCACATGGCCGGCCAGCGCTTGGGCCAGCTTCTGCAGGTTCCAGTATCCGACCGCAGGCTGCTGATCCAGCGCATAGCGACCGTCCGGATCCGAGTGGTTGCAGACGAAGTCCGGCACATAGGCGTCGATGAAACCGTAGGGGCCGTAATCCAGGGTCAGCCCGAGCAGGGACATGTTATCGGTGTTCATCACCCCGTGACAGAACCCCGCCGCCTGCCACTTGGCGATGAGCCGCGCGGTGCGGCGCACTACTTCGGCAAACAGCTCGGCGCCATCGGTCAGCTCGGGGAAGTGGTAACGCCGCGCATAGTCGATGAGGGCGGGGATCTTCTCCCCCTGCCCGCTCCAGGCGAAATACTCGAAGTGACCGAAGCGCAGATGGCTCGGCGCGGTGCGCAGCACGGTCGCCCCGCTCTCCACCAGCTCCCGGTAGACAGGCTCGTCACTGCCCAGCAGCACCAGAGCCCGGGTGGTGGGAATGCCGAGGGCATGCAGCGCCTCGGAAGCCAGGTACTCGCGAATGCTGGAGCGCAGCACGGCACGGCCGTCGCCGAAGCGGGAGAATGGCGTCTTGCCTGCCCCTTTCAGGTGCAGGTCCCAGCGGCTGCCATCCGGCGCCAGCTGCTCCCCCAGCAGCAGGGCGCGGCCATCCCCGAGGCGCGGGCTGTAACCACCGAACTGGTGGCCCGCATAGACCTGGGCCACCGGCTGCATGCCCGGCAGGGGCTGCCCCTGGCCGCAACAGGCGAGCCACTGCGCCTCGCTCACCTCCCCGAGCCCCAGCTCCCCAAGCAGCGCACGGTTCAGATGCAGCAATCTGGGGCCATGCAGCGGCTGCGGGGCAACAGGCTCGCAAGCCCAGGGGAGTTCGGTGGCAAAAGTGTTGATCAACTTCATGGTGATGGGGGTTGTCCCTGCGTATGCTCGTGTCACTCTTTATACCGCCGTCGGCTCGTCGAGGCTAACAGGCGATCACGATTATTCATTTCAAGGAGAAGACGATGCAAAAGTGGGTCTATACCCTGCCCCTGCTGGCGCTTGCCTGGGGCCATCAGGCCAAGGCGGCCGACATAGACGCAGGCAAGGCCAAATCCGTGGTCTGTGCCGCCTGTCATGGCGCGGATGGCAAGGCGAGCGTCCCGAACTACCCCCACCTCGCGGGCCAGAACCAGGCCTATTTGCTCAAGCAGATGAAGGCGTTCAAGGGGGGTTCCCGTACCGAGCCGCTGATGGTTCCCTTCATGGCGATGCTGACCGAGGCGGACATGGAGAATCTGGCGGCCTATTACGCCAGCCTCAAATAATGCATGGCGCCGACCAACGGGCGCCTTTCCACTGTTTGTTGTGCCAGCCTACCGGCGGCAGTAGTCGATGATCAGGTCCATAAAGGCCTCACCGAAGCGCTCCAGCTTGCGGTGACCGACACCGTTGACCGCCAGCATTTCCTCCTCGGTCATCGGCATGAGCTGTGCCATCTCCACCAGGGTGGCGTCGTTGAACACCACATAGGGCGGCACCTCTTCATCCTCGGCGATCTGCTTGCGCAGGGCGCGCAGCTCCTTGAACAGCCGCTTGTCGTAGTTGGCGTTGTCGAGCAGCCCGTTGCGCTTCTCCTTGCGGCTGGAGATGGGCTGCAGGCGGGGGACTGCCAGTTCCAGCTTCATCTCGCCACGCAGCACGGGTCGGGCCGCTTCGGTCAGCTGCAACACCAGATTGCGGGTGATGTTCTGGGTCAGCAACCCCTTGTGGATCAGCTGGCGGATGACGCTCATCCAGTATTCGTGGCTCTGATCCTTGCCGATGCCGTAGGTCGACAGCTTGTCGTGACCGTGATCCTTGATGCGCTGGTTCAGCGATCCGCGCAGCACCTCCACCACATAACCCACCCCGAAATTCTGTCCCACCCGCCAGACACAGGAGAGCGCCTTCTGGGCGTCTTCGGTGCCGTCATAACTCTGGGGCGGATCGAGGCAGATGTCGCAGTTGCCGCACGGCTTGTCGTTGTACTCGCCGAAGTAGTTGAGCAGCACCTGACGGCGGCAGGTCTGCGCCTCGGCGAAGGCCGCCATCACGTTGAGCTTGTACTGCTCCACCTGCAACTGCTGGGGGTTTTCGATGTTGTCGAGCAGCCGGCGCACCCTACCGATGTCGGCGGGATCGTAGAGCAGCAGCGCCTCAGCGGGAGTGCCGTCACGCCCGGCGCGGCCGGTTTCCTGATAGTAGGATTCGATGTTCTTCGGGATGTCGTAGTGCACCACGAAGCGCACGTTGGGCTTGTCGATGCCCATGCCAAACGCCACCGTCGCCACCACGATCTCGATGTCATCCTTGAGGAAGGCTTCCTGGGTCTGCTGGCGCAGCTCCAGCGGCAGCCCTGCATGATAGGGTGCCGCCTTGCAGCCGTGGCGGGAGAGCCGCTCGGCCACCTCCTCCACCCGGTTGCGGCTGGAGCAGTAGACGATACCGCAGTTGCCCTTCTGGCTCTGCACGTAGCGCAGCAGCTGCTCGGCCGCCTTGAACTTTTCCACCAGGCTGTAGCGGATATTGGGCCGATCGAAGCTGGCGGTGTGGATGAAGGGATCGTTCAGTTCCAGCCGGTGCAGCATGTCGCTGCGGGTCGCCTCGTCGGCGGTGGCGGTGAGCGCCACCACGGGCACCTGGGGGAACCACTGCTTGAGCCGTCCCAGCGCCGCATATTCCGGCCGAAAATCGTGCCCCCACTGGGAGACGCAGTGCGCCTCGTCGATGGCGAACAGGCCGAGCGGCAGCTCCGCCAACCGGTCCATGAACTCGTGCTGCAGCAAACGCTCGGGGGAAACATAAACCAGCTTGATCTCGCCTCGGCGCATGGCGGCAAAGTTCTGGATCATCTCCTCCCGGCTCAGGGCCGAGTTGATGTAGACCGCCGCCACGCCGTTGGCACGCAGGGTGTCGACCTGATCCTTCATCAGCGAGATGAGGGGGGAGACCACCACCCCGAGCCCGGGTCGCAGCAGCGCCGGGATCTGGTAGCAAAGCGACTTGCCGCCGCCGGTGGGTTTGAGCACCAGGGCATCGCGCCCCGCCACTATCTGCTCGATGATCTCGAGCTGGCCCGGCCGAAACTGCTGATAGCCAAACACCGCCTGCAACAAGGCAAGGGGATTCTCTGGCTGAGGGTCAGGCAGGGTTTCGGCAATGACGGTCATGGGCTCTCCTTTGGGGTCGCCATTCTAAAGCAGCCGCCGCCCACAATAAACCTGCCATTGCGAGTGTTAAAGAAGTGTTGCAGACTGGCTGGAGTTTTTACTCGGCTTTGATGACAGGGCGGACTCAAGGAATGAAACAGATGCTCAAGAAGATGGCGCTCAGTGGCATAGCCAACCTGTTCGCCGAAAAGATGCCCTTCAACAAACTGATCGGCATGCAAGTCACCCACTACGACTTCGATAAAGTGGAGCTGCGCATCAAGATGGAGGAGAAGCTCATCGGCAACCCTTTTCACAACATACTGCACGGCGGGGTCACCGCCAGCCTGCTCGACGTGGCGGGCGGCATGATAGTCGCAGCCTCCTGCATCGACGAGTTGGAGGACTTCTCCCCCAGCTATATCAAGGAGCGCTTCTCGCGACTTGGCACCATCGATCTGCGGGTGGACTATCTTCGTCCCGGTCGCGGCAACGAGTTCATCGCCACCGCCCACATCATCCGGGCAGGCAGCAAGGTCGCAGTCGCCCGCATGGAGCTGCACAACGAAGAGGGCACCCACATCGCCTTCGGCACGGGCACCTACCTCGTCGGCTAATGGTTTTTATTGCATAAAAAGTGCGCTTCTAAGCTGATTTTAATCATTAGAATTCTTACCCCCTCCTCCGCTCAGGGTCCATACTGAAAGTCGGGATTCTGTGCAGAGGGAGGATTGCAGACGATGAGCGCGATACTGGCTACCCAACCATCCAGAGCCTTGCTGACACGACTTGAGGCCATGCGTGAAGAAGTGCAGACCCCAGAGTGCCGTCACTGGTTGGAGCAGGAGCTGGAGGGGTATTCTCTCTGTTCACCCCTGCCCTGGTATCGCATCATTGCCTGTCGGCAACGCGGTCACTTCCTGAATCTGAAGACGGGGAAATATCTGACTTGCCATATCGGCAGCCAAACGCTAAGCCAACGCGACCTGGCCCAAGTTCAGTTCATCTATGCCCGTGAACCCGCCGCCCACTATTTACTGCGTCACGATTCCCATATCGAGCCCTGGCCGGAATCACTGCTGGAAGCGTATCGAGAGCAGCTGATCCCTGGTCATCTCTGCCTGCAAGCCTGGCATGAGCCCGTGTCTTCGCTGCGTTCACAACTGATGGAGGGAATAGCACATTTCATTAGTGAGTACCCCAAGCATGCGGCCCTGCAAACCCAACACGGTTTCAAGGCATTGCGGCATCAACACTGGCATATCTGAATGAGCGCCTGGGGCGCAAGGAGGGCACCATCGACAAGACCCACAACGAGATTGTCACAATCTAGAGTGCCGGAGTCAGGATCAGACTCCACCAGTGGGGCCACCGAGCGGTGGCCCTTTTAGTTGGGCAAATGAGGGGGATCGGAGCAGGAGCAGCAATCGGCAATGGAAATGTCAGCTTTGCTTCAACAGACCAAATGCGAAAAGGCCGCTCATTGAGCGGCCTTTTCAAATGTGGTCGGTGTGAGAGGATTCGAACCTCCGACCCCTTCGTCCCGAACGAAGTGCGCTACCAAGCTGCGCTACACACCGATGTCTGCGGGGCGAGAATTTACCGAAAGCCCCGACCCGACACAAGCCTTTTTTTGCATTCACTCTAAAAAAATGGCTTTACGCTCAATAATTCAGCGAGTCGCAGCAAAAATCGCCACAAGGCATCTTTCCGCCTGCCTTCAGTCCTGTCGAGGCAACCTGAACTCGGTCGGCCCCAGCAAACGCCGGCTCCAATCCGCCACCACTCCATGTTCCAGCCAATGGGCCGCATGCTGGCGCCAGTTGGGAGAGAGCGCCGGGTTCTCCAGCAGCAGTTGCAGCTCTTCCTCGTTGCGGGCCTGGTTGAACAGGATGTCGGCGGTGCGCTTCACCGTCAGCTCAGGGTAGGGTCTGTCCACCAGTGTCAGCTCCCCCTGCGGATCCACCCTTCCCTCTTCCAGCACCCGCAGCAGCCAGCCACAGCGGCCACTCAGCTGCATCACCTGGGAGAGCTGGCCATAGCCAAAGCGCTGGTTGAGCTTGAAACAGGGGGATCTGGGCTGGCTTATCTGGATCAGCGCCTCCCCAAGTCGATAGACATCGCCGATGCAGGCCTGCGCCTCCGTCAGCCCCGAACCAGAGAGATTCTCGCCAAAGGCGGCAGGCTGCCAGGGTGTGCGTGGTACAGGCAGTCCCAGCGCGGTTTGCCAGGTTTTCCACCAGGCGTAGTGCTCCGCAGGGTAATGGTGCAGGGCTCGATCCGGGCCGCCATGATGGCGTCTGTCGCTCTGCTCATCCCCGCGAAGGCCGAGGAAATCGCACCACAGAGGGGCGTCGGCAGGCTGCTTGTGGATGGCACTGATGAGGCCGGGGGCCTGCTCTGGGTTCAGTTCGGCGCTCTGGCCGATGAAGAGGGAGATCCGCATTCCATTCTCCTGACGGATGGGGGAATGCGGATCTTATCACGGGGCAGGTCAGGCAACTGCCTGCATCTGGGTGGTCATGGCGATCTCGGCGCGACGGCGTTTCTCCGCCCGGGCCATCAGATACCAGCTACCGAAGGTGAACAGAGATACCGACAGCAGGATCAGACTCGCGATGGCGTTGATCTCGGGCTTCACGCCGAGGCGCACCGCCGAGAACACTTCCATCGGCAGGGTGGTCGAGCCCGGGCCGGAGACGAAGCTCGCCAGCACCAGATCATCCAGCGACAGGGCAAACGACATCATGCCACCCGCCGCCAGCGACGGGGCGATCATCGGGATGGTGATCAGGAAGAACACCTTCCAGGGCTTGGCTCCCAGGTCCATGGCCGCCTCCTCGATGGAGAGATCCAGCTCCCGCAGCCGCGCCGACACCACGATCGCCACATAGGCGGTACAGAAGGTGGTATGTGCTATCCAGATGGTCAGCATGCCCCGCTCTGCGGGCCAACCCACCAGCTGGGCCATGGCCACGAACAGCAGCAGCAGGGAAAGACCGGTGATCACCTCGGGCATCACCAGCGGCGCCGTCACCATGCCGCCGAACAGGGTCCGGCCACGGAAGTGAGGGATCCGGGTCAGCACGAAGGCCGCCACCGTCCCCAGCGCCACCGCCGCGATGGCGGTGTAGAAGGCGATCTCCAGGGAGCGGAACACGGACCCGATCAACTGTTTGTTGTCGAGCAGGCCGAAGTACCACTTGAGCGACCAGCCTCCCCACACCGTCACCAGCTTGGAGGCGTTGAAGGAGTAGATGACCATGATGATCATGGGCAGGTAGATGAACAGCAGACCCAGCCACAGCATCAGCTTGGCAAAACCGAAACGTCTCATGCCTTGCCCTCCAGCTCTTTGGCCTGGTTGCGGTTGAACAGGATGATGGGAATGATCAGCACCGCCAGCATCACCACCGCCAGGGCGGAGGCCACCGGCCAGTCACGGTTGTTGAAGAACTCCTGCCACAACACCTTGCCGATCATCAGGGTCTCCGGACCACCCAGCATCTCGGGGATGACGAACTCGCCCACCACCGGGATGAAGACCAGCATGCAACCGGCGATGATGCCGTTCTTGGAGAGTGGCACCGTGATCTGCCAGAACCGGGTCAGGTTGCGGGCACCCAGATCGGAGGCTGCCTCCAGCAGGCTCTGGTCGTGCTTGACCAGGTTGGCATAGAGCGGCAGCACCATGAACGGCAGGTAGGAGTATACGATGCCGATATAGACCGCCAGGTTGGTATTGAGGATCTGCAGCGGTTCGTCGATCACCCCGATGCCCAGCAGGACGCTGTTGAGCAGGCCGTTGTTGCTGAGGATCCCCATCCAGGCGTATACCCGGATCAGGATCGCCGTCCAGGTCGGCATCATGATGAGCAGCAGCAGAACGGTCTGGGTCTCCTTGTTGGCCCGCGAAATGGCGTAAGCCATGGGATAACCGATCAACAGGCAGAGCAGGGTACTGACCAGGGCTATCTTGAGGGACCCCAGATAAGCCGCGATGTAGAGCTCATCCTCCTGCAGCAGCAGGTAGTTGCCCAGGTTGAGCAGTATGGTGAGCTGATTGTCTGCCCAGCTCACCACGTCCGTATAGGGGGGGATGGCCACGTCCGCTTCGGCGAAGCTGATCTTCACGACGATGATGAAGGGCAGCAGGAAGAAGAGGAACAGCCAGAAGAAGGGGATGCCGATGACCAACTGCCGCCCTCCCACCTGTTTGAGTCGTCTCAATGCCTTCATGATTGCAGCACCACGCCGCTGTCATCTTCCCAGTAGAGGAACACCTGGTCATCCCAGGTCGGCCGTTTGCCGTGGCGTTCGGCATTGGCGATGAAAGCCTGAACGATTTTGCCCGAGGGCAACTGGATGTGATACACGGAATGGCCGCCCAGATAGGCGATGTCATAAACCTCGCCCTTGGTCCAGTTGAAGTCCGGATGCTCGATCTCTTCCGGCTTTTGCAGGCTCATCAGCAGTTTTTCCGGACGCAGGGCATAGGTGACCTTCTTGTTCTCCGCCCGGGAGCTGATGCCGTGACCCACATAGATGGGCTGCTCCAGATCCGCACAGGCGATGATGGCGTGGTCCTGCTCATCCTCCACCAGCAGGCCGTCAAACAGGTTGACGTTGCCGATGAACTCGCACACCAGCCGGCTGGCCGGGGTTTCGTAGATGTCCATCGGGCTGCCGATCTGCTCGATGCAACCGAGGTGCATGATGGCGATCCGCTCGGCCATGGTCATGGCTTCTTCCTGATCGTGGGTCACCATGACGCAGGTCACGCCGACCCGCTCGATGATCTCGACCAGCTCGAGCTGCATGGTGGAGCGCAGCTTCTTGTCGAGCGCCCCCATGGGCTCGTCCAGCAGCAGCAGTTTCGGACGCTTGGCTAGGGAACGGGCCAGGGCCACCCGCTGACGCTGACCACCGGAGAGCTGGTGCGGCTTGCGGCGGGCGTACTGGGTCATCTGCACCAGCTTGAGCATCTCTTCCACCCGGGCATCAATCTCCGCCTTGGGCAGGCCATCCTGCTTGAGGCCGAAGGCGATGTTCTGGGCCACCGTCATGTGGGGGAACAGGGCGTAGGACTGGAACATCATGTTGATGGGGCGTTCATAGGGCGGCATGTCGGTAATGTCGACGCCGTCGAGGAACAGCCGTCCTTCCGTGGGTCGCTCGAACCCGGCCAGCATCCGCAACAAGGTGGACTTGCCGGAGCCGGACCCACCCAGCAGGGCGAAGATCTCGCCCTTGTGGATGTTGAGAGACACGTTGTCGACCGCCAGCGTTTCGTCGAACTGCTTGCTTACCCTGTCTATTTTGACCAGCACTTCTTTACGCTGCTGGCTGCCCTCGAGGGCTTTCTTGTAGGCACTGGAGGCTATCGCCATTACCAAACTCCCAAAGGTGATTCCGGCCTGGGCCGATCCATCAATACAATCTGGCGCCCCGGGATGGGCGCCAAGGTTAGGTTCCGGATTTGATCTTGGTCCAACTCCGGGTGATCAGGCGCTGCACCGAGCGGGGATGTGCTTCCTGCACATACAGACGCTCAAGCACCGCCTGGGGGGGATAGACAGACTCGTCCTCGCGAACGGCCTTGTCCATGAACTCTCCCGCCTTGATGTTCGGGTTCGCGTAACCCACATAGTCGCTCACCTTGGCGATGACCTGCGGTTCGAGAATGTAGTTGATCAGGGCGTGAGCCTCTTTCACGTTGGTGGCATCGGCCGGGATCGCCATCATGTCGAACCAGAGATTGCCACCCTCCTTGGGGATGCTGTAGGCAATCTTGATCCCCTTGCCCGCCTCCTCGGCCCGGGATGCCGCCTGCAGGATGTCGCCGGAGAAACCCGCCGCCACGCAGATGTTGCCGTTGGCGAGGTCACCGATGTATTTGGAGGAGTGGAAGTAGGCCACATAGGGGCGCACCTTGAGCAGCTGCTCTTCGGCCCGCTTGATGTCCGCCGGCTCATGGCTGTTGGGGTTGAGCCCCAGGTAGTTGAGGGCAGCCGGGATCATCTCGTCCGCCGAATCGAGGAAGGCTACGCCGCACTGGGAGAGCTTCTTCATGTTTTCCGGCTCGAAAATGGTCGCCCAGGAGTCAATCTTGTCGACACCCAGCACTTCCTTGATTTTCTCGACGTTGTAACCGATACCGTTGGTGCCCCAGAGGTAGGGCACGGCGTACTGATGGCCCGGATCCACCTTCTCGAGCTGCTTGAGCAGCAAGGGGTCCAGGTTGCTCAGGTTTGGCAGCAGGGTGAGGTCCAGCTTCTGGAAAGCCCCCGCCTTGATCTGCTTGGCCAGGAAATTGTTGGAGGGCACGACCAGATCGTAGCCGGTGCGTCCGGTCAGCAGCTTGCCTTCCAGCGTCTCGTTGGAGTCAAACACGTCGTAGACGGTCTTGATCCCGGTCTTCTGCTGAAAGTCACTGAGGGTGGTCTCGCCGATATAATCGGACCAGTTGTAAAAATGAACCACAGGGGCTGCCTGGGTCAGATTTGCAAACCCCAGGGTCAGGGCCAGCGTTGCCATCTTGGTCATGTGCACTTATCAGTCCTCATTTGTGTGATTTTGCCAGTCGCGCATCCATACGCGCCGTCCAACCTGTCGGGTGGTCACCACCCTCCCGGCCGAACTGCGGACCGGGAGGGGTACTCGTCACTCTTACTTGCCTGACTTGATCTTGGTCCAGCTGCGGGTCATCAGACGCTGCACCTTGGCCGGCAGATCCGGGAAGGTGTAGATCTTCTTGAGGGTATCCGGCGTCGGGTAGATACCCGGGTCGGTACGGATCGCCTCGTCCACCAGCGGCGTGGCCGCCTTGTTGCCGTTCGGGAACTGCACCACGTTGGTGATGTTCGCGATCACGTCCGGCTTCATCAGGTAATTGATGAAGGTGTGGGCCGCCTCGACGTTCTTGGCATCCGCCGGGATGGCGATCATGTCGAAGAAGCTGCCTGCCCCCTCTTTCGGAATGGTGTAAGTCAGGCTGACACCGTTCTTGGCCTCGGCGGCACGCGCCTTGGACTGCTGCAGGTCACCGGAGTAACCCACTGCCACGCACAGGTTGCCGTTGGCCAGATCCGAAATGTACTTGGAGGAGTGGAAATAGGCGGTATAGGGACGGATGGAGAGGAACAGCTCCTCTGCCTTCTTCAGTTCATCCGGCTTCTGGCTGTCCGGCTTGAAGCCCAGGTATTGCAGGGCGGCCGGTAGCATTTCGGTCGGCGAGTCGAGGAAGGAGACACCGCACTCCTTCAGCTTGGCCATGTTCTCCGGCTTGAACACCAGATCCCAGGAGTTGACCGGCGCATCGGCCCCCAGCACGGCCTTCACCTTCTCGGCGTTGTAGGCATAGCCGATGGTGCCCCACAGGTAAGGGATGGAGTACTGGTTGCCCGGATCGCTCGGTTCGAGCGCCTTGAGCAGGTCGACGTCCAGGTTCTGCCAGTTGGAGAGTTTGGACTTGTCCAGTTTCTGGAAGACACCTGCCTTGATCTGCTTGGCCAGGAAGGGGTTGGACGGTACGACGATGTCATAGCCCGACTTGCCTGCCAGCAACTTGGCTTCCAACACTTCGTTGCTGTCGAACACGTCGTAGACCACCTTGATGCCCGTCTCCTTCTGGAAGTTTTCCAGCGTATCCGGCGCGATATAGTCGCTCCAGTTGTAGACGTGCAGCACCTTCTCGTCGGCCATCGCCCCGGTACTCATCATGACCAGCGCCACGGAAGCAGCCATCATTCCCTTTTTAAAAGACATAGTCCTTGTCTCCTAAGCAAATTGTATGCGTAAGCCAACCTGCCCGGTTCCCGCCTATTCCCGCAGCTTTGCAGCCGTCAGGTCCAGACTGAGCCTGGCCAGTTTGACCAATTCATCCACCTGTTCCTCGGTGATCACCAAGGGGGGCGATATGATCATGGTATCGCCGACAGCCCTCATCACCAAGCCATTGTTAAAACAGAACTCCCGACAGGTCATCCCGGCATGGAGCTCGGCCGGGAAGCGACGTTTCGTCTGCTTGTCCTGCACTATTTCCAGCGCGGCGACCAGGCCTTTTCCACGGATTTCCCCCACCAGCGGATGGTCCGCCAGCTCAGCCCAGCGGCGCTGCAAATAGGGGCCGATACTATCATGAACTCGCTTAACTATGCTCTCCCTTTGCATAAGCTGGATGTTGGCAATGGCCACGGCGCAGGCGACCGGATGGCCGGAATAGGTGAAGCCATGGTTGAACTCGCCCCCCTCTTCCACCAGCACCCTGGCAACCCTGTCCCCCACCATCACGGCGCCCATCGGCAGATAGCCGGAGGTAATGCCCTTGGCCAGGCACATGAGGTCAGGTTTGATGCCAAAACCTTCACTGGCAAACCAGTGGCCGGTGCGGCCAAAGCCGCAGATCACCTCGTCGGCGATGAGCAGGATGCCGTACTGGTCGCAGATGCGCTGGATCTCCGGCCAGTAGCTCTCGGGGGGAATGATGACCCCCCCCGCACCCTGGATAGGCTCACCGATGAAGGCGGCTACCTTGTCCACCCCCAGTGCCAGGATCTTCTCTTCCAGCTGGCGGGCCCGGGCCAGACCGAACTCGTGGGCGCTCATGCCCTCTCCCTCACCGAAGTGATAGGGCTGGTCGATGTGGACTATGCCCGGAATGGGTAAGCCGCCCTGGGCGTGCATCCCCTTCATGCCGCCCAGACTGGCCCCCGCCACGGTGGAGCCGTGATAGGCATTGTGGCGGCTGATGATCACCTGCTTGTCAGGTTGTCCCTTGCTGGCCCAGTAGTGGCGCACCATGCGCAGCACGGTGTCGTTGCACTCGGAACCCGAGCCGGTGAAGAAGACGTGGTTGAGGTGGGAAGGGGTGATCTCGGCCAGCAGGGTGGCCAGCTCGGCAGCAGGGGGGTGGCTGGTCTGGAAGAAAAGGTTGTAGTAGGGCAACTGCTGCATCTGGCGAGTGGCGGCATCCACCAGCTCCTGACGGCCATAGCCCATGTTGACGCACCACAGACCCGCCATCCCGTCCAGAATGCGCTTACCTTCGGAGTCTTCCAGATAGACGCCTTCGGCCTTGGTGATGATGCGACTGCCCTTCTTGTTCAGGGCCTGAAAATCGGTAAACGGATGCAGATGATGGCTGGCTTCCAGTTGCTGCCACTCACGGGTGGTGTGCTGCATTGCTTGCTCCTCGGTTCCTTCGATTCGGCGAATCTTGTCGCCATTCATGAGGGCACGGGTGGCCTGCCCGATCACTGCCATTCACGGGGCTGGCACTCTCTTGCCTGCTCGATGCCTTTCCATGGGGCGAACATCGTCGCCAGTTGATTGCAGGTGACGCCCCTCTCCATTGCGGGAGCGGGCCTCACCTTTACTCGGTGCCTTCCGGGTCGCGGGCGCCGCCGCGAGGCGGGCCTTCGGCCCCTTGCTTGCGATATGACGGGGAGAGGCCTCGCCTCCCCCGGGGACAGATCAGACGTTCAGCAGCAGGAATTCCCGTTCCCAGCGGCTGATCACGCCGAAGTAGGTCTCGTACTCCTTGCGTTTGACGGCCACGAAGGCACGGATGAAGCGCTCCCCCAGCATGTCCTTGATGGGTTCACACTGCTCCAGGTGGCTCAGCGATTCCTCCAGCGAGCGGGGCAGGCTGTAGGGCAGGTCATAGGCACTCGCCTTCATCTCCTGCATGGGTTCCAGCTTCTCCAGCATGCCGAGGTAGCCGCAGGCCAGGGTGGCGGCCAGGGCCAGATACGGGTTGGCATCGGCCCCGGCGAAGCGGTTCTCGACCCGGCGTGCGCTCGGTTCGGAGAAGGGGACCCGCAGGCCGCAGGTGCGGTTTTCCACCCCCCACTGCACGTTGCGCGGCGCACTCTCGCCAAAGGTGAGGCGGCGGTAGGAGTTGACGTTCGGCGCCAGCAGGGCGGTCACTGCCGGGGTGTATTTCTGCAGGCCGGCGATGAAATGCATGAACAGATCGGAGTTGCCCCCTTCGCTGGTACCAAACAGGTTGTTGCCATCCATGTCTTCCAGGCTCTGGTGGATGTGCATGGCGGAACCCGGTTCGTTGCTCATGGGCTTGGCCATGAAGGTGGCATAGATGCCGTGGCGATGGGCGGCCTCGCGCATGGTGCGCTTGAACAGAAACACCTGGTCGGCGAGATCGATGGCATCCCCGTGCAGGAAGTTGATCTCCATCTGGGCGGCGCCGGATTCGTGGATCAGGGTGTCCACCTCCAGCTCCTGGGCCTCGCAATAGTCGTACATGTCCTCGAAGATGGGGTCGAATTCGTTCACCGCATCGATGCTGAACGACTGGCGGGCCGTTTCCGGGCGGCCGTTGCGGCCCACCGGCGGCACCAGCGGATAGTCGGGATCTTCGTTGCGGGTCACCAGGTAGAACTCCAGCTCCGGCGCCACCACCGGCTTCCAGCCCTGCTTCTCGTAGAATGACAGAACCCGGCGCAGCACGGAGCGGGGAGCGATGTCGATGAGCTTGCCGTTGACGTCAAAGCAGTCGTGGATCACCTGGGCGGTGGGCTCCAGCGCCCAGGGTACGAAACGAATGGTGTTGGGATCGGGATAGAGCTGCATGTCCCGCTCCAGCGGGTCTATCATGCTGTCGTCATCCGGGTACTCGCCAGTCACCGTCTGGGTGAAGATGACCTCGGGCAGCCGCATGCCCCCCTCGCGCAGAAACTTGTTGGCTGGAATGATCTTGCCTCGGGCATTGCCGGTGAAATCCGGAAACAGGCACTCCACTTCCGTGATGCGATTGCTCTCCATCCAGCCCTTGATACTGTCCATGTTAAACCCCGACTTTACGGTTGCCATTGTCAAGGGTGTCTAATATAAGGAACACCCTTGTTAAGAAAATGTAATCGACAACACCATAAAAGCCCGTGATAAAGGCCTTTGTCAAGCAGCGGTGTTTAAAAAACTATAAACAACGGCCTGTATAATGACCAGCGCGGCACCAAATACTAAACACTTTGTGTCACGATCAGCCCACTGCAAGCTCGATGCCAACGGCGGCGGGATCTCGTTCGATACTCAGTCAGACCCTGTCGGAGAAGGCCCATTTCTTTGCAAGGGCGCACACTCCTTATCCAATTTCCTTTGCATGTCTGCGTTTTTTTGGTACAAGGCCCGCCCTGATTTGCACTCTCCTGCATGGATTTGGTGCAAAACGGGATACAAGGGCTTGGTCTGACGACAGACAGCCCCCATCAATGGGTAACATTGGGAAACTGACTGGTAGCAAACCGTATGTGTGATTTCATGACAGAAGACCAACTGACCTTCTACAAAGGCCAGATCGAGCGACAAATCCTTGAGCTCGAAGAACGTCTCAACTCCCAGGCCAGCCAGGCTATCGCCACCGATACCAACGAGATGGCGGATGAAATTGACCGTGCCAGTGTCGAGGAGGCCCGTCGCCTGGAGCTGAACCGCATCGAGCACGACAAGTTGCACCTGCGCAAGCTGAAAGGGGCGTTGAAGCGGATCAATGAAGGGGATTTCGGCTATTGCGAATCCTGTGGCGACGAGATCTCTCTCAAGCGGCTGCAGGCCCGTCCCGAGTCCCGCTTCTGTGTTGAATGCCAGAGCACCAAGGAATTCAACGACACTCACGTGTTCCGTCGCGTCGCCTGATGCGGCGAACAAGCCCGGCCTCGGTACGAGCCGGGCACAGGGCAGGCCATGCCCGAAGATGACGCGGCCGGGTGATCCCCGGCCCCTTTCACAGCAAGAGCGTGACAACTTCTGTTAGACTCCGGGCAAGTCCCGGATCCTACAGGAGATCAAAGCGTGAAATGGCTCATCAGGCTGTGCTTGTGCCTGCCATTGCTGGCACAAGCACAGACGCTCACCGTCAAGGTCCCCAGCCGACCGATCAACGATCTCGACAACGAATACCAGCTCAAGCTGCTGGAACTGGCGCTCAACCACGCCGGGCAGCCCTACAAGCTGGAGCGGGTCGACCTCAATCTCAACCAGTACAGCCTCCAGCAGGCGCTTGCCAAGGGCAAGGTCATCAATGTGTTCTGGATGGGTACCTCCAGCGCGCTGGAATCCTCCCTCACCGCAGTACCAATCCCGCTGTTTCGTGGCCTGGAAGGGCTGCGCCTCTCCTTCATCCACGCTGATGCCCAGGAGCGGTTCAACCAGATCAACACCCTGGCAGACCTCAAGAAACTGAAAGCCGCACAGGGGGTGGGCTGGGCCGACAACAAGATCCTGGAACTGGCAGGCATTCCCACCTATGCCGGGCGCTACAGCAACCTGTTTCGCCTGATGAATGACGGCGACAAGCTGGATTTCTTCCCCCGTGGTCTGGTGGAAATCTTCGCCGAACGCAGCGAGCTGGCGGCACAATATCCCAACCTGGTGATCGATCAGCACCTGCTGATCCGCTACCCCTTCGCCGAGTTCTTCTTCGTCAGCCCGGAGTCGCCGAAGCTGGCCAAGGCGATCCAGACCGGCCTCGAGCGTGCCTATGCCGACGGCAGCTTCATGGCGTTCTTTCGGGAGAACCCCAAGATCCGCGAGGCCCTGGCCAGCGCCAATCTGGAGCAGAGAGTCACCATCGCCCTGCCCAATCCCGACATGACCCCCTTGCTCAAAAGCATTCCGGCCCAATATTGGGAATATCCACCGTCGCAGGAGTAAACGGATACGATATCCGGCGTTGAGAATATCCACCGCTGCGAGCATGAACGGACAGGGTCTCCGGCGTTGGGAATATCCGCCGCCGGGAGCGTGATCAGCCGCGGGTCATCCCATCCGGTGGGCGCAGCCCGCCGCAGACGCACAGGAACGCGAGGTCGCCCGGCCTCAATACGCGCACCAGGGAGGTGCCATGAAACGACTGGATGACTGGTTTCGCGACTACGGCCAGAGCCATCAACACCCCGTCAATGTGGCCATCCACAAGGTGGCGGTGCCAGGCATCTACCTCTGCATCCTGGCACTGCTCTGGTGCCTGCCCGCCGGTCCCCTGCCAGCGTCCTTCAACTGGGCGGGGCTGGTGGCCATCCCGGTGCTGGTCTTCTACCTGCGGCTGTCGTTGACGATCTTTACGGGGATGACGGCCCTGACCGCCCTGGGACTGGCCTTCTGCCACGTCTGGCAGGGGCCGCTGCTGTGGCCTGCCCTTATCGGGTTCGTGCTGTTCTGGATAGCCCAGTTCGTCGGTCACCATATCGAGGGGAAACGCCCCTCCTTTCTCACCGACCTGCAATTTCTGCTGGTAGGCCCCGCCTGGGTGCTGGCCAGCCTCTATCGTCGTTTGGGCATCCCTTTCTGAGGGAGGCCAACAGGAGAGACCATGAGACATCTTCAGACCCTTGCTCGCACCCTGCCCCTGCTGCTGGGGGCACTGATGGCCGGCCCGGTGCTGGCCGACAAGGCCGATCCCGTCGGCGAGGTGAGCACCGCTTTCAAGCTGCTCGGACCCAACCACAAGATCCTGGTGGAGGCGTTCGACGACCCTAAAATCGCCGGTGTCGCCTGCTATCTGGCCCGCCCCAAGACCGGCGGCGTCAAGGGTGGCCTTGGGCTGGCGGAAGATCCCTCCCACGCCTCCCTCTCCTGCCACCAGATCGGCCCCATCACCCTGCCCGCCAAGCTGAAGGCGGGGGAAGAGGTGTTCGACGTCAGCACCTCGCTGGTGTTCAAGGAGCAGAAGGTGGTGCGTTTTTACGACGAGAAGCGCAATGCCCTTGTCTATCTGACTTACAGCACCAAGTTGGTGGATGGTTCGTACAAGAGTGCAGTGAGTGCCGTCCCCATCATGCCCTGGGGTTGAAACAGCACCACTTATCCCGTGATGACGGTCACTATTTGTTGTAATTTAACCACATCATTATCTACGGAGAGCGCACCATGAGAGTCGCCGTTTTCAGTACCAAGAGCTACGACAAGGAACATTTCCACCAGGCCAACGCCCAGTACGGTTTCGATCTGGAGTTCTTCGACGTGCGGCTGGAGGCCAAGACGGCCCGTCTCGCCCACGGCTTCCCCGTGGTCTGCCTGTTCGTCAACGATGATGCCGACCGCGAAGTGCTGACCGAGCTGGCGCAGTACGGCACCAGGGTCATCGCCCTGCGCTGCGCCGGTTACAACAACGTGGATCTGGCCGCCGCCAAGGAGCTGGGACTCAAGGTGGTGCGGGTGCCTGCCTACTCCCCCGAGGCCGTTGCCGAACATGCGGTGGGCCTGATGATGACCCTCAACCGTCGCATCCATAAGGCGTATCAGCGCACCCGGGACGCCAACTTCTCCCTGGAGGGGCTGGTGGGCTTCAACATGCATGGCCGCACCGCCGGCATCATAGGCACCGGCAAGATCGGCATCGCCACCTTGCGCATCCTCAAGGGGTTCGGCATGCGCCTGCTGGTGAGCGATCCCTATCCGAACCAGGCGGCCATCGATCTGGGCGCCGAGTACGTGGATCTCGACACCCTATTCCGTCAGTCCGATGTCATCAGCCTGCACTGCCCCCTGTTCAAGGAGAACTATCACCTGCTGAACAAGGAGGCCTTCGCCAAGATGAAGGACGGGGTGATGATCATCAACACCAGCCGGGGCGGCCTGCTCGACTCCAACGCCGCCATCGAGGCCCTCAAGACTGCCCGCATCGGCGCCCTGGGGCTGGACGTCTATGAGGAGGAGGAAGACCTCTTCTTCGAGGACAAGTCCAACGAGGTGATCACCGACGACGTCTTCCGCCGCCTGTCTGCCTGTCACAACGTGCTGTTCACCGGTCACCAGGCCTTCCTGACCCGGGAGGCGCTGCACGCCATCGCCGACACCACCCTCAGCAACATCCAGGCCATCGAGAGCCAGGGCCGCTCTGACAACGAAGTGGAGTGATCCCTGAGGCGTTGTCGCCACGCCATTGATCCCGCCGCCGGGTTGTGAGACCCGGCGGCATCGGGTAGGCTACCAGCCCTTTTTTGTACAGGAGTCTGGCCAGCATGTTCATCGGATTTGATTACGGTACCTCCAACTGTGCCGTCGCCGTGATGGAACAGGGCAGCCCCAGGCTGCTGACCCTCTCCGGTTCCCATTACCTTCCCTCCACCCTGCACGCCCCCCACCGGGACGCCATCGCCGGCCTCCTGGCCGAAGGGCTGGCCCCCGTCCAGCAGAGCGAATACCTCAAGCTGCGCGGTCCCGTGGTGACCCGGGCCCAGGCGGTGCGCCGCCAGATGCGCGAAGAGGGACTCATCGACGAGCTGAGCTTCGGCGGTGCGGCGCTGGCGCGCTATCTGGAAGAGCCGGACGAGGGCTACTACATCAAGTCCCCCAAATCCTTTCTCGGGGCCTATGGCCTCAAGGCTCCCCAAATCGCCCTGTTCGAGGACATCGTCTGCGCCATGATGCTGCACGTGCGCCGGGAGGCGGAGCAGCAGACGGGCAGCACCATCCGCCAGGCGGTGATCGGCCGACCGGTCAACTTCCAGGGACTGGCGGGGGAAGAGAGCAACCGCCAGGCCATCGCCATCCTGAGGGAGGCGGCCCGCCTCGCCGGGTTCGAGCGGGTGGAGTTCCTCTATGAGCCGGTGGCCGCCGGCTTCGAGTTCGAGGCGCGCCTCACCGAGGATGCGGTGGTGCTGGTGGTGGACATCGGGGGCGGGACCACCGACTGCTCCGTGCTGCGCATGGGCCCGAGCCACCGTGACCAGCTGGATCGCAGCGGCGATCTGCTCGGTCACAGCGGCCAGCGCATCGGGGGCAACGACTTCGACATCCGCCTGACCGTGGAGGGCATGATGCCGCTGCTCGGCATGCACGAGACCCTCAAGACCGGCAAGCCGCTGCCCCATCCCCTGTTCTGGGACGCCGCCGCCATCAATGACGTCAGTGCCCAGAGCCGTTTCTACAGCCTGGATACCGCCCGCCAGTTGCAGGATCTCCAGCTCGACAGCCAGCCGGGCAGCAAGCTCCCGCGCCTCGCCAGCCTGCGGGCCCACAAGCTGAGCCATCAACTGGTGTGGCGCGCCGAGCAGGGCAAGATCGCCCTCTCCGACCACGAGCACAATCACCAGACCCTGAACGAGTTGGAAAAAGGGCTGGAGGCGGCACTCACCCGCCCCCAGCTGGCCAGTGCTTCCGCCCCCTTGCTGGAGAAGATTGGCGAGCTGATGGACGAGGCGATCCAGGCGGCAGGCGTGCAGCCTGACCGGGTCTTCGTCACCGGCGGCAGTGCCCGCTCCCCCCTCATCAAGGCCTTCATCCAGCAGAAACTGCCCAAGGTACCGCTGGAGGGGGGTGATGACTTCGGTTCGGTGGCCTCGGGCCTCGCCCGCTATGCCGAGCGCCTGTTTGCGGACTGAAACGGCCAGGGGAGCCATGGGCAACCGGTAGACAGGTTCGCTCGGGGCGGGTGTTGCCATTTGCCGACACCCCCTCTTCCCCCGGGGCGACAGAAGCGGTCGGGCTCCTCCCCCCTCGCCCTGCCGCCCGGGCCTGGGGACGGGTATGCTTGTCATACCCACCACCGGAGCCCCTTCAATGCCCAGATACCTGCTACTGCTGCTCGCCCTGCTTCTGCTCAGCGCCTGCAGCAGTGCTCCCCGCTTTGCCTCGCAAGATCTGCAACACCATCACTGGGTGCTCGATCGGCTGGATGGCCAGGCCATCGCCAGCCGCCGCAGCAATCCCCCCGACATCGAGATCGGTGAACACTTCACCGTCAACGGCATCGCCGGTTGCAACCGCTACTTCGGCCAGGGTCACCTCAAGGGGAACAAGCTCTGGGTCACCAGCCTCGGCAGCACCGCCATGGCCTGTCCCCCCGAGCTCGATCTGATAGAACAGGCCGTCCTCGCCACCCTGACGGAGGGGGCCACACTGAGCGGATCCACCCAGACCCTGATCCTCCAGGGAAAACGGCACCGTTTGGAATACAGACTGCAAGACTGGGTGTACTAGGGCTCACAAAACCGCTCGCCAGCAGGAACAACTGGCCAGGCTGTGGCACAATATGAGGCATTGTTAGCAATGGAGGCTGCCTCAGCCATGTCGATGGATCGCCTGTTTGGCAAGATCAAGCAACTGCCCACAATTCCGAAACTGCTGCACGAGCTGATGCAGAGTTTCAACGACGAGAATGCCCGCATCGACGAGATCGCGGCCAAGATCGCCATGGACCAGGTGATCAGCGTCAAGGTACTGCGGATGGCCAACTCCGCCGCCCTGCGCCGTGGCAATGAAATCACCTCCATCGAACAGGCGGTCATCCGCCTCGGTTTCAACCGCCTGCGCTCCGTGGTGGTCGCCTCCGGCATCATCAGTAGCTTCAAGGCCCCCCCCGGCTTTGACAAGCTCCACTTCTGGACCCAGACCTTCCAGGTCGCCACCATTGCCCGCACCCTGGCACAGCAGACCACCTCGGTGGATCCCGAGACCGCCTTCACCTGCGCCCTCATTCACAACATTGGCGAGCTGCTGATCCAGAGCACCCTGCCGGAAGAGGCGGGGCTCATCAATCTGGCCATCGAGAAAGGCAGCAGCCGGGTCGATGCCCAGCGGGAGATGCTGGGTTACGACTATGCCCAGCTCGGCGCAGAGCTGGCGCGGCGTTGGAACCTGTCGCCCGCCTTCGTGGATGCCATCGCCCAGCAGCTCGACCCCCTCTCCCACGATCCGGTCAGCAAGGAGGCCGTGCTCATCCGGCTCGCCGTCTTCGTCTCCTTCGCCTGGCAGGCCGGCGTACCGGCCCAGGCCATCATCGCCCGTTTCCCCAGAACCCTGGCTGACCAGCTGGGGCTGGATCCCGCCAGCCTGGCGGATCAGCTGGAGCAGCTGCACGAACAGGGCAACGCCCTGGCCGATTTGCTGACCCAGTAGATGTACAACGGCCGATCAGCAGGAGCCGGATCCCCGTCTCATTCTGGCGGATCAGCTCGAACAGCTGCACGAGCAGGGCAACGCCCTTGCCGATTTGCTGACCCAATAGCGTCACGGCAGACCGCCCAACCAAGCCGGAAGCACCGTCTCATTCTGGCCGGTCGTCACATACACACGCCCATGGACGGGATAAGATGGCCTGCGCCCATCCCCCATTCCTGAGCCTCTCTGACA
The DNA here is from genome assembly GCF_053005425.1 of Aeromonas sp. 25-248. Lineage (NCBI taxonomy): Bacteria > Pseudomonadati > Pseudomonadota > Gammaproteobacteria > Aeromonadales > Aeromonadaceae > Aeromonas > Aeromonas sp. 25-248. The sequence continues at coordinate 62,598 of NZ_JBRKTB010000007.1, read as the reverse complement.
CAGTAGATACCATGACCCATCCCTTCCTGTTTCACCCCCAGGCGGCACCCTGGTTCAAAGAGAGTGCCGACACCCTGCAGCTCACCCTGTTCAGCGAGCTGGACGCCCCCATCCGCGAGGTGTGGCTGCGCCACGAGCCGGACAACGAGGAGTATCTGGTCGCCATGACGCCGGTCGCCACCCGGGACAGGCTTCAGGTCTGGCAGGTCGAACTGCCGCTGGCCAGGGGGCAGGAGATCCACCTCTACTGCTTCAAGTGCCTCACCGACGAGGAGCAGTGGTGGCTGCACGGGGCAGGCGTCAGCGCCGCCATGCCGCCGCGGGAGCAGCATTTCCGCTTCAACAGCCATCACCAGCCCCCGGCCTGGGTGCAGGATCAGGTGTTCTACCAGATCTTCCCCGACCGCTTCTGCAACGGCGACCCGTCGCTGAGCGTCAAGCATCACGAGTACGAGTACAGGGGCAAGGCGGTCATCAGCAAGGCCTGGGGCGAGCCGGTCAGCCGCCACGAAGAGGGGCACGGCGCCTGTGAATTCTACGGCGGGGATCTGGCGGGCATCGACGCCAAGCTGCATTACCTGCAATCCCTGGGGGTGACGGCGCTCTACCTCAACCCCATCTTCGATTCGCCGAGCAACCACAAGTACGACACTCAGGACTACTTCAAGGTGGATGCGCACCTCGGTACCAATGCCCAGTTTGCCGAGCTGACCCGCAACCTGCACCAGCGCGGCATGAGGATCATCCTGGATGCGGTGGTCAACCACACCTCCACCGAGCACCCCTGGTTCTGCCCGCCGCTGGGCGCCCAGAGCAACCCGGATTCCCCCTGGCGCAGCTTCTACACCTTCGATCAGGAAGGGGATTACGTCAGCTGGAAAGGGATCCGCAGCCTTCCCAAGCTGGATTTCTCAAGTGAACAGGTGCAGGACGCCGTTTATCGGGCAGACAACGCCATTCTGCGCTACTGGATGCGCGCCCCCTACCAGATCGATGGCTGGCGCTTCGACGTCATCCACATGCTGGGGGAGCGAGGCACTGCCGAGGGCAATCGCGGCCATGTGCGCGCCATTCGCGGCGCGGTGAAGCAGGAGAATCCGGACGCCTACGTCCTCGGCGAGCACTTCTTCGAGGCGAGCCAGTGGCTGCAGGGGGATCAGGAGGATGGCGCGATGAACTACTACGGCTTCGCCCACCCCATCCGCGCCTTCCTGGCGGGGCAGGACATCGCCTATCACCCCATCAAGATCAGCGCCACCGAGCTGGATCACTGGCTCAAGCTGGCGCGGGCCCATATTCCGTTCAAGAACCAGCTGGCCCAGTTCAACCTGCTGGACAGCCACGACACCGCCCGCTTCCTGCACCTGCTGGGGGAAGACAAGCAGCGGATGCGACTCGCCGCCACCCTGCTCATAACCTACATCGGCGTGCCCTCCATCTACTACGGCGACGAGGTGGGGCTCTCCGGCGGCAACGACCCGGACTGCCGCCGCTGCTTCCCCTGGGATACCACCGACTGGGATCACGTGCTGCACGACCACTATCGCCGCCTGATCCAGCTGCGCCGCCAGCGCCCGGCCCTGCGTCGGGGAGACATCCAGACCCTCTACGCCGGCCCTCACAGCTATGTGTTCGCCCGTACCCTGCAAAGCGATCAGGTGGTGGTCGCCTGCAACCGCCACCCCACGGAGCCGCGCACCATCAGCCTGCCCCTGTGGCAGACCGCCAGCCCCGCCAGCCGCTTCACCGACGCCTTCAACGGCGACAAGTTCGAGGTGGTGCAGGGGGAGGTGCAGCTCACCATCCCGGCCAACTCGGCCAGGGTACTGCTGTCGAGCTAGGGATCGCGGCAATAGAAAACCGGCGCTCGGGGCGCCGGTTTTTTTATGCCTGCATCCCCCGAAGTGACGGATGCTGCCTCATCGCTGTTTTTCGATCCAATAACCCTACGCCGCCATGTGTGATGCGACGAATGCATCAAACATCGTCTCTTCATCAGTAGTTGATGCTGACATAGGGGACTTCGGTCACATCCCACGCCTGCTTGAGGTAGACGGTGAGCACGAAGAAGAAGTTGGCCAGCAGGTTGGCGAAGCGATAGAGGATGGGATCGAAGCGCACGCCGCTCTCTTCCAGGCGTACCAGCAGACGCACCACCTTCTTGCTGCCACAGCGGCACAGGTGCAGGGTGGGAATGGGCTGGGGCCCCTGGGGCAGCACGAAGCCGGTCACCCGACCGCGACTCGCCTCGTTGTAGTGATCGTACCGCCCCTTCAGCCAGTCCAGATCCTCCTCGAAGATGCCGAGCCGTCCCCGCACCGAGCCGTTGAGGTTGTAGATGAGCCGCTGCAGGGTCGCCAGATCCGCCATCACGGGCCGGGTATCCTCATCCGGCATCAGATGAGAGAGCACGGCCCCCACCTGGCAGCAGAGCTCGTCGGTGGCGATCTCGTAGTCGCACTGGAACTGGGTTTCGAAGATGAAGGGGTAGCAGAGCTCGCGCTTGTCTCTTGGCTTCTTGGGGTTCATGGCATCGCCGGGCTGGGGAAAAGGGCAGTGTGCCAGCCCGGGGACGGGCTGGCAAACACCCCGCCCCCGCCAGCATCACGGGGGCGTCGCCAGACTAGCCGGTCGCCATCTGCTGGCCAAGCAGCCTCATGGCCTCCAGCATCCGCTGGTTGAAGCCCATGAAGCCTGCCCCCTGGGTCGCCCCGTCCTGACCCCGCGCCGCCAGCACGGTGGGTGTCAGCGCCTCCTGCTGGGAAGGGGCCAGCAGGGCATCGGCCTGCTGCTGCAACCGGCTGAGCCTCGGCAGGTAGTCCGCCAGGGGCTTGAGGCTCTCCTGCAGGGAACTGGCCCCCTGGTAGGTCTGACTCAACTTGGCCGATTGCTTGAGCTTGAGGGAGTAGGAGACCAGCTGGCTGTCATCCAGTTGCAGCCCGTTCAGCCCGTCCGCCAGGGTCTTGCCGTCGCCCCCCTTGAAGAACTGCCCGGCCAGCTCGTCCAGCCCCTTGACCAGGGTGCCGATGGCATCCATCTCGGCACTGTCGAGATCCCCCTCCAGGGAGAAGTCGAAGCTCTGGCTCGACTTGAGGCTGAACTGGCTGCCGCCCCCGTCGCTCTGGGACTTGAACTGCCAGCTGTCGCTGAAGCGCAGCATCACCTTGTCCCCGTCCCGGGTCTCGATCTCGAGGAGGGCCTGCTGGCGGCTGGCCATCCTGGCATCCCCCAGATCCGTGGTCGACACCTTGCCGAAGAACTCCTTCTCGAACTCGTCGAGCCCCTTCTGGATCAGCTTGTAGCTCTGATCCATGCCGGTCTTGATGTCCTCGTTGTCCGCCCAGTCACCGAGCAGCTTCCTGGCGTCACCGAAGCCCTTGTCCACCCCCTTGCGGGCCTGCTCCATCATCTTGGTCAGGTCGTCGTCGGACTTGCCGTCGGCACGGGCCGCGCCTATCCGCCCGGTGACGAACTGCAACACGTTGTCCGCCACCGACTGGAAATCGAACAGGGTCTCCGGGGTGACCTCCTGGGGTTCCTGCACCTTGGGTGCCTTGTAGCCCTGGCCGTTGATCTCCAGCGCAAATTGCAGCGCCTGCTGGATCAGCACCTGGGCCCATTTCGGGGGCTTGTTCAGGGAGACCTCATCCCCCTTGTCCGCCGTCTTCGACTCCGTCTGTTGAGGCGATTTGGGAGCAATGCCCACTCCCTTGGGTTGGGCTGCGCCCATGCCATCAATTTGCATCATTACTCTCCCGCCTATAGTGGTGGATCGGTTATCGGCCCGACTGGCCACTTCTTGACCACAAAAAACTTGGACAATCCGCAACGGCCTTTTAAAATCCCCACCCTTTGGTTGGCTGCGGCCTTCCCCCGGTCTTTCCCCGGCTCAGCCCGGTGCATGCGAGGTATCCATGACTCAATCCCAGCCCTCTTCCGCCGACGCCCAGGGCAGACGGACTCCTGCCGACTACCAGGCCCAGCTCGACGAGAAGCGCGATCGCCTCACCCAGCTGTTCGCCCCCTTCAATCCGCCCGCGCTGGAGCTGCACGCCTCTCCCGCCCAGCACTACCGGATGCGCGCCGAGTTCCGCATCTGGCACGAGGGGGATGACCTCTTCCACTGCATGTATGCACCGGCCACCAAGGAGATTATCCGGGTCGACAGCTTCCCCACCGCCAGCCTGCTCATCAACCGGCTGATGCCGGTGCTGCTGGCCGGGCTGCGCCCGCACCCCGTGCTGCGCAAGAAGCTGTTCCAGATCGACTATCTCTCCACCCAGTCCGGCCAGATCTGCGTCAGCCTGCTCTACCACCGCAAGCTGGAAGCCGAGTGGCAGCAGGCCGCCGAGGCGCTGCAGGCCGACCTGCGTGCCAAGGGGTTCGAGCTGCAACTGATTGGCCGCGCCCACAAGCAGAAGATCTGTCTCGGGGATGACTTCGTCATCGAACGCCTGACCGTGCAGGGGCGCGAGCTGGTCTACAAGCAGGTGGAAAACAGCTTCACCCAGCCCAACGCCGCCATCAACGAACAGATGCTGGGCTGGGCCCTGGACGTGACCAAGGGGAGCGAGGGGGACCTGCTGGAGCTCTACTGCGGCAACGGCAACTTCTCCATCGCCCTGGCGCAGAACTTTCGCAAAGTGCTGGCCACCGAGATCGCCAAGCCGAGCGTGGACTCCGCCCAGTTCAACATCGCCGCCAACGGTGTCGACAACCTGATCATCCTGCGCATGTCGGCGGAGGAGTTCACCATGGCGATGCGCGGCGAGCGGGAGTTCAACCGCCTCAAGGGGGTCGATCTCGGCGCCTACCAGTGCAACACCATCTTCGTCGACCCGCCCCGGGCCGGTCTGGACGACGCCACCGTCAAGCTGGTGCAGGATTACGACAACATCCTCTACATCTCCTGCAACCCCGAGACCCTGCAGGCCAACATGGCCGTGCTCGGTGAAACCCACGAGATCGCCCGCTTCGCCCTGTTCGACCAGTTCCCCTGGACCCACCACATGGAAGCCGGGGTGTATCTGAAGCGCAAGGGCGGCTGATCCGGGCGGTTCCCCGGCTGCTCCATGGCAGCCGGAGCCGCTATGGCCACTGAAGGGCACGGATCCTGCCTCATCGCGCCGCCCCGACCCGCCACGGGACAAGTGGGGGCGGCCCGATACCAACCGATTCATCCTGCCCCCCCTTCTCCCCCGGGAGAAGGGGCAAAAACCCCCGCATTGATTAGTTATCCCGGTGCAGAGCGCGGACGCAGCCGTTATGCTGGCGACACGCCCACTCACGCCATGACCGGGGAATCACGCCACCATGCCACGCGTTCTGTTTGTTGAAGACGATCCCGAGATTGGCCAGCTCATCAGCAGCTGGCTCGGTCGCCACGACATCGAGGTGCTGCTGGAGACCCGGGGTGACCGGGCACTCGACAGGGCCCTGGCCGAGCAGCCGGATCTGGTGCTGCTCGACATCATGCTGCCGGGGCAGGATGGCCTCTCCCTGTGCCGGGATCTGCGCCCGCGCTTTGCCGGCCCCATCGTCATGCTCACTTCGCTCGACAGCGACATGAACCAGATCCTGAGCCTGGAGCTGGGGGCCAACGACTACATCCTCAAGACCACGCCCCCCCCGGTGCTGCTGGCCCGGCTGCGAGTCCAGTTTCGCCAGCAGGGGCAGAGCCAGCAGGCCGTGGTCCCCGCCGCCCCGCCCCAGCGCCTGCAGTTCGGCCGCCTCCAGATAGACGGCCCGGGTCGGGACGTGCGCCTCGATGGGGAGAGCATCCCCCTCTCCACCGCCGATTTCGACCTCCTGTGGGAGCTGGCCTGCCACGCCGGCCAGATCCTGGGGCGGGAGGCGCTGTTTCGCAGCCTGCGGGGGCGCGACTACGACGGCCAGGATCGCAGCATGGACGTGGCCATCTCCCGTCTGCGCCGCCGGCTCGGGGATGACAGCAACAACCCGACCCGCATCAAGACGGTGCGCCAAAAGGGTTATCTACTCGTACCCCAGGCCTGGGAATGAGCTGGTGTCTCACACGCCTGCACACCAGAAGCCAGGGATGACAGCAACAACTCGATCTGGATCAAGACGGTGCGCCAGAAAGGTTACCTGCTGGTGCCCCAGGCCTGGGAATAAGCCCCGCCGAATGACCTTGATGCTCTCAGCGCCCTTCTCCCCTTGCGGGAGAAGGGTTGGGGATGAGGGGCAACAAGGCAATGCCCAGACGCAATCCAGGCAAGAGGAGAGCCCCGATGCGACGCCTGTTTATCCAGTTCTATCTGCTGCTGATAGGCTGCTTCACCCTCGCCATTCTGCTCATCGGGCTGGTCTATCAGGTCAGTGCAGAGCGGGCGGGGGACCGTTATCTGGAGCGGATGATGCAAGGCTCCCTCGGCCTGCTCACTGGCGAGCTGGCCCGGCTGCCGCCGGAACACTGGGCCACCCGCACCGGCGAGCAGAGCCGCCAGCTCAATCTGCCGCTGCAGATCGGCGTCCTCGCCAACCAGCCCCTGGCCAGCGAGGATCAGGCCTTCCTCGAGGCGGGCAACATCGTCATCGTCGAAGAGGATGACACCTTCCTGCAGCGCATCCCGAACACCGACAAGGTGCTGATCGTCGGTCCCGTCCCCTACCTCTCCTACCTGCACGAGCTGCACTGGGTGGACGTGGGGCTGTTGCTGCTCATCGGCCTTTCCCTCGGCCTGCCCATCCTGCTCTGGCTGCGCCCCCACTGGCGCGGCCTGCAACAGCTCGAACAGACCGCCCGCCGGGTCGGCGACGGGGATCTCTCCTGTCGCACCGGTTTGCCGCCCGGCAGCAGCCTGGGCCGGGTCAGCCGCACCTTCGACCAGATGGCGGAGCAGTTGCAGGCCATGCTGGCCAGTCGCAAGCAGTTGACCGACGCCATCGCCCACGAGCTGCGCTCCCCCCTGGTGCGGCTGCGCTATCGCCTCGCCATGCTGGCCGAGCCTCCCTCACCCGAGGAGCAGCAGGGGCTGGAGCGGGACCTCGGCACCCTCGATGCCCTCATCGAGGAGATGCTCACCTATGCCAGGCTCGATCGCCCCGAACTGCCGCTGCAATGCAGCGATCTGGAGCTCGGCAGCTGGGCCGGCAGCCGCCTGGCCGACTGGCAGGCCCTGCGACCGGACAAGCGGCTCGACTTCGTGCGCCCGGCCATGGCTCTGCCCTGGCGCGGCGACCCCCGATTGCTGGACCGGGCGCTGGAAAACCTCATCGGCAACGCCCTGCGCCATGCCACCAGCCAGGCAAGCCTCTGCATAGCGCGACAGGGGGACGACTATCTGCTGGAGGTGGCCGACGATGGCCCCGGCATCGATCCCGCGCTGGCCCCGCAAATCTTCGAGCCCTTCGTGCGCCTGGATCAGAGCCGGGACAGACGCACCGGCGGCGCCGGGCTGGGGCTGGCCATCGTGCGCAGCATCGCCCGCCACCACGGCGGCGAGGTGCAACTGCTGCCAAGCAGCAGCGGTGCCCGTTTCTGCCTGACCCTGCCCGTACATTTGGATACAAACCGTCACCAGTCGCTCACTGAACCGCAGGTCGAACAACCCTAGGATGAAGTCATGGAGAAACGCTCCATGTCATCAAACCGAACGAGGAACTGGAATATGAACAAGCTGATCCCCCTGACTCTGGCCGCTGTCTTCGCCCTGACCTCCGGCTTCACCATGGCCGCCACCCCGTCCAAGGCCGCCGCTCCCCACGCCACCCAGACCAAGGTCGTGAAAAAGCATCACAAGGCTGCCCACGCCAAGGCGCCGGCCGTCAAGGTTGCCCCCAAGACCAAGTAAGCTGCCCGCTTCCGCCATGAAAAAGGGGCCCCCGACAGGGGGCCCCTTCTGTTTTTGCGCGCTTGCCGTGACTCAACCCAGCATGTAATCCGCCGGCAGTTCGATGCGGGCCACCCCGGAGGCAACCGCCGCCAGTGCCACGGCACGGGCAACCCGCGGCAGCAGGCGGGCGTCCATGGGCTTGGGAATGACGTAATCCTTGCCGAAGGCGAGTTCACTCACGCCAGCGGCGGTCAGCACCTCGGCGGGCACCGGCTCCTTGGCCAGAGCGCGGATCGCCTCCACTGCCGCGATCTTCATGGCATCGTTGATGCGGCTGGCACGGGCGTCGAGGGCGCCGCGGAAGATGAAGGGGAAGCAGAGCACGTTGTTGATCTGGTTCGGGTAGTCCGAGCGGCCGGTTCCCATGATGAGGTCACCGCGCACTCCGTGAGCCAGGGCAGGCTTGATCTCGGGGTCCGGGTTGGAGCAGGCGAAGATCACCGGGTTGGGGGCCATCAGGGCCACCGCCTCGGCGGGCAGTACGTCCGGGCCGGAGACGCCGACGAAGACGTCAGCCCCGTCGATGACATCCGTCAGGGTACGCAGGGGGGTGTCGTTGGCGAAACGCTGCTTGTACTGGTTGAGATCGGTGCGGCCGCTGTGGATCACACCCTGGCGGTCCAGCATGAAGATGTTGTGCGGCGCAGCCCCACACTTGATCAGCAGATCCATGCAGGCGGTGGCGGCGGCACCGGCGCCCATGCAGACGATGCGGCTGGTGCCAATCTCCTTGCCCTGCACTTCCAGCGCGTTGAGCAGGCCGGCGGCGGTGACGATGGCGGTACCGTGCTGGTCATCGTGGAACACCGGGATGTCGCAGCGGGCGATCAGCGCCTCTTCAATCTCGAAGCACTCGGGGGCCTTGATGTCTTCCAGGTTGATGCCGCCGAAGGTGTCGGCGATGGCGGCCACCGTATCGATGAACTGGGCGCTGGTCTCGTGCTTCACCTCGATGTCGATGGCGTCGATGCCGGCAAAGCGCTTGAACAGCAGGGCCTTGCCCTCCATCACCGGCTTGGAGGCCAGCGGGCCCAGATTGCCCAGCCCCAGGATGGCGGTGCCGTTGGAGATGACGGCCACCAGGTTGCCCTTGCCGGTGTAACGGTAGGCATCGGCCGGATTGGCGGCGATCTCGCGTACCGGTTCGGCTACGCCCGGGCTGTAGGCCAGCGCCAGATCGCGAGCGGTCTCGGCGGGCTTGGTGAGGGCGATGGCGATTTTGCCCGGAACGGGTTGGGCGTGGTAGTCGAGTGCCTGTTGGCGGAGATCGTGCTGCTGATCGGACATGGGGGACCCCGATACGGAAATGAATGAGTGATGCGTTGGCTCGCCAGCGGGCGAGGGCTGAGGATCATAAAGAAATCCCCCGCCCTTTCACAGCATAAAATATCGCTGGATAGCAATGACACGCTAGTCAGTAGCATGTCATGCCACCCATAATTACCCAATTAGTTATAGATTCGATTTCAATCCATGACTGGAATGCCGGCTTTTGCCTCTGCCTGCCGGGCGATGGCCTCCGTCATCCCCTGGAAGATGAAGAGGTGAAACGGCAGCATGGCAAGCCAGTAGGCCAGCCCCCAGGCCCCCTGCGGATGCCAGTGGGCCGTCACCCGCAGCCGGGTCAGGCCGGACTCCAAGGGCTGGATGTTGAACTCTAGCCGACCGACGCCGGGGGCCTTCATGTTGAACAGCAGATCCAGCCTGCGTCCTTCATCCACCCCGAGGATCTGCCAGGAGTCCAGCATGTCCCCCTTCACGAAGCGATCCGGGTTGGTACGTCCCCGGGTCCGGGCCGGGCCGCCGATCAGATGATCCATCCATTCGCGCACCACCCACAGCTCGTTCATGTAGAAGTAGCGCTGCTCACCCCCCAGCTGCTGCAACACCTGCCACACCACCTCGGGGGCGGCGAGGCAATCCGCCTCCCCGCTGGCGGTGCGGTCGTAGAAGCCATATTCGGGATGGCGCCAGCGCAGACCAAGGGGCGTCTCCTCCCCGTGCTGCTCGGCACCGAGCCTCTGCTCCAGCGCCAGGCTCTCCGCCAGCGCCTCGTCGAAGCTGAGCAGATGCTGGGGCAACAGGGCGCGCAAGGGGCCATCATCCGCCGGGATGTCGTGCTTGAGCCCCCCCACCAGCGCCTTGGCGATGGGTTGGGGAACCGAGGTGGCGAACTGCAGCCACCAGGCGGAGAGCCGGGGGCTCAAAAAGGGGATCGGAATGATGGGGCAGCGTTTGCCGATATGGGCGGCGAATTTCTGGAGCTGCTGCTGGTAGCTGAGCAGCTCGGGGCCCGCCGCGTTGAAGATCTGGCCTTCCACCCCGTCGGCTTCCACCAGCCCGCCCAGATAGTGCAAGAGGTTGGAGAGGGCAATGGGGGGCGTGCGGGAACGCACCCACTTGGGCGTCACCATCATGGGCAGGTTGTACACCAGATCCCGCATCACCTCGAACGCCGCCGAGCCGGGGCCTATGATGATGCCGGCACGCAGCTCTACCGTGGGCACCCCTGCGCTGCGAAACAGCTCGCCACAGTAGCGCCGGGAGTTGAGGTGGCGACTGTTGCAGGGCTCGGGCTGGATGGCGCCGAGATAGATGATGCGGCGCACCCCGGCGGCACGGGCGGCAGCGGCGAAGTTCTTCACTCCCTGCTGCTCCAGCCGGTGAAAACCGGCCCCCGCCCCCATGGCGTGTACCAGATAGAAGACGGTGTCGACCCCCGCCAGCGCAGGGGGCAGGGTGGCAGGCTTGAGGCTGTCGGCGAGGCAAAACGCCACCCCCTCCGGCAGACGGCAGGGACGACGGGCCCCGGCGATGACCCTGTACCCCAGACCCTGCAGATGAGGCACCAGGTAGGATCCTATGTACCCGGCAGCTCCCATCACCAGACATGTGCGCATCGGCTCTTCTCCCTTGGTTGAGCCAACACCATAGGGCAAAGCGGGGAATTACAGAATGGCGGCCAATAAAAAAGGCACCCGATGGGCGCCTTTTTCAGAATTCTTCAGAAGCAAGATTACTTCTTGGAGGTCAAGCCACCGAAACGCTTGTTGAACTTGTCTACGCGGCCGCCGCTAGAAACTTCTTTCTGCTTGCCGGTGTAGAACGGGTGGCACTCGGAGCACACGTCCAGATTCAGATCTTTACCGATGGTAGAGAAGGTGTTGATGACGTTACCGCAAGAGCACTTGGCGGTGATGGCTACGTAGTCAGGATGGATACCAGCTTTCATGGACAACCTCAATTATCAGGCCGTGTCGCCATCCGATCTCTTGTCGGACACCACACGATTGTTGAACACAGTTTCAAAGGCTGCGAATAATATAGGAAACGCCTGAGATCAGGCAAGTGGCTTCGCAGAAAAAATAGGCAACCCCTGGTGAATTCTTCCCAAACGCTGGATCTGGTTCGTGTGGCTGTGCCGGTGCCGTTACGCCGTCATTTCGACTATCTCTCTCCCCTGCCCTTGCCTGCCCCCGGTTGCCGGGTCGAGATCCCGTTCGGCCCGCAGACCCTGGTTGGTCTGGTGGTGGATCACCCGACCGAGAGCCAGGTCCCCCGCAACAAATTAAAGCCCTTGAAGAGGGTGCTCGACAGCGCCCCCGTGCTGGGGCCCGACATTCTGGCGCTGATGGCCTGGAGCGCCGGTTACTACCAGCACCCGCTGGGGGAGGTACTGCCCCACGCCCTGCCGGTGCTGGTGCGCAAGGGGGAGCCCGCCGCCTATCGGGAGCTGGAGTTCTGGTTTGCCACCGAGGCCGGCATGGCCATCGACCTCAACGAGCTCAAGCGGGCGGCCAAGCAGCAGCAGGCCCTCGCCCTGCTGCGCAAGGGGCCGCAGACCCCCTCCGCCCTCAAACAGGAGGAGATCCAGAGCGCAGCCCTCACCGCGCTGGAGAAGAAGGGACTGCTGGAGAAGCGCTCGCTGGAGCCTAGCCATGATGGCGACTGGGCCACCCGCTTCGAGCCGGGTGAGGGGCTGCGCCTCAACGGCGAGCAGGCGCTGGCGGTGGCCGCCGTCACCAGCCAGAGCAACAAGTTCGGTGCCTTCCTGCTGGACGGCATCACGGGCTCCGGCAAGACCGAGGTTTACCTCAGCATCCTCGAGCCCCTGCTCAAGGCGGGCAAGCAGGCGCTGGTGATGGTGCCGGAAATCGGCCTCACCCCCCAGACCATCAACCGCTTTCGCCGCCGCTTCAACGTGCCCGTGGTGGCAATGAACTCCGCCATGAACGACAGGGAGCGGCTCGATGCCTGGCTCGCCTGCCGCGACGGCGGTGCCGCCATCCTGATCGGCACCCGATCCGCGGTGTTCACGCCGTTCAAGGACCTCGGCATCATCATCATCGACGAGGAGCACGACGGCTCCTTCAAGCAACAGGACGGCTTTCGCTACCACGCGCGGGATCTGGCGGTGATGCGGGCCCATCGCGCCGGCATTCCCATCCTGCTTGGATCTGCCACCCCGTCGCTGGAGACATTGCACAACGCCCGCAGCGGCAAGTATCACCACCTCAGCCTGACCCGGCGCGCCGGCAACGCCCAGACCGCTCGCCAGGTGATCCTGGATATCAAGAACGTGCGGCTGCAGGCCGGGCTCTCCCCCCAGCTGGAGCAGCTGATGGCCGAGCACCTGGCGGCGGGCAACCAGGTGATGCTGTTTCTCAACCGCCGGGGCTATGCGCCGGCACTCATCTGCCACCAGTGCGGCTGGAGTGCCGCCTGCGAGCGCTGTGACGCCTGGTACACCTGGCACCAGGCCGGTCGGCGGCTGCACTGCCACCACTGCGACAGCGTGCGCCCGCTGCCCCACCACTGTCCCGAGTGTGGCAGCAACGAGCTCATCGGCTCCGGGGTCGGCACCGAGCAGCTGGAGCAGCTGCTCGGCACCGTGTTCCCCCAATATCCGGTAGTGCGCATCGACCGGGACAACACCCGCCGCAAGGGAGAGCTCGAAACCCACCTCGGCGACATCAAGGCGGGCAAGTACAAGATTCTGATCGGCACCCAGATGCTGGCCAAGGGCCACCACTTCCCGGACGTGACGCTAGTGGGCCTGCTGGATGTGGATGGCGCCCTGTTCAGCGCCGATTTTCGCGCCGCCGAGAAGCTGGCCCAGCTCTACACCCAGGTGGCGGGCCGGGCTGGTCGCGCCAGCAAACCGGGGCTGGTGGTGCTGCAGAGCCACCATCCCGAGCATGCCCTGCTGCAGGATCTGACCCAGAACGGCTATGGCCACTTCGCCGACACGGCGCTGAAAGAGCGCCGCCTGCTGGGGCTGCCACCGTTCAGCTATCAGGGGCTGTTCCGGGCCGAGGCCAACGGCCGCGACGAGGTACAGCTGTTCCTCAGTCGTCTCGCCGATACCCTGCGCAGCGCCCGCTATCCCCAGGTGCAGGTGCTAGGGCCCATCAGCGGCTTCATGGAGCGCAAGGCGGGCAAGTTTCGCATGCAGTTGCTGGTGCAGGGGCCCAACCGAGCACTGCTGGCCCAGTTGCTCGACTGGGCGGTGAAGGAGCTGGAGGGGTGGCCCGAGAGCAAGCGGGTGCGCTGGAGCCTGGATATCGACCCCACGGAACTGAACTAGCGCGGCTCTGCCAGCACGGCCTCCGCCAACACCCTGGCCTGTTCCAGAGCCAGAGGCTGCTGATAGCTGTGGGCCATCACCACGGCCCCTTCCAGCAGCAGGCATAACCCGGTGGCCTGCACCTCGGTGCATTCGAGGGCCTCCCTGACCCAGTTCAGCAACGCACGCTTGTGGGCCACCACCAGCTTGCGCACCGGGTGGCGAGGATCGGAGAACTCGGCGCTCGCGTTGATGAAGTTGCAGCCGTAGAAGTCGCTGCGGCCAAACCAGTCCGCAAAGCCATCGAGCAGCGCCAGCAACCTGGCCTCCCGCCCCGACACCCCATCCATCCTGGCATCGAGCAGGGTAAAGAACTCCGCATCCCGTGCCATCAGCACGGCTTCGATCAAGGCATCCTTGGTGGGGAAATGGCGATAGAGGGTACGTTTGGTACTGCCCGCCTCGGCCCAGATGCGATCGATGCCGGTGGCGTGAAAGCCGTGACGATTGAACAGCCGATAGGCTGTCGTCATCAGCTGTTGCCGTTTGTCGCTCATGGTGACTTTCCTCTTGAAGTACACCGATCTGTCTACCTAATGTCGCAGGCTGGATCAAGTGATCCGGCACAGACAAGGAGACAGGAGATGGAAACAAGACGATGGCGAAGTGCCTGGCTGGCAGGGCTCGGTGCCTGCCTGGCCATAATGTTGCTCGGCTGGCTGGACATGAGCTGGCAGTCGACCCTGTTGATGGCACCGTTCGGGGCAAGCTGTGTGCTGCTCTTCTCACTGCCGGACAGTCCGCTGGCCCGTCCGCAGAACGTGCTGGGAGGCCACCTGTTATCGGCCACCGTGGGGTTGGTGGTGCAATTGCTCCCGCTACCGATGGAACTCAAGCTGGCGCTGGGTGTGGGCCTGTCCATTGCACTCATGCAGGGACTGGGGCTGATCCACCCACCCGCCGGAGCCAATCCACTGTTGATCCTGCTCACCACCCAGTCCTGGCCTTTCCTCTGGCAAACAGTGCTGCCCGGCGCCTTGCTGCTGATCATGGTGAGTCATTGCGCCAAGCGGCTGCAAACGTCACGGCTCACACCCACATAAACAACGAGGGGGCCAAGGCCCCCTCGTTGTTTAATAGCAAGGCAAAGATGGCTTATTCGGCAACCTGGGAGACCCCGGTCAGGCGTACCTCGACCCGGCGATCCGGGGCCAGACAGGCGATCATCTGCGCCTTGGCGCCATCCGGGCAGCTGCCCCCGGTCACGGGCGAAGACTCTCCCCGCCCTTCGGCACGCACCTTGTCGGCAAACAATCCCTTGGCGATGAGATAATCCGCCACCGTGCGGGCACGCTGTTCGGAGAGGGACTGGTTGTAGGCCTCCGAGCCGATGCGGTCGGTATGACCGATCACCGTCGCCACCCCGTCTTTCGGATTGGCCGCCAGGATCTGGGCAAACAGGTTGTCGAGGGCCTGACTGGCGGCTGGCTTCAGGGTCGCCTTGTTGAACTCGAACAGCACATCGGAATCCAGGCTGAACTGCTTCTCCACCAGCACGGGGGCCGGGGCGGACGCAGGTTCGGGCGCAGGCGTTGGTGCCACCGGCTCGTCGCCGATCTGGCCGAAGCGATAGAGCATGCCGACCGACAGCAGGCCGTTGTCCATCTCGATGCCTGACTCGTCGAGGGAAGTCTTGCCAAGGGGGGTGGTGTACTGGTATTCGAGGCGGGCGGCCCAATCCTTGTCGATGGCGTATTCGACCCCCAGCGCCCCGACAAAGGCGGCACCATGATATTTGTTGCCCTCATGGGATTCGGAGAGGCTGCTGGTGCCATCGCTGGCCCTGACGTTGAGTGAGCTTTCGGTCCAGGCATAGGCCCCCCCGAGACGGCCGTAGATATCCAGTGCCGAGGTTGCAGGCAGGATGATCTTCATGGTGGCCTGCACCATCTGGGCCTTGGCCTCGCCATCGAGTGCGAAATCAACCCCGTTGCCCGAGTAGTGCTTGTCCACCTGATACTTGCCGAGCCAGTCATAGCCGAGCTCAACCGCCACGTTTCTGTTCACCTGATAACCGGCAAACAGCCCCAGACCGAGATCATCGCTGTTCTCGTTCACCTTGGTCGCATCAAACAGCTCTTCGACCTGAGCGTTGTAATCCACCCCGTAATAATTTGACCAGCCGGCCTTGCCGCCGACATACCAGGTGTTGTCCTGGGCGGCAGCCTGCACCGTCCCTGTTGCCATCAAAGCGCCGATCAGGACGGCGAGCATAGATCTGTTCATGGATGAGCCCCTGCAATGAATTGTTATGACGCGGCTGCGTCTCTCTTCCCTGACGGGGCCCTGAACCCAAGCCCCGCATTCAGATTATCCCATCTGCAACCAGCCTCAAACGACCAGGGACTCAGGAGTGTGATATTGGCGACATTATCGGCCACCGTGCCCCCAATCATGGGGGCCGGCGCGTTGCCCATAAAAAAACGAAGAGCCGGGCTCTTCGTTTTTCATCTGGCAAGGGGATGGCTCCCCGCTCACTGACTGCCCTGGCTCGCCAGGAACAGGCGGTAGGCGGGATCCTCGCTCACCTCTTTCCAGCCGTAGCCAATCTCGTGCAGGTAGTCGTGGAAAGCGGCCACGTCCTCGTCCGGCAGCTCGAAGGCACAGAGCACCCGTCCATAGTCGGCGCCGTGGTTGCGGTAGTGGAACAGGCTGATGTTCCAGCGACAGCCCAGGGTCTCCAGGAAGCGCATCAGGGCCCCCGGCTGCTCCGGAAACTTGAAGCTGTAGAGGCGTTCACCGAGGGGCCGGGCCGGGCGGCCGCCAATCATGTAACGCACGTGGTTCTTGGCCAGCTCGCTCTCGGTCATGTTGACCACCGGATAGCCGTTGCCGCCGAGCTGATCGATGATCTGGCCCAGCTCCTCGTCACCGCCGGTGAGACGCACCGAAACGAACAGTGACGCCTGCTCCGCGTCCGCATAGCGATAGTTGAACTCGGTCACCATGCGCGGCCCCAGCTGACGGCAGAAGTCGAGGAAGGCCCCCTTGCGCTCGGGGATGGTCACCGCCAGCATGCCCTCGCGCTTCTCGCCGATCTCGCAGCGCTCCGACACGTAGCGCAGGCTGTGGAAGTTGACGTTGGCGCCGGACAAAATGGCCGCCATCCGCCCCCCTTTCACCTGCTCTCGCTCGCTGTAGGCCTTGAGGCCCGCCAGGGACAAGGCCCCTGACGGCTCGGCGATGGCGCGGCAGTCGTCGAAGATGTCTTTGAGCGCGGCGCAGATCTGGTCATTGGAGACGGTCACCACCTCGTCCAGATACTGGTTGCACAGCCGGAAGGTCTCCTCACCGATGCGCTTGACCGCCACCCCGTCCGCAAACAGGGAGACCCGCTCCAGATTGACCGGCTCGCCGGCCGCCAGCGCCGCCTTGAGGCAGGCGGACCCCTCCGCCTCCACCCCGATCACCTTCACATCCGGCAGCAGCTGCTTGATGTAGACCGCCACCCCGGCGGCCAGGCCGCCGCCGCCCACCGGCACGAAGACGTGGGTGAGGTGGGTATCCTGCTCCAGCAGCTCCTTGCCGATGGTGCCCTGCCCGGCGATCACCTCGACGTCGTCAAACGGCGGGATCAGGGTGTAGCCCTCCAACTCGGCGAGGCGGCGGCTCTCGCCGTAGGCCTCATCGAAGCTGTTGCCAAACAGCATGACGTTGCCGCCCTGACGGCGCACCGCGTCGATCTTGATGTCCGGCGTGGTCTTGGGCATCACGATGATCGCCTTGATGCCGAGCTTGGCGGCCGACAGGGCGACCCCCTGGGCGTGGTTGCCGGCAGAGGCGGCGATGACGCCGCGTTCTTTCTGCTCCTGGGTCAGGGTGGCGATCTTGTGGTAGGCGCCGCGCAGCTTGAAGGAGTGAACCGGTTGCAGATCCTCCCGCTTCAGGCTGACGTGATTGCCGAGCCGCTCGGAGAGTTTCTTCAGGGTTTGCAAGGGGGTGACCCGCGCCGCCTCGTAGACGGGGGAGAGCAGCACCTTTCGTAGATAATCCGCCGCAGAGACCATGGTTTATACCCCCGTCTCGTGGCGAAGGGCGCGCAATGCGCCCATATCATGACAGTTCATTCTCTCACTCCCCCAGCAGGGTGCGATCGCGCACCGCGCCCTTGTCGGCGCTGGTGGCGAACATGGCGTAGGCGCGCAGGGCAAAGGAGACCTCGCGCTGACGATCGACCGGCTTCCAGCCACGGGCAGAGACGGCGGCGCGACGGGTGGCCAGCACGCTGTCGGCCACCTCCAGCACCATGCTGCGGGCCGGGATGTCGATGTTGATGATGTCGCCATCCTCTACCAGACCGATAGTGCCGCCAGAGGCCGCCTCCGGGGAGACATGACCGATGGAGAGACCCGAGGTACCGCCGGAGAAGCGACCGTCGGTGATGAGGGCGCATGCCTTGCCGAGTCCCATGGACTTAAGATAGGTGGTGGGATAGAGCATCTCCTGCATGCCGGGGCCCCCTTTCGGGCCCTCGTAGCGGATCACCACCACTTCACCGGCTTTCACCGTGCCGTCCAGAATGCCGCTCACCGCGCTCTCCTGGCTCTCGAATACCCGGGCCGGGCCGCGGAAGGTGAGGTTCTCCTCGTCCACCCCGGCGGTCTTGACGATGGCCCCGTTGAGGGCGAGGTTGCCAGCGAGGACCGCCAGGCCACCTTCCTGGCTGTAGGCGTGATCGAAGGAGCGGATGCACCCCTCGGCGCGGTCCAGATCCAGCTCGGGCCAGCGGCAATCCTGACTGAACGCCTTGGTGGTACGGATGCCGGCAGGGCCTGCACGGTAGAAGTCGTGAACCCCCTTGTCATGGCTGCGGCTGACGTCATATTCGGCCAGCAGCTCCACCAAGGAGGTGCCCAGCACATTGCGGGTATCCCCGTGCACCAGGCCCGCTTTTTCCAGCTGACCCAGGATAGCGACCACGCCGCCGGCGCGGTGCACGTCTTCCATGTGGTACTTCTGGGTGGAGGGCGCCACCTTGCAGAGCTGGGGCACCTTGCGGGACATGCGGTCGATGTCGGCCATGGTGAAGTCGACACCCGCCTCCTGGGCTGCCGCCAGCAGGTGCAGCACGGTGTTGGTGGAGCCGCCCATGGCGATGTCGAGCGCCATGGCGTTCTCGAACGCCGCCTTGGTGGCGATGTTGCGCGGCAGTGCCGAGGCATCGTCCTGCTCATACCAGCGCTTGGCCAGAGTGACGATACGCTGGCCCGCCAGCTTGAACAGCTGCTCGCGGTCGCTGTGGGTTGCCAGCAGGGAGCCGTTGCCCGGCTGGGAGAGACCCAGTGCCTCGGTCAGGCAGTTCATGGAGTTGGCGGTGAACATGCCGGAGCAGGAGCCGCAGGTGGGGCAGGCGCTGCGCTCGATCTGATCGCTCTGTGCATCGGAGACCTTGGGGTCGGCACCCTGGATCATGGCGTCCACCAGATCCAACTTGATGATCTGGTCGGAGAGCTTGGTCTTGCCCGCTTCCATGGGGCCGCCGGAGACAAAAATGACCGGGATATTGATGCGCAGGGCAGCCATCAGCATCCCCGGGGTGATCTTGTCGCAGTTGGAGATGCAGACCATGGCGTCGGCGCAGTGGGCGTTGACCATGTACTCCACCGAGTCGGCGATGAGTTCGCGGGACGGCAGGGAATAGAGCATGCCACCGTGGCCCATGGCGATGCCGTCATCCACGGCGATGGTGTTGAACTCCTTCGCGACCCCGCCAGCCGCCTCGATTTCGCGGGCGACCAGCTGGCCCAGATCCTTGAGGTGGACGTGGCCCGGCACGAACTGGGTGAAAGAGTTGACCACGGCGATGATGGGCTTGCCGAAATCCTGATCGGTCATGCCGGTGGCACGCCAGAGGGCGCGGGCCCCGGCCATGTTACGTCCGTGGGTGGTGGTGGCGGATCTCAACTTCGGCATTGTCTCTACTCCCTGAATGCCCCTGGGGCGCATTGTCTTTCAACATGAATGTGTGATTCGCGGATCGGGAATCGATCCTGGTGAAGGCACCTCGGGGAGCCTTCACCGGAAGCGACTCGGGGAGGCGTGACGCCTCCCCGCTATCATCAGTCGTTGACCGGCGTCAGCCAGCCCCACTTGTCTTCGGTCTTGCCGTTGAACAGGCCGAAGAAGGCGTTCTGCAACTGCTCGGTCACCGGGCCACGGCAACCGGCGCCCACCTTCATCCGATCCACCGAGCGCACCGGGGTCACCTCGGCGGCGGTGCCGGTCATGAAGATTTCGTCTGCGACGTACAGCGCTTCACGGGGCAGCGCCTGCTCGCGTACCTCGTAACCCAAGTCGCGCGCCAGCGTCATGATGGTGTCGCGGGTGATGCCGGGCAGGATGGCGGCGGTGGCGGGCGGGGTGAACAGCACGCCGTTCTTCACCAGAAACAGGTTCTCCCCCGCCCCTTCGCTCAGATAGCCGTTCACATCCAGCGCCAGCCCCTCGGCGAAGCCGTTGCGCTTGGCCTCGCGGCTGATGAGCTGGGAAGAGAGATAGTTGCCCCCCGCCTTGGCACCGGTCGGGATGGTGTTGGGAGCGAGCCGGTTCCAGGAGGTGACGCACACATCCACCCCGTTTTTCAGCCCCTCTTCTCCGAGGTAGGCGCCCCAGGGCAGGGCCGCGACCATGAGGTCGGCCTTGGCATCCAGCGGCGGATGCAGCCCCAGCCCCACGTTGCCGACAAAGGCCAGCGGGCGCAGGTAGCCGCTTTTCAGGCCGTTCTCGCGCACCACGGTGCGGCAGGCTTCATTCACTTCGGACTCGCTGTAGGGGACGTCCATCCAGTAGATCTTGGCGGAGTCGAACAGGCGGCGGGTGTGCTCCTGCAGGCGGAAGATGCAGGTCCCCTTGGGAGTGTCATAGGCCCGCACCCCCTCGAACACCGAGGATCCGTAGTGCAGGGCATGGCTCATGACATGCACCTGGGCATCCTGCCAGGGGACCAGCTTGCCGTTGAACCAGATGTATTGGGGGTGTGCGGCGGATTGGGAAGGCTGTGACATCGGCTTGGCTCCTTAAGCTCTGATCCGGGGTTGCTGTTCCAGTGCATCGACCCGGGAGACATCCACCAGCTTCACCAGCTGGCTCCACAACTGCTGGATGGGACGTACCGATTCGACAGTAACCGTGATCCGCAGCTGTTGGCAATCCTGCTCCATGTTGAGGGCGCAGAGATTGAAACCGCGGTGACGGACCACCCGCAGCACCCGTTCCATCACTTCGGGTCTGGGTTGGGCATGGATTTCCAGGGTGCTGGTATTGAGCTGGTTCATGGGCGTTGCTCCATCATCTTGTGGTTGGCGACTCCTGGCGGCACCAGGGGCCAGACATTTTCTTCCTCTGAAATAGCCACATGCAGCAGATAGGCACTCTCGCTCGCCAGCAGGCGATCCAGTGCCGGACCTATCTCTTCCTTGCATGTGATGGTCTCGCCGGGGATGCCGAAGGCGGCAGCCAGGGCGACGAAATCGGGGTTGTCGGACAGATTGGTCTCGCTGTAGCGACCGTCGAAGAACAGCTCCTGCCATTGGCGCACCATGCCGAGGCGCTGGTTGTCCAGCAGCACCATCTTCACCTTGAGCTGGGCCCGGCGGATGGTGCCGAGCTCCTGCACGTTCATCATGAAGGAGCCGTCACCGCTCACCAGCACCACC
Source organism: Aeromonas sp. 25-248 (assembly GCF_053005425.1). NCBI lineage: Bacteria > Pseudomonadati > Pseudomonadota > Gammaproteobacteria > Aeromonadales > Aeromonadaceae > Aeromonas > Aeromonas sp. 25-248. Next base: position 41,461 of record NZ_JBRKTB010000007.1, on the reverse strand, counting down.
TCGTCATCGGGGCGCGACATCTTGGCGCCGATGGCGGCGGGCAGGCCGAAGCCCATGGTGCCGAGACCGGCACTGGACAGGTGGTTGCGCGGGCTGGTGAAGCGCATGTGCTGGGCCACCCACATCTGGTGCTGACCCACGTCGCAGGCGACCACGCTGGTCTCCGGCAGCCGGCTTGAAAGCTCTTTGAGCAGGGCCGGGGCGTAGATGGCCTGACCCGGATGGTCGTAACGGAAGGCGTACTCGCGGGCCATGGTGGTGCAGTGCTCGCGCCAGGGCTCGATGGCCAGGGTCATGGCCAGGGCCGGCAGCACCCGCTTGAGATCCGTGGTGATGCCCACCTCGGCGGCGCGGCGCTTGCCAAACTCGGCGGCGTCCACGTCCAGATGGATCACCTTCGCCTCGGGGGCAAACTCCTCCAGCTTGCCGGTCACCCGATCATCGAAACGAGCGCCCACCACCACCAGCAGGTCGCACTGCTGCACCGCCAGGTTGGCGGCCTTGGTGCCGTGCATGCCGAGCATGCCGAGGTAGACGGGGCTGTCGGGGTCGAGTGCACCTATCCCCTTGAGGGTGGTGACCGCCGGCATGCCGGTCGCGGCGGCAAAGTCGCGCAGCTGCTGCTCGGCATTGGCCATGCCCACCCCGCCACCGACGTAGAGCACCGGACGCTCGGCAGCGGCCAGCAGGGTACGGGCGACCATCAGCTCGGCCGGGTTGAGGGGCTCGGGATCCTCCACCGCAAACAGCGGGCTCTGGGCCGGCACCGCGGCCAGCTGCACATCCTTGGGCAGATCGATCAGCACGGGGCCGGGGCGCCCTTCGCTGGCAATGGCGAAGGCTTCGGCAATCACCCGTCCCAGATCCGCCGGGTCCGTCACCATGAAGGAGTGCTTGGTGCAGGAAAGGGACATGCCGAGCACGTCCACTTCCTGAAAGGCATCGGTACCGACGGCGGCGCAGGGCACCTGGCCGCTGATGGCCACCAGCGGTACAGAGTCGAGCAGTGCCTCCGCGAGGCCGGTGACCAGATTGGTGGCGCCGGGGCCAGAGGTGGCGATGCAGACCCCCACCTGACCGGAAGCGCGGGCATAACCCACCGCGGCCATGGCGGCCCCCTGCTCGTGGCGGCAGAGCTGATGGGCCAGGCCACCGTCATACAGGGCGTCGTAGACCGGCATGATGGCCCCGCCCGGGTAACCAAACACCTGGGTCACACCCTGTTTCTTGAGAGCCTGTACCAAAAACTGCGCGCCGTTCATGTGGAAAATCCTGTCCTTTGGTCGAAAAAAAACCCCCGGGCCGTGAGGCTCGGGGGTCGCTTGTTTCGTTCTGTCCGGTGGTGGGTCTATCCCTTGTTCCGTGCAGCCAAACGAGCCCCGAGCGGTGAGATAATAATCACCACTAGGACCACAATAATGCTGACGAAACGGGAGGCCATGTTCATAGTTACAACCGGAAATCCTGTGAAATGGGAGCGGAGCTTGCCGCGAATGGCTATTAGAACTAGCACGGTGATTTTTATTGGGCAAGCACTTTTTACCTGACAAGACTCTGATTTTGACTGCTCTGAAACCTGACGACTGGAACAAAAAACTAATAAAAAACGGTTAACCAGCATATACATCAAACCAAGGACGGTATTTATGTCATTAGCTGTTGTTTATAGCCGTGCCAGCCTGGGGATAGCGGCGCCGCAAGTCACGGTGGAGGTGCACCTCTCCAACGGCCTGCCCGCCTTCAACATGGTGGGGTTGCCGGAAACCTCGGTGAAAGAGTCGCGGGATCGGGTGCGCAGCGCCCTGCTCAACGGCAATTTCGAATTTCCGGCCAAGCACATCACGGTCAACCTGGCCCCTGCGGATCTGCCCAAAGAGGGGGGCCGCTTCGACCTGGCAATCGCCATCGGAATTCTCGCCGCATCCAAGCAGATACCCGCAAAATACCTGCTCGATCACGAATTTTTAGGGGAATTGGCCCTGACGGGCGAGATCCGCCCCGTGCTTGGGGTGCTCCCCTCGGTGCTCGCCTGCCGCGACGCAGGGCGCACCCTGCTGGTCCCACGGGAGAACGGTCCGGAGGCTTCCCTCATACAGGATGCCGAGGTGCGCACCGCCCACCAGCTGCTGGCGGTCACCGCCTGGCTGGCGGGCCAGTACGAACTGCCGCTGCCGGAACCCCAGAGCGCGGAGACCCTGCCCGACGTGCCGGATCTGCAGGATGTGATCGGTCAGTCCCAGGCGAAGCGGGCGCTGGAGATCGCCGCAGCTGGCAGCCACAACCTGCTGTTCATCGGCCCCCCCGGCACCGGCAAGAGCATGTTGGCCAGCCGTCTGCCCGGCATTCTGCCACCGCTGAGCGAACAGGAGGCGCAGCAGACCGCCGCCATCCACTCCATCGGCGGCCTCACCCCCCGCGCCGGCCACTGGCACCACAGGCCGTATCGTACGCCCCATCACAGCGCCTCGGCAGTGGCGCTGGTGGGCGGGGGTACCCATCCCAGGCCTGGCGAAATTTCCCTCGCCCACAACGGGGTCCTGTTTCTGGATGAACTGCCGGAGTTCGAGCGCAAGGTGCTCGACTCCCTTCGCGAGCCGCTGGAGACCGGGCACATCACCATCAGTCGTGCCGCCCGCCAGGTGGATTTTCCCGCCCGCTTCCAGCTGGTGGGTGCCATGAATCCCAGCCCCTGCGGCCATTATGGCGACGGCCAGACCCGCTCCAGCCCGGATCAGATCCTGCGCTATCTGGGCAAGCTCTCCGGCCCCTTTCTCGACCGGTTCGATCTGACGGTAGAGGTCCCGCTCTTGCCCAGGGGGAGCCTGACCGGCAAGGCGGAGCGGGGGGAATCGAGCCAGCAGATACGCGAACGGGTGCTGGGGGCGCGAGAGCGCATGCTGAGTCGCAGCGGAAAACTCAATAACCTGCTGGATAGTCGTGAAATCGAAGATGTTTGCAGATTATCGCCACAGGATGCCGAGTTTCTGGAAGGTGCCATCCAGAAGCTGGGGCTCAGCATCCGGGCCTGGCACCGCATCCTGCGGGTATCGCGCACCATCGCCGATCTGGCGGGGCACGCCACCATCGAGAGAGCGCATCTGATCGAAGCCCTGGGCTATCGTGCCATGGATAGGCTGTTGTCGCGGCTGCGCGGGGGCCAGTGAGCGGGGGAACGACAGCAGCCACCACCCGACTCGGAAAGGGCGCCACCATGGTCTAGTCGTGGGCCGGCTGATATTATGGCAACAGATCTGACCACTTGGTTGCCATCCACCGATACGAAGACGGATTCCACCATGCCCAACAAGCTGATAGAGCGACTGCGCGGCAGCCTCTCGACCCTGCTCTATTTCATCAACACCCTGTTCTGGTTTGTCCCCGTCCTGCTGCTTGGCCTCATCAAGCTGCTGCTGCCCTTCAAGGGGGCGCGACGTCTCTGCAACACACTCCTGGACGGCTGCGCCACCCACTGGATAGGTTTTAACAATCTGATCCAGAAAACCATCATCAACACCCCTTTCGATGTGGTCGGAGTGGACAAAGGGCGCCGGAATGAGTGGTATATGGTGATTGCCAACCACCAATCCTGGGTCGACATACTGGTATTGCAGCGGATTTTTAATCAAAAAATCCCCTTCCTGAAGTTTTTCCTCAAGAAAGAACTGATTTGGGTACCTTTTCTCGGTCTGGCCTGGTGGGCGCTGGATTTCCCATTCATGCGGCGTTATTCCAGAAAATTTCTGGAAAAGCACCCGCATCTGAGGGGAAAAGACATAGAAACCACGCGCAAGGCGTGTGCCCGTTTCCGCCATATGCCGGTGAGTGTGATGAACTTCGTGGAAGGGACCCGCTTCACCGTCGGCAAGCACGACAGGCAAGGGGCACCCTATCGTCATCTGCTGCACCCGAGAGCAGGGGGCATCGCCTTCACCCTGGCGGCCATGGGGGATCAACTGCACAAGCTGGTGGATGTGACCATCGCCTATCCCGGCGGCGTCCCCAGCTACTGGGACTTCATGTGCGGTCGGGTCAAGGAGATCAAGGTTCGGGTCCGCTTTCTGCCGATCGAACGCAATCTGGTGGGGGATTACTTCAATGACCCCGAGTTCCAACAAGAGTTTCAACAGTGGTTGAACGGGATCTGGCACGAGAAGGACCAGACCCTGGATAAGCTGCTGGCGGACAAGACGCAGTAAGACACTCATGCCAAACCTGCTCCCGGGCCCCCTGGTGCTGTTCATCAGCGCCGGCCTGACCATACTGTTTACCGCCCTGTGCGCCAGCCTGATCCTGCTGGTGTCACTGGCCAAACTGCTGCTGCCCGTGCCGGCCTTTGGTCGCGCCTGCAGCCGGCTCAACAACCGCTTCATGGGCCTGTGGCTCGGTTGCAACGCCCTGGTGATCCGCCTCACTACCCGCATCGACTGGCAGATTGAGGACAATACCCGGCTGCGCAAGGATGGCTGGTATCTCATCATCAGCAACCACATGAGCTGGACCGATATCGTGGTGCTCGGCCACCTGTTTCGCAATCGGCTACCGGTGCCCAAGTTCTTCATGAAGCACGAGCTCATTTACATACCGCTGCTGGGGCTCGCGTGCTGGGGGCTGGACATGCCCTTTATGCGCCGCTATTCGAGAGAGTTTCTGTTAAGAAATCCACATCTGCGGGGCAAGGATATCGAGACCACCCGCAACGCCTGCGAGAAGTTTCGCCACATTCCCACCACCGTCATCAACTTCGTGGAGGGGACCCGCTTCACCGATCAGAAGCGCGAGGCCGCCCGCTCCCGCTATCGCCATCTCATGCCCCCCAAGGCGGCAGGACTCGCCTTCACCCTGGCAGCCATGGGCGATCAGTTCGACAGCCTGATCAACGTCACCATCAGCTACCCGGACAACCCCGACACCCCCTTCAAGGATTTCCTGATGGGGAAGATGAAGCGCATCCGGGTGCGGATCGAGGAGCTGCCGGTGGACGAGCAACTGGTGGGGGATTACTTCAACGACAAGCAGTTCAAACGCGGTTTCCAGGAGTGGCTGAACGCACGCTGGAAGGAAAAAGACGACGTGCTGGCGCAGTGGAAGGCGGCCGATGCGGCGGCTCAGACCGATCCGCAGGCAGCCAAGGCGAGCGCCGAGGCCAGCTCGGGCAGCTGATCCTCGCTGAACACCGCGATGCCATGGCGGCGCAGCAAAGCCGTGGTCTTGCCCTCTCCCGCCAGTGAAACCCCTTCGAAGCGGCCATTGTAGATGCGACCGCTGCCGCAGGAGGGGCTCCCCTCCTTCAGAAGGGCGAAGCGAATGTCCTGCTGCTGACAGAGGGCCAGCGCAAGGGCGGCGCCCCGATCGAACTCGGCCGTCACATCCAGCCCGCTTTCGGTGACCACCCGCTCCCCCTGGCGCTCGGCAGGGGGGCGTGGCGTCGGCAGGCCACCCGCCACCTCGGGGCAGAAGGCCAGCGCCCGCCCCTCGGCTCCCAGCGCCTGCAGCCAGTCGCTGACAATCCCCTTGCTCTGGCCGTCGTAACGCACTGGCTGCCCCAGCAGACAGGCGCTCACCAGCACCTTGTGCATTCCCGTCTCTCCCATGCTGTCACTTCCTGTGTGAGGTGCCAGTGCACCAGACCCGCTATGGGGCGACAATCCGGCTTTCGCAGACATCGGCTTATGCTTCCGCACCGTGCATCACCTGATCGAACATGACGCAACAGGGGGTCTCTAGCCGATAGAGGATGGCGGGACGTTGCTTGCCGGTGCGCTTGCGCCCTGTATCCACTAGGATGTCGGCACGGTGGAGCCGCTTGCGAAATGCGGCCGTGTTCATGGGGGTCTGCAGGACGATCTCGAACGCCCGTTGCACCTCGGAGAGGGTGAATTCTGCCCCCAGCAGATGCAGCGGCAGGGTGCTGTAACGGCTCTTGATGCGCAGCCGCTCCAGCCCCATGGCGACCAGCTTGCCGTGATCGAAGGCGAGTTGCAGGCCGGGCAGATCGTCCAGAGGATGCCAGCGACCGCGCACCGCCCCCCCATCGGGATCCGCCAGACAGAGATAGACCAGGGTGGTGGACCAGCCGCGGGGATCCCGCTCCAGGTTGCCGAGGGTACAGACCTGTTCGCTGTAGCAGTGCTCCAGCCCCCACTCTGCCAGCAGGCGATGGCGAGCCGCGTCCAGATCCCGATCCCGGGTCTCGTCGATGCGCAGGGCCGGCAACTGCCAGCAGTGGGCAAAGGGGGGGCGATCCCGGGTCTCGAGAAGCAGCTCGAGCCGCTCCTCGCGCAACCGCAGCACCACCATATCCAGACTCATTCTCGGCATCCTGGTCGACCTGCTCGCCTTCTAATAATGTTTGGTAGATAATATCACAAGAATATTATGTGAAGGAGCCATCCATGGGAATCATCGCCAGCCTGGATATTGATGCGCAGAAGGGATTCACCCCCCTCTGCCCGAACGAGCTGCCCGTCGCTGGCGGGGATACCATAGTGGCGGCGCTCAATGCCCAGGCTGCCCTCGCCACCCTGCGAGTCGGCAGCAAGGATGCCCACCCTGCGAACGCCCCCTGGGTGGTGACCGAACCCGGTGCCATGTTGCAACCCCTTGCACTGGCGAATGCCGATCTCACCTGGCCGGCCCACTGCGTGCCCGGCACACCTGGGTTCGAGCTGCTCGACGGCCTGCCCGCCCCCATCGACTACGACTTCTTCGTCTGGAAGGGGGTCGAGCCGGACCTGCATCCCTATGGTGCCTGCTATCACGACCTGGCAGAGCGGCGCAGCACCGGGCTTATCGAGTTTCTGCACGCCCGCGGCGTCACTACCGTGCTGGTCGGCGGCCTCGCCACCGACTACTGCGTCAAAACCAGCGTGCTGCAACTGCGTCACGCCGGTTTCCGGGTCATCGTCCACCTCGACGCCTGCCGCGGCATCGCCCCCGAGACAATCGACCAGGCCCGCACCCGGATGATCGAGGCCGGCGCCGAGCTGGCCCAGACCTTGGCCGACATTCAACGCCTGCTGGATGCCTGACATGCCTTCCATTTTCCACTGCCCACCCGACACCGGCGCCCACCCGTCACAGATGCAGCCAGAGTGCGTTGCCCGCGCAGCACTCATCACAGGAGCCTGATATGCCTCCCATCCTCCACAGCCTGCTCGACACCGATGCCTACAAGCTGCACATGCAGCAGGCGGTGTTCCATCGCTATCCGGATGCCGACGTCGTCGCCGAGTTCCACAGCCGCAACGAAGAAGACCTGCTGCCCATGATGGGCCAGATCGAGGAACAACTGCGCCTCGCTGGCTCCCTGCGCCTGACCCGGTCCGAACTCGACTTTCTGGCCGAACGCCCCTTCTTCACGCCCGACTACCTGGACCACCTGCGCCGCAAGCCGCTGGACGCCTCCCTGCTCAAGGTGTTCGAACAGGATGGCCGCATCAATGTGCGGGTCGAAGGCCCCTGGCAGGACGTGATCCTGTGGGAGATCCCGGTGCTCGCCATCATCAGCGAGATGCGTAACCGCTTCCGTTATCCCCAGTTCGGTGTCAGCCAGGCACTGGAGCGGCTCGATCAGAAGATCGACAAGCTGGAGCGGGAGCTGAGCCGGGAGGAGATGAGCGAGTTCAACCTCATCGACTTCGGCACCCGTCGCCGCTTCTCCCTCGCGGTACAAGACGCCGTGGTGGGTCGCCTCAAGGAGCGGCTGCCGGCGTTTCGCGGCACCAGCAACTACCTGCTGGCCCAGAAGTACCGGTTGCCCGCGGTGGGCACCCAAGCCCACGAGTGGTTCCAGGCCCACCAGCAGCTCGGCTTCCCGCTGGAGCTCAGCCAGCGCGCCGCCCTCACTAGCTGGCTGGACGAATTCACCAACCACCTCGGTATCGCGCTCACCGACTGCATCACCATGGATGCTTTCCTGCGTGACTTCGACTTCGAGCTGGCGAGCCGCTACCAGGGGCTGCGCCACGACTCCGGCGATCCCGTGGTATGGGGCGAGAAGGCCATCAGCCACTATCAGCGGCTCGGCATCGACCCTGCCGAGAAGACGTTGGTCTTCTCCGACGGGCTCAACCTCGACAAGGCCGTCGAGCTGCTGCGCCACTTCCGCGGCCGCATCAACACCAGCTTCGGCATCGGCACCAAGCTCACCTGCGATCTGCCCGGCGTCAGCCCGATGAACATCGTGTTCAAGCTGATGGAGTGCAACGGCGGCCCGGTCGCCAAGATTTCCGACAGCCCGGGCAAGACCCTCTGCCGGGATGCGGACTTCATTCGCAACCTCAAGCAGGCCTTCCACGTCGGGGTCTGAGTCAGGCCCGCGAGATGCCAAACAAAAAGCCCGCCGGTTTGCACCGGCGGGCTTTTGTATCGACTCAGGAATGATCAGTCCTTCTTGGCCAGCAGGAATTTCACCAGCTGGTTGAACTGCTCCTGGGAAGTGATGGATTCAATCTTCACCATGTATTTGCCGTTGACCAGGAAGGCCGGCACACCGCGCACATTGTAGCTCTCGGTGTTGCGATCGAACTGGGAGACCATGCCGGAGACGGCGAAGCTGTCGACGGCACCGTCGAACTCCTCGGCCGGCACGCCATTGTCCACGAAGACCTGCTTCACGTCGGCGCGGCTCTGGGGGATCTGGCGCTGGGTGTGGATCTTGTCGAAGATGGCCGGGGTCAGCTTGCCTTCCACGTTCAGCAGATTGGCGACGGCGTAGGCACGCTGCATCTCGGGACCCATTTCACGGCCCAGGAAGGCCACCGGGTTCTTCTTCATCGGCACGCCTTCCGGCAGGCTCTTCTTCAGATCCTCGGCAATCGGCTCGAACTTGGCACAGTGCGGGCAGAAATAGGAGAAGAACTCCATCACTTCCGGCTGGGCGCTGCCGGTCTGGCTGACCACGTCATAGTTGACACCTTCCTTGAATTGCGGGGCGGCGTGAACCATGGGGATCATCAGCATGGCAGCGAGGAAAAATAGTACTTTTTTCATGACGTTTCCTGTTAAGGGATCACTGTGAGGCACGCCCGGCGAACCGAAGCAGTCCAAGCCTATTGCCTCACCCTCGTGCCGTCAATGGCAAAGGCAGACAGGCGGGACCGCCATCCCGCCTCCCACGGGCACCTTGCCGCTGTGGCAATGGTGCGGGCGACACCACCAGCGGACGCCCCGTGGCGTGGCGATCTGCCGGGTTCACGCCCCTACCACTGCGGCATCAGGCTGAGCGGCGGGGCCTTCAATGCCTCGAGCTGATCATGCAGGGTCGCAATCTGCTGGCGCCAGTAGTGTTCGGTGTTGAACCAGGAGAAGTGGCGGGGGAAGGCGGGATCTTCCCAGCGTCTTGCCAGCCAGGCCATGTAGTGGACGATGCGCATGGCACGCAGCGGCTCGATGAGCGCCAGCTCCCGCGGGTCGAACTCCATGAACTCCTCATACCCCGCCAGCAGGGTATCGAGCTGGATCTGCTGCTCATGACGCTCCCCGTTCAGCATCATCCAGAGATCCTGGATGGCGGGGCCGGTGCGGCAATCGTCGAGGTCGACAAACAGGGGGCCGTCACGCCACAGGATGTTGCCCGGGTGGCAGTCCCCATGCAGGGAGATGCGCGCCACGTCCAGGGTCATGGCGTCGCATACGTGCCGGATCAGCTCGTCCAGCACCCCGAAGAAGGACTTGGCCAGCCCGCTCGGCAACCACTCGCCTGCCGCCAGCAACTGACGCGGCTCGTGCAGCATGCTCTCCACATCCAGCGGAACCCGGTGATGAAAGGCATGGCTGGCACCGACGCTGTGAATGCGACCGAGGTAACGCCCCACCCACTCCAGCTGGTCCAGGTTGTCCACCTCGAACTGACGCCCCCCGACGCTCTGCCAGATGGCAAACGGGTAGCCCTGATGCTCCAGCAGGGTCTCGCCGGCAAAGGCAATGGGAGCGGCGACCGGGATCTCAGCTTCACAGAGGCGAGCGGCAAACGCGTGCTCTTCCAGGATCTGGGCCCGGCTCCAGCGACCGGGGCGGTAGAACTTCACCACGTAGCGACGGCGATCCTCATCCTGGAACTGATAGACGCGGTTCTCGTAACTGTTGAGCTCGATAAGGCCGGAGTCGATGCGCAAGCCGCTGAGATCGATGGCATCCATGATGAGATCGGGATTGAGGTCGGAATAGTTGAAACGCATGTCATCCACCATAGAAAAGGGGCGCTGTTGCGCCCCATTCTATCACCACTGTCTGCCGTTGCCGTGCATGGCGGTGCGCTTTGCCGTCACAACCTGCTGATAAACTTGCTCGGTTGGCGCAAGGTCCCCTTGCTGTCGTCCGGCGCCGCGCCTTCCCGCTTGAGCACGAACTGGACGTCCAGAGTGGGGCGCTTCAGGTTGAAGGGATCCACCGCCAGACTCACCGGCAGGGTATAGATCTCGCCCGCCTTCAGGGTCACCTCGCGAGGACCGAACCACTGGTACTCCGGCAGCCCTTCCACGTCCAGCCGGTAGGTCTGGGAGTTCAGGGTCTTGTTGAGGATCTTCAGGGTATAGGTGTTCTCGATGAGCCCTTCACTGTTTTCCCGGAACAGCTGGTTGCGATCCCGCAGGATATCGAGCCCCATGGGCATGATGGACATGGCGTTATAGACGAAGACCCCCAGCATGACGACCATCACCAGGCCATAGCCAATCAGCTTGGGCCGCGCCACCTGGGTTTCACTGTGGGCCAGCTTGTGCTCGGTGGTGTAACTGATGAGCCCCTTCGGATACCCCATCCGCTCCATGGTCTGATCACAGGCGTCGACACAGGCGCCGCAGTTGATGCACTCGTACTGCAGGCCGTCACGGATGTCGATGCCGGTCGGGCAGACCTGCACGCAGAGGTCGCAGTCGATGCAGTCCCCCAGCCCCAGGGCCTTGGGATCGGCCTTGCGACCACGGGCGCCGCGAGTCTCGCCACGCTGGCTGTCATAGCCGACGATGTAGGTGTCCTTGTCGAACATGGCGGACTGGAAGCGGGCATAGGGGCACATGTGGATACACATGATGGCGCGCATCCAGCCGGCGTTGCCATAGGTGCAGGCGGCAAAGAACAGCACCCAGAAGATGACCCAGCCTCCCGCCTGCAGGGTGAAGAAATCGGGCACCAGGTGGAAGACATCCTGGAAGTAGGCGACGAAGGTCAGCCCCGTGCCCAGCGACAGCATGATCCAGGCCAGGTGCTTGGCGCCCTTCCGGGCCAGCTTCTCACCGCTCCAGGGCGCCGCATCCAGCTTACGACGCTTGTTGGCGGCCCCTTCCAGCTTCTCCTCGAACCAGATGAACAGGAAGGTCCACACCGTCTGGGGACAGAGATAGCCGCACCAGACCCGGCCCAGGAAGGTGGTCACGAAGAAGAGGGCGAAGGCCGCGATCATGAAGACCCAGGCCAGCAGGGTGAGATCCTGCGGCCAGATGGTGGCACCGAAGATGTGGAACTGCTGGTGCTCCAGATCGAACAGCACCGCCTGACGGCCGTCATAACGCAGCCAGGGCAGGAGGACAAAGAGCGCGACGAAGAACCAGCCCATGGCCTTGCGCACCCGCTGCCAGTAGCCGGTCTGGGAGCGGACATAGATGCGGTTGCCGGGGTTGAACCTGTCATCTCCCGCCTTGAAGGTGTTGGGATTGAAGGTCCCGGTGACGTCACCGGTCACATCCTTGATGTCGATCTTGTCCTTGTCGGCCATTGCAACACATCGCTCCACTCATATTGTTATGAAAGCGATTATATCTTAAACAACCTGCTAATTGTGTGGGTTAAATGTATCTATAGTTCGAGTCCCGTCGCAATTTCAGGCAACAAAAAAGGCCCATAGCCAGTTGACTATGCGCCTTTTCACAGATTCTCTTGAAACCTTTCTCTGATGGCGATGTGACGGCCGGATTACTTGATGCCGCGGGCCTTGAGCAGGGCCTCCTTGAAGTCGGGCACGTGATCCTTGGCCAGCCCCGGGATCATCGCCTTCTTGTCGGATTCCCGCATCTTGAGGTGGTAGATCAGCATGTCGTCGGTCAGTGCGGACAGGGGACCGTCAAATCCCGCCTCCTCGGCCAGTTTGGCAACAAACTGCACCAGGCTGAGATCCTGCTCCTTGATCCAGGCAGGCTGCAGCAGTTCCAGCAGCTCTTCGATACGATGACATTGCATAGACGACCTCTTTAATCTGTCTTGTGAAACTCAGGCAACCTTACCCATCAAGGCTACTTCGATACGATCCCGGCCATTATGCTTGGCCTGATAGAGCGCCGCATCCGCTTTCTGGATAAGCTCGGCAATGGAGTGATGCTGATCCGGCACCAGGGTCGCCACCCCGAAGCTGCAACTGACCCGCCCCGAGACCCGGGATTTGTGGTGGGGAATGCCGAGAGCTCGCAACGAGGTACGCACCTGCTCGGCGATCTGCATGGCCCCCTGCAAGGTGGTGCAGGGCAGCAGCAGGGCGAACTCCTCTCCGCCGTAACGGGCAGCGAGATCGTCTTCCCGCCGCAGCACTTCGGCCAGCAGGCTCGCCACCTGTTGCAGGCACTGGTCCCCCACCTGGTGACCATAGTGATCATTGAACTGCTTGAAGTAGTCCACATCCACCAGCACCAGAGAAAGAGGCGCCCTGGCACGGTGGCAGCGACGCCAGGCGCGCGCCAGGGAGTCGTCGAGATGGGCCCGGTTGGCGATGCCGGTCAGACCGTCGAGGCGGGACGTGAGCTTGAGGTGCTCGGAGACCGCCTTCAGCTCGGCCACCAGATCCGCATTGGAAAAACTGTGGTAGAGAGAGGCCACCTGATCCCGCCGCAGGCGCCGCAGCAGGGTCGGCAGAAAGACGAACAGATACCCCGCCAGCATGCAGGAGACGATACGCTCCTGGGTGTTGCCGCCACTGAGCTCGAACAACATGGCAAACCCGAGGGGCAGCACGGCCCCATAGAGGGTACGACGGCTGCCGAACAGCATGATGGCGCTGCCGGTCAGGATCAGGCTGGAGAGCATCATCATGGCGGCACGATAGGTGTCGGGCAGCTTGTCCATATAGAGCAGCACGCCCAGTGCCCAGACGATGGAGGTGATGGTCACCCCGACAAAGAGTTCGCGCTCGAGCACCGGCAGCGGAAGCTCCGCTAGCCTGGGCTGGCGCCAGCGCAAATGCCACCAGCGCCCCAGCAACAGCAGCAGGACCAGACCGAGCCAGCCCAGCGACTCGCTGGCCGGCAGGTAATCGTGGAACAGCAGGCTCCAGCTGATCGCCAGCAGCCCCAGGCAAGGCAGGCTGAAGGAGGCATGGGTATAGAGCTGGACCATGATGGCCCGCCGCACCTGATATTTCACACTCTGTGTCAACTGGGTACTCCCTGTACAAGAGCCGCACAGTTTAACACTCCCCTTTCCTGCTCAACAATCAATCGACCGCTATTAAGCTGCCACTCAGCGCGTCCTCTCCCGCACAGGCCCCGACAGACCCTTTTCTGCAGGGTCGAATGGCGCAGCCCTCCCTCACCCTTTCTCCAGCTCGTCGAGGATGGGGCACTGGGGATTCGCATCTCCGTGACAGCAGCTCACCACCTCCTCGAGGGCGCTGAGCATGGCTTGCAAACCGGCGATGCGGGAGCGCAGATCGACGATTTTCTCCTGGGCCAGCTTCTTCACCTGGGCACTGGTTCTGTGCTCGTCCCGATAGAGCGCCAGCAGCTCCTGACACTCCTCCAGATTGAAGCCGGTCTCCCGCGCCCGCTTGACGAAGCGCAGCTCCCGCAGGGAGGCATCCGTATAACTGCGATACCCGTTGTCGCTGCGGACTGGCGACGAGATGAGGCCGATGCTCTCGTAGTAGCGGATGGTCTTGGCGGTCAGGCCGGTGGCCTTGGCGACCTTGCTGATGTTCATGAATGACTCCTTTGGGATTCAGATGCACGCAGTCTGCCCGCCCGGGGCTGCCAGCGCTTCAATAACAGGGAATTGCTCAAGACGGTGATACTGCTCAAGGCCATGGCCGCCCCCGCCAGCTCGGGGCTGAGGTAACCCAGTGCCGCCAGCGGAATGCCGATGATGTTGAACACGAAGGCCCAGAACAGGTTCTGCTGGATGGTGCGCCAGGTGGCCGCCGAGATGTCGATGGCATCGGCCACCAGCCGCGGATCAGACCGCATGAGGGTGATGGAGGCGGTCTCCATCGCCACGTCGGAGCCGGAGCCCATGGCGATCCCCACATCCGCCGCCGCCAGCGCAGGAGCGTCGTTCACCCCGTCCCCCACCATGGCCACCAGCCCGCTGGTTTGCGCCCGCAGCGCCTCGACTTTTTCCACCTTGCCGGCTGGCAGCACGGAGTCAAAGGCCCCGTCCAACCCCAGCTTGGCGGCGATATGGGCCACCGGCGCCGGCGCATCACCGCTCACCAGCCAGCTGGCGATGCCGCGCTGGCGCAGGGTGGCGATGGCATCCGGACTCTCGGGGCGCAGGGTATCGGCCAGGGCCGCAATGCCAGCTACCACGCCGTCGATGGCCACCCAGACCCGGGTCGCGCCGTCGGCAGGCTGTTTATCCTGCGCGGGTACCTCAATGCCGAGCTGAGCCAGCAAAGAGCCATTGCCGATGGCGACCGTATGACCGGCGACCTGACCGACAATACCGGCACCGACCCGCACCTCCACCGCCTCCGGCTGGGGCAGCGTAGTCTCCTTGCCGACCGCCTCGCGCATGGCCAGCGCCAGCGGGTGTTCGCTCGCCTGCTGCAGGGCGGCGGCAAGACGCAGCTGCTCGGCTGTGCCGCTCCAGCTCGCCAGCACGGGCCTGCCCTGAGTGAGCGTACCTGTCTTGTCGAAGATAAGCGCCTTGATGGCGTGGGCCTTCTGCAGGGTATCCACGTCTTTTATCAGAATGCCATGGCGCGCCGCCACCCCGGTACCGGTGACGATGGCCGCCGGCGTCGCCAGCCCCAGCGCACAGGGACAGGCGATCACCAGCACGGCCACCGCCGCCAGCAGCGCCTGACCGAAGTCGCTGGTGATGGCGTACCACACCAGCAGGGTGAACAGGGCAATGGCCATCACCACCGGCACGAACACGGCAGAGACCTTGTCCACCAGCTGTTGCAGCGGCGCCTTGCCCATCTGGGCACTCTCCACCAGGGCGATGATCTTGCTGAGGCTGGAATCCTCCCCCACCGTAGTGGCTTCAATTTCCAGCACGCCGGAGCGGTTGATGGCACCGCCCAGCACCTTGTCGCCCTCACCGCGCGGCACCGGCAGGCTCTCGCCGGTGAGGATCGACTCGTCCAGCTCGCTCTCGCCGCTCACGATTCTGCCATCCACCGGCACCCGTTCCCCCACCAGCACCCGCAGCCGATCGCCGCGCAGCACCTCGTCGATGGCCACGCTCTGCCAGCGCTCGCCGCGCCAGACGGTGGCGGTTTCCGGCCGCAGCGCCATCAACTCGCGAATGGCGGACTGGGTGCTGCGTCTGGCTCGCGCTTCCAGCAGTTTTCCCAACGAAATCAGGGTAATGATGATGGCGCTCGCCTCGAAATAGAGCTGGCCACTGGCGGCCATCCCCAGATTAAGCAGCAGATAGAGGCTGTAGAAGTAGGCCGCACTGGTGCCGGTGGCCACCAGCACATCCATATTGGCGGAGCGGTTCTTGATGGCGAGCCAGGCGCCGCGATAGAAGCGGGCCCCGATCCAGAACTGCACCGGGGTGGCGAGCAGCAGCTCCAGCCAGGCGGGCAGATGCCAGGGGAACAACCCGGCCATGGCCAGCATCCCCACCAGCAGCGGCAACGTCAGCAAAGCCGAGACGATGACCCGGGTTTGCGCCTGACGGGCGCTGGCGGCCTCCTGCGCTTCCCGCTCCAGCAACTGCTGGCGGCGGCCGCTGGCCGAGCCCTGTGCCAGTTGGGCGCCAAAGCCGAGGGCCTCGATCTGCTCGCGCAGGGCCGCTGGCGTCTGCATCCCGGGTACCAGCACGATACGAGCCTGCTCGATGGAGAAGTTGACGTCGGCGGAGATGACGCCGGGCAGCGCCGCCAGCATCTTGTTCAGGCGGGCCGAGCAACCGGCACAGGTCATGCCGGTGATTTGAAACAATATGGTCTCACTGCCGTAGTCATAACCCTGCGCCTTGATGCTCTCCAGTACCGCCGGCAGACGGTCGGGGCTGGTCAGCTCGATGGCCGCCTGCTCCAGCGCGAAGTTGACGGTGGCCGATACCCCGTCGAGCTTGTTGAGGGCGGTCGTGATGCGGCCGGCGCAGTTGGCGCAGCTCATGCCCGTGAGGGGCAACTGCAGATGAATGGGTGATTGAAGATGAGTGCTCATGTTGTTCCTCCCCGGAACCCGTCGGCACCACAAAACGCCGACTGGCAAACCCTAACCTTTACTGTAAGGGTAAGCTCAAGCCACATGATCCACTTTTTGCAGATGAAAAAACGGCGCCCGTTTGCTGCCAGAGAACAAACGGGCGCCGCCTTCAACTATTGCGCGGTATACGCGGCGACTCAGATACCGTACTGGGCGCGGTAAGCCTTCATGGCGGCCAGTTGCGCCGCCAGCTCCGGCTGTTCGGCCTGCTTCTCTTCCAGATACTGGATCAAGTCGCTCATCTGGATGATGGCGATGATGTGAGCGCCGTAGTCACGCTCCACTTCCTGAATGGCGGAGAGCTCGCCCTTGCCCTTCTCCTGACGGTCCAGCGCGATCAGCACGCCAGCCAGGGAGGCGCCGTTGGCCTGGATCAGATCCATGGATTCGCGGATGGCGGTGCCGGCAGTGATGACATCGTCCACCAGCATGATGCGCCCCTTGAGCGGGCTGCCCACCAGATTGCCGCCCTCGCCGTGATCCTTGGCCTCCTTGCGGTTGAAGCACCAGGGCACGTCCACGTCGTGCTGCTCCACCAGCTGCACGGCGGTGGCGGAGGCAATGGGGATCCCCTTGTAGGCCGGGCCAAACAGCACGTCGAACTCGATGCCGGCATCCATCAGGGCGGCGGCATAGAAGCGGCCGAGACGGGCCAGATCGCGGCCGCTGTTGAACAGACCGGCGTTGAAGAAGTAGGGGCTTTTACGACCGGATTTCAGGGTAAATTCACCGAATTTGAGGACCTGTTTCTCCAGGGCGAACTCGATAAATTGACGCTGGTAGGCTTTCATTCTGGCTCCTTGCTTGGCTTGTCGTTGTCTTGTGTGGGGGTATAAAAAAACGCGGTCAATGCCGCGTTTTTCAAATCAGAAATTCAGGAGAGCG
The DNA here is from genome assembly GCF_053005425.1 of Aeromonas sp. 25-248. NCBI lineage: Bacteria > Pseudomonadati > Pseudomonadota > Gammaproteobacteria > Aeromonadales > Aeromonadaceae > Aeromonas > Aeromonas sp. 25-248. The sequence goes on along the minus strand of NZ_JBRKTB010000007.1, from coordinate 24,206 downwards.
CCTGCTTCTGCAGCGCTATGATGTCGTCGATGCCGCCCTTGGCCAGCGCCAGCATGGCCAGCAGCTCCTCGTGGGTGAAGGGTTCGGCCTCCGCGGTGCCCTGCACCTCGATGATGCGACCATCTTCGGTCATCACCACGTTCATGTCGGTCTCGGCGGCGGAGTCTTCGATGTACTCCAGATCGCAGATGGCTTCGCCCTGATACATGCCGACGGAGACGGCCGCGATCATCTGCTTGAGCGGGCTCTGTTTGATCAGCCCCTTCTCCACCATCCAGTTCAGCGCATCCACCAGCGCCACGCAGGCCCCGGTGATGGCGGCGGTGCGGGTACCACCGTCGGCTTGCAACACGTCGCAGTCAACGGTAATGGTGTGCTCGCCCAGGGCACTCAAGTCCACCGCCGCGCGCAGGGAGCGGGCGATCAGACGGGAGATCTCCAGGGTACGGCCGCTCTGCTTGCCGGAGGCCGCTTCGCGGTTCATCCGGGAGTGGGTGGAGCGCGGCAGCATGCCGTACTCGGCAGTGACCCACCCCTGCCCCTTGCCTTTGAGGAAGCGCGGCACGCTGGTGTCGACGCTGGCGGTGCAGAGCACGTGGGTGTGGCCGAATTCCACCAGCACGGACCCTTCAGCATGCTTGGTGAAGTGGCGGGTGATGGTTACCGGACGCACCTGGGCGGCGCTGCGATCGCTGGGACGGGACATGGGACTGACCTCTGGGCTGGCTGAATTGGCGCAGGAGTATAAGCGATCGCTACTCAAATATCAGCCGCTAAAACCACCTCGTCGGCTGACGGAGCAGGCCTGGCTGAGTATACTGGCCGCACACTTCATCAAGCCCGGAACAATCAATGATTCACAGCATGACCGCCTACGCCCGCAAGGAACTCAAGGGCGACTGGGGCACAGCCGTTTGGGAAATTCGTTCGGTCAACCAGCGCTATCTGGAGACCTACATTCGCCTGCCGGAACAACTGCGCAGCCTGGAGCCGGTTCTGCGTGAGCGCTTCCGCGCCAAGCTGCAGCGCGGCAAGGTGGAGTGCAACCTGCGCTTCGAGGCCGCCCAGGCCGCTGCCAGCCAGCTCCACATCAATGAAGAGCTGGCCAAACTCATCATCGAGAGCGCCAACTGGGTGATGAAAGAGGCGGGCCAGGGTCAGCTCAACCCGGTGGACGTGCTGCGCTGGCCGGGCGTCATGGCTGCCGCCGAGCAGGACATGGACGTGGTCGCCACCGAGCTGATGGCCGGCTTCGACCTGACCATGGAAGACTTCCTCGCCTCCCGCGCCAGCGAAGGGGCCAACCTCAAGGCGCTGATCGAACAGCGTCTGGCCGGCATCCAGGTAGAAGTGAAGAAGGTGCGCGAGCACCTGCCGCAGATCATCGAGTGGCAGCGCCAGAAGCTCACCGACCGGCTGGCCGAAGCCAAGGTGGAGCTGGACCCGGCCCGCATCGAGCAGGAGATCGTGCTGCTGGCCCAGAAGATCGACGTGGCCGAAGAGCTGGATCGCCTGGAGATGCACATCAGCGAGACCAACAAGATCATGAAGAAGGGCGGCGCCTGCGGCCGTCGTCTCGACTTCATGATGCAAGAGTTCAACCGCGAGTCGAACACGCTGGGCTCCAAGTCGATCAACGCCGAGGTGACCCAGTCCGCCGTCGAGCTGAAGGTGCTCATCGAGCAGATGCGCGAGCAGATCCAGAACATCGAGTGATCTCCCTCATCGATGCACCAGCCCCCGCCACCCGGGGGCTTTTTTATGCTCGTTTCCCGCAGCGCTCAGCCGCCTGACTGATGGCAGCCTCGAGCAAAGGGAGCCCGACATGTACCATCACGCAAAGAGGGTCTGCCATGCAGACCCTCTCCTTCTTTTCTATGCATCCCCCACCCGCGCAGGCTAGACCGGTGACTTCAGCCTTCGGCTGCGCAGCAGCAGGGGGAGCTGGTAGAGCACCAGAGCGCCCAGCACCAGGCCGGCGCCTGCCAGCTTGGCGGGGCCCAGGGGTTCGTCATAGAAGAGGGTGCTTAATATCAGGGTCCAGACCGGTTCGAGCAGCATCAGCAGGGCGGCGTGGGCCGTGGTCATCCGGCTCAGGGCGTGGGTGAGCAGCCAGTAACGCAATGTGGTGGCGATCAGGACGCTGGCCGCAAACCAGCCCCAGATACCAGTGCCGATGCTGGCGGGCCACGGCTCGGTCAGCAGGGAGAGCAGGGTGCCGAGCAGTCCGGTCACCGCCAACTGGATGCAGGTGAGCCAGGTAGGAGGGATGGACTGGGCGAAGTGGCGGTGCACCGCGAGCTGGACCCCCAGAGTGGCGGCCGCCGCCAGAAACCAGAACAGGGAGAGCGACACGCCCCAGTGGGTGCTGCTGGAGAGCAGCAGCAGACCCGCGACGGCCACGGGCAGAGTCAGCCAGTAGTGACGGCCGGGTCTGGCCTTGAAGGCGGCCCAGGCGGCGAGCGGCGCCATCAGGGTGGCCACGCTCATGATGAAGGCGCCACTGCCGAGCGCATCGCTCTGGCTGATGGCGGTAACCCAGAACAGCAGGCTGGCCCCGAGCAAAGTGCCGCACCCGGCGGCGCGCAGCAGTTGTGAGCCACTGGGGGGCGGCTCGCGCAACCAGGCGAGCGGCAACAGCAGCAGGGCGGCCAGCAGGAAGCGGCTGCCGATAAAGGCGGCGGTGGGCAGTTCACGAATCGCCTCTTTCGAGAAGAGCCAGCCAGCGGCGGCCAGCAGGGTGACCAGTATCATCAACAGCAGGGGAGCGCGGTTCATCGGAGCATCACAGGGTCAGGGGCAAAGGGCAGAGCATAAAGGAAAGAGGCGCGGATTGTCTCCCGGGGTTTGGCAGACATGCTGGCGGGGCGGCCACCACGCCACCCCGCCTCAGTCGTCACTTTCCAGGCTGGCGAGGCAATGGGAGAGGGTGCGCGCCAGCGCCCCCTGGTTGCGCAGCACCACGGCGCGGGCCTGCTCCCCCATCTCGCGGCGAGCAGGGGCATCGCCGAGCAGGGTGCTCACCCGATGGCCGAGCGCCTCGGCGTCCGCCACCACGGCCGCGCCCCCCTGGGCCACCAGCTGGCGGGTGATGTCGCTGAAGTTGAAATAGACGGGGCCAGTCAAGCAGGGTTTGCCCAGCGCCGCCGGTTCCAGCAGGTTGTGACCGCCCACGGGCACCAGGCTGCCACCGACAAAGGCGAGATCCGCCGCCGCCAGCATCAGCGGCAGCTCGCCCATGGTGTCACCCAGGTAGATCTTGTCCCTCTCGCCGACCGCTCTGCCCGCCGTACGCCGCACGCAACCGTAGGGGGCGCACAGCTCGGCCACCCGATCGAAACGCTCGGGATGGCGCGGCACCAGGATCAGCAGGGCGGAGGGATGGGCCTTGAGCACCCGATCGAAGGCGGCCAGCACCTGCTCGTCTTCCCCCTGGTGGGTACTGGCGGCGATCCAGACAGGTCGTGCCTCCCCCAGTTGCTGGCGCAGGGCACGGCCCCTGGCCTGCACCTCGTCGCCAAACTGGATGTCGAACTTGATGGATCCGGTCACCGCCAGCCGGTTGCGCGCTATGCCCAGCCGATGGAAGCGATCCGCATCGTCCTGATGCTGGCACAGCAGGTGGGTCAGCGGGCGGCTCAAGGCATCGAAGGCCCCCTGGAAGCGACCATAGCGCTGACAGGATCGCTCCGAGAGGCGGGCATTGAGGATGGTCACTGGCAGGTGCCGTGCCTCGCAGGCCGCCAGCCAGTTCGGCCACAGTTCGGTCTCCATCACCCAGAGGGCACGGGGCTTGACGGTGCTCAGAAACGCCGAGATGGCCCAGGGATAGTCGAGAGGCGCATAGCGGTGCACCACCAGATCCCCGAGCTTAGCCGCCTGTTCAGCGCCGGTGCGGGTGGTGGTGGTGAGCAGGATGGGCAGCTCGGGGCGCTCGGCCTTGAGGGCGCGGATGAAGGGGGTGATGGCCAGGGTCTCCCCCACGCTCACCGCATGGATCCAGAGGGGAGCCTCCTGTCCGGTCGGCGGCAATCGTCCCAGATGCTCGGCCCAGCGTGCCCCGAAGCCGGGCTTGCCTTTTTTGGGCTTGTAGAGCGCCAGCAGCGCCAGGGGCAACCCCAAGTGGATCAGCAGGTTGTAGAGCAACCGGTAGATCATGCTAGCTATTACCTGGTACAGCAGCGGAGGATTCCACCGGCTGCCGCACTATGGTCAGATCTGCCGTTTCCCCACGCTCCAGCCGATTTCCCGCCTCGATGACCTGTTCCGGCATCAGTTCGATCAGGCACTTGAGGTGGCCGAACTTGCAGGTGCGCTTGAAGCAGGGGCGGCACTCGATGTCGGTGTGGACGATCTCGACCCTGTCCGCCAACGGTGGGGTATAGAGGGGCGAGGTGGAACCGTAGACGCCGATCAGCGGCCGGTTGAGGGCGGCCGCCACGTGCATCAGGCCCGAGTCGTTGGCGATGACCCGACCGGCCAGCGCCATCAGGTCGATCGCCTCGTGCAGGCTGGTCTTGCCCGCCAGCACGTGGCAGTTGGGGCGCGACAGGGGGTTGATCCGATCGCGGATGGTGTTGGCCACGTCCACGTCCTTGCCCGAGCCGAAGATCCATACCTGCCATCCCTCGTCGAGGTGCTTTTGCGCCACCACGGCGTAGTGCCCTTCCGGCCAGCGTTTGGCCGGGCCGAACTCGGCCCCCGGACAGAGTACCAGCACAGGGCGGGCACGATTCAGGCCGAGCCGCTCCAGCGCCTTGCCCTGGTTGATGAGATCCACGTGCAGGGAGGGATGGGGAATAGCGGGAATGTCGTCCCGACTCTTCATCTGCCCCTTGGGGTAGGCCAGAGCCACATAGCCTTCCACCATCAGCGGGAAGGCCTGCTTGTTGCTGCGCATGTCGTTGAGCAGACCGAAGCGGTGCTCCCCCTTCCAGCCGGTGCGCACCGGGATCCTGGCAAACCAGGGGATGAGGGCCGACTTCATGGAGTTGGGCTGGATGATGGCCTGATCGTACTGCTCCGTGGCCAGCTGCTTGCCAAGGCGGCGGCGTGCCCCCAGCTTGAAGTCACCGTGGCCAAGCGGCATGGGGATGGCCTTGTCCACCTCGGGCATGCGCTCCAGCAGCGCAACGCACCAGGCTGGCGCCATCACATGGAGCTCGCTGCCCGGGTGGTTGCTCTTGAGCGCCTTGTAGAGGCTCTGGGACATCACCATGTCGCCGACCCAGGAGGGGCCGATCACCAATATCTTCATCGCGCGTCTTCTCTCGGGACTGGCCCGGCTGTTGATCATTACTGGGCGAGATTATGCCCCAAGAAAGGCCGAAGAAATAACAGAAGATACCCGTCTGCTCCCGCAAAACGCCTCCCTGGCAGGATCTGCTCCCCCGCGCATCCCTCCTGAGGCCCTCTTCGACCCGGACACGGCGTGCCCTGGGCCACCGACTGCCGGGTAGCAGATATCCCCTTCCCCCGCATTCAAAAGCGGGCCCACCGGGCCCTCGGGTCATGCCCCGCGCGGGGTTTTAGGCTAGAATGGGCGCCAATCCGAGCATGACCCGCCCGCCGGGCACCAACAAGAGTCCCTTGCCTGTGAAAAAACCGACCCTGGCGGCCGTCCTGATCGTCAAGAACGAAGCCGACAACCTCCGTGCCTGCCTCGCCTCCCTCGAAGGCCTGGCGGATGAAATCGTCATTCTCGACTCCGGCAGTCAGGATGACACCCCGGCCATCGCCGCCGAATTTGGCGCCCGCTTCTTCGTCAACACCACCTGGCCCGGTTTCGGCCGTCAGCGCCGCCTCGCCCAGTCCCATGTCCAGTCGGAGTGGGTGCTGTGGCTGGACGCGGACGAGCGGCTCACCCCGGAACTCAGGGAAGCCATCCAGGGGGTCATGGCCAACCCGGCCAGCGACACCATCTACTCCATCCCGCGCCTCTCCTGGGTGTTCGGCCGCTTCATCCGCCACAGCGGCTGGTACCCGGATCGGGTGCTGCGCCTCTACCCCAAGGCGCTGACCGGCTACAACGAGGCGCTGGTACACGAGAAGGTGGAGGTGCGCGCCAACATGAAGATCGTCAACCTGCAGGGCGACCTCCTCCACTACACCTACCGGGATCTGGAACACTACCTGGTCAAATCCGCCGGCTATGCCCGCGCATGGGCCGATCAGCGCACCGCCCGCGGCAAGAAGGGATCCCTCGGCCAGGGGCTGGTCCACGCCGTCGGCTGCTTCCTCAAGATGTACCTGCTCAAGGCCGGTTTCCTCGACGGCAAGCAGGGCCTGCTGCTGGCCATCCTCTCCGCCCACTCCACCTTCGTCAAATACGCCGATCTCTGGGTTCGCCAGCAGCCCCAGCAGCCGAAATAGGGCATCGCGCCTCAAACATCCCATTAATCACTCACCCCTTGTTCCAGCGGGACAAGGGGCAAACCCTATTGCCGTGGAGCGGGCGCAGCCCTCGCGGGGCCGCTCACGGCGCAAACCCGGGCGCCACGGACGAAAACTGGCCGCTATAAGCCGAATGCATGGATATTGGCAACATGACCCGACTCCGGCTTATACCGACAGGTTTCCCCTGCCCGGGGCCCGGGCAGGCCCGTCAAGGGGGCTGTCGGGGACCACGCCCGGTAGGCCGGTCTACCAGCGGGGCGCATCCCCATACAAGACAGGGCCCCGCGGGGCCCTGTCTGTATGTTCTGTGTGCGCTCTCAGCGCTCGGCGCGCCAGAAGGGCGGCGCCCAGCGGGCGATCTCTGCCGCCATGGCCTTGGGATCGAGCTGGCTCATGTCCTCCGGGTGGTCGCTGTCTTCCGGCGGGCTGAAGGGCAGATGGCGCCCCTCGCCATTGAGCGGCCGCCAGCGCAGCGGCGTCGCCGAACGGTGTGCCGGGAAGAAGCCGACGGTCGGCACGTCCATGGCCGCGGCGATGTGCAGGGGCCCAGTGCTGCCCGCCACGAACAGGGCGGCGTTGGCCATCACCTGGCAGAACTTCGGCAGCCCCTCGTCGGAGCGATAGATCCAGCCGTTGCCCCCATGGGCCAGCAGTTCGGCCGCCAACTGCTCCGCCTTCCCCTCCTCCCCCGGGCCTGCCGTCAGCACGCACTGCAACTCGGGACAGGCCTGGTTGAGCTTGATGATGAGGCGCGAGTACTGCTCGATGGAGAGGTTGTTGGCCGAGCCACCGCTGCCCGCATGCACCATCAGCCAGGGGCGGCTGGCGTCGAGCCTGAGACGGGCGGCGACCTGCTCGCGCACCTGCAGCAGGCTCTCGGGGTCGAAGTCGAGGTAGGGGCCCTGTGGCTCCACCACGGTCTGATGCTGATCGGCGAGGAAGCGGCGCACCAGATCCAGGTTGTATTCGTACTCCGGCTTCTGGGAGCGGGAGCGGCGCTGCACCAGGCGCTGGTTGTAGAGTACCTGGGCCAGCTTGGTGGCGGGGGCCAGCCGGTAGGGAATGTGCGCCTTCCACACCAGCTTGGCATTGCGGGTGTTGGAGAAGAGGCAGATGGAGGCATCGAAGGCGGCCGCCTTGATGCGCGCCAGCAGGGCGCGTTGCTGCTCCTTGTCGGCCCGGGCACCCGGATCCAGGATGATCTCGTCGATCCAGGGGCAGAGGCGGGCCAGGGGCGCCGTGTAGGCGGGAACCAGGGCAGTCACATGACACTCCATGGAGCGCTTGAGCATGGCAAAGCTCGGCCACGCCAGCATGAAGTCACCAATCTTGTCATTGCGGACTACCAGAATACGTTTCATAAAAAATCCCTATGCTCCCTGTCACCAGCGAAGGAGGCTTGATGCGCGATGCGGGTATTCTTGCCTGATGCAGGGCGATTCTCAAGCGAAGACGCCACGGGGCTCCGATTTGTGCGACCCCGGCCGCCGATCAGCGCCAGAAATCCGCGCCATCCCGGTCGCGACAAACCGGCAACAGCCCCTATAATGCGACCAGTTTTCCGGTTTCAGGAATCAGCAGCATGACCAACAAGGTAATCTATCCCGGCACCTTCGATCCCATCACCAACGGCCATACCGATCTCATTGGCCGCGCCGCCAGACTGTTCGACGAGGTGGTGGTCGGGGTGGCCAACAGCCCGAGCAAACGGCCGCTGTTCGATCTCGAGGAGCGCGTTCAGCTGGCTAGGCAGGTGACGGCTCACCTGCCCAACGTCAAGGTGGTGGGCTTCTCCGGCCTGCTGGTGGATTTTGCCAGGGAGCAGCAGGCCAACGTGCTGATCCGCGGCCTGCGCGCCGTCTCCGACTTCGAATACGAGTTCCAGCTCGCCAACATGAACCGTCGCCTGATGCCTACCCTGGAGAGCGTCTTCCTTACCCCGGCGGAGGAGAACTCCTTCATCTCCTCCACCCTGGTGAAGGAGGTGGCGCTGCACGGAGGTGACATCCACCAGTTCGTCGACCCCCTGGTGGCCCAGGCCATTGCCGCCAGACAGCAGCGCTAATCCCCTCCCCTGATGGGCAGAAACGAACAAGGGCTACCCGCGGGTAGCCCTTGTTGCATCAACGCACTGCACGCCTAGCTGCGGGCAAACTGCTGGCGGATCGCCAGCTCCAGCTGATCGAGCCACTCGTAACGGCGCCGGTACATGGCCCGCTTCTTGGCGGCCACCTCCTCCAGCGGCTTGCGCACCACGGGTTGCAGCCGCACGAAGTTGGCGTCCTGATCGAGGGCGCCAAACTCCTGCCACAGCTCGTCGTAGTCCGCCTGCAGGCAGGCTTTCTTCTTCTTGCTATACCGTCTTGCCTGGAAGATGTGGGCCTTCATGCGCACCGCACAGACCCGGTGGGCCCCCATGGCCCCGGCCAGCGCCATCACCAGCATCACCACCAGCGACTTGGGTCTCAGACCCTGACCCGCCCGGGTCAATGCCCGCACCTGCTCCTGGGGCTGCTCGACACAGGGCTCTGGCCCCTGCACCGACCCGATCACCAGGGCCAGCTCCTGTTCGTTGCCCGCCAGGGAGAAGGCACAGCTGTAGAGTCGCTCCCCCCGCGCGTTGACGATGGAGAGGGCCAGCTCCGCCTCCCTGCGGAAGGTGCCGTCGTGACGCAGCACGATGCGCCAGCCGCCATCGGGATAATGGCCCAGCACTATCCCCTCCCCCAGATAGAGCGGGTCGATGAGCTCGGGGTACAGGCCCAGCAGCAGGCGGTAGTGATCCTCCACCATCTTGACCCGCTGGTTCACCGTCGAGCAGGCGAAGCGATAGGGGCGCATCGGCTTGTCGAGCAGCTCGGGGTGGCGGGCGGGAAGCGCCCGCAGGGGGGCGCTCTGGAACAGCTCGAACACCCGGTTCAACTGCGCACGGTAGAGCAGACTGCGCAGCAAAAACTTGCCGCGATTGAAGGTCTTGCGGGCGCTGTCTTCGGGATAGAGGAAGCGGGCCATATCGTGGGCACAATAGTGCCCCTGCCGGGATAAATGTTCCCAGTCTATTGATTTAGCTGTCATTTTATTACCTCGCAGCCTGAACTGGCGAGATAGTAGTCATGGGCTGACGCCGCTTCAACAGACCGGAAATACTCTCTTACAACTTGGCCGGTTCCGGCTCAAAAATCCCGCTTTCAGCGTTGGCAGTGGGAGCAGAACACCGTGGTTCGCTGGCCCATCTTCACCTCGGTGAGCAGGGTGTGGCAGTGGAAACAGGGCTGGCCGCCACGGCCGTAAACCTGCAGCTGCTGGACGAAATAGCCCGGCTTGCCGTCGGCGCTGGTGAAATCCTTGAGGGTGGTGCCCCCCTGGCGAATGGCCTCGGCCAACACCCGCTTGATCTCGCTCACCAGGGTGCCCAGCCGCTCGGCGCTGATGTTGCCCGCCGCCCGCCTGGGATGAATGCCGGCGGCATAGAGCGCCTCGTTGGCGTAGATGTTGCCTACCCCGACCACCACGTGGTTGTCCATCAGGAACTGCTTGATGGCGGTGCTGCGCCCCTTCGCCCGCTCCCGCAGGTAATCGGCATGGAAGGCGTCGGTGAGGGGTTCCGGCCCCAGCTTGGCGAGCAGGGCATGGGCCTCGGCCGGTTCGCGGGTCCACAGCAGGGCGCCAAAACGGCGCGGATCGTTGAGCCGCAGCAGCTTGCCGTTGGCCAGCTCGATATCCACATGATCGTGCTTCTCGGCCGGGGTGCCGATGTCCAGCACCCGCAGGCTGCCGGACATCCCGAGATGCAGGATGGCGGTGCCGAAGTCGGTCTCCAGCAACAGGTATTTGGCGCGGCGGCTGACGCGGTGGATGACGAGATCCACCAGCTCCTGGATCTCGCCGGGCACGGGCCAACGCAGGCGGCCGTCCCGCACCACCACGCGGGTCACCTTGATGCCGGTAAGCCAGGGGGAGATGCCCTGGCGGCTGACTTCGACTTCCGGTAATTCAGGCATGGGCGATCTCTCGTTCTCGTTCAGGGAATGGGACGCATCAGGTCACGGTATTGCGCCTGACTCAAGCTGAGCCAGGTCGAGGAGGGCAGCAGAGCGGCAAACTTGCCGTCGTCCTGATAGAGCCCGACTTCCACCGGATCACTCTGTCCGGCGATCCAGATCTTGAGGGTCACCGGGGTGCCGCGCACGGGCTCGCCGGGGGGCAGCAGCCAGCCTTGCCACATCTCGATGCGGGCCGCCAGCTGGGCGCTGCCAAGCCCCAGATCCGGCGCGCTGCGCCAGCCCTGGCCGATACGCTCTATCTGCCAGCTCGGCCCCTGCCAGGTCAGCACCACGGCGCTCTCCGGCAACAGCGGACGCGCGCGTTTGGCACTGTTCTCCTGCTGGGCCTGCTCCAGTCGGTGCAACAGGGTAATGACGATCAACACGACCACGATGATCACGTTGTTCCAGCCTTTGCGGCTCAGTTTGAACATGGCTAGCCTCCCTTCGAATCGGCAGTGTACTGAATTCCAGCCATAAAAAAACCCGGCACGAGGCCGGGTTTTTGCAGCGAAACCAAGTAATTACTTGATTTTGCCTTCTTTGTAGATCACATGCTGACGAATCACGGGATCAAATTTCTTGATCTCCATTTTTTCGGGCATGGTGCGCTTGTTCTTGGTAGTGGTATAGAAGTGACCAGTACCGGCGCTGGAGTTCAGGCGAATCTTATCGCGAATACCTTTAGCCATGATCTAATTCCTTATACCTTAACGCCGCTGGCACGCAGTTCAGCCAGAACCACTTCAACGCCGCGCTTGTCGATGATACGCATGCCTTTTGCGGATACGCGCAGGCTCACGAAGCGTTTTTCACTCTCAACCCAGAAACGGTGAGTGTGCAGGTTCGGCAGGAAACGACGCTTGGTAGCGTTGTTAGCGTGCGAACGGTTGTTACCAACTGCCGGGCGCTTGCCGGTTACTTGGCATACTCTAGACATGTCAGTCTCTCCAAATCTTACTTCATTGCTCGAGCAAATATCTGCCCCGCTGGCCTTCGATTGCGGGGCAAACAGAAGGCGGCATTTTATACAGCATCCGTGATCAAAGATCAACTAATACAGTGCCAGAGCCCAGTCACAACCAACCACGCTCTGCGAAAGAAACCGTGATGCCATCACCGATCACCAGGTGATCAAGCACTCTGATATCGACCAGGGCCAGGGCGGCCAGGATCCGATCCGTGATCTGGCGGTCCGCCCGACTGGGCTCGGCCACGCCGGACGGGTGATTATGCGCCAGAATCACGGCGGCTGCATTATGTTTGAGCGCGATCTGCACGATTTCTCTGGGCCAGACGCTCGCCGAGTCGAGGGTGCCGTAAAAAAGTTCGACAAACCGGATGACCCTGTGCTGGTTGTCGAGCAGCAGCAGGGCGAACACCTCCCGCCCCCGATCCCGCAACTGGGCTTGCAGAAAGTCACGGGTAAGCCCGGGCGAGGTGAGCGCCTCTCCCCGTTGCAACTGTTCGGCCAGATGGCGCCGCCCCATCTCCAGCACCGCCTGCAACTGGGCATACTTGGCAGGTCCCAGCCCGTGAGCGCCACAAAAATCCTGCTGCTCGGCTCCCAGCAGTGCCCGCAGGGAACCAAACTGCTGCAACAACTGGCGAGAGAGATCCACCGCACTCAACCCACTGACCCCGGTGCGCAAGAAGATGGCCAGCAGTTCGGCATCGGAGAGCGTCGCCGCCCCTCGGCGCAGCAGCTTTTCCCTCGGGCGCTCCTCTTCCGGCCACTCCTTGATGCTCATTTGTCTCTCCCTGATGGCTATTGAGAGAAAACATAGCAAAGAATCCCGCGAGCCCGACCACAACTCCCCCATGTCAGCCTCTGTCGCCACCCATTGCCTGTGCTATCTTAGCCGACCAGTCAGAGTGAGCCGGAAGAGAAGCAGCAGATGAGATTGGCCGATAAACGCATCCTGTTGGGTGTCAGTGGCGGGATCGCCGCCTACAAGAGTGCCGAACTGGTACGTCGCCTAAAAGATCAGGGGGCCGAGGTGCGAGTGGTGATGACCCGCTCCGCCAAGGAGTTCATCACCCCGCTGACCCTGCAAGCCGTCTCAGGCCACCCGGTGGCCGACAGTCTGCTCGACCCGGCTGCCGAGGCGGGCATGGGCCACATCGAGCTGGCCAAGTGGGCCGATCTGGTGCTGATCGCCCCCGCCAGCGCCAATCTGATGGCCCGCATGGCCGCCGGCATGGCGGACGAGCTGCTCACCACCCTCTGCCTTGCCACCCCGGCGACTGTCGCCCTGGCGCCAGCCATGAACCAGCAGATGTATCGCAACGCCGCCACCCAGGCCAACCTTCAGACCCTAGCCGAGCGCGGCATTCAGCTGTGGGGGCCAGACTCCGGCAGCCAGGCCTGCGGCGACGTGGGCCCGGGCCGGATGCTGGATCCCCTGGAACTGGTGGAACGCTGCTGCCAGCAGCTCGCCGCCGAACCGCTCCTGGCAGGCATCAGGCTGCTGCTCACCGCCGGGCCGACCCGCGAGGCGCTGGATCCGGTGCGCTATATCAGCAACCACAGCTCCGGCAAGATGGGCTACGCCATCGCCCGCGCCGCGCGCGAAGCGGGCGCGGAGGTGACCCTGGTGAGCGGCCCGGTGGCACTGGCCACCCCGGCCGGCGTTACCCGCATCGATGTGGAGAGTGCCCTGCAGATGCACGAAGCAGTGATGAGCCGGGTCGGTGAGTGCGACCTCTTTATCGGCTGCGCTGCCGTCGCCGACTACCGTCCCGCCCAGGTGGCCGAGCAAAAGATCAAGAAGACCGGCGACAACGACCAGATGCAGCTGACCCTGGTCAAAAACCCCGACATCATCGCCGATGTGGGGGCGTTGTCAGACAAACCCTTCACCGTCGGATTTGCCGCCGAAACCGTGGATGTGGAACAATACGCCCTCGACAAACTTCGACGTAAGCGGCTGGACATGATCGCCGCCAACGATGTGTCCCGTGCAGGCCAGGGTTTCAATGCCGATGACAACGCCCTGACCGTCTTCTGGCAAGGGGGTCAAGCCGCCCTGCCCCTGGCCGATAAGCTGACGCTCGCCCGTCATCTTGTCGCCCTGATTGCACGCCATTATCGACCCTGAGCCCATTGAACATGCCGGGAGCCCCAGGCTCCTGCTGTACCACCCGATCGCCAGGCGATCCAATTGAAAAAGATTCATGACGACACAAATTGAACTGAAAATCCTGGATGCCCGCATCGGCACCGACTTCCCGCTGCCCGCTTACGCCACACCGGGCTCCGCTGGCATGGACTTGCGCGCCCTGCTGGATGCCCCGCTGACCCTGGCCCCTGGCGACACCACGCTGGTGCCGACCGGGCTGGCCATTCACATCCAGGATCCGGGTCTGTGCGCCACCATCCTGCCCCGCTCCGGCCTCGGCCATAAGCACGGCATCGTACTGGGCAACCTGGTCGGCCTCATCGACTCCGACTACCAGGGTCAGTTGATGGTCTCGGTCTGGAACCGTGGCAACGACAGCTTCACCATGCAGCCTGGCGAGCGCATCGCCCAGCTGGTGATCCTGCCAGTGGTACAGGCCAGCTTCCAGTTGGTCGACGAATTCAATCAGAGTGAACGGGGTGAAGGCGGGTTTGGTTCTTCTGGTCGCCAATAACAAGACCACACGGCCCCCTGGGGCACGTGCCAAATAATAGAATCAAGCCATTGTTTTTTTAGGGGAATCCATGGCAAGCAGTAACCAGAAACAGAGTCGGCGCGATCAGATCCTGCAGGCACTCGCCCACATGCTGGAAACCAGCCCGGGCCAGCGCATCACCACGGCACGCCTCGCGGCCGAGGTGGGCGTGTCCGAGGCGGCCCTCTACCGGCATTTTCCCAGCAAGGCGAGGATGTTCGAGGGGCTGATCGACTTTATCGAGGATTCCCTGCTGTCACGGGTCAACCTGATCATGGCCGAAGAGAAGGACACCATGGCCCGCTGCCATCACATACTGCAGCTGCTGCTGGTGTTCGCCGAGCGCAACCCCGGCATCACCCGCATTCTCAATGGCGATGCCCTGCTGGGCGAACACGATCGGCTGCGGGATCGCATCAGCATTCTGTTCGACAAGCTGGAGACCCAGATCAAGCAGGTACTGCGCGAGAAACGGCTGCGGGAAGGCCAGGGCTTCCAGCTCGACGAGACCATGCTGGCCAACCTGCTGCTGGCCTATACCGAGGGCCGCATCAGCCAGTTCGTCCGCTCGGAGTTCAAAATCAAGCCCACTGCCGGCTTTGAAGATCAGTGGCAGTTTATCCGCAGCCAGCTGCTGCAAAGCTGAGCCAGCAGACCGCATCAACCAATGCACGTCCGCTCGGAGTTCACAATCAAGCCCACCGCCGGGTTTGAAGATCAGTGGCAGTTTATCCGCAGCCAGCTGCTGCAAAGCTGAGCCAGCAGACCGCATCAACCAATGCACGTCTGCTCCGAGCTCATAATCAAACCCACCGCCGGGTTTGAAGATCAGTGGCAGTTTATCCGCAGCCAGCAGCTGCAAAGCTGAGTGCGCACATGCCCAGCGTCCCTGCGCCAGCAGGGTTGTGACAAAACGGGAGGCCTTGGCCTCCCTTGCTTTTTGTGGCACAAAAGAAGAGACAAGCACCAGATGCGACCCAGCTTGTCGCGCTCAAGTGTTAGATTCATCTGCCATAAATCTTCACACCAACAGGACATCCTATGGAACCCGAGATCATTACCGAAGCACAGACCTGGCTGACCAACAACCAGGGGCTGATCATCGAGTATGCGGTCAACATCGCCGCCGCCCTGATCACCCTGCTGGTCGGTTACATTGCAGCCAACCTTCTCAGCGGTGGCGTGGTCAAGGTGATGCAGACCCGCAAGCTGGACACCACCGTCACCCACTTCGTCGGCAGCATCCTCAAATACACCATCCTGGTGTTCGTGGTGATCGCCGCCCTGGGCCGGGTCGGGGTGCAGACCGCCTCCTTCGTCGCCATTATCGGTGCCGCCGGTCTGGCCATCGGTCTGGCGCTGCAGGGCTCTCTCTCCAACTTTGCCGCCGGTTTCCTGCTCATCATCTTCCGCCCCATCAAGGCAGGGGAATTTATCGAGGTGGCAGGTACCAATGGCGTTGTGCAATCGGTCCAGCTCTTCACCACCACCCTCACCTCCGGTGACAACAAGATGGTGGTAGTGCCGAACTCCGCCATCCTCAACGGCACCATCGTCAACTACTCGCGCATGGATACCCGCCGCGTCGACATGACCTTCGGCATCGGCTACGGCTCGGATCTCCGCAAGGCCAAACAGATCCTGGAGCGGCTGGTGAGCGAAGAGCCCCGCATCCTGAAGGAGCCGGCAGCCACCATTGCCGTTGCCGCGCTGGCCGACTCCTCAGTCAACATCGTGGTGCGTCCCTGGGTCAAGACCGGTGATTACTGGGGTGTCTGGTTCGACTTCCACGAGAAGGTGAAGCTCACCTTCGACGCTGAGGGCATCGAGATCCCCTTCCCCCAGCGTGTGGTCCACATGCAGAAGACGGCGGATTGATCCTCGGTGTGCGTTCTCCAGTGCCAGCCTTCGGGCTGGCACTGTCGTTTCTGCCTTCTGCGACATGAAAAAAAACGGCCACAGGCCGGTCTTACGCACCGTGTTCTCACCCCAGCCGGCGTGCAACCCGGTTGAGCAGGGGCTGCATCAGCACATAGCCCCCCAGCACGGCTCCGATCACCGCCAACACGCGGATCTCCAGCGTCGGCGCCGCATTGGCCAGCGTCAGGGTCAGCAAACCGATGAGGCCGGTGGCGATCAGGCTCAGGACAAACAGGGATAACAGGGCTTTCATCTCGATCTCCTCATTCCACACCATTGATTCCATACCTTGGCCATCCCTGGGAGATCTCGTCCATTCGGCTCATATGGTAGCCAGCGTCTGTTGCCCGCCATTTGCGCCTGCTCAAAAAACCGTCCGATGAGCGTCTGTTGAATACCCTTTTATCTGTCACGCCAGCTTTCCAGCGCCACGGCCGTGCTCCCCTTGAAATGAAAGCCTTTTCAACCCGAACAAGCATGCGCGAACGCAAGATCCCGGGGTACTGGGTGACTCATAATCGCACTGTTTTGGTTGTACACTCCCTCGTTGCAGACAATTGGTAATGCTCTGTTACACGGGGCGCACGGAGTGCCCGGTATAATGCTCGCATAATAAGGTTTGGCGGGAGCCTTGCCTGCAAGGTTCAAACACAACTTGGAAGACTGATAATCCTATGAAAAATATCAATCCAACCCGGACCCAGGCCTGGCAGGCACTGGAAGCCCATTTTGCAGCCAACAAGGAGATGCGTCTCAAGGATCTGTTCGCACAGGATCCCAAGCGTTTTGACAAGTTCTCCCTCACCTTCGGTGGCGACATCCTGGTCGACTACTCCAAGAACCTGATCACCGAAGAGACCCTCAAGCTGCTGGTGAACCTAGCTGGCGAGACCGATCTGCGCAGCGCCATCGACGCCATGTTCAACGGCGACAAGATCAACATGACCGAAGGGCGCGCCGTACTGCACACCGCCCTGCGCAACCGCTCCGACCGTCCCATCGAGGTTGACGGCAAGGACGTGATGCCGGAAGTGAACGCCGTACTGGCCAAGATGAAGGGCTTCTGCGAGAAGGTCATCGGTGGCGAGTGGAAGGGCTATACCGGCAAGGCCATCCAGCACGTGGTCAACATCGGCATTGGTGGCTCCGATCTGGGCCCCGTCATGATCACCGAGGCCCTGCGCCCCTACAAGAATCACCTGGAGATGCACTTCGTCTCCAACGTTGACGGCACCCACATCGCCGAGACGCTCAAGAAGATCGATCCGGAAACCACCCTGTTCCTGGTGGCCTCAAAGACCTTCACCACCCAAGAGACCATGACCAACGCCCTGACCGCCCGCGACTGGTTCCTCGGTCATGCCGGTGACAAGGCCCACGTTGCCAAGCACTTCGCCGCCCTCTCGACCAACGGCAAGGCCGTGGCCGAGTTCGGCATCGACACCGACAACATGTTCGAGTTCTGGGACTGGGTCGGCGGCCGCTACTCCTCCTGGTCCGCCATCGGCATGCCCATCGCCCTCTCCCTCGGCTTCGAGCACTTCGAGGCCCTGCTGCAAGGCGCCTTCGAGATGGACATGCACTTCGCCACTGCCGCCTATGAACAGAACGTGCCCGTACTGCTGGCCCTGATCGGCCTGTGGTACAACAACTTCCATGGTGCCGAGTCCGAAGCTATCCTGCCGTACGATCAGTACATGCATCGCTTCCCTGCCTACTTCCAGCAAGGCAACATGGAGTCCAACGGCAAGTACGTGGACCGCGACGGCAATCCGGTGGACTACCAGACCGGCCCCATCATCTGGGGTGAGCCGGGTACCAACGGCCAGCACGCCTTCTACCAGTTGATCCATCAGGGCACCAAGCTGATCCCCTGCGACTTCCTGGCGCCGGCCATCAGCCATAACCCCATCGGTGACCACCATCCGAAGCTCCTGGCCAACTTCTTCGCCCAGACCGAGGCCCTGGCCTTCGGCAAGAGCAAGGAAGCGGTGGAGGCCGAGTTCCTGGCCGCCGGCAAGACCCTGGAGCAGGTCAAGGATCTGGTGCCGTTCAAGGTGTTCGAAGGCAACCGCCCGACCAACTCCATCCTGTTCAAGCAGCTGACCCCGAAAACCCTCGGCTCCCTGATCGCCATGTACGAGCACAAGATCTTCGTACAGGGCGCAATCTGGAACATCTTCTCCTTCGACCAGTGGGGTGTGGAGCTGGGCAAACAGCTGGCCAACAAGATCCTGCCGGAGCTGGGCACCGATGAGGCCGTCACCAGCCACGACGGCTCCACCAACGGCCTGATCAACACCTGGAAAGCCTGGAAGGCCTGATTGCTCCCGCCCTCCAGAATGCAAAAGCCCCGCTCGATGAGCGGGGCTTTTTTATAGGCTTCAATCTGTCTGTTTGCATCATCCGGACGACAGGCCAGGTGTCTAAGCCAGCCAGTAACGGGGATCGTCATCCCCGCCCCTTCCGATGCCGCTCAGCGAAGGCTTAACCGCCGACGGCAATACGCTTCATGTCCTTCATGTAACCACGCAGGGTCTGGCCGATCTTCTCGATCGGGTGGTTGCGGGTCGCTTCGTTGGCAGCCAGCAGGGCCAGGTTGTCCACCGCCTTGCTCTCGGCACGGGCACTGCCCAGGTCCCCTGCTTGCAGGGTCGGCATGAAGTGCTCACGCAGCAGCGGCACGGCGGCGTTGGCGAACAGGTAGTTGCCGTACTCCGCGGTATCGGAGATGACCACGTTCATTTCGTACAGACGCTTGCGGGCGACGGTGTTGGCGATCAGCGGCAGCTCGTGCAGAGACTCGTAGTAGGCGGACTCTTCATAGATGCCGGAGGCCACCATGGTTTCGAACGCCAGCTCGACACCCGCCTTGACCATGGCCACCATGACCACGCCATTGTCGAAGTACTCCTGCTCGGCGATCTTGCCGGCATAGGCAGGGGCATTCTCGAAGGCGGACTTGCCGGTCTCTTCGCGCCAGCCGAACAGCTTGGCATCGTCTTCGGCCCAGTCAGCCATCATGCCGCGGGAGAACTCGCCGGCGATGATGTCATCCATGTGCTTCTCGAACAGCGGACGCATCAGGGTGCGCAGTTGCTCGGAGAGCTCGAAGGCACGCAGCTTGGCCGGGTTGGAGAGACGGTCCATCATCAGGCTGATGCCGCCCTGCTTCAGGGCCTCGGTGATGGTCTCCCAGCCGAACTGGATCAGCTTGCCGGCATAGGCCGGGTCGGTGCCCTCGGCAACCAGCTTGTCGTAGCAGAGCAGGGAACCGGCCTGCAGCATGCCGCACAGAATGGTCTGCTCGCCCATCAGGTCGGATTTCACTTCCGCGACGAAGGAAGATTCCAGCACGCCGGCACGGTCGCCACCGGTAGCAGAGGCCCACGCCTTGGCGATGGCCATGCCCTCACCCTGGGGATCGTTCTCCGGGTGGACGGCGATCAGGGTCGGTACGCCGAAACCACGCTTGTACTCTTCACGCACTTCGGTGCCCGGGCATTTGGGTGCAACCATCACGACGGTGATGTCGGAACGGATCTGCTGACCCTCTTCCACCACGTTGAAGCCGTGGGAGTAGCCCAGAGCGGCGCCCTGCTTCATCAGCGGCATCACGGTTTTGACGACGTCGGAGTGCTGCTTGTCCGGAGTCAGGTTCAGCACCAGATCGGCGGTCGGGATCAGCTCTTCATAGGTGCCGACCACGAAGCCGTTGTCGGTAGCCTTCTGCCAGGAGGCGCGCTTCTCGGTGATGGCGGCCTTGCGCAGGGCGTAGGAGATGTCCAGCCCGGAGTCGCGCATGTTCAGACCCTGGTTCAGGCCCTGGGCGCCACAGCCCACAATCACCACCTTCTTGCCCTTCAGCACGTTGCAGCCGTCCGCGAACTCTTCGCGCTGCATGAAACGACACTTGCCCAGCTGGGCCAACTGCTGACGCAGGTTCAAGGTGTTGAAATAGTTAGCCATGGTGATTGCTCCGTTCGATTGATTCCATGCCGGATAGCGGCGTTGTCGAAACCACTATAGCGCGGGACACTTATTGCCTGAACTGATATATTCGAAACAGTACGTTGCAGGAATTGAAATGTGATTTCCCGTAATCTCCCGCCGCCGAGCCATCGTGCTACAGGGAGCCTGACAACGCCGCAGGAATAAAAAGATGGACCTTCGCAATCTCGAACTGTTTCTCCACCTCGCCGACTCCCTCCACTTCGGCAAAAGCGCCGATGCCATGGCGGTCAGCCCCTCCACCCTGAGCCGCGCCATCCAGCGACTGGAGCAGGAGACCGGCTGCGTGCTCTTCGAGCGGGACAACCGCTCGGTGCGGCTCACCCCTGCTGGTGACAAGCTACGGGAGTTTGGCGGTGCCTTGCTGCAGGAGTGGCGCCAACTCAAACAGGAGCTCAAGCGCAGCGACGAGCCGCTGCAAGGGCGGCTGCGGGTGTTCTGCTCGGTCACCGCCAGCTACTTTCTGCTGCCCGAGGTACTGGAACGCTTTCGTCGCCGTTATCCCCAGCTGGAGATCAAGCTGGAGACCGGCGACCCGGCACTGGCAGTGGATAAGATCCTGGCTGACGAAGCCGATCTCGCCATCGCAGCGAGGCCGGATGCGCTCTCGTCCAAGCTGGAATTCGCCAGCCTGCAACAAGTCCCTCTGGTGTTCATCGCCCCCCGCAATGCCCCCCAGCAGGGTCAGTGGTTCCCCCAGGGCGAACCTGACTGGGAGCGCCTGCCGCTGATCCTCTCCGAACAGGGGCTGGCCCGAAAGCGCTGTGATCAATGGTTTCGCAACAAGGGGATAGCTCCCAACATCTATGCAGAAGTGGCGGGCAACGAGGGCATCGTCGCCATGGTGGCCCTCGGCTTCGGTGTAGGTGTCGTGCCTGCCGCCGTCATCGATCACAGCCCCATGGGGGACAAGGTGCGTGTGGTCGAGCCCAAACCGGCGCTCAAGGCGTTCGACGTCGGCATCGCCGTGCTCAAGAAGCGGCTGGAAGAGCCGTTGATCCGCGCCTTCTGGGACACTGCACGCGGCCAGGGAGGCCTTCGCTGATCCGGCAGGCGTCAGAGCCACAGTGAGTGTCAAATGTATCAGTATGAAAGTGGGGGAGAAGAGGGGACACTGGCCGGCACCATCCAGCCACCATCAAGGAATAGAGCGTGAGCCAGCATCTTGTCGAAATCCGCAGTGCCATCCTGTTCGCAGAATATCTGCAAAGCCTCGGGGTCCAGCGCCATGAACTCGATCGGGAGCAGGAGATCTATCTCCAGGACAGGCACCTCGCCACGGTGCAATGCATTCAGGGGGAGCTGCGCTTTTATCTGCGCGCCAGCGCACTGGCCAGATCGTG
This sequence comes from Aeromonas sp. 25-248, assembly GCF_053005425.1. Classification (NCBI taxonomy): domain Bacteria; kingdom Pseudomonadati; phylum Pseudomonadota; class Gammaproteobacteria; order Aeromonadales; family Aeromonadaceae; genus Aeromonas; species Aeromonas sp. 25-248. The sequence continues at coordinate 2,836 of NZ_JBRKTB010000007.1, read as the reverse complement.
ATCCGCAATCGGTCACAGAACCCGCACGCAAAGCGTATTAGACTGGCACCATCCGTCCCCCTCGCCCCGGGGGCCACCACGAGGAGTGCCCATGAAACAAAGCGGCCTGGATCGGCTCTTCAAACCTCACTCGATCGCCGTCATCGGCGCCTCCAGTGATCCGCAGAAAGCAGGCCATGTGGTCATCCGGCACCTGCTGGCGGGTCAGTTCCAGGGCCCTATACTACCCGTAGCCCCCCGCAGCCAGGCCATCGCTGGCGTGCTCGCCTATCCGGACATAGAGAGCCTTCCCCTCTCCCCCGATCTCGCCATCGTCTGTACCCGGCGCGAACGGGTACTGCCGCTCATCGAGGAGCTCGGCAAGAAAGGAACCGGAGCCGCCATCATACTGGCCGCCCAGTTCTCCACTGACGAGCGCCTGCGGCTCAAGCATCTGTGCCAGCAATACGGCATCCGGCTGCTCGGCCCCAACAGCATGGGCATGCTGCTCCCCGGGCAGGGTATCAACGCCAGCTTTTCCCCCATTGCAGCGACTCCGGGACAGGTCGCGTTTCTCTCCCAGTCGGCAGCGGTCAGCACCACCATCCTGGATTGGGCCAAGCAGCGCGAAATCGGCTTCTCGGCCTTCATCTCCCTGGGCGATCATTGCGACATCGACTTTGGCCAACTGCTGGATCAGCTCTCCCGGGACGGGACGACCCGCGCCATCCTGATCTACATGGACAAGCTGCACGATGCCAGGCACTTTCTCTCCGCCGCCCGTGCCGCCTCGCGCAACAAACCCATCCTGATCCTCAAGAGCGGTCGGCATGACCCGGCCAACGGTCTCGACAATGTCTATGATGCCGCCATCCGCCGGGCTGGCATGCTGCGCGTCCGGGATACCCACGAACTGTTTGCCACTGTCGAGACCCTGAGCCACTCCCTGACCCTCAAGGGGGAGCGGCTCGCCATCCTCTCCAATGGGCGCGGCCTCGCCAACATGGCCGCAGACGTACTGCTGTCTCGGGGAGGCAAGCTGGCGATGCCACCCCTCGACATCGGCAGCGATGCAGATATCGAGGCCTACAAGAGTGCACTCGAGACGCTGCTCCAAGGGGACGGTGCCGATGCCATCCTGCTGATCCATGCACCGTCCCTCACCGCCCGAGGTGTCACCCTCGCCAGCAGCCTGATCGACTTCATCAAGCAGCATCCCAGGGCCAGACGATTCAACATCCTGACCAACTGGGCAGGCGAATACTCCGCCCAGGAGGGGAGACGCCTGTTCAATGATGCGGGCATCCCGACCTATCGCACCCCGGAAAGCGCCGTCACGGCCTTCATGCACATGGTGGAATATCGCCGCAACCAGAAGCAGTTGATGGAAACACCGGCCTCCCTGCAGGGTGACAGGCTCGATGTCGAGCGCTGCCAGCAGCTCCTTGGGCAAGCGCTGGAGCGCCAGCAGCGGGTGCTGGACACCCACCTGGCCCATCCCATCTTGCAGGCAGCCGGGCTATCAACCCTCGCGACCTGGATCGTTTCCGATGCCATCGAGGCCGCACTGACTGCAGAACAGATCGGCTACCCCGTAGCGGTGAAGCTGCGATCTCCCGACATCGCCCACAAATCCGATGTACACGGTGTCATGCTGAACCTGCGCACCTCGGCGGAAGTCGCCCAGGCGGCGGATGCCATTCTGGACAGGGTACGTCAGCACGATCCTGGCGCCCGCATAGAAGGGCTTCTGGTACAACGCATGGCACGCCGCAGCGGGGGTCTGGAGCTACGGATCCGCTTGCAGCAGGATCCGGTCTTCGGCCCCGTCATCCTGCTCGGGGAATCCGGCGCCGAGCCCCGTGAGATGGTCGCGGCCCTTCCTCCCCTCAACCAGGCACTGGCTCGCTACCAGATCATTGGTGCCCTCAAGGATGGCAAGATCCGCGAGCAGGCCAGTCCGGTACGGCTCGATATCGACGCCCTCGGCCAGGTGCTGTGCCAGCTCTCCGAGCTGCTGCTGGCCTTCCCCGAGATACAAGAACTGGATCTGCACCCGCTGCAGGCCTGTGGCGAAGAGATGGTGATCCTGGATGCCCGGCTCGTCCTGGCAGAGCGAGGACAACAAGTGCTGCCACTGGCCATTCGCCCCTATCCCACCGAACTGGAAGAGGGTGCCTGGCTGAAAGATCAGAGTCATGTGCTGCTGCGCCCCATCCGCCCCGAAGACGAGCCGGCCCACAAGCAGTTCGTGCGGCAGGTGTCTGATGAAGACAGGTACAAACGCTTTTTCGCCGACGTGGGGGAGCTGGGGCATGAGGAGCTGGCCCGCATGACCCAGATCGATTATGACCGGGAAATGGCCTTCGTCGCCGTGGGTCAGGACGGCCCTTTCAGCCAGCAGATCCTGGGAGTGGTGCGAGCCATTGCCAGCCCGGATCAATCGGATGCGGAGTTTGCCATCCTGGTCCGCTCAGACTTGAAAGGGCTCGGGCTCGGCAAGTTGATGATGGAAAAGATCGTGCGCTATGCCAGAGAGCGTGGCATAGGCCAGCTCTCTGGCATGACCATGCCCAGCAATCGCGGCATGATCAATCTGGCCAAACGGCTCGGTTTCAAGATCGATATTCAGCTGGAAGATGGGATAGTCAACATGGAGCTGCCCTGTGCTGATCAGGTTGTATAACGATACAATCGTGGTGGTAAATCAACCAGATATGGATGGATAACGTGAATTTCAGGCAATAAAAAACCCCGCTCGAGTGAGCGGGGTTTCTTGTATTGGGTGCCTGGCAGTGTCCTACTCTCGCATGGCGAATGCCACACTACCATCGGCGCTACAGCGTTTCACTTCTGA